>NVUH01000037.1 GCA_002401855.1 Hyphomicrobiales bacterium
TTGCTGAACAACTGAATTCTCGTCCAAGAAAAACTCTGGACTTCAAAACACCAGCATATAAACTACAGGAGGTGTTGCGGTGACCCGTTGAATCCATCCGGTATAAAAGTTGAAAATTGTATTTATCTTTTGGCTTCTTTGTAGAAATGTGTATTCTGCAATTCCATGGCGCGATTTATTTTTATAACAGGCGGTGTGGTTTCCTCACTCGGCAAAGGGCTGGCTTCAGCGGCTCTTGGTGCACTGCTTCAATCCCGCGGTTTTTCAGTGAAATTCCGTAAATTAGACCCTTATTTGAATGTTGATCCAGGCACGATGTCGCCTTATCAGCATGGCGAAGTTTATGTAACCGATGATGGCGCGGAGACCGATTTGGATCTCGGCCATTATGAGCGGTTTACAGGGGTAAAACTCACTCAAAAAGCCAATGTAACGGCTGGCCGTATTTACCAGCAAGTGCTGGCTAAAGAGCGGCGCGGTGAATATAATGGCGGCACAGTGCAGGTGATCCCGCACGTGACCAACGCGATTAAAGATTTCACTGTAGATAATGTTGATGATGTTGATTTTGTTTTGTGCGAAATCGGCGGCACCGTTGGTGACATTGAAGGCCTGCCATTTTTTGAAGCCATCAGACAGTTAAAACATGAGTTGCCACAAGGCGATGCCATATTTATCCATTTGACTTTATTGCCTTATATTCCAACGGCAGGTGAGCTCAAAACCAAGCCGACACAGCATAGCGTCAAAGAATTACGCTCTATTGGGATTCAACCCGATATTTTATTGTGCCGCTCTGATCGCCCCATTCCGAAGACTGAATTGGCTAAGATTGCGTTATTTTGTAACGTACGCGAAGACGCGGTCATTCAAGCATTGGATTTAAACAGCATTTACGATGTGCCGTTGGCCTATCATGATGAAGGCTTGGATGATGCGGTGCTTGCAGCGTTTGGCATTAAAGACGCGCCCGAACCAGATTTAAGCCGCTGGCATGAAATCTCTGAAATTGTTGCCAACCCAGATGGGCATGTGAATGTGACGATTGTGGGTAAATATGTCGAACTTGAAGACGCCTATAAATCCTTAAAAGAAGCCTTGATGCATGGTGGTATTTCTAACCGTGTGAAAGTCAATCTAACGTGGATTAACTCTGAAACAGTTACTGAAGATAATGTCGATGAATTGCTCAGACAAGCAGATGCTATATTGGTTGCTGCTGGCTTTGGCGAGCGTGGTACCGAAGGTAAAATTGAGGCGGTTCGATATGCTCGTGAGAAAAAAGTGCCATTTTTTGGTATTTGTCTGGGCATGCAAATGGCGGTTATCGAAGCGGCGCGGTATTTGGCAGGCATTGAAGGTGCGAGCAGTAGCGAATTTGGCGCCTGTGAGCATCCAGTGATTGGTTTGATGACCGAGTGGACCAAAGGCAACGAAAAGGTTGCCCGCGGCGAAAAAGACGATTTAGGCGGCACATTGCGCTTAGGTGCTTATGATTGTGTGTTTGATAAAGATAGCAAGATTGCCGATATTTACGGTTCGACCGATATTTCTGAACGCCATCGTCATCGCTATGAGGTGAATATCAATTATAAAGCTCAGCTTGAAGATGCAGGCTTGGTTTTCAGTGGTATGTCGCCAGATGGTGTGCTGCCTGAAACTATTGAATATAAGGATCACCCGTGGTTTATTGGGGTGCAATATCATCCAGAGCTTAAATCTCAAATCTTTAAGCCGCATCCATTATTTGTATCATTTATTGAGGCCGCTGCCGAGCAAAGTAGATTGGTCTAATGATGCGAACAAATCAATATTTGTCGGGTTTAGTGTCTGAATATCAAACTATATATAAAGGTGAGGATGCTTATGTGTCCTCACTGCTATTTAATCAGCTTGACGACGATAAAGATATGTTTGATCGTAAGAATTTTACAGGCCATATCACCGCTAGTGGTTTGGTGCTTAACCAAACATTCGATAAGATATTGCTGATCAATCACAAGTTCTTACAAATGTGGCTGCAACCAGGTGGCCATGTCGAAGGTGATGCTGAAATATATAAAGAAGCGAAGCGTGAAATTACCGAAGAAACTGCATTGCTGGGCTTTGGCTTGCACCCGTGGCATCATCAGAATGATAAATTACCTGATGTGCCGTTCTCAATTGACAGTCATGACATTCCTGCATCACCTCATAAAAACGAAGAGCCGCATGTGCATCATGATTTTACATATCTATTTGTTGGGAATTCTAACCAAAAACTAAGGCGCCAAGTTGAAGAGGTTACTGGGGCAGAATGGTATGAAATTGCTGAAATTACAAATTTAAAAACCGATGTGCATAAATATATCGAGCGAATACAGGCACATATTATCTAAGGTCAGTTCGTTATCTGTGCGCAAGTGATTGAGGTTCTGTGATCGTCTATTGACATAATTTCTATTCACCGTTAAATCTTCTTCATCCTTACCACACTATATAAATGGTCATGGCCTCATGGCGGAGTGGTGACGCAGCGGATTGCAAATCCGCGTACTCCGGTTCGATTCCGGATGAGGCCTCCATTTACTTGCCTATAAGATTAGGTTTTTGTTGGTTTTCCTAAAAACTTATTTACTTCAATTAGTAATCACGCTAGTTAACGGCAACTATACTTTAGTATTATATACTTATGTCAATATGATGACTAGTTTTCGCATAAGTAACGGCAATAATTTACGTTACGTAATGTAGATTTGACTCGGGGGAGTTGATTTGAAACATTCTCGGTTAATCGACCATTATAATTATGCATTTGATACAATGCAATTTGATGAAATGTACGATCTGATGACCGTGGATTTTTATTTTCGCACCCCCTCAATTGAAATCACTGGGCGAGACAATTATATCCGATATGCTAAAGATATTTTAGATACATATAGTCGAGATACTATGGTTATATATGCGAAATCAGAAGATGAATATATACATGAATATTATTTGACATTTTTAAGCAGTGTCGATAAATTTTGTGATCGCTTGTTCATTACGGCGCAAATCAAAATAAAAAATGGGCTGATTTCAACTTATATTATTGATTATAATGAAGATAATGTGTCCGTGGAAATAGAAAATATTTTAAAGGGTTCGTCGCAAAAACATGGAATGTTGTTGAAATAAATTTTGATCACTAATTATGATCAATGGAAACCGCATTTGGTACATTCGCGCTTAATTGAAAATTATGCATCAGATCATCTATCTAACATTACAAAAGATCTTATGGTTGATACTTGCAAAAAACATGGTTCCATGCATAAGAATAGCGATTAAATAAACTTTAGTACAATAGGCTCGTTTGAATTAGAGAGTTATATTTTGAACCAAACTTGGTATTGCTTTGGAGATGTGAATGGCAAACCTGCGGTTGATGAAGCAGTTTATAAATATATTCGATACTCAGCAATTGAATGATTTGCAAGACATTTTGGTGGATGATTTTTATTTCAAAAGTCCTAAGATCGAAATTTTTGGCAAACAAGAATATATTGAATATGCCAAAGATAGCGGCAGCGTTTTTACCACCGATTTGGTGAAGCTATGTGAGCGCGAAGAAAATATCTATGTGCATGAATATATTGTCACGATGTTTGATAGCCAAGTGAAGCTAAATGATCAAATACACGTGATTGAATATGTGAAGATCAGAGATGGCCTTATCGCTTCATCTATTATCGATTACAAAATGAATGACTTTTCCAATTCAGCACGAATTTTGCTTAAGAATACGGTTAAGAATCACGGCAACCCTATAAAAAACTAATGGCTTTTGCTGCCTATCTTTGATATTCCACAAGCTAATATATTTATAAGGTGATAAGCAGATGAGTGTCGAAACATTATTGCAAGAACGCGCTGGTTCTAAATGTGAATTATGTAATGCAACGGATGGGTTGCAAAGCTTTAAAGTGGCTCCAAAATCAGGCATAGCGGTTGATGATCTGGTACTGATTTGCGACACTTGCCAAGCTCAAATTACCCAAATTGCGGATATTAATGTCAATCATTGGCATTGCTTAAATGAAAGCATGTGGAGCGAAGTGTCTGCAGTTAAAGTTGTGGCGTGGCGTATGCTGCATAATTTGTCCGATGAGGGTTGGGCTCGTGATGCGTTGGATATGATATATTTGGATGATGCTGACATGGCATGGGCGCAAGATGGTTTTGTAGCCACTAATGACGAGAGCGCCATCATTCACCGTGATAGCAATGGCACACAACTCGTTGCAGGTGACGGTGTGAGCCTGATTAAAAGCTTAGATGTAAAAGGTACCACATTCACAGCCAAACGCGGCACAGCGGTGCGTAATATTTCTTTGGTGGTCGATAATGCCGAACAAATTGAAGGGCGGGTCAATGGCCAAAAAATTATCATCCTGACTAAATTTGTCAAAAAGTTATAATTAAACCTGTTCTTCCACCGTGGTTTTTGGTTTTACTTTTTGACCACGCCGTTCGGGGCCATTATACCCTGATTTTTTGATTCGCCGACGGTCAGGGCCAAAATATTGCGGTGTTTCAATAAATTTCCGTGGATGCTCAATGACTTCTGTAATTCTGGCATTTAGGCTTTTTGCACTGATTGGCTTGCAGATGAATTCATTAACCCCGACATCACGCGCAGCTTGAATGCGCGAGCGCTCGGTATATGCCGATATCATAATGATGGGTATGTAATGATTGGGCGAGTCGTTGGCGGTGCGCACCATGCGGGTGAATTCTATGCCGTCTAAAGTGTTCATCTTATTGTCGAGCAAAATTATATCAATTTTTGTGCTGGTTAATTCTTCAAAGCCTGAGATCGCGTCATTGGCATCATATATTTCATGCACACCAAAACCATGCAATAAGGTTTTGAGAATGGTCACCATCATACTATTATCATCAATGATTAAAAAACTTAAATTGGTAATTTTTGGCTTGCTGAACATATGTAACCTATATTGAATGTTAATCACGCCAAACTAGTTAAGTTAAACCTTCAATTAAATTGACATTCTTGTCCATGATTTTTGAAAAAGTGATTTAGAACTGTTGATTTATGGTAAGCATTTTGCTAATCACACGGGGTTTATCTGAGGTGCTCGTTGCCTGAAGATGCAGTTGAAGTGTTTGATGTGGACAGAAGACAAAGCAAGCCAAAAGCCCTTCACGCTAAAATAGGGGAGCTGGCTGTCGCCAATGATTTTTCGTAAGAAAAGCTAGCGCCTTGGCTCGATAAATGAGGGTTAGCATGATTAACAAGCAACTTCCAAAACTGGCTATAAAATTTCTATGTCAGCTATTGTCAATATCACGTTCATCAATTTATCGGTAAGCTAAAGGCGAAACTGTTTATAACCTTAAAACGAAACGTTCAAAAGACATTTGTTAAATATGCTGCTGCGGGAAAATAACTTAATATTAATTTGCTATTTAGGTTTTCAAAAATGTCGTATACCAAGGCATAGCTTTTAAAATACCACTCTTAATATCAAATTCGGGTTCATAGTGAAGCAAGTTTTTAATTTTTGTAATGTCAGCTTGTGAGTGGCGTACATCGCCTATTCTGAAATCTTCATAAACGGGTGATTTTTTATAGTTTATTTGATTTCCAGCTAGGGCAAGCGAAATGTTGGAAAACAATTCGTTCAAAGAGGTGCGATCACCAACCGCTACATTATATATTTGGTTTAGGCCTTGTTCTTCGGCAGTCGCAGAAAGAATATTGGCCTGAACAGTATTTTCTATAAAACAAAAGTCGCGACTTGTTTCGCCATCGCCATTTATAATAACCTCTTCGTCGCCAATCATGGCTGCCGTCCATTTCGGAATGACTGCAGCATATGCCCCATTAGGGTCTTGGCGTTGGCCAAATACATTAAAGTATCGCAGGCCAATGCTATTAAAATCATAGGTCCGTTTGAAGACAGCCGCATATAGTTCATTTACGTATTTTGTAACTGCATATGGAGACAATGGATTGCCTATAGTCTCTTCAACTTTGGGTAAAGCTGGATGGTCGCCATAGGTGGAGCTAGAGGCAGCATAAACAAAATTCTTAACTTTTGCATTTTTAGCGGCGGTTAGCATATTTAAAAAACCAGTAATGTTTGAAGAATTTGTCAGAATTGGGTCGGCAATAGACCTTGGAACCGAGCCTAATGCCGCCTGATGCAATACATAATCAACATTCTGTGTTGCATTTTCACAAGTTTCAAAATCTCGTATGTCACCTGAAATAAAGCTAAAATTGGCCCAATTTTCATCAGAAACTAAAGATTTCACCTCATCAAGATTATGATGATGGCCGGTTGCAAAATTATCGAGGCCAACCACCTTTTGATTTAAAAGTAACAAAGTTTCTAATAAATTTGAGCCAATAAATCCAGCAACACCAGTAATCAACCATGTTTTTGGGGAAGCGCTTAGCATCGCTTTGATTTCATTATAATGTGTCATATTTACAATCTAATATCTGTTTCGGAGCTTTTAAATACATATTTTAAATCGTAGATTAGACCATCCTCTTTTAAGAATTTTCTAACGCCTTGGGCACCAATTTCTGCAAATTGCTTGTGAGCCACCGCAACAATTGCGGCGTCATACCTATTTTCGTCGGGGGCAGTGATTAGTTCAAGGTCATATTCTTTTTCGGCTTGTTCAGCCGATGCCCAAGGATCGAATACTGAAACATTTACATTATAAGTTTTTAATTCTTCGATAATATCAATAACTCTTGTGTTTCTTAAGTCAGGGCAGTTTTCTTTAAAGGTTAAGCCCATAATTAAAATATTTGCTTCATCGACATGAATTCGTTTTTTAATCATTGATTTAACGAGTTCTGTGACAATATATTTACCCATGCCATCATTAATGCGTCGACCTGCTAAAATAATCTCAGGATTATAACCAACAGATTGTGCTTTGTATGTTAGATAATATGGATCAACACCAATACAATGCCCCCCCACAAGACCAGGCCTAAATGGCAAAAAATTCCATTTGGTTCCCGCGGCTTCTAAAACCTCTTCGGTATCAATATTAAGCTTGTTGAATATTATCGATAATTCATTGATCAGCGCTATGTTTAAATCTCTTTGTGTATTCTCAATGACTTTTGCAGCTTCAGCAACCCGAATAGACGAAACTGAATGAGTTCCAGCAGTGATAATTTGTCCGTATAATTCATCTACAAGCTTAGTGACTTTAGGGTTAGATCCAGACGTGACTTTCTTAATAGTGGTCACTCTATGCTCTTTATCGCCTGGGTTAATTCGCTCGGGGCTATAACCAGCAAAGAAATCAACATTATATTTCAACCCAGATATTCGTTCAATGATTGGAATACAAACTTCTTCAGTTGCGCCTGGGTAGACGGTTGATTCATAAATAACAATATCGTCTTTCTTAACGACACCACCCAGCATTTCACTTGCTTTAATAAGTGGTGTCAAATCGGGGCTATTATTCTCATCAATTGGAGTTGGAACGGTTACAATATATATGTTTACGTCAGTCAAATCTTCTACGTTTGAAGTATAGTTTAGGAATTTAGAAGATTTCATTTCATCACTAGAAACTTCTAATGTATGGTCCGTTCCTTTGTTCAATTCATTTATTCTTTTCATATGAATATCAAAGCCCAGCGTGTTTATTTTTTTGCCAAACTCAACGGCTAGTGGTAATCCAACATAACCAAGACCAATAATACCCAATTTAATATTATCTGTTTTCATAAGTTTTCTTTCATGAGTAATTTTGGAGCCAGAATAACTTTATATATAGAATATATCAAGCTTCTAGATACAAAGTTTAATTCACGGTTAATTTCGACAATCATAGTATTAAAGTCTATGTTGAAAGTAAGTGTTTCGCTAATCACACTGGTTTGTCTTTACTTATAGTTCCAAGGTAAGATGATGGCGCTTAATTTCGCTAATTACATGAAATTTATGTATAATTAACCCCGCAGATAAAATGACATATGCTAAAAAAATGGCTTTGGCTTAATAATTACGTGAGGTACATTTTTTTTGTATTAATCAATATTAATTGATTTAATTATGTGTGTTAAGTGATTAGTATAAATATATAAAATGGCTTATTTGAGGGGAATGGCTTGTCGAAAAATTATAGATTAGTAGAATATTTTGTTAGTGAATTTTATAGAGATAAACCTCAAGAGCTGGAACATATTGTATCTCCAACCTTTGTATTTAAAAGCCCAGTTAGTGGAGAATTAAATTTTGCTCAATATGTTGAGTGTGTTTTGTCATATTTTGAAAATTCTGAAATTAATATTGATAATATTAGTTCTAAAGACGATGTCGGTTTCGTCGTAGATTCTACAACTGAGTTGAAGAATAATACTGCCGCATATGGTCAAAAAATTTCTAATAAAGTTAAAATAGTCGTCAAAAATGATCTTATTGAGGTTGTTGAATATGGTTTCGCGACTCTTGAGGCAGAAATTATTGAATTTAAGTGATTTTGCTTAGATGTCTTACTCAAAAAAAACCCGCTTCTAAACTTTAGAGGCGGGTTTGCTGGGTAATTTGAGTTAGCTTGCTTTACACAGGCATTATGATAAAAATTACCTCATTATGAAGACGACATGGGTTCAGGTATGCGATGAGCTTGGAAACCATCAGTTAAGCGGGTCATTTCTATATCAGATACAATGCCTGCACGGTTAAATGGATCCCCTTCAGCAAAGGCCGTGGCATTGGCTAGGCTTTCTGCTTGTAAGATGCCAAAGTTGCCGATTGATGTGGCTTGATCATTGATTGTGGCCGAACCAATCAGCACAATGGCAACGCCCCCCCCACCAGATTTAACCCATTGCCGATGGTCAGCACGGTGTTGATCGCGCAGGTTGTCCATGTCAGGATGGTGGCTACATTGCATGAGAAAATACATAGGCTATGCCTTGTTTTCTAAAATCACCATGCCAGCACCCGTCATAGAGGCGGGGGCATGATAATGTTTGTGAATGAGATTGACTTGTTTGTCCATGGCGCCGCGCATTACCAGCCACATGATCAGCTCTGCGCCTTCTGAGCCGAAGGTTTCGACATAGTCTTCACGGCTCATATTGCGGTATTTTTCCGGGTCGTTGGCAATGCCATCCAAATAAGCCAAATCAGCCTCTTGGTTGATGAAACCAGCGCGTGAGCCTTGCAGTTGATGCGATAGCCCGCCGGTGCCCATAATCACCACAGTTTCATCAGTTGGATAGCTTTCAATCACTTTTCTAAGCAACACACCCATATCCCAACAACGTTGCGGGGTTGGAATTGGATATTGCACAGTATTGACCCAGATGGGCAAAACTTTTACCGGCCAATTGTCAGGGTGGCCAAATAATAATTCCATCGGCACTTGCAGGCCATGGTCAACCTCAATTTCACTGCAAATTAGCGGGTCAAAATGGTTTTCAACCAATTTGTCGGCAAAATACCATGAAAAGTTGGCATCGCCTTTAAAATCGGGTAATTTGCGCGGGCCCCAACCCTCATCGACGGGTTTGTAGTTTTCAGCCACGCCGACTGCAAATGTTGGCACACGGTCTAAAAAGAAACTGTTGCCATGGTCGTTAAAAATCACCACCGCAATGTCGGGTTTTTTATCTGCCATCCATTTTTTTGCGGGTATGTAGCCGTCAAAAAATGGTTTCCAGTCTTTGTCTTGGGTTGCGCCGCGGTCTATCGCTGCACCAATTGAAGGCACATGACTTGTGCCCACTCCACCGATTAATTTTGCCATTATTTTTTCCTAATACTTACAATTCTTTGCCGAGGCGGGTTTTTAAAAATTCGTCATGATCCATACCTGCTTGTGCCGCACCAACGAGGGTGATGGGGGTCGGGTCAACTGCGGTAATCTTGAGTATAAAGAATAGATTGCCACCCAAACGAACCATTTCATGCCAGTCGCGTTGCATCACGGCAGTTTTTTCCTCGTCAGATAAATCGTAACGGTCAATATATTCAGCTTCGTCAGCTAAAAAGGCTTCACGGTTGGCTGGCACACCCAGCCCATTGGCCATTTTGTTCATTTTATAACCGCGCAATGCCCTTGGTCGGTCAAAAAGCGGCGTTACGGGTATTACGTCTTCAATGTCAGCCATTATGGCCTCCTTATATATTATTCATCCAATTTGTGATGGCTTTAACCACCTTAGTTTCTTGCTCAACAGGGGCAAAATGCCCAGCATCTTCAATGATGACCAATTGCGAATTTGCAATTTCGTCGGCAATTTCTTGATGTTGGGCAACGGGGCTCCAACCATCTTGACGGCCAACAAGCAATAAAGTTGGGCAGTTGATTTGGTTTAAATATTGGCTGGCATCAGGCCGTGTGATGAGGGCCCTGATTTGACGCTCATGTATGTCGGCATCAGCGCGCAATACCATATCAGTTAAATCGGCATATAGTTGCGGGTCAGGCTCGGTTTCGGGGTTCAGCATAGGAGGTAGCCATTGCGCCACTAATTTTTCCATGCTTTCATGGCCTAAATCAATCATCGCTTGGCGTTTTATTTCTTCACCTTCACTTTTTGGCATGTAGCCAGTGTCAGCTAAAACCAAGCCAATTATGCGGGCAGGGTTGATGCGGGCCATTTCCATGGCCACGCGGCCACCCAATGAATGACCAACAACAATCATGTCGCCTTCAACATCATCCAATATCATTTGTGCCATGTCGGAGATGCTGGTGCTTTTGGTTAAATCGGCATTATATATATTCATATGAGCTGATGCTGAACGCGCTAAAGCTTGCCAAATAATTTTATCACAAATAAGACCTGGTATTAGTATCAACGTGTTCATAATCAAACCTTATATAATGTTCCGGTTGTAATATGGTTATTCATACAAAAAACTCTATAAAATGTATACATTAAAGTGAAAACCTATACATTTTTCAGATTCATTATTAACAAGGGGTGATGTTTGCAGTGGGTGACAGGGCGAATGTTAATGTGTATAAGCTATGTATACATGAGCTAAAAGGGATGTTAAGTGGAAAACCAAACTGGAAATACCCATGCATTGCGCGCGGTGTTTGATTTGCGTAAAAAGATATTAAGTGGCGAGTTGGCTGCTGGCGTGAGGTTGCGTGAGGTGGCACTTGCTAAAGAGCTTAACATATCACGCACGCCAGTGCGCGACGCGATGTCTAGATTGGCGGAGGAAGGCTTGCTAGAACGAGCCAAAACGGGCGGCTTCGTCATACGCCGCTTCGGTTTGGATGACATTGCAGATTCGATTGAACTGCGCGGGGTCTTAGAGGGCACCGCAGCCCGTTTGGCCGCTGAGAGAGGCGTTGCAAAAAACAAATTAATTGTTATGTATAAATTACTCGAACAGTTAGATGAATGTTTTTCAGAGCAAGGTTTAAAGGTAGATTTGCCGCGTTATTCTGAGTTAAATGCTGCGTTTCATGACGAGTTGTCTGGGTTGGCTGGCAGTGAGGTTATACAACGCGAATTGAAGCGAGTTTGGCAGTTGCCATTTGCCTCACCTTCGGCCTTTTTGGTCGATAAAAACAACCGCAATAGCTTTGCATTGTCATTGCTATCTGCGCAGGAGCAACATAAAGAAATTATACTTGCTATCGAAGCCAGGGAGGGAGCTCGGGCTGAATCTATTGCACGGGAACACGCCCGTGAAGCCCGTAAAAACCTAGAAATCACAATGGGTAGGAACCCGCTTCAATATGGCGGCGTGATAAAAGACAGCTAGATATCGGATTTTTTAATAATATGCCGCGTTTGTTGTTTCGTGGTTTTTGTTCTTGACCTGATTGGTGAATTGAGTGATAATGTATACATTCCAATAAATCAATAAGAGGGTCTACTTTGTCTAAAACAAGTTTAAATGAAATATTGCAAAAAACTGACGCAATTCAGCTTTTAAGAAATTCAAAAATTGGCATGTATGTCTATCCAGTGGTTGCACCAGAATTTTCTAACTGGCGTAGTGAGCAGGACTCATGGCGCAACAAAGCCGTATTGTTTGATCAATCTCATCATATGGATGAAGTGACGGTCGAAGGCCCAGATGCTGAAAAGTTTCTTGAAAGCCTAGCCATTAACAGCTTTGCAAACTTTAAAACCAATAGAGCAAAACATTTTGTGCCTGTGTCACATAGTGGTCATGTGATTGGTGATATGATCATTTTCCGCGAAACCGAAGAAAAATTTGTGCTTGTTGGTCGTGCCCCAACTGCCAACTGGGTGTTATATAATGCCTCATTAGGCAAGTATGACATTAAAGTGACGCATGACCCGCGCTCACCTTCACGTCCTGATGGCGCTCAAGTGATACGCACACATTATCGTTTTCAAATTCAAGGCCCACAAGCTCCTGCAGTGTTTGAAAAAATGCATGGCGGTGCGGTGCCTGATATTAAGTTTTTCCACGTTGATTGGATCAATATTAACGGCAAGCCCGTGCGTGCATTACGCCATGGCATGGCTGGTGCGCCTGGTCTAGAAATCTGGGGCCCTTATGAAGAAAAAGACGAAATTCGTGCTGCGATTCTAAAGGCTGCCGAAGAAGCTGGTGTTGACATTAGACAATGTGGTGCCCGCGCATATTCAACCAATACACTTGAATCTGGTTGGATTCCTTCACCATTGCCAGCCATTTATTCCGGCGATGAAATGAAAGGTTATCGTGACTGGTTAACCAATGAAAGCTATGAAGCCATGGGTTCAATTGGCGGTAGTTATGTGGCTAATGACATTACAGACTATTATGTAACACCGTTTGACCTTGGTTATGGCATTTACATTAAATATGATCATGATTTTATTGGCCGTGCTGCTTTGGAAGCTATGGACAAAGCCGATGCTCGTAAAAAAGTGACATTTGAATGGAATGCTGAAGATGTGATGAAAGTGATTTCTTCAAGCTTTGTTAAGGGCGGCGATAATTATAAGTGGATCGATTTCCCACAACCAAATTATGCTTCCTCTAGCTTTGATAAAATCATGCAGGGCGATAAGATGGTCGGCCTTTCGATGTTTAACGGCTATAGCTTTAATGAGAGATGTATGTTGTCACTCGGTATGGTTGATCAAAGCGTACAAATTGGTGATGTGCTCGAGTTGGTGTGGGGCGAGCCTGATGGCGGTACCGAAAAAACATCAGCCGAACCGCATAAACAAACCACCATTCGGGTGCGGGTTTCTGATACACCTTATTCGAGCGAAGCGCGCGAAAATTATGCCGATAGTTGGCGTACAAAATAGTCAAAATTTAGCTAGGTAATGTAAATTGCCTAGCTTTTTTTTTATATTTTTTTTCTTCAAAACGGCTAAATAGCTAACGCTTATCACAAATACAGGTAATTAAATTTTATCGCTATATGTTTTTTTTATAATGATGACTTTTTTCTTATGGTGATGGTTGATAATTTTAGTTTATACCTTAGTGTAGGGGTTATATCTGTTTCTATGGACATGGATATAACTAATTCTTGACCCGCTATACAATAAGTGGGCTTGATGTAATTATTTTGAGGGAGTATTTTCATGTTAAAAACTTTATTGCGCACCACTGCTGCGGCCATCATTGCCACAGCCTCAATGGTTGGCATTTCACAAGCTGAAGAGCTTAAATTTGCTACATTTGTGCCACCATTACACATTGTGACAAAATCTTTGTTTGATCCATTGGCCAACGGCGTTGCTGCCGATACAAATGGCGAATTGACCATTAAACTTTATCCAGGTGGTGCTTTGGGCGCTGGCCCGCTAGAGCAATATGTTCGGGCTTTACAAGGCGTTGCTGATGTAAGCTGGGGTTTGCAAGGTTATACATCTTCGCAATTTCCTAAAACTATGATTGCCGAATTGCCGGGCGCCATTGAAGATGGTGTGCATGGCTATATTGGCCTATGGGCAGCTTATGATGAGCATCTTGCCTCTGAATTCCCAGGCACAAAACCTTTGGCTATTTATACATCTGAGCCAAATATCTTCATCATGAAAGATCATGTTGTTAAAACTCCAGATGACATTATCGGCCTTAAAATCCGCGTGTCAGGTTCGGCTGCATCAGCTTTGGTTACCGCTCTTGGCGGCACACCAGTGCATATGCCAGCAGGCCAAATTTACAACTCATTGCAAACAGGCCTTATTGATGGTGTGATTACAGGTGCTAGCGCGGTTGCGGACTTTAAACTATTTGAAGTTGCCAACAGCTACACAATTGGTGCTCCTTTGGGCCGTATCACTTTCTATCTAGTGATGAACCAAGAAAAGTATGACAGCCTTCCAGACAGCCATAAAGCAGCAATTGATGCTCATTCAGGTATTTCATTGTCAAAAAGCGGTGAAGAATATTGGAATGAACGTGCTGATGCCACAATTGTTGACCTACGGGCTGACAGCGGCAACACAATGGTTGATCTAGATGCAGCTGGCATTGCGGCATTTGGTGCCATCACTTTCCCAGTGACTGATCAAGTGATTGCTGATATGGGCGGCGAAGCTGTGCTTGAAGCTATGCAAGCCAAATAATACAAGCCAATGCTTGGCATTTTAAAAAAGGACTTTGAATGCTTAAGCATTTAACAAAACTAGCAGACAGGCTCATCAGCTTGTCTGCACTCTTAGGTAGTGTCGCCTTGATCGTTGAGGTGGTTATTATTTTGGCTGATGTCATTGGCCGTGCGTTTGATGCCCCGTTGGTGGGTGCACAAGATATTTCTCAAATGTCTATGTTGATTTTGGTATTTGGTGCCATGGCAATATGCGACAAAACTGGTGGTCATATAGCTGTAGATGTTTTCGAGGCGGCTTTCCCACATTGGTTAAATCATTCGATTGATGTATTTTCGGCTTTGATTGGCGCGGTGATTTTTGCATTGATTGCTTATGCAATTTATGAATCATCAAAAATTTCACAAATGTTGCATTTGGCAACTAATATTATTTATTTACCTAAAGTTTATTTCCAATGGATTGTGACTGGCTTTGCTCTGATGACGGCATTTGCTATGTTGATGCGCGGCATAAGCCTCGCTATCATTGGTAAAGAAGTAGAAGAGGAGGCTGGTATATGAGCGCAGCATTAATTGGCGGACTTGGTATGGCGGCGTTGCTCGTTATGCTGCTTATGCGTGTTCCCGTGGCATTCTCCATGTTCATCGTTGGCTTTTGCGGCATTGCGGCATTAAATGGGGTGAATTCTGCAGTGAGTCTGTTGGCTTCAGAATCTTTCACCCTCGGTTCATCGGCCGAATTAGTGGTGGTGCCATTGTTTATTCTTATGGGTAATGTGGCGACCGCCACAGGCATGAGTAGGCGGCTTTATGACGCGGCTTATGCCATGGTCGGCTCGGTTCGGGGCGGTTTGGCCTCGGCCACCATTATCGGTTGCGGCGGTTTTGCGGCTTTGTCGGGCTCGTCCGTAGCTTCGGCTTTAACCATTGGCAAAGTGTCATTGGGCGAGATGAAACGTTTTAAATATGATGATCGCTTATCGACTGGCGTTGTCGCCGCAGGCGGCACATTGGGCATTCTCATTCCGCCTTCAACGGGCTTTGTTATTTACGCTATTTTAACTCAACAATCTATTGGGCGGCTGTTTTTGGCGGGTATATTGCCCGGGTTGTTATTGTTGCTGATGTTCATTGGCATGATTACATTCCTATGTTGGCGCAACCCAAAATTAGGGCCAGCAGGCGATAAATTAAGCTGGGCTCAAAAAACCGTGGCATTACGTGGGGCTTTGCCGATTGTTGGCATCATCTTCGTCACCATTGGCGGCATTTATGGCGGTATATTTTCACCAGTTGAAGCTGCGGCGGTTGGCGCGGGCTTGGTGATATTGATGGGTGTATGGTTTAAAACTTTATCATTAATGCAGCTCTGGTTGGCGGTTAAAGATTCAATCATCACCACAGCTACAGTCATGCTGATCCTTATATCAGCGCATATGATTAACCCATTTTTGGCGTTAAGCAACATTCCACAAACCATCGGCGCTTTTATGGGCGGGTTAGAAATTCCAGCAATTGCTGTTTTGGGGCTTATTCTGCTGACTTATCTTATACTGGGCTGTTTTTTAGAAGGTTTTGCTATGTTGGTACTCACCATGCCGATCTTTTTTCCAGTGATTGTTAACCTTGGGTTTGACCCTATTTGGTTTGGTGTGTTGGTGGTGCTAACGCTTGAAATGGGGCTTATTTCACCGCCCGTGGGCTTAAACGTGTTCATTGTTAAATCGGTGGCGCGAGATGTACCACTGAACAAGATTTTTGCAGGCGTTTTTCCGTTTTGGGGCGTTATGTTATTTTCTTTGGCGATATTGGTAGCATTCCCACAAATCGCATTGTTTTTGCCAAATAGTATGTTTGATTGAAGTAGAAAGTTGTTTTAAATTTCATAACCTTGGGAGGAATTGATTATGAATATGATAAATCCGCTAGAACTTATTCAAGGTGTCGCTGATCGACTATTTGTCAATGGCCAATGGGTGAAACCGACATCGCAAAATAGTTTGGAGGTTATTTCCCCTGCAAACGAAGATGTATTATTTACATATCACGAGGCGTCAACGGCAGATATTGATCTGGCGGTTGCAGCAGCACGTGATGCGTTTGATAATGGCGAATGGCCAAGGCTTAGCCCTGAAGAACGCTCAAAATATCTAACCAAGGTGGCTGATTTATTACGTGAACGCATGCCAGATTTGGCAAAAGCGTGGACTGTGCAAGTTGGCGCGCCAATTGGCCTGACGCAAAAACTAGTTGGCCAGCAACCGCAATTATTTGATTATTATGCTGATTTGGCAAAAACCTATCCGTTTGAAGAAGAACGCACTCGGCCTGATGGTAACCGCACCATGGTGCTTAGAGAAGCGGTCGGTGTTGTTGCAGCCATCACACCTTGGAATGCGCCCATGGTGTTGCTTTGTTATAAAGTGGCCGCGGCATTGGCAGCAGGTTGTACAATTGTGGCCAAACCGTCACCCGAAACACCGTTAGAAGCGATGATAATGGCCGAATGTATTGAACAAGCTGGCTTGCCTAAAGGTGTGTTTAATTTGGTGCCTGCTGGGCGCGAGGTTGGCGATTATTTGATACGCCATGATGGCATTGATAAGGTGAGTTTTACAGGCAGCACGGCTGCGGGTAAACACATTGCTTCAGTTTGCGGCGAAAAATTAACCCGTTTCAATCTTGAACTAGGCGGTAAATCGGCGGCATTATTTCTAGAAGATGCCGATTTCGCGGCAGCCTTGCCAAGCTTGATGGTTTATTCGATGCCGATTACAGGGCAGGTGTGCTTTTCATTAACCCGTATCATTGTGCCCGAAAGTCGCAAAGACGAATTTATCGATATGTATGTCGCAGCCGTGGCCAATATCAAAGTTGGCGACCCGCAAGACCCGACCACCCTTATGGGGCCATTGACTATGAAGCGGCAACTAGATCGGGTGCAAAATTATATTGAGAGTGGTAAAAAGCAAGGCGCAAACCTTGCCTGTGGTGGCGGTGTGCCGGCTAATCTCAACAAAGGCTATTATATTGAGCCTACAGTGTTTACCGATGTAACAACAGATATGGCCATCGCCCAAGAAGAAATTTTTGGCCCTGTTGTGTCGGTCATCACTTACAAAGATTTGGATGATGCGGTGGCAAAAACCAATGATACAAATTATGGCCTGTCTGGCGCCATTTATACCCAAGATGCAGAATTGGGCTATCAAGTTGCTAAACGAATCAAATCGGGTAACTTGAGCATTAATGGGTTTGTTGTGGATGTGACCATGCCATTTGGTGGGTTTAAACAATCAGGCATTGGCCGTGAAGGCGGCGTTGAAGGTTTAGATGCTTATGTCGAAGTGAAAGCCATTCATCTAACATCTTAGACTAGAATGTAACATTAAAACCCGACTTCATTGATTTGAAGCCGGGTTTTTTAGGTTATTATAGGCAGAAGAGTGAATTTTGTTGATTTAAGAAGATGGTTCAATTTATTGAATCAAAACATATATTTACACTTAGCAATGGCTAGTAAAAATCATTCAGATTTTGTTAATTTTAACTAGTTATAAGTGATAGAGACAAAAGTACTAGATCAATCGAGAGTTATATTTTATGGATAAGCAACAAAACATTAAAACCAAAAAACAATCACGGTTTACAAAAATCGCTACTTTTTTACCAATCATTATGATTAGTATGACGTTTATGGCCAGTGGTGCGACGGGAATTATTGGCTATTTAAATGGGCAAACGGGGTTGGAAAAAGCAACTGTCGGCGAATTAAACACTCTGGCAGCTTCGCGTGCTGATATTTTAAATTTAAAATTGAATACAGTTAAAAATGATTTATCTACAATGGTTTCTGGCAGTGCCATTAAAATTGTGCTTAACGAATTGAACAGCGCGATTGTCAATATGGAAGTGGATATTCCTGCGGTGTTATCTTATTTCCAAGGCGCTGAAACAGCTTCGGAACGCGCTACATTTGATGGCACTGGCGAAAAAACCATGTATGCCTATGGTCATACAGGCGTTCACAAATCATTCTCAACAAGTTGGGCAGCTTCTGGTTATGGCGATGTTTATGTGCTTAATAAAGATGGCCGTATCATATATAGTGTTGCTAAATCAAAAGACTTTTTGCTAGATGTGAATGGTGATGAATTAAAAGATGGTGATTTGGCGCAATTATTTGCTAAGGCCAAAGATTTACCAGAAGGCACACAAATTTCGTCAAGCTTTAAACCTTATAAATTTGCTGGTGATAAGCCCGTATTATTTGTGGCTCAACCAGTTTGGATTGGTTCATTTATTGATGACCCTGCATTCTCTGGGGTGATTGTTATCCGCCTAGATGTTGATTTTTTCGACAATATCGTGTCTAAAACCGAAGGTTTGGGCGAAACAGGCCAAGTGTTTATCGCCGATGTCAATGGTCAGGTACTGACAAATATGCCACGGGCATCAGCCCCAACTGCATTGGTCGCTAATTTGCAATATGACGCGATTACAGAGGTTGCAGAACAAAAGCTAATTACTGATGGTGTTGCGGTCAATTCCGATGGTGTCGATATGTTGGTCACAGCCCGTCCATTTACATTTTTTGATATGACATGGGTGATTGTGGCTGAACGTAGCATGGATGAAGCGATGAGTGCTGTTCATGAAATGCGCAATGGCATGCTGATTGGTGGCTTAATCGTGTTGCTGGTAGCGGCGGCGATTGCGATTATGGTGTCACGTTCTATCACCAAACCTTTGTCGCGTTTGACAACTGATATGCGGGCGCTTTCAAAAGGCGAGACGGATGAAGATATGAGTGCTAAATATTGGATTAATGAATTGCGCACTATGGCAAATTCTTTGCTGGTGTTTAAAGACAATGCGATTGCACGTGTGCAAGCAGAGGCCGAAAAAGCCAAACTCAATGAAGCCGAACTTATGAAGGCTCAGTATATTTCTGATTTGATTGAGGGTTTCCAAAATAGCTCAACAGATAACATCGGCAATGTGAAACAAGCGTCTGATCGTTTGGAAGGCGTGTCTAAGGATCTGAATGTATCTGCTACAGAAATGCAAAATCAAAGCCGCTTGGTGATAGGTAATGTAGAAGATACATCAAATAATGTAACCAGTGCAGCAACCGCGACCGAAGAAATGGTGGCATCAATCAGTGAAATTGCACAACAAGCTTCACTGTCAACTGATATTGCCGAAGAAGCCCGCACCAAAACCAGTGAAACGGTAGAGGTGATCAATACCTTGTCTTCAAGCGCTAAGCATATTGAGCAAGTGGTTAAATTAATTGAAGAGATTGCTGAGCAAACTAATTTGCTAGCACTTAACGCGACCATTGAAGCGGCGCGGGCAGGTGATGCAGGTAAAGGTTTTGCGGTTGTGGCTAACGAAGTGAAGAGCTTGGCTAACCAAACTGCCAAAGCTACAGACGAAATTGCTGAACGGGTGTCGGCCATTCAAGAAGACAGTCAAAAAGCCACCAGAGCCATTGTCGAAGTTGAAAATATCATCGGTAAACTTTCAGATAGCTCATTAGGCGTGGCTTCAGCTGTAGAAGAGCAAAGCGCGGTGATTAATGAAATTTCTTCAAATGTTGCGAATGCCTCTGGCTTGTCGACAAAAAGTGCGGATAGCATGAATGTAGTGGGCGCATCAATCGATGATACGAAAAATGTATCTAATGATGTTTATGGTTTGGCGAACGATCTTAAAGGTCAAGTGGCAAGTCTAGAAACCGATATTTCTGATTTTCTTAAAGGCGTTAAATCTGCCTAAGCAAAATCCTCGGTTAGCTGCATGATGATGTGCTTAAATGCGGCTAATGGTTTGGAATCAATATCAGATGCTAAAAATGTCAATCCAATGGCGTTTTTAGCATTTGGCATTTTTACGCCTATGCTTTTCAACTCAGGGTGTAAATTGGCTAGTTTTTCTTGACTGTAACTCAACACCGCAATTGAATCACTGTTGATGATCATTTGTTCAGCATTGGTGAATGAATGTATCTCGCAAGTTTGAGTTGGCGGTGTGAGGTTCAAATTTTTAAAAAACATTTCCAAATATTCACGCACTGGCGTGCCGTGCGGCGCTCCAATCCATTGTTGGTTC
The DNA here is from genome assembly GCA_002401855.1 of Hyphomicrobiales bacterium. Lineage (GTDB taxonomy): Bacteria > Pseudomonadota > Alphaproteobacteria > Rhizobiales > OSC116 > OCS116. Next base: position 20,659 of record NVUH01000037.1, read on the forward strand.
TGCAATGCCGTCACATTATCGGTTTGCTGGTGGCAGGGGTGGTCTTTGCGGGCAATTAGCGCATATTGTTCGGAATATATATAAGCCTCTTGCAAATCATCATGAGGCGGCGGGCTTCTCAACATGCCCATAATGCAATCTATATCGCCTTGGTGCAACGCCTGTATCAGCATCGCATAATTGCCCGATACAGCAATGAGCCGCAATGATGGGTGCTGTTTGGTCAATTTCCCAAATGCTTTGGCCACTAAGTCCTGCCCCGAAAATGGCAACATGCCGACAGCGATACGTCCTACCAAACCTTCAGTTTTGCCGTTTAATTTTTGCGGCAAAATATCAAATTGTTTATGTAACTCATTATATAGAGCAGTTAATTGCCAGGCCAAAGGGGTCGCTGTTAATCCATCACGTTTGCGTATAAATATCGGCAGGTCTAAATATTGCGAAACAGCCAATATGGCGCGGCTAATGGCAGGTTGTTTCAGCTCGATATTCTCGGCGGCTTTGCTTGCGCCGCCAAACCTTGTCACTGCGGCGATTGCAACCAAATGATGCCACTTTAAAAAACTCTGTATGCTTATTTGCCGGCCTGTTTCAGCTGCTATATAGGCTTCAACATCCTGTATTTTGGTCAAGGCGGATATGGATTGCTGCACCACAATTTCACCCAATGCAGTTGGCTCAGCACCGCCCCAACCGCGTTGAAATAAGCGTATGCCCAAAGATATCTCGGCGGCTTTTATGCTGCGCGATGCCACCGATTGGGTCATGTTTAAATGGGTTGCGGCCACGGCAAAACCGCGGTGGCGCGCCACAGCGGCGATGATTCTAATTTGTTTGAGGCTAAGTATGGCTCGGTTTTCATTGTGCATTTTATATTATTACCAAATTGCCAGTTCTTATGCAAGATAAGCATAAGCTGATTAAAAACAGAAATGCTAACTTGTCTTGAACCAAAAAAGTGAGAGATATGATGAAGAATGAAAGTTTAGAGAGCAAAATAAACAGAATTGGCAGTGCGGTTGATATGATGCGTAATTCGCAAATTGGGCCATATTTGTTTCCAATTGAGCCAGAATATACCAATTGGCGTGATGAGCAAGAGGCGTGGCGCAAAACCGCCATCCTGTTTAACCAATCTTATCATATGACAGATTTATATATAGAAGGGCCGGATTGCTATAAATTGCTATCGGCTTTAGGGGTGAATACATTCAATAATTTCGGCCCTAACAAAGCCAAACAATTTGTGGTGTGTAATTATGATGGCTATGTAATTGGCGATAGCATTCTTTATGGCATTGGCGAAAATAAGGTCAATATTGTTGGCCGCCCCCCCACCATTAATTGGGTGTCATTTCATGCCGAAACAGGTGATTATGACGTGACGATTCGGCGCGATGAGCGTTCACTATACAATCCGCAACCACGCGAGACTTACCGCTTCCAAGTGCAAGGCCCCAATGCGCAAAAGATATTCGAAAAGGTCAATGGCGGCCCCGTAGGCAAAACAAAATTTTTCCATATGTTAGAATTTAACATTGGCGATTATAAAGTAACAGGGCTTAACCATCAAATGTCAGGTTTTCCAGGGTTTGAATTTTGGGGGCCTGCTGATGAAGGCGATGCAGTGAAAACCGTATTGGTAGAAGCAGGCGCAGAGTTTGGTCTTAAGCTCGGTGGCAGCCGCAGCTATTCAACTTCGGCGATCGAGTCTGGTTGGATACCATCCCCGATGCCAGCTATTTATGCGGGAGATAAAATGAGGGCTTATCGCGAATGGTTAGGTGCCAATAGTTTCGAAGCCATTGCCTCATTGGGCGGCAGTTATGTTTCAGACAATATCGAGGATTATTATCAAACACCGTGGGATTTGGGCTATGGCTTCATGGTCAAATTTGATCACGAATTTATCGGCCGTGCGGCATTAGAAGAAATGGCCAAACGTAAACACCGCAAGAAGAGTTGGCTGTATTGGGATAAAGAGGATGTGCTTAAAATCTTTGGCAGCATGTATGAGCAAGGTGACAACCGCTATAAATATTTAGAATTGCCAGCCGCTCATTATGCCACACATCCGCTGGATAAAATTATGAAAAACGGCAAGATGATCGGGCTTTCTACTTACCCTGTTTATTCAGCCAATATACGCGGCTGGATTTCACTTTGTATGATTGATGAGGATGAAGTCATTTATGGTGATGAAGTGACTGTGGTGTGGGGAGAACCAGATGGCGGCAGTGATAAAGTTGGTGTTGAGCGTCACATTCAATTGGATGTGAAAGCCAAGATTGCGCCCAAACCATTCACTCAAATAAAAGTTTAATGTGAACCAAACCCGATCGTTAGGTCATAAACCTAACGATCGATAATGGAGAAGAAAACTAATTCTTAAACACAACGGTTTTTGTGCCATTGAGCAAAACACGGTTTTCCAAATGATAACGCACGGCTCTGGCCAAAACACGCCGTTCTATATCACGGCCCTTGCGCACTAAATCATTGGGCATGTCATTATGGCTAATCGGTTCAACATCTTGCACAATGATCGGGCCTTCATCTAAATCGGCGGTTACATAATGAGCGGTTGCGCCAATCATTTTCACACCACGTTCATAGGCTTGATGATAAGGTTTTGCGCCCTTGAAACCGGGCAAGAAACTATGATGAATGTTGATGCAACGACCTTGTAAAAACCGCGAAAAATCATCCGATAAGATTTGCATATAACGCGCCAAAACAACAAGTTCCGCACCAGAATCGGTGATGATTTGTTTGATTTGGGCTTCTTGCTGAGGTTTTGTATCTTTGGTAATGGGTAAATGATGAAAAGCAATGTCGCCGATCAGCGAAATATTCAACACTTGCTGCGGGTGGTTAGATACAATGCCAACCACTTCTATATTTAACTCGCCAATGCGCGCGCGATATAAAAGATCACCCAAACAATGGTCAAATTTAGACACCATCATTAAAACTTTTCGAGTTTCTTTGCGGTCGTTTAAATTCCAAGACATTTTATATCGCTCACCAAGTGGAGTAAAAGCCTCTCTTAGGGCCGCAATCTCAATGTCGTTGCTGGATAGGTCAAATACAATGCGCATAAAAAACAATGAGGTGGCTGAATCGTTATATTGTTGTGCGTCTAAGATGTTGGCACCATTCTCAAATAGGAAACCAGTAGTCTTGGTGACAAGACCTGGTTGGTCTTGGCAGGATAAAGTCAAAATAAAAGTTTTGTTCACACATTTACTCCCTAAGTGTTTGCAATATTATCACATATTATTGTATACATTAATAGTGGTAAAACTAAATTATCACTGATATATTTTCAAAAACAATAATTATTGCATACATTTTTAAAATATGCTTATATAGAATCAATCAAATGAAAAGGCTTTTAAAGTCAGTAATGAGAGTAAACGAATTAACATGATGGCTACAGACTTAAATTCACAAATATTGACTAATTTTTTAAATGGCTATACGGCAGAAGTCACTTCTGGCGATAAAAAATCAATGGCAGCCGCCGAGAAAATGATGGATAAAGGTGCGGAAGTTTTTGTGGCTTCATTGCCCAAGGATACAATCGACAAACAAGTGGCGGCAGTGGTGAAAATTCATCAAGCGGGTTTAAAACCCGTCCCGCATATTGTTGCCCGTAACATCAAAAATTTAGCCGCTCTAGAAACCACATTAAATCGCTTTGTTATCGAAGCAGAAATTGACACCGCGCTTATATTGGGTGGTGACCGTGATGATGCGGTTGGCGATTTTGATGCCAGCTTGCAATTGATTGAAACGGGCTTGTTACAAAAGGTCGGCATTAAAAAAATCTATTTAGGTTGTTATCCTGAAGGACATCCGCGGATCAGCACCGAGATATTAGATAAATCCCGCGCGGCAAAATTGATCGCGGCCGAAAAAGCTGGTTTGGAAGTTGAATTGGTTAGTCAGTTTTGTTTTGAGTCACAACCCATTATCGAATTTGCGCGTAAATTACGTGCTGAAGGGGTTAAAGTCCCGTTCAGAGTCGGCGTTGCTGGGCCTTCAAGCCGTGCGACATTGGTTAAATATGCAATTATTTGCGGCGTTGGTGCGTCATTGCGGGCGTTAAAAGAGCGTCAAGATTTGGCCAAAAATATGACATCGGGCGAAACGCCAGAAAAGCTAATCACTGAACTGGCAGAAGCTCTGGAACAACAACCAGAATTAGGCTTAAACGGCGTGCATTTCTTCACTTTTGGTTCACTCGAAAAATCAGCCACATTTGTGAATCAAGTTGTAAATTAAGTTTGATTCCTAAATGCCAAATTCAAAACTGGCCGCATAATAGCCAATATCGAATATCAAGCGTATCTCCATTAAATTAAAATAAAATCGTAATGGTATTTTTACCAATTTGCTGCTTTGTTATAACTATTTGGAGGATATATGGATTTTAATATATTTTTGCTACCCGCGGCTTTATTTCCGGCAATGCCGTTAATGTTGATTAGTTTTGGCAACCGCTATTCGTCTATGTCTAGCCTCATCCGAAAAATTCATGATGAATTGATAGATAGTGATGAAAGCAAAAAAACCAAAAGTGCAGTAAGTTACATGCGGCAGATAGGTATTTTACGAAAACGCTTAATGTTAAACCGCGCGACGCAAACCTTAGGTGCGTTAGGTTTTTTTATCAATCTTGTGGCCATGTATTCGGCTTTTGTGAATTTGGACTGGTTCGATGTTACCTTTACCATTGGCATGTCAACGTTTGGCCTTTCCATCTTGTTATTTATAATCGAGATACAATTGGCAACGCGTGCTTTGGATATGCATCTAGAAGACTTGGAAGAATTGTGATGGAATAAAGCATAAAAATTTCAATTATCTGTCTATTAACCTATATTACACTAAAGTTTGTTATAAGTTCGTTCGGGTCAAATAAATTATGTAAGTTTCAGCATGTCTAAAAACCTAAGACTAATTAACTATTTTATTAGTGAGTTTTATTCAAACAATACGTTTGATTTAAGTCATGTTGTGTCTCCACATTTTCAATTCTTTTCTCACACACACGAGATAAAAACCTTTGTTGATTATGTGATGCGCATGGATTTGCTTTCAAATTGTTGTAAGCTCGAAATATCATCACCCGAAACTATGGATGATGTTACATTCGTCACCTGTTTTAAAATGGTGATACCCCGTAAACATGAACCTGACATTTACACAACTGGGATAAACTCATTTGTTGTTAAAGATGATTTATTGCACAGGGTGTTTGTTCATTATAATCAAGATGATGAAGAATATGAAAAGATTCAATCGGCATTAAAAAACAGTTATAGTGTCATCAGTCAGTCCAATCGAAAAATTGATTCCGCGGCTTCATTTTTTAGCTAACTTAATGCTATTTAGCGTCTTTTCATTTCAGGTCCTATTTCGGCAGGCTTTTGCTGCTATATATTAATGCGAGTCGCGGCCGACATCATTGCCACGGCAGCCAATTAAAAAGTCAAAATCTGCACCCGTATCTGCGCCCTTAATATGGGTGTGAAATAGGCTGGCATAGCCAGATTTAGGTTTTTCAATTGGCGATTTCCATTGCGTGAGCCGCTCGGACATTTCTTCGTCTGATATATCTAAATGCAAGCTGCGTTGGGGCACATTTAAACTAATAATGTCTCCGGTTCTTACAATGGCCAAGGGGCCACCAGCCGCAGCTTCGGGCGATGTATGTAGCACAACCGTGCCATAAGCTGTTCCAGACATGCGGGCATCAGAAATGCGCACCATATCGGTAATGCCCTTGCGTAAAACTTTCGGCGGTAAACCCATATTGCCAACTTCTGGCATGCCAGGGTATCCCTTGGGACCACAATTTTTCAGCACCATAATGCAGTTTTCATCAATGTCTAAATCTTCATCATCAATGCGGGCTTTATAATCGTCAATGTCTTCAAACACCACGGCACGGCCAGTATGGACAAGTAAATGCTCACTAGCAGCCGAGGGTTTTAACACCGCTCCATTGGGGGCGAGGTTGCCGCGCAACACGGCAATGCCGCCTTGCTGGGTCAAAGCCTTTTCAACGGGCAGAATTACATCTTCATTCCAATTTTTGGCGTCCTTCACCTCATCCCACATGTTTTTGCCTGATACGGTCAATGCGTCTTTATGCAGTTTTCCTGCTTCGCCAAGGCGTTTTATCACCACAGGCAAACCACCCGCGTAAAAAAACTCTTCCATCAGATATTTGCCAGATGGCATTAAGTTCACGATGGTCGGTATGTCGCGGCCTAAACTGTCCCAATCATCTAAATTCAAATCAATGCCCACACGCCCGGCAATGGCTAGTAAATGGATCACCGCATTGGTCGAGCCACCGATGGCACCATTGGTGCGAATGGCATTCTCAAACGCATCACGGGTCAAAATGTCAGACGGCTTTAAGTCATCTTTGACCATATCAACAATGCGCCGACCGGTTATTTGTGCCATCACACGGCGGCGGCTATCAACCGCAGGAATGGCGGCATTGCCCGAAAGCGCCATGCCCAAAGCTTCGGCCATACTGGCCATGGTGCTGGCAGTGCCCATCGTGTTGCACGAGCCTGCGCTGCGCGACATAGATTGCTCGGCCTCTAAAAAATCGTCTCGGGTCATTTTGCCGGCTTTAATGTCTTCTGACATTTGCCACAATGCGGTGCCCGATCCCACTCGCTCGCCTCTAAATTGCCCATTCAGCATCGGCCCACCTGTCACCACTATTGCTGGCAAGTCAACACTGGCTGCGCCCATTAAAAGCGCAGGCGTGGTTTTGTCACAGCCAACCATCAGCACCACACCATCAATTGGGTTGGCGCGTAATGCTTCTTCAACATCCATCGAGGCTAGATTGCGATACATCATCGCGGTCGGCCGCAAACTGCTTTCACCAACCGAAAAAACAGGGAATTCAACAGGAAAACCACCGGCTTCATAAACACCGCGTTTGACCCGATCTGCAAGGTCACGTAAATGCCCATTGCACGGCGTTAAATCCGACCATGTATTGCAAATGCCAATTACAGGGCGGCCATCAAACATATCTTCGGGATGGCCTTGGTTTTTCATCCATGAGCGATGGTAGATATTGTCACGGCTGTCACCGCCATACCAGACTTGTGAACGCAATTTCCGCGGCCATTTTTTTGGCGTAAAACTCATTTTCTTTAACCTCTCTGGGTCTTATAAATGTTTTATTTCCATCAATTGATTGCTTGAATCATTGGGAATAATTTTATGGGTGTTGCGTAATGGTAAACCAAAACTAGGTGCAGAAATTTCGAACATGTCGCCGTTTTCCACAATCAACCCTTTGGCAAAGGACAAAGTGGCGGTGCCAAACATATGCACATGAATGTCTCCCGCTTGGCGGAAAATATCATATTTAAAATGATGATGTTCAAGGTTGTGAATGGTATGAGACATGTTGCTTTCACCTGTCACAAATGGCTCGTCAAAAATCGCTTTTCCATCACGTAAAATGCGAGAACGGCCTTGAATGTCATCAGGCAATTCGCCCAATAAAATCTCAGGCCCAAAAGAGGCAGGGCGCAATTTAGAATGGGCTAAATATAAGTAATTGACCTTTTCTGTTACATGATCAGAAAACTCGTTGCCCAAAGCAAAACCAACACGAAACGGTGTGCCATCTTCGGCAATGACGTAAATTCCTGCCAATTCAGGTTCTTCGCCGCCATCTTTGGCAAAACTGGGCGAGGTTAAAGCCGAACCAGGTGCAGCAACGGCATTGCCATTGCCTTTGTAAAACCATTCAGGCTGTGCCCCAATCTCATTATTGGGCATTTTACCGCCCTCCAAACCCATTAAAAACATGCGTTTTGTGTCGGTCAATGTCTCGTCAGTGTCAGCCTTGGCCTCTTGGTGCATGGTGTCACGGGTCGATGCCGAACCTAGATGCGTAAGCCCCGTTCCTGTTAAATGTAAATGTGCAGGGTCTGGATGAGTTATCGGCGAGATGAGTTTTCCTTCGGCATATAATTGCTCTAAATCAACCGCTTTGCCCAAACCCAGCTGCCCGACACGATCAATGATTTTACATTGATTTTTGGCACAGTCTAAAGCCAGCTCGTAAACACTGCTCACATTGTTGACAATATAAGCCTCAGTGCCGTCTCGTGCCACAACCGCTATATGACCATCCGAAGTTTTTGTTTGTGAAAGTAACATTATATGCCTCCTCAGCCTTTGTTTTTATTCAATACATCAAAGATCACAGCGGCCAATAATACCAACCCTTTAATCACTTGTTGCCAATCAATGCCAACACCTAAAATTGACATGCCATTATTCATCACGCCCATGATAAACGCACCGATCACCGCACCAATTATAGTGCCGACCCCGCCAGACATTGAAGCGCCACCAATGAATACCGCAGCAATCACATCCAATTCAAATGCCAAACCAGCTTTCGGCGTTGCGGTGTTCAGCCGTGCTGCAAAAACCAACCCCGCCAAAGCCGCCAACACGCCCATATTCACAAAGGTAAGAAAGGTCAGGCGGGCGCTGTTAATGCCAGATAGTTGCGCGGCTTTTTCATTGCCACCTACGGCATAAATGCGCCGCCCAATGGTGGTGCGGCCTGCAACAAAGCTATAAATAGCAATTAGGAATGCCATAATGATAAACACGTTGGGAATGCCACGGAAGGTCGATAACAAATAAGCCATATAAACAATACCGCCAACAATCAACGCATATTTACCGTAGAAAAACGCACTTGGTTCTAATTCTGAACCCAGTTTCTTTTGCTGTGCGCGGCTGCGCAAAGCCGAAAATAATAAAAACCCTGCCACCATAACACCCAATAATAATGAAAACAGGTTTAAGCTCTCATTGTTAAAAATATCAGGCACAAAACCAGATGAAATCAGCTGAAAACCTTTAGGGAAGGGACCAACAGACTGGCCTTCAAGCAAGGCCAAAGTCAGGCCTTTAAATACCAACATGCCCGCCAATGTCACGATAAAAGCGGGGATTTTATAATAGGCCACCCAAAAACCCTGTAACGCTCCAATGCCACCACCAACAATCAAGCATATAACGCCTGCGACAAAATAATTGATTTCATAATTCACAATCATCACCGCCGCCAACGCGCCGATAAAACCGACCACCGAACCAACCGATAGATCGATATGGCCACATACAATCACCAGCAACATGCCTATCGCCATGATGATGATATAACTATTTTGCAAAATCAAGTTGGTGATGTTGATCGGTTTCATTAAAATGCCGTCAGTGGCCACCTGAAAGAAAGCCATAATGGCAATCAATGCCAATAATATGCCATATTCGCGAATGTGTTTTTTGACGAAATCAAGCGCCGAGGGGCTGCTTGGAGCTATGTTATTTTCTGTATTCATTTTATTCACCTGAGTTTATAATCTTTTGAGCTGATGATAAGGGACATGATTTTTTCTTGAGAAGCTTGTTGCGTGGTGATTTCACCGACCATTTCACCTTCATTCATCACATAAATTCTGTCGGTAATGCCGAGTAATTCGGGCATTTCAGAGCTGATCACCACAATGGATTTACCTTGCGCCGCCAAATCGCGGATGATGGTATAAATTTCATATTTTGCGCCCACATCAATGCCGCGGGTTGGCTCATCCAATATCAATATATCGGGGTTGGCGAATAGCCATTTTGACAGCACAACCTTTTGCTGGTTGCCGCCCGATAAGTTGATGGCTTCTTGTTCGATGGATGAACATTTGATGTTGACCAAATCTTTATATAAATTTGCGACCTGTTGTTCTTTATGATTGTCAATCACGCCCTTGTTAGAAATGCCCGCAAAATTAGCCAACGGAATGTTGGTTTTAATCGATTCTTCTAACACCAAACCATAGGTTTTCCTATCTTCAGTGGCATAAGCCAAACCCGCCTTAATGGCTTTTTCGGTTGATGAAACGTCCATCACCTTGCCATTCATTTTGGCAGTACCACTCAGCTTTTTACCGTAGCTTTGACCAAAAATACTCATCGCCAATTCGGTGCGTCCCGCGCCCATAAGCCCCGCAATGCCAACAATTTCACCTTTTTTGACCGAAAAGCTCACATCGTCAACACTTAAAAGATCGGTATATTCAGGGTTTTGAACCGTCCAATTCTCAACCTCAAAAACGGTATCGCCAATTTTCGGGTCACGTTCAGGGTAGCGGTTTGACAGTGACCTGCCGACCATATCTTTAACAATGTCATCTTCAGAAATCTCATTCGCATGGCAATCCAAATGGCTCACCGTCGCGCCATCGCGCAGCACCGTGATGCTGTCTGCAACCTTGGAAATCTCATTTAATTTATGCGAAATTAATATTGCTGATATGCCTTTGTTTCTAAACCCAATCAGCAATTCCAACAAGGCATCACTGTCGGTTTCATTTAATGAAGATGTCGGCTCATCCAAAATAAGTAATTTCACCTCTTTGGATAAAGCTTTAGCTATTTCAACAAGTTGTTGCTTGCCCAAACCCAAACTCCCCACATGAGTGTCAGGGGTTTCATTCAATCCCACCATTTTCAGCAGTTCGACAGTGCGTCTATTGGTTTCTCGCCAATCAATTACGCCGTTTTTGGCAATCTCATTGCCTAAAAATATATTTTCAGCAATTGACAATAAAGGCACAAGCGCCAATTCTTGATGAATGATGATGATGCCATCATTTTCACTGTCAACAATGCCGTTAAATTTTTTCACATCGCCTTCATAAGCAATGTCACCTTCATATGTGCCATGCGGATAAACCCCCGATAATACTTTCATTAAGGTAGATTTCCCTGCGCCATTCTCGCCAACAAGCGCATGAATTTCGCCGCGCTTTACTGCTATATTCACATTATCCAGCGCCTTAACCCCTGGGAAGGTTTTGGTGATGCCGCGCATTTCAAGAATCATATTCATTTATTTGTTTCGCTTTAAATGTCAAAATAGACTGGAAATATCAAAATAGACTGCCACTAAATTATAGATAGTGACAGCCCGATTCGTTAAGAGCTTATGCTCCATATCTCACTATTTAATTTGATCCATTGTATAATAACCAGAACCAAGAAGCACTTCTTCCCAATTGGCTACAGTTACAGGTAATGGCTCGAGCAAGTATGATGGTACGATTTTTTCGCCGTTATCATAGGTTTCTGTGTCGTTAATTTCAGGTGTTTCGCCTTTTAACAACGCATCAACCATGCCGACAGTTACACCAGCAAGTGTACGTGTGTCTTTAAAGATAGTTGAATATTGCTCACCAGCAATCATAGATTTTACTGATTGAATTTCAGCATCTTGACCTGTTACGATTGGCATTTTCTCGCCGCCAGAACCATAACCAATGCCTTTTAATGATGAAAGGATACCAATTGACAGGCCATCATATGGAGCCAAAGCGCCATGTAATTTTTTGTCGGTATAATTGGCAGAAAGCAAGTTATCCATACGGGCTTGTGCAACCGCACCATCCCAACGCAATGTACCGACTTTATCCATGCCAACTTGGCCAGATTGGATGACAATGTCACCCGCGTCAATCATTGGCTGAAGCACAGACATAGCGCCATCATAAAAGAAGAAAGCATTGTTATCATCTGGTGATCCACCAAATAATTCAACGTTCCAAGGCTTTTCTCCGCCAAAACGCTCATTAAGACCGTTTACAAGGTTCGTGGCTTGCAGCACACCAACTTTGAAATTATCAAATGTGGCATAATAATCGACATGTTTTGAGCCTTTGATCAAACGATCATAAGCAATGATTCTAACACCAGCGGCGGCGGCATTTTCAAGCACGTTTGACAATGTGGTTCCGTCAATGGCGCCGATGACCAAAACATTTACACCCTTAGTGACCATGTTTTCAATCTGTGCCAATTGGTTTGGAATGTCATCTTCCGCATATTGCAAATCGGTGGTGTAACCAGCGGCGGCGAATTGCTCAACCATGCTGTTGCCATCGGCAATCCAACGAGCAGATGATTTTGTTGGCATAGAAATGCCGACAAATCCTTCGGCAACGGCAACAATTGGCGCTGCCAAAAGCGACGTCGTTACAGCGGCTGCCATAAGTAGTTTGTTAAATAGTTTCATAATTTTCTCCCTAAAAATTTGCGATCTTAATGTTGATCGCGGTTTATTTTAGACAAGTTATGATATTCGGGTCAAATTCAAAATGGGCTTGATGTTATATCATATTAGGTATATTTATGGTCGTGTAATTTAGTATAATTGTTGAGGAATGAGAGAATGACAGAGAAATTTAATCATTTGAGTTCTGTTCCACAAGATCGGTTGATTGCGCGCGGTCTTAAATTCAATCAGCTAAAACTAATTTCGGCGCTGCATGAAACCAAGCAAATTAGCGCGGCTGCGGCGATTCTACATATATCTCAACCCTCAGCATCGCGGCTTTTGTCCGAGCTGGAAAAAGTGGTTGATCATAAATTATATACCCGAAATCCAAGAGGCATTACTTTGAACGAGGCTGGTGTGGTTTTTGCCATGCGCGCCAAGCAAATGCTGCAATTGTTAAATGATACCAACCGAGAAATTGGTGAAACGGGTAAAGGCTTAAGAGGCCGCGTGAATATTGGCGCGGTCACAGGCGCAGCTTTAGAAATGATTTTACCATTTATTAAAAAGGCACGGCTCAGCCACCCAAATATCGAGCTATCAATTGTGGTCGATACAAGTCCAAAACTTGCAGAAAGTATGCTAAATGGTCATATGGATTTTTACATTGGGCGCATTACTGAGGATATCGACCCAAGGCCGTTTCACACAAAATTAATTGGCAATGAGCCATTCGCGCTGATTGTTCGTAATGACCACCCGCTCACTCGCAAAAACCCCAAAACCATCGAAGACTGCACAGGATATGATTGGATTTTACAACAACCAGGCTCTCTGATGCGCCATGCCGTAGAGAGATATTTTGCCGAAAATGGTTATGTAATGCCCAATCAAATCATCAATACATCCAGCGTGATGATGGCATTAGGTATTATCCGCCAATCAAATGCCGTTGCGCCCGTAGCACGATCTGTCGCAGAATTTTATGGAAATTATGACGATCTAAGCTTCCCAAGTCGCATCGTGCTGCTGTCAGTGGCCGAAGACCTACACGTCTCCAACTATTCACTAATCAGCCTAGCCCACTCCCAACTATCCCCCGCCTCCAGCTTGCTCTACCAGATGATGACAGAACAAATAACCGAGTTTATTGACATGTAAATTCTTTTACTTTTTTTTCCTCTAAAACGCCTAGTAATCTAGAGGTAACTGAACGTAAGCAAAGGTAAACGAGGCGAAAATGGGGGGGGACTCATAGAGAAAATGGTCGAAACGTGCGGATTTGAACCTCCGACCTATTGCCCCCCAGAACCTGTCTATTTTCTGTAACCTGCAGAAAACCTCAAAAAAATTGTCCACTATTACCCCAGATAACCATGAGTAAACCCAGAACAAACCACACCATCGGACAAATCTTTAAAAGACTAGATTTGACGTTGCAAATCAATAACCTTTGTTGGCGCATCAGATACATCCATGCCACCATATTTTGACTTCCATTTGTAAAATGTACTTTTGTAAATATCATGTTTGCGACAAAGATCGGCGGTTGCAATACTGCTTTCTTGTTCCTGTAATATTCGAATTATCTGTTCTTCGTTAAATCGTGTCTTCTTCATTATTTACTCTAATTGTTAAAACAGACTCTACATAAATTTGGATCGGTTTACAGGGGCAAGGTCAGGTGCGTTCGGCAAACTCGGAGCGGTTCATCTAGGCCAGCTCCTAATATTTATACATCAACTAGATATATTGCCTTGAGGTGTTAATGAGTCAGCCTGATTCAATGTCTAAGTTTGTAGCGTTTTGGTGTTTGCCCCATTGTTTTGGTAAATGTTTTTCGAAAAGCACTCTCAGATTCATAACCGACAGCTTGAGCGATGGAGATTAATTTCATGTTCTTCTCTTGTCTGATTAAAGCGCCAGCATGGACCATGCGCCATTGTGTTAAATGCTCAACTGGAGTCCTGCCAACGCTCTGTTTGAATTTTTGAGAAAATGAAGAACGTGACATACCAACTTTGTCTGCTAAGCTTTGCAGACTCCAGCTATGTGCTAAATTTGCATGCATAAGTTGCAAGCTTTTACCTATATTCTTATCATTCAGCGCACTTAGCCAACTTGGTAGACTAACATTATTATCACTCAAAAAATAATACCGTAATGAATAGATGAAAAGTGTTTCAATAAGTCGGTCAATAATGACTGCTGAACCAACTTGATTTAGAGTGATTTCATTTGAAATAATCTGTAACAGTGGGCAAGGCCATGCGTTGTTAAGCCGATCTTGATCTTTCATATGGAGTATGGTGGGTAGATGTTCCAATAATAAATGGCTTTCTGGTGATGTGAACCGAAAACAGCCAGTGATCATTGATGTTTTTTCTCCGGTGGTTTCATCTATTACCAACGAATTATTTTCAAGAAATTGGCGACGTTCCTCAGTTGGTGCTAGGTCTATGGTTTCAATCAAAGCATCACATACGGTGCCACGCGTCGCGTCTGCTTCTTTTGAGGGATCATAAATAATCAGTGGAATTTTAATTGATGAATTGTAGAAGAATGATTTCTCTCCCATCCAATGATCACCTAAAAAGTCTCCATGATCAGAGGTGATGACAATCATTGTGTCTTTCATGCGATCGGTTTTTTCGAACCAATCAAATAGAACGCCCATCTGATCGTCAGCTTGTTTAATCAACCCCATATAAGCAGGAATGACTGCATTTCGGGTTTCTTCTGTGCTGAATGATTTGCTAATTGGACTATTCATAAAGGCTTTTAAAAAAGGATGTGCGTTGTCATACTCATCTTGGGTGCGCACAACAGGGATTATATCTTCGGCACTATACATATTATGATATGGGGCAGGCACAACATAGGGCCAATGGGGTTTGGTCGTGTCCCGGTATTGTGCCGCTCCTCTAACCGCATATACTGCGTACGAGGAGAATATAAATGGGACACAAAGTTACATCAGAATTTAAACAAGAGGTTGTTCGTGTTGCACTG
>NVUH01000038.1 GCA_002401855.1 Hyphomicrobiales bacterium
CTTGCAACACGCTTCGAAAAACACGGACAGAACTTCCTGAACATGCTCTATATCTATGCATTCAAATGCTGGTGCAATTGAGTCCACACCCTAGTAAAAATATTAGAGCACTCACTAGTATATATTCGGAAAGGTTGCTAACGCCAGCAGGAACTTCTGGATTTAGAATAACTACTAAAATACACCCTTTTTGGAATTTATATCTAAATGGACTGGCGGTTGGAATTGCAGAGAACCTTGAACCAGACAGGAGTGAAAGAGCTCATTCATATCGTTTCAATGATGATGAAAAGCTGTTTTTTAAAAAAGAGGCATCCTGGAGATCTTATAAGGAAGCAACTATTGCAGATGTTAATCTACAAATAGATGGCTCAGTTGTTGTACAAACAGATATATCTAACTTCTATGAACATATTTATCATCACAGAATTGAAAACCTTTTAGCAGATATTTTTGGGCAAGACTCTACCGTAGCTGTGCAGATCAACGGTATTTTGAATAAACTGTCAAGCGGAAGGTCTTTTGGATTACCTGTAGGTGGCCAATGTGCACGAGTTCTTGCAGAGGTTATAGCAACATCAATAGATCGCCAAATTACTGAAGATGGCCTGATCTGGCATAGGTATGTGGACGATTATACTCTCATAGCTGAAAGCCAAGCAGAAGCATATAAGGCGTTGTCTACCCTTTCACATAAACTTGCAGACTATGGGCTTTCTTTGAATAAATCTAAAACAATAATTTTGAATGGCCTGCATTACGAGAATTACGTAAAGACTCAATTAGACAGCTCTAGTGATGATGCGAGTAGGTTAAGAGAGATTGATCTGCATTTTGATCCATACTCTGGTACTGCGGAAACAGATTATGAAGAATTAGTCGAAGCTGTAGACCATTTAGATATTGAAAAATTATTGGGGACAGAGCTTAATAAATCACAACCAGATGCTTTTAATGTAACGCAGATAGGTAGAACTTTAAAACTTCATGAACCTTTAAAAGCCTTAAAGCTATGTGAAACTCTTTTGGAAGCATCAAATTTAAATTCTTTTAGAGCTTCTTGGTCATCTATTATGAGAGGGATTGCTGCGGTTAGGGCAGACGAAACCAAAAAAGAAATATTTGCAGACCTAGACACTCTGATTGATAAAATATTGGAGCATTCGGAGCATTTACTGTTACCAGAGACTAACTGTCTCTATTTTTTGAAAATTATTCGCTTTAAGCAAACTGAAGCTAGAGCTAGATTTGTGAATATGAAGGTATTTGTCAAAAATTCTGTAACATTGAATAGGGCGTGTATTGATTGTTGGATGGAATGGGAAAATAGAGGAAAATTTAATGAAGTTAGGAATAACTGGGAAACCCTGCATGTAGAAGTAAAGAGAATGTTATGGCTTGCTTCAAAGAAATTCGGAGATGAAGGAAGGCATTTCAGGCAAGGCAGCAAAATGCCTTTTAAAGAAAGTTTAAAACTAGGCATAGAAAATACTGAGGGTGCTGAGGAAGCTTCTTTTGGTGGATTATTTATGGAATGGGTAAATAAATGATAAGACAACATGCCCTGAAAGACCCACGAACTATTGCAAGGGCAAACGCAGGAATATTTGACACCGTCTTTCCTCAATTAAATTCTGGATTAGTCGGCCATTTCAATAGAGAGATATTTGGAAATATAGGTATTTCCCATGTGAGAAATGAACAAATAAAAAACTGTTCGATTGGCGGGGCTTTATTGTTTGAGATTGCTCTAGTTAGAGCAGAACAACAAATGGATGGCGTTGATGATTGGGAAAATTGCCTTACTATTGCGTGTGAAAGACAAAGTAAGTATTTCGATGCCAAATTAGTAAATAAAATTACAAAATTTGACAAAATTATCGCGGAAACAGTAGCATCTAATCTGAGTAAAACGTTAAGAAAAATATCTCTTTCTAAGCCTAGTATGCAACTCATAAGAGAGCCAGTAATTCCAGGTTTTCATTGGATATCTTCAGGAGTGGGGGACTATTCTATAGGGAACGTACTTATAGAAGTTAAGTGTACCCGTAAGCGATTTGGAATTTCTGATTATAGACAAATAATAATGTATTGGCTTTTGAGTTATATTTCTTTTTTAGAGAAAAATACACCTGAATGGAGAACCTGCTTATTAATAAATCCTAGATTAAATCACGTATTGAAGATTGAGTTTGATGAGTTAATATCAACAGCATCAGTGAGTAGATCAAAATTAGAAATAGTCGAGTTCTTTACATCTCTTATAAGCGACCATTCGTTTCGATTGTTAGAGTCAAGATGAGTGTAAAAATCCATTTTTAAACATTTAGGAAAATCTCTAATATTGTTTAAGTAACAAAACTAGTTTTATATATGGGTTATTTTCAAAGTCCACACAAAGACTGAGCTTGAAATGATAAGTTAGATAAATAGACCTAATATATAAAGGCCACTGGTCGCACATAGGTTGGAGTATAGAAAATGAGCATGATTACTGGTGAAGCTTATACTTAAGCCTAAGCGATTTTTTTAAAATATTCGCTCTTTTTTCAATTTTTTCGTACCCGATTTGTTCTTTTAATTGTTTTTATAAAAGCTCACTGAGAGCCGCTAATTATCAATATATTTTGGTATCAAGCAAAACGTCGCTACGGTATCAACCAAAACGCCGCGCTACACTTTGTGTCCCATTTATATTCTCCTCGTACGCAGTATATGCGGTTAGAGGAGCGGCACAATACCGGGACACGACCAATGTAAAAACCTACTTAAAAATGCCCCCATATATGCCCCCAATTTTTTAAGATGTTGCGAGACGAGACTGGACGCCATGAGACACATAGTAGCCTGCGAATGGCTGTACAGCAAGGTTTTATGGGCTGTATTGGACTTTATGAGACAGGGAAATGGAGGAGAGGATGGGATTCGAACCCACGAGACGGGAAAACCGCCTACACGCTTTCCAAGCGTGCGCCTTCGACCACTCGGCCACCTCTCCAACAATGTCACATTCAGAGATTATCTGAATGTTGGTCTTTCATAATGCGCACGCACATTATATTATCATACAAAGCATGAAGGCAGACTTAATGCCTATTCGGGGCGACCACTCGGCCACCTCTTCAACAATGTGATATTCAGGGATTATCTGAATATCATGCTTATATATTATGCAGCTCGGTGTGCAACTGATTTTTTGGGACATATTGATTATTGCACAATAAAAGCCGCTCTGGGTTTGTTGAGCGGCTTTTAAATTTATTTAAATTGGGGGTTATAGTGTTGCTGCTTCGAGATTGGCTAATAATTCGTCATTCACTTCACCATTTACATTTAGATTGTGGCGGGTTTGGAATTCGCGGATGGCTTTGCGGGTTTTGCTGCCCATAACGCCATCAATATCCCCAATACTCCAGCCCAATTTACCTAGCATTTTTTGGGTGTCTTTGATTGATTTTTTATCGGCAATTAAATCTGTGGCTAAGGTGCCTGATTTTACATGTGGGCTTTTTTGGCTGGTTTTTATATCATCTGCAGCGATTTCATTTCTTAAATAATTTAGTTTGGGGGCATTGTTGGCATTTTCGGGCAAGGCAACCATTTTCCAAGCTTTAACGGCCTTCTGGGCTTGCAGCACTTGCGATGTTGAAAGTTCCAGCTTAATCACCTTGGCGCGTTTTTTAGCTTGTTGATCGCCTTTATTGCCAGCAATTGAATACCATTTATAAGTTTCGACTAAATCAACATCGGTGCCGTGGCCTTTTTCAAACATCACGGCAAGATTATATTGAGCATCGACAAGACCGGCATTGGCAGCCATGCTGAACCATTTTAGCGCCACTTTAAAATCTGGTTTGATAATGGGGTTTTGCGGTGCGGCATTCATCATTGCTAAACGATAAATTGACATTAGATTGCCTTGTTCGGCGGCATATTGATAATATTGGCGGGCTTGGCCTAAATTTCGGGCCGTGCCTTTGCCATGTTCTAGCATCATGCCAACGCTAAATTGGGCGACGGCCAATTTATTATCGGCAGCTTTCACAAACCAATTGTATGATTTGGCCAAATCAATATCCACGCCATAACCCAATGCATATCTATTGGCGATTTCAAACTGTTCGGCTACTTGACCAATTTGGGCATTTTGGCGCAATAATTTAGGGCCGATTTTGGTCGGCAATTCATCAAAAACCAAGGCGGTGCTATTTTTTGTGCGGGATAAATTTGTTACCGTCTTAACAGCATCGTTAGACTTGATTAAGGATGACGAGCCGATGCGGCTATTGTCTTTGACTTTTATAAATTTACTGTCATTGCCTAATAGGCTGGTGGAATATGATTTGCTGCTCAATTCGGATATTGAATTTGTAATCAAAATGCCATTGTTTTTAAGCGCCTCTAACTGCACGGGAGTTGGGGTGCGAACCTGCGTGGGGCCATCTGAAAGTTTTTCAAATTCCTGCGGGGTGAATCTGGTTTTGGCGTTTTCTGATATAGTCAAAACCTGTTTATTTTGCACCGTTGGTTGGTTGGTGGTGGAGGCCAGTTCAATAAGAGCTGGCGGTGTGACGCCTTTAAGTGAATACCAACTCACGCCGACAATGATGAGGGTTACCAAAATGAGGGCGATCAACACAGGCGCAGCGCCTTTGCGGCTGGTTTCAGCATGGCTTTCATCACGTGCTTGTTGGCTTAATTCGTTGCCAACATTATTTTGAGCGGTGGGGTTTTGTTGAGTGCTATTCTGCAATGCTGCGTGTGCTGGCACATTGATTTGATTGAAAAAATCGTCTTCAAAAATATCTGTCGGTAAATCTGGCGTGTAATGATCTGACATTTTTTGCGCTGCAGGATCAGCAGCTGAATTTTTCTTCAAACCCAACTTTGGCAAAGAAAATTTATTTTTGGTTTTGGTTTCAGCCCTAGCTGTTGATGCGCTGGGTATTTGCGCGCCAACATCGCTCACATGATTGGAAGTCTCATCAAACCGAGGCAAAACCCGTGGAGCCGGGTTATTTAGGTTTTGTTCTCTTTTTGCAGCGTTTTTAATTTTGTTGAATAAAGATCCACTGGTACCAGGTGAGTTTTCTGCGCCATAGCCTTTTTCATTCTCATTTTCATAAGATTGTTGAGCTGCACGGCGTGCTGCAGCAATGAAATCGGTGCTGCTACTGGGTTTTGTAACGGGGCGAGTGTCAGTCGGTGTTTCTAAACCAATTGGGGCGGTTGCTGGCTGATGGCCTGTTGGCACGTCTGTCTTGCGGCGCTGATGCGGGGCGGCCTCTATATTGGCTGTCTGTGTAATCGCTGCGGGCGCTGTTTCTCGCATCAACTCTGGGGTTGGCGCGGAAATAGCGGCTGGCGCTGGGCTCGCTTTGGCCGTAATGGGTTTGCGGTTCGGCGCGGCGATGATATCCTGAGGCTGCTGCGCTTTCGTACCTGCCCCAGGTTGGATAAAATCCTGTTCAACTTGCTCCTGTTGCGGCCTTTGCTGCTCGTATTGCGAGGGGTTTGATCGTGGATCTGGAGGGCTATAATGCCGCTCATTTTCAACACGCGATAAGCGATTCATAATTTTTTCGAGCGATTTTTCTACGGTTTTAAAGCCTGATAATTGAGTTTTTTCTGCCGCATCATTCTTGTCTGAAATTTCGACAAATTTATGGGCAATCATCGCATCAATATCGGCTTGATCTTTCTGCTCATTTTGGGAGGGTTGGGCGTTGGTTTTTTGGTCTATGGCAAAAGCTTTAATTGCAGCTGTGGCCGCTTCTTGTGCCACATCATGGCTGTTGGCACGGATGTCGGCAACTGAGGTAATTAACTTACCCATATTGTCTTCCAACCGGTCGATGCCACTTAAGCGATCTTCGGTTTTTTCGAGCCGCAGATTAATTTGCACAATGCTTTCGCGCAGTTCGGTCATTTCGGCAGTTTGGGTTGGTGCGGTAGGAATGGGTGAATATTCTGGTTCTGGCGCACTCAAAAGATCGGTCATTTTTTGGCTGAGGCCACCAATTTGCTGTTCAAGTTCGGCAATTTGCGGGTCGACTGCTGGCTCACTTAATGAAAATTCTAAACGCGCAGAAAGTGACGATAATTTGTCTTCCATGCGGTTAATTTCATTATCATAATCACTGGTTTGTGGCTCATCAGCTTGACCTAGATTATTGGGGTGTAGATTATTGGATATTTGATCCAATTGGCTTTTCATGCTCAATTCAAGGTATTTTACGCTGTTGCCATAATCGTTTTGTTGATGGCTGATATTATCGAGCTTGATGAATAGTTCA
The DNA here is from genome assembly GCA_002401855.1 of Hyphomicrobiales bacterium. Classification (GTDB taxonomy): domain Bacteria; phylum Pseudomonadota; class Alphaproteobacteria; order Rhizobiales; family OSC116; genus OCS116. The sequence continues at coordinate 6,297 of NVUH01000038.1, forward strand.
TCAAAACGCGATGACATGATATTTTGTTCATATTGTTCAGTTTGATTGCTGGTTTTCACATCGTTTTGCACTTGTGTGGCAAGGGTCGTGTTGCTTTCGTTTAATTCATCAATTCTATCGGCAAGATTGGCTAAGCGGCTCTCCATATCACCAAATTCCTGATGTAGAGAATAGGCTGCTGATCCATTTTGGTTGTGGTTTTCATTTTGGCCTTGGGCTTTGGCATTGAGACTGGCAATTTGTGCCTGCATATCGCGCAGAGCTTGGCTGTTATGGTCATCAACCAATTCTATATGATCAACAATATCGTTCAACGCATTTTCAATTACGTTAAAGCCCTTAGATGCTTGCTCTTCAGGTTGGTTGTCATATCCATTTTTTGCACCATGCTCGCGGTTTGCACTGTGCCCATTGGGAGGGGGGGATAAATGATTATGTTCGCGACTAAATTTCGCTCTATTTGATGAATTTTTCATAGTGTCAACATTCTGGTATTTGCCAGCATTCTGCTCTGCATTAAATTTACTATTAGTTTGGGTGTCTTCAGGTTGGTTATCTGGCGCAGCAATATAATCCTTTAAAACTGCCATATTTACAGCATCAGACAGCCACTCACCCATTGTCATATCGGCTTTTTGAGCCTGATTTTTGACCAATTTACGGGTTTTTATGTTTATGCCTTTTATGCTCCATGGTGCAGTTGCTGCCATATCTTTCGCCATTCCTATTTCCGCCCCCAAATGTTGGTGTTTAAAATCGTCATTTCGACTCAATTGTAACGCGCATCATCAACTTGAAAGTTTCAAACTATGGTAAATATATGGTTAACAATTTATATTTTGTTAAAAATAATGAACAGAAATTAACCTAAAGGGGCATAAATAATTTGATAAGATTATTTATGGCTTTACTTGCTTGACGCTTACGTTAACGTAATGTATGAAACGGTCTGTAAATTCAAAAGAGATAAAAAAACGATGAAAATAGACCTAATTAATCAAGAAAGCTTCAGCATATCTGAGCTTAGCGCTACGTTTAACCTAACTTCACGCGCGCTGCGTTTTTATGAAACGAAAAAACTAATCGAACCCACACGTGTTGGTTCTAGACGCATTTATTCAAAGCGCGACAAAGCCCGTTTGGCTTTGGTTGTGCAAGGTAAAAATGTAGGCTTCTCACTCGATGAAATTAAAGAGATGCTTGATCTTTATGACATTAGAGATGGCCAAGAAACTCAGATGAAAATCAGTTCAATTAAATTTAGGGCGCAAATCGTTAAATTAGTTGAGCAAAAAGCCCAAATCGAAATGGCCATTGCTGAATTGACCAAATTATGTGACCAAGTTGATGTGGTGGTTAGTGGCCAACCTAGCGATATGAAAATTACCGAAATTCTTAATGGTAAAAAAGTAACGCTGAATGCCAAAATTGATGCCCTAAATACGAAATCCCAACCTGCGGGAGCTGAAACCCATTAAATAAATCAAACTCTAACCCCCTAAAGCTTATCACCAACAAAGCTAACTGAATCGGAGACAATATGCCTACCTATCATGCCCCTCTTGAGGATTCCTTATTTGTGCTGTTTGATTTATTAAAAATCGACAGTGACAAATATGGCGATATTTTCTCTGATGTTGACCGTGATACAGTTAGCGCCATTGGCGAAGAATTTGGCAAGTTGATGACCGATGTTATCGCGCCGCTGAATATTTCAGGTGACCAACAAGGTTGCACTTTGGCCAATGGCACGGTGACCACGCCTGATGGTTATATTGATGCGTTTAACATGTTTAAAGACGGTGGGTGGACAGGCCTTGTTTGTGACCCTGAATATGGTGGCTCTGGGCTACCGACCACGATGGGCAACATTTTGAGCGAATATTTAATCTCGGCCAATATGGGTTTTGCCATGTATTTTGGCCTGACCATGGGCGCTTATGCGGCTATACACACTTGCGCGTCGGATGAGTTAAAAGCCAAATACTTGCCTAAAATGGTGGCTTGTGACTGGACTGGCACGATGAATTTAACTGAGCCGCATTGCGGTACGGATTTGGGACTTATTCGCACCAAAGCGGTTGATAATGGTGATGATAGTTTTGCCATTACGGGTACGAAAATCTTTATTTCAGCGGGTGATCATGACTTGGCTGAAAACATCATTCATTTGGTGTTGGCGCGCACTGATGACATGCCTGAGGGTGTGAAAGGCCTGTCGTTATTCTTGGTGCCAAAAATAAACGTTAAAGACGATGGCACATTGGGTGACCCTAACCATGTTTCGGTTGGTTCGATCGAAGAAAAAATGGGCATTCACAGCAATTCGACCTGTGTGATGAATTTTGATGGCTCACAAGGTTATTTGATTGGCGAAAAAGGCAATGGACTTAAAAATATGTTCATTATGATGAATGAAGCGCGGTTGGGCGTGGGCATTCAAGGCTTGGCCATGTCGGAAGTGGCGTTTCAAAATGCGCGGGAATATGCGCTTGATCGCCGCCAAGGTAAGGCAGCCACTGGCCAAAAAGATGAAGGTGAAGTGGCTGACCGTATCATTCATCATGCCAATATAAAAAGCCAATTAATGAGCATGCGGTGTTTTAATGAAGCGTCGCGTGCGTTAGTGGGTGAAATTTCTGTATTAACAGATGTAATCCATTACGGTAAGGATGATGACAAAGTTAAAGAAGCGGCGAAAGATCGCATCAATTTGCTGACCCCGATTGTGAAAGGCTTTTTGACTGACAAAGGGTTTGACAATGCGGTTGTGGCGCAGCAAATATTTGGTGGTCATGGTTATATTACCGAGCATGGTATGGAACAATTTGTGCGTGATGCGCGCATCGCTATGTTATATGAGGGTACTAATGACATTCAGGCGCTTGACTTAATTTCGCGTAAATTGCCTGCCAAGCATGGCCAAACTGTGATGGCTTATTTGCAAGATATTGGCGGGTTTATTGAAGCCAACCAAGAGAATGAAGAGCTTAAAGACATTGTTGCGGCGTTGCAGAAATCTGCCGAGGCGTTGCAAGGCGCGCTTGGTTATTTGATGGAACATGGGCAGAAAAACCCCGATAATGCGGTGGCTGCGGCGCATGATTTTATGCATTTAATGGGGACAGTGACGTTTGGGCATATTTGGGCCAAAATGGCACTTGTGGCGCAAGAGAAATTGGCAGATGATGCAGATAATGATTTTTATAAATCGAAAATTATTTTGGCTAAATATTATGCCAATAAACATTTGCCTGAAGCTAAAGGATTTCAGGTTAAAATAATGTCGGGTGCAGATGTGATTACCGCCATGCCGTTGGAACTGATTTAAATAAACATAAGAGGGAAATATTATGACTGAATGTTATATTTATGACCATGTGCGCACACCGCGCGGCCGTGGCAAAAAAGATGGCAGTTTGCATGAAGTGACGGCTCTAGAGCTGGGCGCAACTGTATTGCGCGCGCTGCGTGACCGTAATGGTTTGGACACATCTTTAGTAGATGATGTGGTGTTTGGCTGTGTTGACCCTGTGGGTGAAGCGGGTGGTGACATTACGCGGGCTGCGGTGCTAACGGCGGGTTATGCCGAAAGTGTTGGCGGGATTCAGATTAACCGTTTTTGTGCTTCTGGTTTGGACGCGATGAATTTTGCGGCGGCGCAAGTGATGGCGGGTATGCATGACATGACCATTGGCGGCGGTGTGGAAGCGATGAGCCGTTTGGGTATTTTTTCATCTGGTGGGGCGTGGCCAATTGACCCTTCGATTGCCCTGCCCTCTTATTTTGTGCCGCAAGGCATTAGTGCAGATTTGATTGCCACAAAATATGGGTATAGCCGCACGCAATGCGACGAGCTGGCGGTTGAAAGCCAGAAACGGGCTAAAAAGGCTTGGGATGGTGGTTATTTTAAGAATTCCATCGCGCCTGTGATTGATATTAATGGGTTGACGATTTTGGAAACTGATGAGCATATGCGGCCTGACGCGACGCTTGAATCTATTGGGCAGCTTAACCCGGCCTTTATTCAGCCTGGTGAAATGGGTGGATTTAATGCTGTGGCCACGCAAAAATACCCCGAAATTGAGCGGATAAACCATATACATCATGCGGGCAATAGCTCGGGTATTGTTGATGGTGCGGCGGGTATTTTATTGGGCAATAAAGAGGCTGGTAAAAAGGCTGGTTTGAAGCCACGGGCGAAGATTCGCACTTTTGCTAATATTGGTACGGAGCCATGTATTATGCTGACGGGGCCTTCCATTGTGTCTGAAAAAGTGTTGAAAAAAGCTGGTATGAAAGCTTCGGATATTGATCTGTTTGAGATTAATGAGGCGTTTGCTTCGGTTGTTTTGCATGCGGTTGATCAGCTGAAGATTGATCATGACAAGGTGAATGTTAACGGCGGGGCGATTGCTATGGGGCATCCATTGGGTGCAACGGGCGCTATGCTGGTTGGTACGGTGCTTGATGAGCTTGAGCGGCGCGATTTAAACACCGCGTTGATTACACTTTGCATTGGTGCTGGCATGGGCACAGCTACAATTATTGAACGGGTTTAAGGGGAGAAACAAAAAATGAAATTAACTGATTTTACCTTTGAAATTGATGAAGACGGCATTGCCATCATCACATGGGACAGAGCTGATAAAAGCATGAATGTGATGAGTGAAGAGGGTTTTGCTGACCTGATTGCCTTTATTGCTGAAATAAAAACCAATGACAAAGTGTTGGGCGCGATTATCACCTCTGGCAAAGATAGTTTTTGCGCAGGTGCGGACATTAATATGTTTGACCAGATTATGCATGATGGGCCGAACGTGGCTGAACAAATGGAGCTGGCGAGTAAATTCTCCTACACATTGCGGGATTTAGAGACTTGCGGCAAACCTATTGTGTGTGCCATGACGGGCACGACATTGGGCGGCGGGTTTGAGATTGCTTTGGCATCGCATTACCGCATTGCGGCTGAAAATGACGGCGCCAAATATGGCCTGCCTGAAGTGCGCATTGGCATTTTACCTGGTGGTGGTGGTACGCAAAGATTGCCACGGTTGATTGGAGCGCAAGAGGCCTTGGGCATGATGCTGACGGGGCGGTTGATTGATGCTAAATCGGCGCTTAAGCTTGGTATTTTGCACGAAATTGTACCAGCTGATGAATTGGTGGCGACGGCCAAAAAACGTATATTTGAGCGTAAGGTTTTGCCTGCGCCTTGGGATCAAAAAGGTTATCGCATTCCGGGTGGGCAGGTTTATTCTAAGGGTGGGATGATGGTATTTCCGCCTGCTAATGCTTTATATCGCAAATCTACTTATGACAATTACCCCGGTGCGCGCAACATTATGAAATGCGTGTATGAAGGTTTGATGGTGGATATTGACACGGGTTTGCGCATTGAGGCGCGGTATTTTACCAACCTATTGCGCACCAAAGAAGCCAAGCATATGATCCGCTCGATCTTTATTTCTATGCAAGAGCTGAATAAAGGTTTGCGCCGCCCTGAAGGTGTGGCGAAATCTGATATTAAAAAGATTGCGGTGATTGGTGCTGGGTTGATGGGCGCGGGCATTACTTATGTTTCTGCCAAGGCTGGTATTGATGTGGTTTTGATTGACCGCGACATGGCAGCGGCTGAAAAAGGCAAGGAATATAGCGCTAAGATATTGTCTAAATTGGTATCTAAAGGCCGCATGAAAGGCGCAGCGCGGGATGCGATTTTAGCGCATATTGTGCCTGCTGATGGTTATGACGGTTTAAAAGATGTTGATTTGGTGATTGAGGCGGTGTTTGAAGACCCGAAAATTAAAGCCGATGTGGTTAAAGCTTGTGAAGCTGTGATGCCTGAAGGTACGATTTTTGGCTCGAATACGTCTACCCTGCCGATTACGGGGCTGGCTGAAGCCAGTGCGAAGCCTGAGAATTTTGTGGGCATTCATTTCTTTTCGCCTGTCGATAAGATGATGTTGGTGGAAGTGATTAAGGGCGACAAAACGGGGGATGTAGCCATTGCACGTGCTTTGGATTATGTGGCTGCGATTAAGAAAACGCCGATTGTTGTTAATGATTCACGCGGTTTTTATACATCGCGCGTGGTGGGCACTTATGTGGCCGAAGCCTTGCATATGCTTGAAGAAGGCGTGCCGCCGATTATGATTGAAAATGCTGGGCGTGCGGCTGGGATGCCTGTTGGGCCGCTGGTTTTGGCTGATGAAGTTGGCTTGGATGTATCGTATAAAATTGCGGCGGCTGGTAAAGCTGCGATGGGCGATAAATATGTTGAAGGGCCGATTGATCGGTTGCTTGAAGAGATTGTGATTAAGCAAGGTCGGCATGGGCGTAAAAATGGCAAAGGGCTGTTTGATTATCCTGAAAAGGGTCGGAAACATATTTGGGCTGGTTTGCTTGAATTGCAGGATAAACATCTTGATCCATCTGAGGTGGACATGGAGGTTTTGGGGCAGCGTTTCTTGGCCATTCAGGCGCTTGAAACTGCTCGATGTTATGAAGAGAATGTACTGACTGACGTGCGTGAAGCTGATGTTGGCGGGATATTGGGCTTTGGGTTTGCGCCGTTTACGGGGGGGCCGCTGTCTTATATCGATATGGTTGGTGCGGCTGATTTTGTGAAGCGGATTAAGGGTTTTGCTACGGATTATGGGGATCGGTTTAAACCGACTAAGGGGTTGAATGAAATGGCTAAGACGGGCGGGATGTTTTATGAGTGAGTGCTGACTTGTCTTGGCTGTAAAAGACAGTTGGCTGGTCGTTCAGGCTCTGGAAGTTTGCATTATGTTGGCACTGCGTGCGTTCGCTCCGCTCTCTAGCTAAGCCACTCAGCCGTTGGTCGGATGCGAATTCGGCACCCAACGTTAGCTCATTAAGCTTAGTGAGCTAGAGTTTGGTGAAGCTCTGCATATAGGTGCCAAATTATTTACTCATTGTGCCTTGCTTGGGAAAAGAGTCCGAAGCCTTTAGGCTGAGGCAAGCGCGACTGCGCGTCGCCATTAGGCGTGGCAAGAGAGCGGAGCGAACGCACGCTAGTGCTTATAGAGAGCAACGCGAACGATAAAAAGAGAGGCGAAGCCGATGAGCTTGGTTAGGACGACGTGGTTGGTGATTATTACTGTGGATTTGGAGCGTGATTTGCTTAAGGAGATTGATGAATTTAAACGCCGCGTGCGGGCAGAAAGCCAAGTCCAGCATTGCTATTGTGTGGCGGGAGATTGTGATTGCCAAAGATATGAAAGATTATGAAGCCTTTACGCATCGGTTTTTCTTTAATGCCAGCAATGTCAGGCGGTTTCGCAGCTCAATTGTGGTGGCGCGGGAAAAAGTGACGAGTTATGTGCCGCTCTGACGGCAATCAAGTTGGTGTTAAGCTAAAGTTACAAGAGGGTAAATTTTTGCTTATTTGACAGGCATTACTATTAAGGGTAATTAAGCAAAAAATCAAAAAAATGCATTTATTTCAATTTCATCTTGTTTCAGAAACAAAATGGGTGCTAAATAAAAACCACGCCAAGTGAAAATCTAACTCGAGGAAATATCTATGCATATATATCTGCCGATTGCAGAAATTAGCGTGAATATTTTTCTTTTGCTGGCCATTGGTGGCGGCATTGGGTTTTTGTCTGGCTTATTTGGGGTTGGGGGTGGTTTTTTGCTCACTCCCTTGCTTATTTTTACGGGCATTCCGCCCGCTGTGGCTGTGGCCACTGGCGCTAACCAAATTGTTGCCTCTTCGCTGTCGGGTGTGATGGCGCATTTTAGGCGTAAAACTGTTGATATAAAAATGGGTTTGGTGCTGCTCTCTGGTGGTATTGTTGGCTCATTTTTAGGCGTTGGGTTGTTTAACTGGCTTAAAAGTGTTGGGCAAGTTGACCTGCTTATAACTATTTCTTATGTGGTATTTTTGGGCATTATCGGCAGTTTAATGCTGGCTGAAAGTTTGCGGGCTATATGGCGGTTGCGCAATGGCACCGCCCCACCACGGCGGCGGCCAGGCTCGCATAATTGGGTACATAAAATGCCGTTGAAAATGCGGTTTCGTGCCTCGCATTTATACATTAGTGCCATTCCGCCGATTATTATTGGCATGTTGGTTGGGGTGTTGGCGTCTATTATGGGTGTTGGTGGTGGGTTTATTATGGTGCCTGCGATGATTTATATTTTAAAAATGCCAACCAATGTGGTGGTCGGTACATCATTGTTTCAGATTATGTTTGTGACCGCTTTAGTGACGATTTTGCATAGTGGGCAAAACCAAACTGTTGATGTTGTATTGGCCACCATCTCACTGGTTGGTGGGGTGATTGGCGCGCAATTTGGTGTGCGGTTTAGCCAAAGATTAAGACCCGAATTATTACGGGCGTTATTGGCGGGCATGGTGATGTTGGTGTGCCTTAAATTGGGGTTTGATTTAGTGTTACAGCCCGAAGAATTGTTCCAACTCATGCCACTTAACATGACCAGCGAATAGGGGGATTTATGTCATTAATATTTAAATTATTCCTCAGTATATTGCTATTTGTTGGCACATTGAGCGTGGCGAAAGCCGACTTAGTGACTGACCTATCTAAACGCCGTATTGACATTAACTCGACCTTTACTGGCGCGAGCTTGTTGCTGTTTGGCACCTTTACCGAAGCGTTTGACTATGACCCTAAGCTTCATGACATTGTGATTACGGTTAAAGGCCCTAATAAGCCGATGATATTGCGCAAAAAGGCCAAAAAAGGCGGGATTTGGATTAACTATTTTCGCGAAGAATATATGGAAATTCCGTCTTATTACTCGGTATTGAGCAGCCGCCCGCTTGAAGATATTTCTGACAAGCCTACCCTTGGTAAATATGGACTTGGCACAAATTTTTTGTTTTTTAACCCGAATTTAAACCGCCAAAGACTGCCTGATGAAAAGGCGTGGTTAGATTTTAGAAACGCAGCTGTGCGGCTTAAAAAGCAAGAAAAATTATATATCGATCAGCCCAATGGAGTGAAATTTGTTGGCAATGGTCTGTTTCGGGCCAATGTTGATTTTCCGGCCAATGTTGATGTGGGTAAATATGAGGTGAGTGCTTATTTATTCCGCGATGGCAACATGATTTTTGAAGAACATTCGCCGATTACCATGAGCAAGTTTGGCTTTAGCAACCAACTTACGCAATTTGCACATAATTATCCGTGGACACATGGTTTTGCTGCGGTATTATTTGCGTTATTTTCGGGCTGGTTGGCGGCCGTTGTGTTTAAACGCAAATAGGCGGTCATTGGCTTATTTTTATCACATATATATTTCATAGTTTTTCTATTTGGCTATAGTTAGACTTGTTCAGCATCGGAGAAAATATGAAACTGATTATTGGCAATCAAAATTATTCAACTTGGTCATTGCGGCCTTGGTTATTGCTCAGTGCTTTTGAGCTGAAATTTAACGATCAGCTCGTGTCATTGCTTGGTGCTGGTGCCAGCGCGCGGTTGGCGACGTTTTCTGACGCAAAAAAGGTGCCAGTATTGATTGATGAAGGGGTGGCGATATGGGATACATTGGCGATTTGCGAATATATATCGGAAAATTATATAGATGGCAAAGGGTGGCCAGCCGAAAAAATGCAACGGGCTTTGGCGCGTTCGTTGACCGCCGAGATGCATTCGAGTTTTGCCAGTATTCGCAATGAGATGCCGATGAATATCAGCGCCCGTAGGCGCGTTGATTTATCTGATTTGGCAAAAGCTGAAATTACTTATATAGGTGGCATTTGGACCAAGCATTTAGATGATGCATTTTTATTTGGTGATTATGGCATTGTCGATTGTTTTTTTACGCCTGTGGCTTCGCGGTTTAAAACTTATGGTGTAGAATTATCACCATTGGCGCAGGCTTATGCGGATCGACTACTCGCCCACCCTGCCATGCAAAAATGGACAGCAGCAGCGTTATTGGAGACGGAGATATTGCCGCTGGCTGAAGTGGGAGTTGAGGTTTAGGAGTTTACTTCTAATTCTCTTTTGAGCGATGAGGCGCCGTCTATATAGGCTTCTTGGCGTTCGACATTCCAATAATTTAGATTGTCGAGGGCAATTTTTTTGCCCGTGACGGCACATAAAACAAATGAGCCTTTTTTTCTGATCTCGTAATCGGCGGGATGATAAAGTAATTCCGCTGGTTTATCCTTGCCCATTCCAAACATATTTATGCCTTATTAAATTCTTGTTCGCGCTGCATCATGGCCGCGCCATCACTATAAGCTTCTTGGCGCTCAACGCTCCAATATTTTAAGTTTTCTAACAATATTCTTTGTTTGGTCACTGCGCATAATACATAATTGCCCGCCTCGACAATGATATAATCGGGGGTGTTATAATGTATTTTTGCTTCATTTTGGTCACTTAACCCAAACATTTGTTTTCCTAATCAAACAGATTGCCTTGACCCGTATCTATCTTTGGTTTGGGTTTTGGCTTAGTCGATTTTTTAGCGGTTTTTAGTGGTTTGTCAACCATAGAAACTGTTGCGCCAAATTCGCCATCTGCTAAACGAATGTGAATGGGCAAACCTTGTTTGGCTTGTTTGACCGATTTGAGGCTTTTGCCTGCTTCATCTAGCACCAAGGCAAAACCGCGGTTCAACACGCCTTTATAAGAATAGGAATTGAGCAATTTGCCGATGTTATCGAGCCGCGTGGTTTTTTGTTTCAATTCAATGGTTACAGATTGTTTTAAGCGCTGCGAAAACTGGTTGATATTTTGGGTTTTATTGCGGATATTTTGCAGTAAAGATATGGGTGACAAGCGGCCAGCTAAGCGTTCATATTGATTGCGCTTGTTGGCGGTACCGGCTTTTAACGCGCCTTGCAGACGCAAAATGGCATGGTCTAATTTTTGGCGTGGCTGCATTAATAAATCGTTTAGCTTGGGCAGGCCGCGTTTGGCGGCTAATAATTTTTGGCCGCCATGCTCGAGCATGCGGTGCATGCCTTGCTTGATGCGGTGGCCGCGGTCATCTATCATCAATATCAATTCGCGCTTTATTGGCACGGCCATTTCGGCTGCACCTGTTGGGGTGGGCGCGCGTTTGTCGGAGGCAAAATCGATTAAAGTGGTGTCGGTTTCGTGGCCAATGGCCGAAATGAGGGGGATGGCGCTGTTGGCGGTGGCGCGCACCACAATTTCTTCGTTAAAGCCCCATAAATCCTCGAGTGAGCCACCACCACGGGCGACAATGATTAAATCTGGCTTGGGCATATTGTCGGGGTTTTGGCTGGCGTCATCGCTTAGGGCGTTGAAACCATCGATGGCGGCGCTGACTTCGGCGGCGCAAGTTTCGCCTTGCACGCGGGCCGGCCAGATGATGACATGGCAGGGAAAACGATCGTTAATGCGGTGCATGATGTCTCTGATCACCGCGCCGGTTGGTGAGGTGATGACGCCGATGACTTTGGGCAAAAATGGCAGAGGCTGTTTGCGGTCGGCGTCAAACAGGCCTTCGGCGGCTAGCTTTTTTTTGCGTTCTTCGAGCAAGGCCATTAATGCGCCGACGCCCGCTGGCTCTAACCGCTCAATGATGATTTGGTAACGTGATGAGCCGGGGAAGGTTGAAAGTTTGCCGATGGCGATGACTTCCATGCCTTCTTCGGGCTTGAAGCGCAATTTGCTGAACACGCCGCGCCATACGACAGCGTCCATACGGGCTTTTTCGTCTTTGAGTGAAAAATAGGCGTGGCCGCTTGAATGGGGGCCGCGGTAGCCCGAAATTTCGCCTCTGATGCGGACGTAGGAAAAATTATCTTCGACCAAGCGTTTGAGGCTTTGGGAAATCTCTGAAACCGATAATTCCAAAACGTTGCTTTTCGACTCACTCATAAATGTCTCGATTTGTAAAAAATTGGGTTTAAGTTAACAGTTTTTACTGATAAACATAGCTAAATTTATTTTAAAAATTGGTTTTTAAAAAGGTGCTGCATGGCTAAAAAATTAAATGTTTTGGTGTTGGGTTCTGGGGGGCGCGAACATGCCTTATGTTATGGCATTGCCAAATCTGAAAAACTTGCAAAATTATATGTTGCGCCTGGTAATGGTGGCACTGATGATGTGGCACAAAGCGTTATTTTGGACGTGAAAGACCATACTGAAATTGTTGAATTTTGCTTTGATAGTGACATTGATTTTGTGGTGATTGGCCCTGAAGACCCGTTGGTTGATGGTTTGGCTGATAGTTTGCGGGCGGCTGATATATTGTGTTTTGGCCCTGGTAAAGAGGCGGCGCAAATTGAAGGTAGCAAAGGTTTTATGAAAGACCTGTGCCGTGAGTTTGACATTCCTACTGCTAAATATGAGCGTTTTTCGGAAGCTGAAAGCGCTAAACGTTTCGCCAGCGAAATGGGTGCGCCGATTGTGGTTAAGGCGGATGGCTTGAGTGCTGGCAAAGGCGTGATTATTGCGCAAGATATGGCTGAAGCGCATGGGGCGATTGATGATATTTTTGGCGGTATGTTTGGTGCGGCTGGGGCTGAAGTGGTGATTGAAGAATTTATGGTTGGCGAAGAAGCTAGCTTTTTTGCTTTGGTGAACGGCAATAACATTGCTGAGATGATTGGTGCTCAAGACCATAAAGCGGTTGGTGAAGGCGATGTTGGCCCGAACACTGGCGGTATGGGCGCTTATACGCCTGCGCCTATTTTGGATGAAGCGATGACACGGCGGGTGATGGATGAAATTATAACCCCCACGGCCAATGCCATGGTGAAGCGCGGCACGCCATTTGAAGGGGTGTTTTTTGCAGGGTTGATGATTACGGATGAAGGCCCTAAATTAATTGAATATAATGCGCGGTTTGGCGACCCTGAAATTCAAGCCATGGTGATTAGATTGCAATCGGATATGCTGGAATTATTATTAGCGACTGCTGAAGATAGGCTTGAAGGTTTGGACATAAAATGGTCTGATGAAACCGTGATGAATGTGGTGATGGCGACCCAAGGTTATCCTTTGGCATATGAAAAAGGCAGTGTGATTGGCAACTTAGAGAATGCTGCTGCTGGCGACAATATAAATATTTTTCATGCCGGTACAAAAACTGATGGTGGAAACATCTTGGCCAATGGCGGACGGGTACTGAATATTGTAGCGCGCGCAAATAGCGTGACAGAGGCGGCCAAAGCTGCTTATGATGCAATTGATAATGTTGACTGGCCAGAGGGCTTTTGTCGCAGAGATATTGGCTATCGTGCGATTGCCCGAGAAGCTGAAAATAAAGGTTGAATATATGGCGAATCCTCCACTTAAAATTGGTTTGGCACTTGGTGGTGGAGGCGCACGTGGCCTCGCGCATATTTGGGCGATTAAGGCCATCGAAGAATTGGGGCTGAAAGTTGATCTGCTGGCTGGTACATCGATCGGCGCGGTGATTGCTGCGGCGCATGCCTCGGGCATAGATGGCAATGACATTGCTGATTATGTCGACGAGAATATGGCCAATGCGGGTAAAATTGCTGGACAGATATTTTCGGCTAGTGCTAGTGAATTGGTCGATTTGCTCAACCCGTTTCAACCTGCTTTGGTCAATGGTTTGAAATTAATCGAAATATTGATGCCTGATACATTTGCCAGTGATTTTAATGAATTAAAAATTCCGCTCAAGGTGATGACCACCAATTTTTATGAGGGCGGCGAACATATTATCACCAGCGGTGATTTGAAATTGGCCGTTGCGGCCAGCATGGCAATACCCGCGGTTTTTAGCCCGGTTATCATTGATCAGCATGTGTATATTGATGGCGCTTATGCCAACCCTGTGCCTTATAATGTTATATTGGACGAATGTAATTTTTCGATCGCTATTAATGTAAATGGGCGGCCGGTGAAAGACAAGCCCGTCAAAGCCAAACTTAAAATTACCGCCAAATCCAAAGCCCGCGCTTTGGAAGAGGCTAAAAAAATGCAAGTGCCCAACAGCCGCGATGTGCTTTATGCCTCTAACCAATTGATGCAAAATGCTATTATGGCCGAAAAGCTTAAATTGAGTGCGCCCGATATATATGTTGATGCGCCAATCGACCAATTTAAGGTGATGGATTTTCATAAAGCCAAAGAAATTTTACGTGCCACTGAGTCGATGAAAGATGATTTGAAACGTAAAATTGCCGAGCATTTAGATGTTTAATCTATGAATTTCCGGCTGTCGGCACCATCAAAATGTCGGATGCGGTAATGTTGTAAATCCTTAGCCGTTAGTAAGCGCATATTAACTGCCATGCGTGCCTCATCATCTCTATCAATGCTCCACCAATGAGTGGTGATACCGCAATTTTTACAGCGGTGAATGGGCCAGCGTAGCATCGCCTTGAATGTAACGTGAAGTAGCATCATCTGGCATATATATTCTCACATTTTTCTCTTGCATGTGAGCCCACAGCGTAGCTAACTTGCTACAGATTGAGCAATTGCATGATGCTTTAATGGTCATTTTGCCTCGCTTAATTTGACTATATTCAGTGATGATAGGCTTTATTAACCACTTAGCAAATGCTATGTTACTGGGCAAATGCTATGTCACGGGCTTATATCGCGGTCAGGATGACGGAAAATAAACCGTGTCATACGGCTAATCGCCACTGGCACGACTGTGCCGTGATCCTCGCCTTCAAACATATAATATTCGCAATAAACGCCTTTTAGTGCCTTAAGAAAATCAGCAAAATTTTCGGCGACATCTACCATGGTGCGTTTGGCAAAAAGTGCGGCTTGTTTTGGCGGTCTGATGCGCGGAAAATCAGGGTCATCACCTTCTTCTTTGCTGCCAACGGTTATCAGAACACGCGGCTCATGTTGTAATTTCTTAAGTTTGGGCGCTAAACCATCGCGTATAGTGGCATGGCTAAGCATTTTTTCTTGCCACCATAATGAGGGGCTGGCGGCGATATAATTATGAAAACTGTCTGGTGCGGTTAACAAAGTATAGAGCGCAAATAGACCGCCAAAAGAATGCCCAAATAGGCTTTGGGAATTTTCATCAACTTTAAACCTGCGTGCAATTTCGGGTTTTAATTCTTGCTGAATATATTTTAAAAAATCATCGGCACCGCCAATATCTGCGGGATGATTGCTTGATTCTGCAGGCGTCATGTCTATCTGGCGCTGCTTTACGCGGTCAAATTCATCTGGATAGCCAATACCGATCACAAGGGTGGAACTTATGTTACATCGTTCAAAAGCCGCGACAGATTCTGCAACGGTGGCAAATCTTATATTCGCGTCCAATGTGTATATAACTGGATAGCCAGACGGCGGCGCGGGTTTTTCAGGTACGCTTAGAAAAATTCGATATTTTTGGCCAGAAATGGCTGACTTCATTGTAAAAGTTTCATAACCATACATTTTATTTGGCTGTATCATATCATTCATAATTTCTGTCCATAATTTAGCGATATAACGTAAATAAGCCAAGCCAATGAAATTGACAATCATTATTAGCTATGATATTTTTTGCACACCCCCACACTTTTGATAATAATTCTGAGTGTAATTATGAAAAATAATCTATTTAAAACCAGCGTGGCTGCGTTTGTGGCTATGTCAATTAGCCAATTCACCCCTGTATTTGCCGAAGCCTTTACAATCAACACCGCCCAAGGCGAAGTGACAATTGCAAAAATTCCGGAAAAAATTGCTGCTTTTGATGTCGCCGTTATCGACAATTTAGATGCATTAGGCATTAAACCTGCGGGCATATTGAACAATCTATATGTCGATTATCTTGACCATGTCGCCAATAGCGGTGCTGTAGACGTTGGCTCATTTTTTGAGCCAAACTTTGAAGCTGTGAGTGCTTTGGCGCCAGATCTTAGTATTGTGGCCACCCGTTCAGCAAGCCAACTTGAAAAATTGAGTGAAATTTCTCAGACCATCGATTTAACCGTCGACTGGAAAAACATGTTAGAATCAAGCATTGAGATTTTTAATACAACTGCGGTTATTGTTGGTAAAACTGAACAAGCTGACAAGATTGTTGCCAAACTACGTGCATCTGTTGAAGAATTACGCGGCATCGTAAAAGACAAAGGCAAAGCGCTTATTGTTATGACCATTGGGCCGAAAATGTCTACCTATGGACCAAGCTCTCGTTTTGGTTGGTTGCATGATGATTTAGGCATTGAAGCTGCGGTTAATGACAAAGATGCGCCAGTACATGGTAGCACCATCACACATGAATTTATTCTAAACGCCAACCCTGATTGGTTGATTATTATCGATCGTGATTTAGCCGTAAGTGGTGAAGCGGTTGCTGGTGATACGCTTAATAATGAATTGATTGCAAAAACCACTGCATGGAAAAAAGATCAAGTTATCTATATTAACCCAGCATCATTCTACATTAGCGGCAATGGCATTCAATCTGTACAAGCTTCAGTGAACGAGCTTATTACAGCATTTAGTAAATAATTTCGACGTTAGTTGGATGCGGCTTTTCATGAACCGCATCCAATGTTTCACTCAAAAAAACTCCAATCAACACCTATGAATTTAAAAATATTTTTAGCAGCATGCTTGTTTGTCGTTTTATTCGTTATTAGTTTAATGATTGGCGTTAGCGATTTTGAATTTTCAAAAATATTCAGCGACGATGACCATCTGCTTATTTTAATGGCTAGCCGCATCCCACGTAATTTTGCAATTGTTTTAACAGGCTCATCTTTGGCAATTGTTGGGGTGATCATGCAAATGATTGCGGCCAATAAATTTGTCGAACCTACCACTGCGGGCACTATGGATAGTGCGGCATTGGGCATATTATGTGCAACATTATTATGGCCACATTCGGGGCTGATGTTTAAAATGTTGATTGCCACATTATTCTCATTATTTGGCTCGTGGATATTTTTAGGCATTATCAGGCGCTTACCTGTTACCAACCCGTTATTGGTGCCTTTGGTGGGCATTATGTTGGGTGGGGTTATTGGCTCTATCGCTACATTCATTGCCTATGAAGCTGATTTACTGCAATATTTAAGCATATGGATAAATGGTGACTTTTCGGGTATTTTACGTGGCCGCTATGAATTATTATGGATCACATTTGGTCTGTCTATCATCGCTTATTTTATTGCCAATCAACTGACGATTGTTGGAATGGGCGAAAACATTGCCACTAATTTAGGCTTAAACTACCGTGCGATTATTTCACTCGGGCTTATTATTGTGGCGATGGTCACTGCCATTATCGTGACGACGGTCGGCATGATACCATTTATTGGCTTGGTCATACCCAATATTGTCAATCGTGTTGTTGGTGATAATTTAACCAAAGCTTTGCCCATCATTGCTTATATTGGTGCTGTTTTCACCTTGGTTTGTGATATTATTGGCCGGTTGATTATCTTCCCATATGAAATTACAGTCTCGGTGATTATTGGCGCGATTGGTTCTGCGGTGTTTATTTATCTTATTTTAAAAAGGCCGCGCCATGTTTAAACAAGATAAATATATTATATCTGCACTGGTTGTTGCCGCTTTGGTTTGCATGATTATTTTTTTGACCTATCAAACACAGGGTAAATGGTCTTATGTGTTAACATTACGCGGCACAAAGATTATTGGTTTGGTTCTCATTGCCATCGCCATTGCAAGCTCTACCATTGTATTTCATACCATTTCGCATAACCGCATCATCACGCCGTCTATTATGGGGTTTGATGCGCTTTATATTTTCATTCAAACTGTTTTGATCTTTTTCTTGAGCGTTCAAGAAATTCAAAGCATCAGCCCAACTTTGCGTTATTTTATTAATCTTGCGCTTATGATTGCGGTGTTTATCAGCCTGTTTTATTTCTTATTTTTGCGCTCAAACCGATCAATCTTTTTATTGGCGCTAACTGGCATTGTGATGGGTATTTTCTTTCGCAGCATGACCAATTTTATGATCAGGCTGTTAGATCCTGATAGCTTTTCTACAATTCAAGGCCTCTTATTTTCATCTTTTGGCTCTATTTCAAATGAATTATTGAGCATTAGTGCGCTGCTGATTTTTATTTGTTTGGTGATTATATACAAGGTTCGGTTTCAGCTTGATATATTGGCTTTGGGGCGTGAAAAGGCCATCATATTAGGCGTCAATTATAAGAAATTGGTGTTTATGCTGCTCACCATTATTGCTATTTTAGTGAGTGTATCAACCGCCCTTGTTGGCCCGATTACGTTTTTTGGCCTACTGGTTTCTAATCTTGCATATCTTATCATTAAAAATCAAAACCATGTCAACTTACTTGTAACCGCTTGTCTTATCGCCATTATCACGTTGCTCGTTGGGCAGTTTACCTTCGAAAAACTGCTTGAGCTACAAGGCACGTTGAGTGTTGTGATTGAATGTTTGGGCGGCATCACTTTTATTTGGATACTGTTAAGGACACACAAAAGATGATTAAAGTTCAAAATGTATCAAAAGAATTTAGTGAAAAATTAATATTAGATGATATCAATTTTAGCCTCGATAAAGGCGGCATTACCTCTATCATCGGGCCGAATGGCGCCGGCAAATCTACCCTTTTGTCTTTAATGGCACGGCTTATGCCTTTAGACCAAGGCCAAATAAGTTTTGATGATTTGGATATTAAACAAACCCCCAGTGGTGTGTTGGCCAAAAAAATCAGCATCCTTACCCAGAGCAACCATATCAGCGCGCGGCTAACTGTGCTACAATTGGTGATGTTTGGGCGGTTTCCGCACCATAAAGGGCGGCCGCAACAGGCGGATCATGCACATGTGGCCAGAATGCTTGAACTGATGGAATTGGATGAAATTGCTGATCGGTTTATTGACCAGCTATCGGGCGGGCAGCAGCAGCGGGCATATATTGCGATGATTTTGAGCCAAGATAGTGATTATATTTTGCTTGATGAACCGCTGAATAATTTGGATATGAAGCATGCACGTAACATTATGAAGAGCCTACGCAAGATTGCCGACGAGATGAATAAAAGCATTATCTTGGTGATACATGACATTAACTTTGCTGCTGCTTACAGCGATTTATTCATCGCGCTTAAAGATGGCAAGATCATCGTGCAAGGCAGTGTTGATGACGTGATGACCGAGGCTAATATTGAGCTTATTTACGACATGCAGGTTGACATTAAAACAATTGATGGCAAGAAACATGCTTTTTATTACACATAACCCCACTTTAAATTAGGAGATAATATGAAAACCTCAACTGACATTAAAACAGAATCGGCACATAAATATATCGCGCAGCTTTGTAAGCATTTTGCGCATAAAGTTGAGTCGACTTATAATATTGACCATGATGCCAAAACCGCATCAGGATTGACCAAATTCCCCATGGGACAGACGGTTTTCACTGCCAAAAATAATGTTTTGAGTGTGCATGCCGAATGCGAAAATGAGCAGGCTTGCAAAGCTATGCAAGGGGTGTTTGATGCGCATATCGTTAAATTTTCTTTTAGGGAAGAACTTGATTATAAATGGTTGATTGAATAGAGTTATGCTTTCGTATCATAGACTCTAAGCTTGTGCATATAGCCTTGCAAAGACTTCTATATTAGGAAGATCGACTAGCTATTCACTGTTTGTTTACCATTTTAAGTAATCATATAGATCTATTCTAATTTAAATCTACGTGATGATGTCAACAGTAACCCCAACAGCCCCCGCGCAAATGAAACCTGCGAAAAATAGCGAAAAGCGCGCCATGTGGCTTGCGTTGTTATTTGGCATCGGACTTTTATTGTGCAGTTTTGCTTTAAGCCTAGCGCCGAAATCTGGCGCTAAAGTTGCCGTGTTTACCGTGCCTTGGGCAACAAACAATCAGGCCATTTTTACCATTGCGCGCGCCGATGCAAATGTTGCAGCGTTGGGCAAGGTTGAATGGATTGCCATTGCTACTGATGATCAGATAAATTTAGTTTCGCGCCTCTATCAGGCGGGTGCGTTTTTAGTGATTGATGCTGCTTTGCTCATTTCGTGTGGTGTTATCTCCAATTAAGAAAAGTTAGGGAATAAAAATGAAAAATATGATTACAGATGAAGGAATTGATGGGTTTAGAGCTTCGTTCGGCAAGTTCTTTTTTCCATTTTTATGGGTTAATTTTTTAGCTGTCACGGCAATGCAATTTTATAATGAAGTGTATTTGGCGACATGGATTGCTGGCATTGGATTTATATCGGCAGCAGTGCCGACATATTTATGGTATAAAAGTGGTGCGATCGCCGCAACTCGTTATACCAGCTCTGCATCCATGGCGATTTTAGTGGTCATATTGATCAACGCATTTAGCGGCACGGATTACCAAATTGACATTCATATGTATATTTTTGCTACCATTGCCATTATGGCGGGGTGGATTGATTGGCGCGCGGTTATTGTTTTTGTAGCGGTTATTGCGGTGCATCATTTGGTATTGAATTTCCTTTATCCGCTGGCTATTTTCCCTGAAGGCGCCAATTTATTACGGGTAATTTTTCATGCGGGTGTGTTGATATTACAAGCGTCATTTTTGGTTTGGTTGATACAGAGGCTTAGCATGTCAATTCAATCAGCCGATACCGCTGTGCAGGAAGCCAATGAAGCCCAAAAAGCAGCTGAGAAATTGTCGCTTGAGCGTAATGAAGCTGGTGAGACAATTACACAACGGCAACAAGAAGTTGATGATTTAATTAAAAACTTTAAAATAAATGTGAGCCAAGCGTTGGAAAATGTGACTGGTAATAGCAGCCAAATGAAACAAATTGCTAGTGATTTGACTGATATGTCTGATAATGCTTCAGGGCAAATTTCATTGGCATCAGATAGCTCACTAGATGCCTCTAAAAATGTTAACACGGTGGCGGTGGCGGCTGAGGAGCTATCTTCATCGATTGGAGAGATTACTCGACAAGTTGAGCAAACCAATAGCATTGTGAAAAAAGCCAGCGAAAAGGCAATGCAAACCAATGAGCAAGTGATTAGTTTGAGCGAAAAAAGCCAAAAAATTGGTGCTGTGGTTTCGTTGATTCAAGACATTGCCGAGCAAACCAATTTGCTGGCGCTGAACGCCACAATTGAAGCGGCGCGGGCTGGTGAAATGGGCAAAGGCTTTGCGGTTGTGGCCTCGGAAGTTAAAAACCTTGCCAACCAAACAGCCAAAGCCACCGAAGAGATTTCGGCACAAGTGACTGACATTCAAACATCAACCGAAGATGCTGTTGAGGGCATTCAGGAAATTACCAAAATTATGAGCGAAGTGGATGAATATACAACAGCCATTGGTTCATCTGTGGCGCAACAAAATGACGCCACTATTGAGATTTCGGAAAATGTATCACAAGCCTCTGACGGCACACAGGATGTGGCCAACAATATGGGCAATATATCTAAAACCATAGAACAAACAAACCAGTCGGCTAGCCAAGTGGCCAAAATGTCTGGCCAAATGGACGTTCAAATTGACGATTTAAAAGGCTCGATTGATGATTTTTTAAAGAATGTAGCCAGTGCCTAATTTTACTTGCTTACGAAAAAGCCGCTCTTTGAGCGGCTTTTTTTTGGCATATATTGGCTAAATTAACCTTTTAGCTGACAGTATTTGTCAGTATGGTGGGTTATGGTGACGAAAAAGGAAATTGCCATGACCAAAACTGACTTTAAGAAAACACTTAAAATATTTTACAACCCCAAGCCGAAACGATATGAAATTATTGAAATTCCTAAGATGAATTTTTTAATGATTGACGGCAAAGGTGTGCCTGGTACATCACAAGCTTATATCGACTCGTTGGCGGCCTTATACCCACTGGCTTATAAGCTTAAATTTATGGCCAAGGCGATGGAGCAGGATTATGTCGTGCCATCACTACAAGCTTTGTGGTGGGCTGATGATATGAATGATTTTGTGGCGGGCAACAAACACAATTGGCAATGGACATTGATGTTGATGCAGCCGCATTGGATTACGCCCGATATGGTTGGGCAAGCGCGCACAGATGTGGCCACCAAAAAAGATGCGCCCAAGCTGTTGCAGAATGTGCGGTTTGAAGCTTATGACGAAGGTTTGGTGGCGCAATATTTACATATTGGTTCTTATGATGATGAAGGGCCCGTTCTTAAATATATGCATGAGGAATTTATCCCTGCTGAAGGTTATAGAATGCATGGCAAGCATCATGAGATTTATATTTCTGACCCACGCAAAGTGGAAGCAGAGAAACTTAAAACTATTCTTAGACAACCAGTTATAGTTGTTTAGTACTTTGAAGATTGTGTAGTTTGTTAACTTATAGTTGCTATACCTTATGCTAATTGAATAAGGCGAAGCTAAACATATTTGCCGCCATCATTATCTAGTGTCGGGGAAAATGTGAAAAAGTTACTTACTATTTTAGTTCTTACCGTGATGATTACGAGTTGCACTCAAAGAACCGAATATGTTCAGGCATCATATACCAGCACAGCGCTGTATGACGGTTGGGAGTGCAGCAAATTACGCGAAGAATATATATCGGTTGAAGAGGTGTTTGTTCAGTCTTCCCAAACTCAAGGCAATTTTGTGAATAGCGATGTTGCAAGCCTTAAAGGCCAGCGTGTGGCTTTGCGCCAATCTGCACGTAATGCGGGCTGTGGTGGCCACACAGTGTCTGAAATTATTACGGTTGAGCCATAAATATATATCATCTAGCTGGGTTATTTTGCTAGTTGTAAAAGCTGATGCGGCTGATCGAAAATGAATTGTGGGCTATATTCATTTAATTCATCGGCTGAGCCAAAGCCCCATAGAACGCCTGCTTTGTCGAGCTGGTTGTTTTTTGCGGCGCGCATGTCATATAGCCGATCACCAATCATGATGCTGTTTTTAGGCGCTTTGCCGCTGGCTAGTAATGTGGCTAATTGTTGGCTTTTGCTGGTGCCATCATTGGCGCCGCTGACAAATTCGAAAAAGTCGAATAGGCCATGCATTTTTAAAATACGGATGGCAAAATCTTCGCGTTTTGAGGTGCAAACGCCGAGGCGGATGTTTGGTAAATCGTATAGTTTTTGCAAGGTTTCAGCGATGCCGTCATATACCACATTTTCTTGATAGCCTGTGAGCGTGTAATTTTCGCGGTAGCTGATGATTAATTTTTCGGCCAATTGAGGATCGTCATCTGCTAATACTAACATTGTTTGGTCGAGTGGTGGGCCAATATATTGCGCCATATTTTCGGCGGTTTGCAAGGGTAAGCTATGGGTTTTGAGTGCGTAATTGATGCTATTGACATAACCCAATTGAGGGTCGGCTAATGTGCCATCCAAATCAAAAATAAGCATTTCATAGGGCATAGATTATCCTTTATAGCGGGAAATTATAATTTGGGTGTCGCCATATTTGCGCTCATCGATGACGTCGAAGCAAGCGGGCATTTCTATGGTGGCGCGCTTGGTTTCTTCTAATATTAAAATGGCATTTGGTTTGAGCCAACCGTGAATGTGCAATGCGGCGAAAGCTTTTTCGCCCATGCCTTTATCATAAGGCGGGTCGGCAAATACCAGATCGAATTGTGGGGAGCGCTTGGAGCGCGGGCCGATGTCTGTGGCATCTTGGCGGGAGATTTTGCTTTTGCCGTTTAAGCCCAGTGCCATGGTGTTTTCGCGGATCAGGCCGCGGGAGGCTGCGGCATTATCGACAAATAGGCACCATTGTGCGCCGCGAGAAAGAGCCTCGATGCCTAAGGCGCCTGTGCCAGCAAAAAGATCGGCAATATAGGCGCCTTCTAGATCGAGGTTTTCTATGCCGTGGGCTAGAATGTTAAACAGGCTTTCGCGCACCCGATCGGATGTCGGGCGCACGGCGTTGTCTTTGGGGGTGAATAGGTTTTTGCCCTTGAGCGAGCCGCCTACTATACGCATATTTTTATACTCATTGATGGCTATTTATCACGACTGCCACGACGTGGTGCGCCGCTGCGGTTGCCTGCAGGTTTGCCGCCACGGGCGCGTTCACGATGGCCTGTGCCAGATTTACCGGGTTTGCCTTTGTTAAAACCTTCGGACTTGCCACCATATGAACGACCGCCTTTTTCATCACGGCGGTCACTGCGTGGGCCTGAACGATATTCACTACGTTCGGCATTGCGGCCATCATTGCGTTTGCCGCGTGTATCGCGCTCATCACGGCCACGATCATCACGGCCTTTATTGTCTCTATCTTCGCGTTTGCGATCGCGGTTATAGGAGGGGCGTTCATTGTTACGACCTGGACGTTTTGCATCGCCATATGATGAACGTTTTTCGTTACGATCGCCACGGCGGTCATCTCTGTCACCTTCAAATGAGCGGCCACCGCGTGCATCGCGTCTTTCGCCACCATCTCTATTGTCGCGGCGGTTATCGCCATCACGGCCTCTGCTGCCGCCTCTGTCATCTCTTTTGCCGCCACGATCATCTCTTTGACCGTCTCTGGATCCGCGGGTGGCGCGGCTGTCATCACGATAACCGACTTGGTCTTGTGGGCGTAATTCGGCATCATAACCTTCGTCAATTTGGTCATAAACATCACCCAGCTGGTCTTTTAGCATTTGAGTGGTGATGGGCTCGACTGTGCCGCGCTCCATATTGTCTAACTTGAATGGGCCATATGACAGGCGGATGAGGCGGTTGACTTGTAAGCCAAGTGCGCCCAAAACCTCTTTAATTTCGCGGTTTTTGCCTTCTTTTAGGCTGATGCTAATCCAGCAATTGTCGCCTGTTTGGCGCTCAAAAGTCGCGATGATTGAGCCATATCTGACGCCTTCAACGGTGATGCCATTTTTAAGAGTATCGAGCTTGGCTTGGCTGATTTTACCATAAGCGCGGGCGCGGTATTTGCGCACCCAACCTGTGCTTGGCATTTCTAAATGGCGGGCTAGTGAGCCGTTATTGGTGATCAGCAATATGCCTTCGGTGTTGATATCCAAACGGCCAACAGACACCACGCGCGGTAGACCTTCTGAGCGCAAGCGTGAGAATACAGTTGGGCGGCCTTCTGGGTCACCATGTGAGGTGACGAGGCCTGATGGCTTGTAATATTTCCACAGGCGGGTGGCTTCTGGGGCTTTGATTAATTTACCATCGACTTTGATGATGTCTTTTTCTGACACTTTAACTGCGGGTGTGGTGAGTAAGCGGCCGTTGACTGAAACGCGTTTGTCTTCGATCCAGCGTTCGGCATCGCGGCGCGAACAAAGGCCAGCGCGTGCCATCACCTTGGCAATGCGGTCAAATTTAACCGTGGTTTTTTTGGGGGTTGAGCCATGCATATCAAGGCTTTTGTTTTTATCGTCGAACTTTTTGTCGCCGAATTTTTTATCGCCGAACTTTTTATCGCCGAATTTCTTATCGCCGAACTTTTTGTCGCCGAATTTCTTATCGCCGAACTTTTTGTCGCCGAATTTTTTATCTTTAAAGGGGGGATTGTTGTCGTATGACATGTTGCTATACCATCTGTTGAGCATGTGACTTATAGATATCGCATCTTATAAGCGCACTGGGTTAAAATTTTTCTCTTTGTAACAGAGCTTGACCCGCAGGGAAAGTGATTTTATAAAATTATAATGAATCATAAAAGCCACATGCAAATTGCCCTAGATGAAGCCCGTGCCGCTGAAGCGCGCGGTGAAGTGCCGATTGGCGCAGTGATTGTCGATAAAACGGGTAAAATAATCGCCCGTGCGGGCAATGAAAGCCGTGCAGAAAATGACCCGACAGCCCATGCTGAAATTTTGGCGATTAGGCGGGCGTGTGCGGTATTGGGCGTTGAGCGGTTAATTGGCTGTGACCTATATGTGACGCTTGAGCCATGCAATATGTGCGCTACGGCGATAAGTTTTGCGCGTATAGGCAAGCTTTATTATGCGGCACAAGATGTAAAGGGCGGCGCGGTTGACAATGGCACGCGGTTTTACCATTCAACCATCTGTCACCATATGCCTGAGGTGATTGGTGGGATAGAAGAAATTGAGGCCAGTGAATTGCTGAGTGCGTTTTTTAGGGCAAAACGGGATTAGGCTTGAAAATTTTCGAAAAATTGTTTTGTTTCTGCGTCATTAGCAATGAAGCTTTCGATTGATAGTTGGCTGAGGGCTATGTTTTGCGACATCATGAATCTGGTTTGCATGGTGATTAGGCTCAAGATGACGCCGTCTTTTTGATAGATGATGGGGATGATGGCTTGTTCGGTGATTTGGCTTTTGGCTGCGGTTAATGACTTTTGATCGGCTGTGCTTAGGTTTGCGGTCAATGCGGTTAGTTTGGCTTGGTTGCAAACGCCATCATTCAGAGCTCGGTTGCTCATATGTGCGGCAATCTCTAGCCAATTTTTTATGTGGGGGCGCAAACGCGGGTTGCATAATATAAGCTCCAAAATATTGTTTGGGGTGTTTTGCATGGTCGCGATTTCATCGGACGTTAAATCCATAAGCCAAACTAGTAATTTTTGTGCGGCTAGGTTGGATTTAACGATGTTCCATTT
>NVUH01000039.1 GCA_002401855.1 Hyphomicrobiales bacterium
GCTTGGGAAAAGAGTCCGAAGCCTTTAGGCTGAGGCAAGCGCGACTGCGCGTCGCCGTTAGGCGTGGCAAGAGAGCGGAGCGAACGCACGCAGTGCTTACATAGGAGCGAAGCGAAAAAGAGAGGCAAAGCCGAACGAGTAAAACATGTGTTTAGTTAGCAATGCTAACTAAACACATGGATTCGTATGCACAGCATGCACCGCATCAATCGCGTCTTCCATCTCTTTGGTAATCACCAAGTCCGTAGAATCAATCGCAATCTTCAACTGCTCTAAACTCGTCGCACCAATAATATTCGACGTTGTAAAACTACGCGTAGTCACAAATTGGTTAGCCAATTGTGTCGCATCAACATTAAAATCTTTAGCAATCTGCACATATTTACGCGTGGCTTCTTCAGCACCAGGGCCTTCATAACGCTCCATACGACCAAACAATGTCTTACGCGCACCAGCTGGTTTTGCACCATCTAAATATTTGCCCGACAATATGCCCTGCGCCAATGGCGAATAAGCAAATAAACCACAATCATCACGATGCGCAAATTCAGCCAAACTCCACTCATAAGCACGGTTCAAAAGGTTATAAGCATTCTGCACACTTTGCACCCTTGGCAAGCCTTTGGCTTCCGCATATTGTATAAATTTAGCCGTACCCCAAGCATTTTCGTTAGACAAACCAATATTACGAATTTTACCCGCTTTAACCAAATCTCCCAACACGTCCAATATAGATTCAATGCTGTTAATTTCTTCGCCCTGATGTTTATACACCGCAGCGCCAAAAGCCGCCAACGGGCGGTCAGGCCAATGAAGCTGATAAAGGTCGATATAATCAGTTTTCAAACGGCGCAAGCTGCCTTCAACCGCTTCGATAATGTTAGCCCGATCAAGCTCAGTATCGCGGCCATCTTCGCGGAACCAACCCATATTGCTACGGCCAACAACTTTCGTCGCCAAAATCACTTTGTCGCGGTTTTTACGCTCCGCAAAATAATTGCCAATAATGGTTTCGGTGCTGCCTTGAGTTTCTGGCTTGGGCGGGATGGAATAAAGCTCAGCCGTGTCAAAAAAATTAACGCCGCGCTCTAACGCATAATCCATTTGCTCAAAACCCTCTGCTTGGGTGTTTTGTTGCCCCCAAGTCATGGTACCAAGACAAATTGCGCTCACATCAATGCCACTACGGCCAAGTTTTCTATATTCCATACAATTCCCCTTCAGGCTGCCTATACAAAAATACCAATAAGAATCTACCTCCTGAAAGGATATTTCAGGGATTTTCTTTCAATCAAGCGTTATATATAGATAGATTATTCGATTAATTCAAGTAAAGACGGCATGATATTAACGATAATCACATCCACCCCTTCAGGTGTTGGGTGTATGCCGTCAGCTTGGTTAAGCTTCAAATCGCCCGCCACCCCATCTAAAAAGAAGGGATAGAATAAAACATCATTAGTTTCAGCAAGTTGTATAAAAACATCGGCAAACTCAGCCTCATATTCATCACCCATATTAGGTGGTGCATACATGCCTGCTAACATTATTTTAATGTCCTGCGCCGCCATTTTGTCGATAATTTCTTGCAAAGCCAATTTGGTTTGACGGGGCGAAATAGCCCGAAACGCATCATTCGCCCCCAATTCAATAATCGCATATTGAATATTATCTGCCTTGGCATCACCCAATGTCCACAACAATCTTTCGTTAGCTGCAGTGCTGGTATCGCCAGAAACGCCCGCACCAATCACCTCAATATCCTTGCCCAATTCTTTAAGCTTCACCGCCAATTTATTCGGAAAACTATCATCAAGATTCTGCAAGCCATAACCCGCGGTCAAGCTATCACCAAATACAAATAATTTGGGGCTAACCGCCAAGGCCTGACCTGCATATATAAACAAAAAACACAATATGACTAAGCTTGTTACAGTTATTTTCTTGAAACGGGTGTGGTAGTTCACTATATCACCTAAATGTTATTCATCTTCTCTTGCATTAAATATATGGCAAGGCATTATGTATATTCAACATTATTTTATAATGAACACAAATTAAGAGCAAATTATGTCCGCCAGCACACCAGCAAGCCAGCCACCCGTGATATTCACCAAAAATCTCTCA
This sequence comes from Hyphomicrobiales bacterium, assembly GCA_002401855.1. Lineage (GTDB taxonomy): Bacteria > Pseudomonadota > Alphaproteobacteria > Rhizobiales > OSC116 > OCS116. The sequence continues at coordinate 2,128 of NVUH01000039.1, forward strand.
CTTTCATATAGCTCACATGCAGGCACTGTCGATGTGCTAAAAGGTGTCGATCTAACGGTTAGTGATGGCGAATCAGTGGTTTTGGTCGGCCCCTCTGGCTCTGGCAAGTCGTCCATTATAATGCTACTGGCTGGCTTAGAAGACATTAGCGGCGGCGATTTAAACCTGATGGGCAAAAATGTCAGCGATTTTTCCGAAGATGAATTCGCCACCTTCCGCAAAGAAAATATCGGCATTGTTTTCCAAAATTTCCACCTCATCCCCACCATGACCGCACTAGAAAATGTCTCGATACCGCTAGAATTACAACAAGCCCCCGATGCCACACAACAAGCCAAAGGCTGGCTCGAAAAAGTCGGCTTAAGCCACAGAGAAGAACATTACCCCGCGCAATTATCTGGCGGCGAGCAACAACGCGTCGCCATCGCAAGAGCATTATCCTCCAACGCCAAGCTCATATTGGCCGATGAACCGACAGGTAATTTAGATGAAGCCACCGGCCATGAAATTGCTGACTTGCTATTCACCCTCAACAAACAAGAGGGCCGCACATTATTACTCATCACCCATGATTTGGAATTGGCGCAAAAAGCCGACCGTATTTTGCGGCTAGAAAACGGCAAATTACACTCCCAAGCTCATGCCAATGAGGCCAAATAAATGTCGCAAGCAAACCTAGACAACCAGCTCGCCCTAAAATGGGCCAAGCGCGAATTATTTTCACATTTTAAAAATGGCGGCATTTGGGGCGGCGTCCGCGGTTTCGGCATATTTTTAACCGCCATTTTCCTAGGCGTATTTGCCATCGCCTTAGTCGGCACATTCAGTGCAAGCCTAAATTCGGGCCTCAATGACAGCGGCCAAACCCTGCTAGGCGGCGATGTAGACATGCGCCTCACCAACCAATTCGCACCCGATGACGCCCTCACCTATCTCCGCGACAAAGGCAATTTAAGCCTCGTCACCCATTTCAGAGGCATGGCACGCGATGAAAGCACCCCCGACAACGCGATTCTGGTCGATGCCAAAGGCGTCGATTCCGCCTACCCACTGATCGGCACGTTAGACATAGATGTCAACGACCAACGCCTAAAACTAACCCCCGCCCAAACCGCCGACATTTTGGCCGAAAAAAATGGGCATTATGGCCTACTCATCGATCAAGCTCTGCTATTCAGGCTCGACATTAAGGCCGATGCCAAACTAAAATTCGGCAATTTAATATTCGACATTCGAGGCATCATATATAATGAGCCTGACCGCGTGTCCGCCCCCTTCACCTTTGGCCCGCGCATTATTTTAAGCCGCGATGCCATGCTCAGCGCCAGCCTCATCGAGACAGGCTCAATCTTCGATCAATATCATAAAATTCAACTATTCGACCAAAGCGAAACCGCTCTACAAACCTTCAGAGACGAGTTAAAAACCGCATTTCCCAAAATGATCACCCGCGTGATGGACAAAGAAAATGCCGCACCAAATCTAAGGCGCATGATTGAGCGCCTAACCACATTCCTCATCCTCATCTCGCTCACCATTTTAGTGGTCGGCGGGGTTGGCATCGCCAATAGCGTCAAATTATACATCGAAGGCAACCGCGCCTCGATCGCCACATTCAAAAGCCTCGGCGCCAGCGATGGCCTAATTTTCAAGCTCTATAGCCTACAAATTTTAGCCATCACCGCCTTTGGGGTTATTTTAGGCATTATCTTAGGCGTCAGCATTCCGCTTGGTTTCATCACCCTGTTTAAAGACTTAGTGCCATTACCCTTGGTTGCCAACCTATATGGCGCACCCATCCTCAATGCACTCACATTTGGCTTGCTCATCTCAGCCCTATTCTCACTCATCCCATTGGCAGGCGTTTATAAAATCTCCCCCCGTAGCCTTTACCGCGCCCACATCGAAGGCACAAAATTCAAATTGGAATGGAAATTCATCATTCCCATCATCGCCCTGCTCGCCATATTAATATGGCGCACCTTGGCTATGGCCGATTACAGCCAAATTGCCCAATGGTTTGTCGGTGCCATTCTATTCACCTTTGTCATGCTGCGTATTTTAGGCTGGTTAATCAACCTGCTCATGCGCAAAATGCCCCGCACCAAACGCCCCGAATTGCGCTTGGCCATCAGCAATATGGCACGCCCCCAAAGCCCCTTAACCACCATCATCATCTCGCTCGGCCTCGGCCTGACCTTGCTGGTGACATTGTCCATGGTTGAAGGCAATATCGCCCGCCAATTGCAGCAAGACCTGCCCGAACGCGCACCCGCCTTTTTCCTACTCGACATAAAAAAGAATGAGGTCGAACCACTTCGCGAAAAACTCGAAGCCACAGGCCTGATTGAAACACTCGAAACCGTGCCATTAATGCGCGGCAAAATCGTCAAACTCAAAGGCATTGATGTCAACAAACTAAACAACAACCGACAAGGCTGGGTCACGCGTGGCAGCCGCGGCTTAACCTATTCAGACACCCTGCCCGAAAACAGCATTTTATCCGCTGGAGAATGGTGGGGCAAAAATTACACAGGTGAACCATTGGTATCCCTAGTTGATAACATCGCCACCGATTTAAATCTAGTGATCGGCGATTACATGACCATCAACCTATTTGGCCGCGAAATTCGCGCCAAAATCGCCAATCTACGCCATGTCGAATGGCAAGGTCTGGGCATTAATTTTGTCATGGTATTCTCGCCCAATACACTAGAAAACGCCCCGCATGTACATATGGCAACCATCACCCTAACCCCCGATGCCACCATAGAAGATGAGGCTGACATTCAAAAACTATTGGTCAAAAACTTCCCCGCCGTCACCACCATTGCCATGCGCAATGCGCTGGAGATTGCCTATAATTTAACCGCCCAGCTCACCATGGTCATTCGCCTCGCAGGTGGCCTAACCCTCATCACTGGTTTCTTGGTTTTGGGCGGCGCCATTGCGGCTGGCAACCGCGCCCGCACTTATGACATGGTAATTCTAAAAGCCCTCGGTGCCACAAGAGGCCGCTTGCTCGGCGTATTGATCGCAGAATTCACCATTTTAGGCCTTCTGGCCTCTATCATCGCATTGATATTGGGCAGCATTGCCGCCCAAACCATTATGGGCTTCATGAATATACCCTATGAATTCATCTATTCACGCGCCCTCTTCACCCTAATTTTAGGCACAATTTCAGTGTTGATATTAGGCCTATTCGGCACATGGCGCATTTTGGGCCGCAAAGCCGGGCAATTCTTGCAAAACACCTAGGGTTTAAAATCGCATAGAAAAAATATCAAACCGCCTTAATTAAGCCTAATATAGCCATTAAATTAAACCCATAGGCCGAATTTACTAATATATCTGAGCATTATTTACCATTGGTTGTAAAATATCAGATAGTGACTTGCAAATTATCGGTAGAAACCCCATATTGAGGCCATATAGAATTTTGAAAGGGTAAAAATGTCAAATTTCAATCAAAATAATCCTAATTTTGCACCAAGCGTCAGCCGTGAACAATTAGATCAAGGCCTACGGTCTTACATGCTAAAAGTATATAATTACATGGGGTTGGGCCTTGCCTTCACCGCATTGATTGTATTTTATCTTTCTAAAAACCCCGATTTAATGATCACCATTGCCACTGGCCCTATGAGATGGGTATTGTTTGCAGGTGTATTGGGTTTGGGTTGGTTCTCGCCTAAGCTTATTTTCTCTGGCAATCCGGTTTTGGCGCATGGCGCTTATTGGTTATATGCAGCCCTTTGGGGCGCGATGATTTCACCAATGGTGGCTTCATTCCTATATTCTGATAGATCTGAACTTATTTTCCAAGCCCTCACCTATACAGTTGTGGTGTTTGCGGGCATGAGCTTATTGGGATATACCACTAAGAAAAACCTATCGGCCTTTGGCACATTTTTCAGCATGGCCTTCATTGGCGTGATCGCGGTGTCCTTTTTGAATCTTTTTGTATTCCAATCAGACTGGTTCAGCGCCATCATTTCATTCGGCGTGATTTTGCTTATTTCTGGCATCACCGCTTATGAAACGCAGCAAATCAAAAACATGTATTACCAAGGTGGCCCGATCACTGAAAAAGCTATTTTTGGTGCTTTCATGCTTTATGGTAGCTTCATCACTTTATTCATTCACATTCTAAGCCTACTTGGCTTTATGTCTAGAGACTAAGCGTTAAAGCGATACAAATTAAAAGCCCCCGCATTCATTTGCGGGGGCTTTTTTTATACTCATCTCATTGCACATCATCAGCCACTTGAATCGGTTTAGATTTAGGCATCAGAACCGCGCTTTGTGGGGTGCTGTTGCGGTTCAACAACATACGGCGGAATTTGCGCCTTTGTTCGATCGGCACCGCTTCACGCCTAAATATCCGATAAATTGTATGTATGGCCAAAAGGCCATGCACAATGGCATTAGATAAAAACAAAGCCGCAGGGCTGACCTGCGTCATAAACAAACCCGCCATAATCGGCCCCACTATAGTGCCAATGCCAAATAACAATAACAACCCACCGGCCACCGTCACCAAACTACCAGGCTTGGCATGGTCATTGGCATGCGCCACCAAAATAGGATATTGCGAATACATAAACGCACCATAAAGCCCCATCATTCCCAAAATCATATAATCATCACGGCTGTCCAGCCAAAAAATCGCAAACGCACACAAAGCCGCGCCGATCGTAATACCAACCACCACATAGCGCCTATCCATCCGATCCGACAATCGACCAAATGGTTTTTGCGAAAACAGACTGGCCAAAATCGCCACCATCATAAAATAAGCAATCATCTGGGTAGATAAACCAATTTCTTGCCCATAAGCCGCTGACATACCGCCAAATGCTCCCGCATCAACCCCCACCAAAAAACACCCAACCGCCGCCACAGGCGAGTTAGCATAAATGGCTTTCAAATCCACCTTAGTATTGGCCAAAGGCGCAGGCTGAGTGATTTTAGACAAGGCGGTTGGCAGCAATGCCATGCAAAATAAAATCGCCCCAAACAAAAATAACCGATCATCATTTGGCGCCACAAATGACACCAATAAAAACCCAATCATCGTCGCACCGAGGCTAACAATCATATAAGTCGAAAAAACCGAGCCGCGAGTTTTATTGGTCGAACGCTCATTCAGCCAGCTTTCAGTAATCATCGAAGCACCCGCAAAACAAAAACCCGATATGCCGCGCAAAACCACCCAAGACAATGGGTTAACCCACAACACATTAAGCAGAACCGCAATCGCCCCAAATGCCGCCATCACACTATAAGCCCGAATATGCCCAACCCGCTTCACCACCGCAGGCATATAAAGTGAACCCGCGATAAAGCCAATAGCCCAGCCCACACCAATCAGTGAAATATCTAATGTTGAAAATTCTTCATAGCCGGCTCGAATATAAATCAACAAGCCTTGCAAACCACCAGCAAATTTTAAAATGCCCGCACTCGCCAGCAGTGACAAAACGGCACGTATTTGATTGAACATAATTTTTCCTGAATACCAAAATGCTAGAGAGAGAGAGAGAGAGAGAGAGTATTAAGCTAACATTAGAGCCTTATCAGACCACTGACAAATGAGTTTGAAATTTATCAAGGCTTTTTAACACCTGCTTTAAATCATCACCACGTTTTAGAATTTGCCCCGTTTGGGTCACCACTCTATATTGACCTTGCTTGTTGCGCAATTTAGGGTCTTTAATCACTTGATAAACAGGCACTTCACTCGCATTGCGATAAATAGAAAACACTGCCACAGCCTGACCAATATCAATGGCATAATCTTTCCAAATGCCTGCCGCCACACCGCGCCCATAAACTGATTGTATCATATGCAGCTCTAGCCGCTGAAAACTCGAAAACTCACTTTTTAATTTCACGCTCATAAAGTCTCTCCCGTTATCCAATGCTAGCGCAATTGCAAAAATATGAAAGAAAAAAATAAACCACCATAAATTGCCACTCACAATCAAATGATAAAGAAACATGAAAAAGCCTTATTTCAAACCTTGTATCGCCTCATTTAGTACCTATATTCTTATTGTTGCCTCTGGATTTGGCGTCATCTGCATCCCCGTTGTGGATGATGCCAATCCTTCTTCCCTCTCCATTTGAGGCAACATAATTCTGGTTATTGTTTAAGCAACATGTAATGCGAATTTAAAACCCCGTAAAAAGCCAGTGGCCTAATATGCCACTGGCTTTTTTTACATTCTAGCAAGCACATAAAATTGCTTGCTAGCGCATCAGTGAAATATACTAAACTTGATTACCCAATTTCCAGGCCTTATTTAACCAGCCCAAACGCATTTTTTCACTCGAATGTCGAAGTTGCGAAATCATGTGCATTTTAACCGGTTTAATGCCAACAAATTCAAATATTTGCATGCGCAGAATTTTAAAGGCACCCGCTCTATAAAGCCATTTAAAATACCAATTTGGTGTATCACTTGTCACCAATATATCGGCACTTCGCCCCGCCAATAGCTTTTGAGGCAATGACTTATCAGGCAGGTAAGCATAGGCATATTGCGGTAAAAAGGCACGATCAATAAGGCCTTTGGTTTTTGCCGGCATAAAACCCCACCATAATGGGAATACAAGCATCACATGATCACACCATGTTAGCTTTTCCTGAAAGTCAACAAGGCATGGTTCAAGCTCATCATTTTCATTTTTTTGAGCAAGATCTATTTCGAATTCCATATCAGACAAATGCATGCTTTTCACCTGATGCCCAGCTTCCTGCGCACCTTTAATATATTGCTCAAACAAGCCTAGGCTAAAAGATTGATTCTTTGGGTTGCAATCAACAACAAATATCTTTTTCATTTTCTTCCTTTTAATGACCATGGTCATTAAATGACTTAGGTCAATATTTGACTAGAGTCAAGAAAAACATTAGTTTACGATAAAGTAAAATTGGAGAAATAAATGGTTGGCAGGCCACAAAAAAGAACCATCGAAACGCGACGAAATATTTTAAATGCGGCAGAGAAATTATTCGATAAAAATGGCTTTGAAAACACCAGTATGGAGGAGATCGCACGCAAAGCAAGCGTTGTAAAAGGCACAATTTTCTCGCATTTTGGCGACAAAACCAGCTTACTCATCGCCATTAAGTTAAAATTTCTAGTGAATTTAATAGAAGCTCAAAAATTATCACTAGAAAATAATGACACATCAAATCTCACAGAAAGATTAATGAAGCTCTATCGACCATGGTTAAAAATCTTTAGAGAAAACCCCGATTTCGCACATTTATTTTTGGTTCAATCCACCCTTAAAAGCGGCGTATGGACAGATGAGTTTGTACAATTATGTGGTGGTTTTGAGCAAATTATAAGTGACACTTTACAAGAAAATATCACTGACAAATCAAAAGCCAGCCTAGCTCAAATAGAATTAAGCACACAAGCCATGCAAGCTTTTTACTATCATGTATTGGCTTTATATAAAGGCGGTTATATAAAATCATCCAGCGTGCAAGAAGGCTTATTGAATGATCTTATATCAAAATGGTGGGTTAATTAATTTTCATCGCCGAGATAATCGGCCCCACACCATCAATTTGCAACAAAAATGCAAATTTGTCGGTTTTAAAATCGCCCACCATACCTTCTAAATCTCTATGCGCAATGGTGAAAACCTGCGGTTTGCCTTCCCACATGCCGAGCGATGCAAAATCACCTACAACATTATGATATTCAATATCACGACCCGCATTTTCACCAGCCACAATGCTCACCTTGGCCACGTTTTTATATTTAACCAGCCATAAAGTGGCGTCAAAATTCTTGCGCGATGCCAATAATTCAGCCGAAGCTGCTGGCAACATAATTTTCAATTTCATATCATCTTGCTCAATTTTCATCGGCACATAGATGTTTTTATTTTTCAAATGTGATTTTTTAAGGTTTTTACCGATTTTAGCACGGTCACTACCCACCGCATCAGTTGCCCCATTAACCACCGATTGTGGCGTATAAACATTACCCAAACGCAAATAATGGCTATATTTACGCTGTCTATTGGTGTTTTTGGCGGTGGCAAATTCATCTTTCCAACCCAAATAATCCCAAATGGTCACCGCATAAGTCAGCGCCAAATTATTTTTGTTATTACGTTTCACCTCACCCATATAGGCATCAGCAGGCGGGCAAGACGAACAACCTTGCGAGGTAAATAGCTCAACCACACCATCAACTTGTTTGAAATTATATTTACCCGCTGCAAAAGCTGTTGGTGCGTAGGCCATAGCCGCCACCGCCAATAAAAGGGAAATTTTACGCATTTTTACCTATCCAATAAATTCTAGTAAAGTAAATATACCTCATTGGCCACCCCAACACCAATCACAAGGCGAAAAAAATCCTCACATTTTGGTGATGTGGTCAAATATATAAAACTACGGCTTGTTGAGACGAAATTTCAAAAAAATCTCTCCCCCAACCTCCATTTGACCATCCGCCACAAAACCATAACGCATTATGGCACGCGAATTTGTCCGCGTTGGCGGAAACAGAATGGTCATCGAGTCTCGATTCATTTCGTTGAAAGCTTGATCCCTGATCTTGTTAAATATTTTACGCCCCCACCCCCAAAAATTCGGATGCAAAACCAAGGCAAAATCAGCCTCTCCTTGCTCTGGCTGAATGCCACCCCACCCCGCAAATTCACCTTCAATAACAAATGCCCATGGCCCAAAGTCATGCTCTACCCATAGCTGAGTTTTGGCATTTACAAAGGCTTTACAATCTGCCGCACTAAACCCGCCTTGCAACAACGGCAACAACTTACCCACCTCTTCATTATTCATCAGCTCAATAATGGCAGCCTCGTCTATTTCAGACAACGGCACAAATTCAATTTCATCCATAATTTTCTCTCCAACAAAAAAACCGCCCAAACAGGCGGTTTTTCTAAAATTATCTTACACTAGAAAAAAATTCTATTTGGCCAAATCACGCAGCACATATTGCAGGATGCCACCATTTTGCACATAATCTAACTCATCAAGAGTGTCGATGCGGCACAAAACAGGCATTTTCTTCACATCGCCATTGCCCATAGTGATGACCATTTCCAAGTCACAACGTGGTGAAAGATTGTCGATGCCATTTATGCTCACAATCTCATCGCCCTTCAAGCCAAGAGATTTCCATGATGTGCCATCTTTAAATTGCAACGGCAAAACCCCCATACCCACAAGGTTTGATCTATGAATACGTTCAAAACTTTCAGTAATCACCGCACGCACACCCAGCAAATTAGTGCCTTTAGCCGCCCAGTCACGGCTAGAGCCCGTGCCATATTCTTTGCCACCAAATATCACCAACGGCACGCCATCAGCTTTATATTTTTCGGCCGCATCATAAATCCACATATCTTCACCAGATGGATAATGGCGCGTCACGCCACCTTCAGAACCGGGGATCATAGCATTTTTAATACGAATATTAGCAAATGTACCACGCATCATAACTTCGTGGTTACCACGGCGCGAACCATAAGAGTTAAAATCTTTAGGCGAAACTTGGCGATCAACCAAATATTGCCCCGCAGGATGTTCAGGTTTAAATTGACCCGCTGGTGAAATATGATCAGTCGTCACACTATCGCCCAATAACGCCATAACCCGCGCACCTTCAATGCCCGGCAGTGGCGTAGGCTCAGCGCCCATGCCTTCAAAATATGGCGGATGCTGAATATAAGTAGAAGATGAATTCCAGTTATAAGTCAGGCCTCCATCCACTTCAATGGCTTGCCAATGCTCATCGCCTTTAAACACATCAGCATAACGTTTTACAAACATTTCCCGCGTGATGCATTTTGCAACAATTTCTGCAATTTCTTGATTGGTTGGCCAAATGTCTTTCAAATAAACATCATTACCGTCTTTATCAACCGCCAAAACACCTTTAGTGATGTCGACATTCATATTACCAGCAATCGAGTAAGCCACAACCAATGGCGGTGAAGCCAAGAAGTTGGCTCTGACATCTGGGCTGATGCGGCCCTCAAAATTTCTGTTGCCCGAAAGCACACTACACGCCACCAAATCATGATCCTCAATGGCTTTAGAAAATACAGGGTCGATAGGGCCCGAATTACCGATACATGTTGTGCAACCATAACCCACAAGGTTAAAGCCAACATTATCCAATTCAGATTGCAATCCGGCAGCTTCCAAATAATCGGTCACAACTTGGCTACCAGGAGCAAGTGATGTTTTCACCCAAGGTTTTGGTTTGATACCCAATTCGTTACATTTTTTAGCCACCAAACCCGCAGCAATTAACACTGATGGGTTTGACGTATTGGTACAAGAAGTAATCGCACCGACCACAATGTCACCATTGCCAAGGTCATGATCTTTACCATCCAACGCAACGCGTTTATTATGTTGGCCAGCTAAGTTAAATTCGCTGCCCATAATTTTTTCAAATGTCGACGCCGCCACATCTAATTTAATGCGATCTTGCGGGCGTTTCGGGCCAGAAATACATGGCACAACTTCGCTCAAATCAAGGTGCAAAGTGTCAGTAAATTTAGGCGCCACACTATTTTCATCGCGGAACATACCTTGCGCTTTAGAATAAGCTTCAACCAAAGCAATGCGGTCTTCATCACGCCCTGTATGGTTCAAAAATTTAAGCGTATCTGCATCAATCGGGAAAAAGCCACAAGTCGCGCCATATTCAGGCGCCATGTTAGCTATCGTCGCTTGGTCTTCCAAAGTAAGGTCATCCAAGCCTTCACCGTAAAATTCAACAAATTTGCCAACCACACCCAGCCCGCGCAACATTTCAACAATGGTCAACACCATATCAGTCGCCGTTGTGCCTTCGGGCATTTTACCAGTTAGCTCAAACCCAACCACGTCAGGCACCAGCATAGAAATAGGCTGTCCTAGCATTGAGCTTTCAGCCTCAATACCACCAACACCCCAACCAAGTACGGCCATGCCGTTGACCATAGTTGTGTGTGAGTCCGTGCCCACCAATGTATCAGGATAAGCCACTTCAACTTCTTTGCCGTCTAAAGTTTGACTACGTGTCCACACCGTTTGGGCTAGATACTCCAAGTTAACTTGATGACAAATGCCCGTTCCTGGAGGCACAACTCTAAAATTATCAAACGCCGTTGCGCCCCAACGCAAAAATTCATAGCGCTCTTTATTACGCACATATTCAATTTCCACATTCTGCTCAAACGCCGTTGGCGTACCAAAATTATCCACCATCACACTATGGTCAATCACCAGATCGACAGGCACTTGTGGGTTAATCTTCTTCGGGTCTTCGCCAATTTTTTCCATCGCAGCGCGCATGGTGGCCAAATCAACCACTGCAGGCACACCCGTGAAATCTTGCATCAACACCCGCGCCGGGCGGTAGGCAATTTCAGCATCGCTATGGGCATTATCCATCCATTTAGCAACCGCCAAAATGTCATCTTTGGTCACACTACGATCATCTTCAAACCTGAGTAAATTTTCAAGCACAACTTTCAACGAGTTGGGCATTCTGGAAATACCAGTTAAGCCATTTTTTTCGGCTTCTTTCAGGTCAAAATAAATATAACTCTTATCGCCAACCTTAAGTTCGCGGCGACAATTAAAACTATCTAATGAAGTTAGGGGTGTTGTCATGGATGTGAACCCTCTTAATTGGGGTGGTGCACGGCAGCAAAAGCACAATTGCATTTCTGCAAGCCGACGCCACGTTTATTAAAACATGATGTGGAATCACATTTTTGGAAATACTGGCCATCTATAGAATCATTTTAAACTATATTTACGCCCCTAACATTAAAAAATTCTCAAAAACCACCTTTTTGTTGTCAATTTATCTACAATTATTATAATATTGACACTTTTCCACCAATGTCCTGCATCTAACCCACTTGAGACAAAATGACCTGTTTTCATTGCAGATAATCTATTTATGGTGCAAACAGTATGAATAAACGCTAATCTTTAGACCAATATGAAAATTAACCGCATTATAATTCAAAATCTAAGCGCTCAAAAAGGCGAACGCCTGCTATTTGAAGACATTGGTTTTACCCTCAAAACGGGCCAATCATTATTGCTCAAAGGCCCCAATGGCAGCGGCAAAACCACCCTATTGCACATTTTAGCAGGCGCCGACCAGCCCAAAGGTGGCGACGTCAACATATACACCATCTCCAGTGGCGAGACACCGCGCCATGATGGCGTAATCGGCATTTCGCATTTCATCACTCATCAAGACGCGCTTAAAAAAAGCCTAACAGTGCGTGAAAATCTAACCTTTTGGACAGAATATATGGGCGGCGATAAAACCCGCATCGACAGCGCCTTGCGCACCGTTGGCTTAGAGCCAATGCCCCATATTTTAGCCGCCCGCCTAAGCGCAGGGCAAAAAAAACGCCTCATGTTGGCGCGCTTACTCACCATTTCCCACCCACTTTGGTTGCTCGATGAGCCTTCGGTCTCCTTAGATGACGATGGTCAAAAATTACTAACTAAATTAATGCAAGAACACATCAGCGCAGGCGGCATTCTCATCGCCGCAAGCCATTTGCCATTGGGCATAGAATTTAACCACACCCTCACCCTAACAGGTGGCCGCTATATGTTTAATGATGATTACCTGCTCGATGAGGAAAATATATGAAACCGCTTCTGGCTTTATTGCGCCGCGACATCAACTTATTTTTCCGCTCTGGCGGCGGCGCAGGCCAAGCCATCGGCTTTTATCTCGTGGTCATTATTTTATTCCCATTTGGCGTCGGACCCGACATTAACCTGCTCGCCCGCATTTCCATTGGCGTCTTATGGGTGGTGCTATTGCTCGCCATATTGCTCAGCGCCGAACGCATTTTTTCTGACGATTTAGAAGATGGCAGCCTCACCCTATTGCTCACCGCCGGCCCCTTGCCCGAACTGGTCATCTTAGTAAAACTCATTGCCCATTGGGTCAGCATCGCTCTGCCACTCCTGCTCATCACCCCATTTTTAGCTCTCATGCTCAATCTACCTGCAGGCGGCCTGATACCACTTATTATATGCATGTCAATCGGCTCACTCGGGCTGTGCGCATTGGCCACCATTGGCGCCGCGATATTGGTCGCCATCCGCCGCGCCAATCAAATCATCGCGCTGCTCATCCTGCCATTATATATACCGATACTCATATTTGGCGTCAGCGCCACCACCGATATGACTTATCAAATCGAAAAACCTTACACATCCTTGCTCATATTATTGGGCATCACGCTAATTTCCCTCATCATCGCGCCTTTTGCATCCGCTCAGGCATTAAAGGCCAACTTATAAGTTTACAGCCATCATATTTAGGCTATAAACTTTGCTAAACAATAAAGAGACCAAACATGTTCGGACTTGCCAACCCAACAAAATTCATGCGGTTTTCAACGCTACTGTTGCCCTATTTAGTGATCATCACACTAGGCTCACTAGGTTTTGGACTCTATACGGTTTTCAACGCACCCGAAGATGTTTTACAAGGCCCATTAAGCCGCATTCTTTACGTACATGCCCCCTCAGCCTATCTCGCCCAAGCCATATATGTATTCATGGCATTGGCTAATTTCACCGGTTTTATTTGGCGCCATCCACTGGCCGATATGGCCGCCAAAAACGCCGCCCCCATTGGCGCCGTATTCGCCTTACTCACCCTCATCACGGGCATGCTATGGGGCAAACCGGCTTGGGGCACATGGTGGGTGTGGGATGCCCGCTTAACCACCGTTTTAATTCTATTCATCATGTATTTGGGCTATATCGCCATTTGGCAAGTCATTGAAGATCAAGTCAAAGCCGCGCGGGTCGCCACCATTGTCGCAGCAGTCGGTCTCATCAACATTCCCATCATTAAATTTTCAGTCGAATGGTGGAACACCTTGCACCAACCCGCCAGCATCACCACATCAGGCTCTGCCATTCACCCCACTATGTTAACCGCACTTTTAATTATGTTTGCCGCCTTTACCTTTTTGTTTGTCACGCTTTTATTCATCAGCGTGCGCACCGAGATCACCCGCCGCCGCGCCCGCGCGCTAGAGATGCGCATTTTACAAAAAAATATCGCCAAAACCAATTCGGCGCTCAAAAATAGCGAGGCACAATGATGGAATTTCTAAGTTTCACCGAGTTTCCGCATTATGTCACGGGTGTTTATGTCGTGGTCAGCATCGGCGTGTTTGGCCTCACCGCCTATATCTTATTCAACAGCCAAAAACAGCTAACACGGCTTAAACGGCTCGAAGCCCAAGCTAAAAAAACGGCCAAAGATGAAACCTAATTTCAAAATTTCCCGGCTCATCCCCGTCATCATATTCGTTGGCCTTGCGGGCGTATTTCTCTATCGGCTATATGGCGAAGACCCATCATACATTCCATCAGTACTGATAGAAAAACCCATGCCACAATTTGAGTTAGATGCCTTGGGCGACCTACCAACATTTAACGCCAGCGACCTTAAAGGCGAGCTAGTTGTGGTAAACTTTTGGGCTTCATGGTGTGTCGCCTGCCGCGCCGAACATATAGAATTAGACAAACTCAAAGCCATGGGCATTAAAATTTACGGCATCAACCATAAAGATAATGATCAAAATGCCCTCGAGTTTTTAACGAAATATGGCAATGTCTATACCGCCATTGGCACCAATAAATCTGGCCGCGTGGCGATAGATTTTGGCGTCCGCGCCCTGCCCGAAAGCTTTATAATCGACCCCAATGGCATCATCCGCTACAAACAAATCGGCCCCATTTTAGCCGGCGAGGGTTTTGCCAATTTCGTCAAACAATATGAAGCGGCAAAAACCTTTAAACAATCATCCAACTAAAAAATTATCGCATTGCTTCAATTTTAAATGTTAGCATAGGCAATCAGCAATTTCATAGTTTCACCCCATATGCCAGCCCATCACCTAAATCCATCATCTAACAGGGTTAAAATCTGGCAATTGGCTTGGCCTGGCTATCTCGCTTTGGGCTTTATCAGCCTACTAGCCATTGCCGTACTAAGCGCCCTATTTGGCCAATCCGAACACGGCCTTATAGGCTTTTTTACACTTTTCATCGACATCATTTCAGATGATTACATCCGCCACATCACTTATTTTAGCTTTTTACAAGCCTCACTTTCAACCTTAGCCGCCATCATCATCGCCATTCCTGTCGCGCGGTTTTTATACAGACGGCAATTTTGGGGCAAACAATATCTGCTCAAAATTTTCATTCTGGCCTTCATCATGCCAACCATGGTTTCAGTTTTTGGCATCATCGCCGTGCATGGCAGGCAAGGTATTTTCAACGATTTTTTCAGCCTTTTCGGGTTTGAACGCAGCACGTATTTATATGGTTTAACTGGCATATTATTGGCCCATATTTTCATCAATATGCCGTTCAGCGCCCGCATATTCCTAAACGAATTAGAAAACATTCCGCCCGAATATTGGCGGCTGTCCAAACAATTAGGTCTGAGCGAATGGCAAATCTTCACCCGCATCGAATGGCCAATCATGCGGCTTTCTTTGCCCAGCCTCGCCTCGCTTTTATTCATCTTACATTTCACCAGCTTTGCCACCGTGCTCACCTTAGGCGGCGGCCCAAGCGCCACCACCCTCGAAGTGGCGATATATCAAAGCCTGAAATTCGATTTCGACCTGCCCAAAGGTGCATCATTGGCCTTATTACAACTCAGCTTCTGCCTAATATTCACCTTATTTCTGCACCGTTTTTCCAACCAGATTAATCTGCTCAACAGCATCGGCAAAGGCGGCATGCGCCCCAAAGTCAATTCACCACTCTCCTATCTGGCCGATGCATTGGTCATCCTCATTCTGTTCATCGCATTATTATTGCCACTATCAAGCACCTTCATCAAAGCCCTAACTCAGACTGATTTTTCCATTCTTATGTCGGCAACGCTATGGCTAAGCATTAAAAACAGCTTCATTTTAGCCGTATGTGCCGCCAGCCTTGCCAGTATTTTCACCCTGTCATTATTGCTATCAAAACGCGCCCTCAAAGCCCATAACATTCAAAATATCGGCTATCACATGTTTTCATCCATCGGCAATGTCATCCTCATTGTCCCTTCATTGGTATTTGGTATGGGCTTGTTTTTATTGTTGCGCAATCACGTTAGTATTTTCGATTATGGCCTGCACATTATACTAGTCATCAACGCCCTGATGGCACTACCTTATATACTCAAAACCCTAGAGCCCGCCATTGACAGCATGGCCGAACGCCACCAAAAACTCAGCCTATCATTAGGCATAAAAGGCCTAGCCCGCGCACGGATTATCGATTGGCCAACCCTGCGCCAACCATTAGGCCGCGCCACCGCCTTGGCCGCCACCATCAGCTTTGGCGATTTTGGCGCAATTGCCCTATTTGGTAATGACCACACCATCACCCTGCCCATGCTGCTCTATCAATCCATCGGCGCATATCGCAGTGCCGATGGTGCTATCATCGCATGTATTTTGGTTATTTTTGCCTTTGGGCTTTATGCAGGCATTGAACGGCTCATCGGAGGCAAATATGTTAAAACTTGATAAAATCAAACTAAGTTTAGGCCAAACAAATTTTAGCTTTAACATCAGCTTCAAAGCCCAAAAAATCCACGCCATAATTGGCCGTTCAGGCAGCGGAAAATCCACCTTGCTCAATTTAATTGCAGGTTTTGAAACGCCCCAACAAGGCGATATAAAATGGAATGGCACTAGTATTTTAAGCCAACAGCCACATCAGCGGCCCATCACCAACCTATTTCAAGAGCATAACTTATTTGCCCATTTAAACATGTTTGATAACATCGCCATCGGCCTCAGCCCCAACTTAAAACTAAGCACAGAGCAAACCCAATTGGTCAACACCGCCATCAACTCAGTTGGCCTCAACAATATGCAAACTAAAAAACCCAAAGACCTATCAGGCGGCGAGGCGCAACGTGTCGCATTAGCCAGAGCCTTGGCGCGGGCGCAAGATCAACAAAACCCCCGCCCGCTATTATTGCTAGATGAACCCTTCTCAGCCCTCGACCCAGAAACACGGCTCGAAATGCGCGATTTAATCACCAAGATTCAACAAAACTTCAAATTAACCGTGCTCATCATATCGCACAACCCAACCGAAATGTTAGATTTTGCCGATGAGATCACACTGATTGCCGATGGTAAAATCACCATTCAACATGAATTATCACAAGCCAAACTTCCCAAAACCCTTGCAGAATTCATTCACATTTAAGCTTCAATAATGACTTGAGTGCCAACTTCCACGCGATTATATAAATCAATCACATCCACATTCCTCATGCGATAGCATCCATGAGATGCAGCCTTACCGATAGACCAAGGAGCATTAGTGCCATGAATACGTAAGGTCGGCGTGCCACCTAAATTCATCGCCCGCATGCCCAATGGGTTGCGCGGGCCAGGTTTATAAACTCTCGGCATTTTAGGGTTTTCCCGCAAAATACTGGCGGTTGGAATCCATGTTGGGTTGGGGCGTTTGCGGCTGATATAACTTTTGCCCTTCCATTGGCGGCCAGCAGTACTACCCACCGCAATGCCATAACGAATGGCTCTGCCCCATTCGCCAACTAAATAAATTTTACGTTCTGATGTTTTAATAATCAACGTACCAGGTTTATATTGAGTGCTAAAGCTCACATTTTCTTTGGTCGCGCCATAGACCTTTTTAACCTTTTTCTCTTTAGGGTAACGTTTTTTCGCCGGTGCTTTAATCCGCGATAGGCTTTTAATAACCTCATCAACATGAATAATCTGGCTAGCGGCAAACCCCTTCGGCACAAATGACACAGCCAACGTCGCCGATAGAATAATTTTCACTAATAATTTCATAATACCCTCCATTTCATAGGGTGCATTATAGAATATTAGTTCAATTTTTCATCAAATTTGTTGGGTTTAAGTTAATGATTTCTAAACAATAATTTCGATCCTGCAAAGCATAAAACAAACAGACCAATCGCCACCACAATAATAGCCGCGTTGCCTGCCACATCATTTAACAAGCTAATATAAAGCCCCGCCGCCACCGATGTCATGCCAATCAACGAGGCAAAAACCGCCATTTGCTCTGGGCTTTTGCTGATAAACCGCGCCGCCGCCGCAGGGATTATCAATATCGCCGATACCAATAACAAACCAGTAATTTTCATGGTGATCGCCACCAAAACCGCCACCATCAGCGTAAAAATGAATTCAGCCTCAGGCCGCACCACATTTTCAGCATAAGCCAGTTCGGGCGAGATTGTCACCGCCACCAAACTGCGCCAATAAACCAGTAAAGCCGTAAAAATCGCCCCCCCACCAATGAAAATAATCAGCAAATCCACCTCATCTATGGCAAACAGGCTGCCAAATAAATAGGCTTCTAAATCAACTTGCACTTCGGGCATCAGACTGATCAGAAACAGCCCAACACCCAAAGCACCATGCGCAATGACGGATAATGAAACGTCACGCGCAAGACCTTCGGCTTTGTCTAAAAAATACAAAACAACCGCCATAACCATTGCCACAAATAAAATCGCATATTGCGGCACAACGCCCAGCATCAACCCCAAAACCACCCCCAAAAGCGATGAATGAGCAATGGTTTCGCCCATAAATGCCATGCGCCGCCACGCCAGCAAGCAACCAAATGGCCCCGCAATCAACGCCACCGCAATGCCAGCAATCATCGCGCGGGCAAAAAAATCATCTAAAAATTCAAACATTTATATCGCCTCTAATGCTCATGACCCAATTCGTGCCCCAATTCATGGTTATGATCATGCTTATGGGTATAAACCGCAAATTGATCAGCCAATGAACCAAATATATCTTTAAATTCATCCATATGTTGCACCTGCTCAGGCTTACCATGGCAACAAATATGACCATTAATGCAATAGACTTTATCCGTCGATTTCATCACCAAATGCAAATCATGCGAAACCATTAAAATCGCCGTACCATGCTGTTTCGAATAGCTAGAGATTAAATTATTGAGCTGCACTTCGCCCGCTTGGTCAACCCCCTGCAAAGCCTCATCCAACACCAAAATATCAGGTTTAGAAATCATCGCCCGCGCCAATAAAACCCGCTGCAATTCACCGCCCGAAAGCTGCTTCACCTGCGCACCAAGCAAATGCTCACAATCGGTAGTTTCAAGCACCTCAACAAGTGTTTCATCATCATATTTTTGGGTAAAATTAAGCAACCGCTTCACTGTTAAAGGCAAAAATGGGCTAATCTCAAATTTCTGCGGTACATAAGATATTTTAAGCCCAGCCTTACGCTCAATAAGCCCCTCAGTTGCGGGATAAAGACCCAGCAACATTTTCACCAAAGAGGTTTTACCACCACCATTCGGGCCAATAAATATAGCAATTTCACCCGCTATAATTTCAAAGTCCACAGCCCTTAAAACTTGACGATTGCCCAACAGCAAAGATGCCTGTTCAGCCCTAATCAATATATCACTCATAACAATTCCTATATGGCTTGGCAGGTGGCGCAAATGCCACGGCATTCCACAATCACTTTATCTATTTTAAACCCAAAAGAAGCCGCTTTCTCAAACAGATTTTGCGCACCCCGACGCGCAATCTTCTCATCCACATGACCACATGCATCACATATAAAAGCCTGCGCCAAATGATGTTCATCTTGGCTCCTATCCACCATACAAGCATAAAAGCTATTCTGGCTCTCAACCTTATGAATCAAACCCAAATCGAGCAAAAAATCCAGCGCACGGTAAACCGTTGGAGGCTGCGGCTTGCCCTGCCCAGCAACATGCATATCGCGCATTTTATCCAAAATATCATAAGCACCCATGGCCTTATGGTCACTGAGCAAGATATTCAACACTAACAAACGCTGTGCAGTAAGTTTCTTGCCTTTGCTCAACGCCAATTCTTGCGCAAATTGCGTGCTTTTTTCAATGCATATATTATGATTATGTTCAGCCATACAGTCTCCTATTTGTTATATTATAACATACCACTTGACATTGCAATAGCTAACCACTAGAACGTGTTACATTATAACGTATGGGCAAAATAAATGAAACTTAAATCATCACTCACATTGGCCGCTATATCTCTCAGCCTATTAACACAGACCGCCCAAGCCGAAATAAAAATTCTTAGCAGCATTCGCCCCATTTACTATTTGGTCGAGGGTGTCAATCAAGGCATAAGCCAACAAGAATTATTGGTTGGCGGCAATATTTCGCCGCATGATTATCAACCCAAGCCATCTGACATTCAAAAAATTAAAAATGCCGACATTATCTTTAGAATCGATGATGATTTCCAACCCCGTTTTACTAAACTTTTCAGCGCCAACATGGATAATGCGCCACTCATCAGCTTGGCAGATATTGACGGCCTGAAATTACTACCGAATGCAGCCCATCTTAAAGCTGAACATGACGAAGAGGACGAAGAACACCACGAAGAAGGTGAAGAGCATCACGAAGAAGGCGAAGAGCACCACGAAGAAGGCGAAGAGCATCACGAAGAAGGTGAAGAGCACCACGAAGAAGGCGAACATGGTCACGATCATAGTGCCAATGAATTTGACCTACACATCTGGTTATCACCGAGCAATGCCATAAAAATCACCAATGAAGTGGCATTACAGCTTTCAAAATTGGACCCTACAAATCGCGAAAAATATCAATATAATGCCAAACAACAAGTCGAGCATTTAAGACAGCTTAATTTAAACCTGCAACAACAATTAAGTCCGTTTAAAGATCAATATTTTTTCAGCTATCATGATGCATATAGCTATTATACTGAAAATTTTGGCCTTAAACATTCAGTTGCCATCACCCCCACATTAAGCCATCAACTTTCTGCCCATAAAATGCAAGAAATCTTAGATGCAGGGCAGCAAAAATCAATCAATTGCGTCATGTTAGAGCCACAATTCAGTGATAAATTGGCCAGAACGGTTGCTAAAAATAATGATAAGGCGCAAATAAACTCTTGGGATCCATTGGGTTTTGACTTAGAATTAAAGGCAAATTCTTATCATATCTTACTCAAAAACATGACCACCAATTTAACCAAATGCCTTTCAAAACCAAACCGATAAAATTATTCAGTATTTTAACACTCATATTTGGGCTATGGCCAACCAATATGGCCATAGCCCATCCGCATATTTTAATTGATGCCGCAGTTACATTTCACATACAAAAAACCCAAAACGGCCAATTTCAACTCGATAGCCTACAATACACATGGCAATTTGACGAAAATTTCAGCCTGTTATTATTGGGCGATTATGACGATGACCAAAACCAACTTTTAACCCAACAAGAACTCACCACCATGGGCATGGAAACCATGGAGGGGGCAAAAGAGCTGCTCTATTTCACCCATATATCCAATGGTGATATAAAAATCACCCCCGATGATGCACCCACAGTGCAAGCCACATTTAAAGACAATCGCCTAACTCTGGAATTTGACCTAACCTTGCCAAAATCGCTACCCTTAACCGAGGCATTTAAATTCACCCTATATGATGAAGAATATTTTACAGCATTTTTTGTCAAAAAAGATGGCGGATATCAATTGGTCGGCGACGATGTTGAAAGCTGCACTATATACCAAGTAGAACAAGGCCAACTCGATAACAACATCAAAACCGCGCTAGAAAACGCCTTTAATGATGACCTCACCAATCAAGGCATGGGCGCCCAATTTGCCGATGACATAGGCATAAAATGCGGTTAACCCTCATCACTATATTCCTGCTCAGCCTCACTGTTTTCAGCGCCAATGCCGCCGACAATGTTTTCAGGCCAAAAAACACCAGCAGTATAGAGCAAAGCAACCAATTCATCCCCAAACCACTCATGCCCATGGTGCAAAAAATTCGCCAGCTGCAAGCCCAATATCTCAATCAAGTCACCGAAACCCTGCGCCAGATAAAAAAAGATGAAAAATCTCTATTTCCTCTATCATTATTATTCCTAAGCTTTTTCTACGGCTTATTGCACGCAGCAGGGCCAGGCCACGGCAAGGCGGTCATTTCAGCCTACCTACTCAGCACCAAAGCCCAGTTACACCAAGGCATCCAAATTGCATTTTTCGCCTCTATGCTACAAGCCATCACCGCCATCATCATCACTTTTTCTGGTATATTCCTGCTGCAATTCTCGGTCAGATCAATCAACCAATCTTTCACCTATTTTGAGCAATTTTCTTATGCCTTAATTGCCACATTAGGCCTATACTTACTCATCACCCACATCATAAAAATCACCCGCCGCACCCCACTCAACCAACATCATGTGCATGATGACAATTGCGCTTGCGGTCATGACCACATCCCAACCCCACAGCCAAATCAAAACCTCAAACAAAAATTACTGACCATATTCAGCATCGGCATCCGCCCCTGCACAGGCGCACTCATCATCCTAATTTTAGCCCATAGCTTACAGCTTTACACGACAGCCATATTGGCCACCTTCCTCATGGCCTTCGGCACATTCATCACCATCAGCTTGGTCGCCACCTTTGCCGTTTCACTGCAAAATATCAGCCAAAAATTCACCAACAACATGTCGTCAAAATATTACACCTATGCAGCCGATACACTCAAAATCAGCCTCTATCTATTCATTCTTAGTTTTGGTTTAGTACTAATCATTGCGACAATTTGACCATATATTTCCATCTAAAAATGGCTATGATAGCAAAAAACTGGAAATAATATGACCTCAGCCACCGACCCAACGCCTGAAGATTTCGCCAATATGGGCATAGACGAAGCAACGATTAAAAAATTCGTCACCCATTTTTACGATGTCGTGCATGACGATAAAATTCTCGGGCCGTATTTTCACCACCAAATGGAAGCCACATGGGATCAACATCTAGAAAAAATGTGCAATTTCTGGTCAGCCATATTGCTCAAAACCCACCGTTTCAATGGCCGCCCTATGCCCGCCCATACCAAACTAACCGGCCTGCAACAAAGTGACTTTTTACACTGGCTAGTAACTTTCGAAAAAACCATCAAACACTGTTGCACCCCCGAAGTGGTGCCGCACATAATGAAAAAAGCTCATATGATTGCCAATAGCTTACAATATGGCGTTTTCTACCGCCCAGAACTGATGAAAGATAAATATAACCTAGATTAAAGCGACAATATCACGCGCACTTCAAGCCCCTTCACGTCACCATCCTGCATAATGTTACCAATCGTCACATCACCACCATGTCCGCGTATAATATTACGCGCAATCGACAGGCCAAGCCCCACTCCGCCCGTGTCTTTATTGCGTGATTTCTCAAGCCGGTAAAAAGGTTCAAACACTTTTTCAAATTCATCCTCAGCAATACCAGAACCAATGTCTGCTATGCAAATCACCACGTTTTTATCGCCATCGACAAGCTTAAAATCCACTTCAACTTGCTCGCCATATTTAAGCCCATTATCAATCAAGTTACGCAATGCCCGTTTCATCGCCATCACTCGCATCGGCAAAACCACCTGCGGCCGGCCAACATCTTCAGACAACGTCACCTTAGCGCCCATATCCTCATAATCCTCAACCAGAGATTCAAGCAAGCTTTCCAAATCAGTCTCTTTGGTTTTTTCATCAGACACACTGTCTTTAGAAAATTTAAGTGCCGCCTCAGTCATCATTTGCATTTCATCCAGCGTCTCTAATATTTTACCCTGCATTTCCTTATCTTCGATAAACTCAGCCCGCAACCGCAACGAGGTAATCGGCGTGCGCAAATCATGAGAAATCGCGGCCAACATTTTGGTTCTGTCATCAACAAAATTCTTAATCTTGCGGTTCATCTGGTTAAATGATTGCGTCACATGGCGCACATCGGCCGTGCCTTCTTCAACCAATTCACCGACATCTTGCCCACGGCCTAACTTTTGTGCGGCATCAGCCAAGGCACCCAATGGTTTGGTCATCCTGCGCACCACCCATGATACAATGATAATGATGAATAACATCATCAGCACCATAGTCAGCAATAGTGGTAAAATCCACGCATATGAAAATGGCGGTTCCGTATGATCAATATTGAGCCAAAGTTTCTTGCTTAACTGAACACTAATATGAACCATTTTGGGCAACCGACGCCCATGAAATTTAACCCCCAATGGCGATTTCATAGCTTCTGACGTAACAATGATTTTTTTTACGTTTGGCAAACGCGAGGTTAATAATTCGTGGATTTGGGTTGAATATTCGAGCTGGTCATCCCGCCCACGACGCGGTGTAAATCCCACTCTAAACCGTAAATCAGGGTTAGCAAATTTCTTAAACATTTTGCGGGTTGGTCGAATTCCTGAACCATTAACTTCGACCGAATTGACCAAACTTACAATTCTATCAACCATTCGATCTTGGATAAAATTACCATTGGCAATGCGCCGCGCATCAACAAATATAAGCAACACCACCAATTGCGAAATAACCAAAGCCAACAATAAAAGCGAAACCAATTGCCCCCATAAACTTTTGGGATAAATATATTTTAGCCAGCTATTTTCGAACATCAGTCCAGCTCCACATTGGCGCAAAACATATAGCCTTTGCCCCAAACAGTTTTAATTAATTCTGGTTTTTTATGGTCGACTTCCACCTTACGCCGCAAGCGGCTGACCAAATTATCAATCGACCGATCAAATAGTTGCGCTTCACGACCCCGAGCCAAATCTAACAATTGATCGCGGTTCAGCTCGGTATTGGGATGCAGTAAAAACACCGAAAGCAACATAAATTCAGCCGTACTCAATACATAATTTATGCCATTTTTATCCACCAATTCACGGCTTTTCAC
Organism: Hyphomicrobiales bacterium; assembly: GCA_002401855.1. Lineage (GTDB taxonomy): Bacteria > Pseudomonadota > Alphaproteobacteria > Rhizobiales > OSC116 > OCS116. The sequence continues at coordinate 27,027 of NVUH01000039.1, forward strand.
ATTTAACACCCACCCATTAAACCGCACTTCATTGGCAGCTTCAAGGTCCAACAATTTACGCGGCGGCAAGCTTTGCGCACGGCGCAATACCGACTTTATCCGCGCCAATAACTCGCGCGGGTTAAATGGCTTGGTCAAATAATCATCCGCCCCCATTTCCAAACCAATAATCCGATCCGTCTCATCAGCCATAGCGGTCAGCATTATAATCGGCACTTCGGTGGTTTCACGCAAATAACGGCATAGGCTTAAACCATCTTCACCTGGCATCATAATGTCCAACACCACCAAATCTGGCACACCAATCTTTATAAGCGCCCGCAACGCGCGGCCATCTTCGGCCATACTGGTTTTAAAGCCATGCTCCGCCAAATAGCGCCCCGTTAAATCCCGAATGTCCTTATTGTCATCGACTATATATATATGTCCGTTTTGCATGGCTCTCGCTTTAATTTCATTTTTCTTCAACAGTTATACACCCAATAGAGGGTTTATATGGGTATATTTTACAATTGTTGTAACAAATTGTAACAGCATCCTCTCCTGCGACAATTGCTAACCAAACAGCGTTTTTATGCCCTTTTTTGGTAACATTCTGCACCTATCTTAAAGTCAGAAGGCAACATAGACCCTTTCAAATGACTAACCTTAAAGGAACATAAAATGAAAAAATCTACAATCATCGCCGCTCTCTTGGCAACATCAGTAATCTTCACTGGCTCTATAGCATATGCCCATGAAAACAATAATGGCGGCAACAATAATGGCGGTCATTCAGGCAAGCATTTTAACGGCAAATCAGGCGGCCACAAAGGCATGCAACGTGGTGACATGGGCCAATTCTTCATCAAAGCCGCTGATACCGATGGCGATGGCAAAATCAGCCAAGATGAGATGAAAGCTTATAGAGAAGCTCAATTTAAAAAATACGACACCAATAATGATGGCGAGCTAAGCCTAGATGAATTAACCGCCATGCAAACTGCCCATAAAGCCGAACGCCAAGCCGCCATGTTCGAGCGTTTGGACACCGATAAAAATGGCTCCCTCAGCCAAGAAGAACTAAGCAATGGGCAAAAAGGTGGACCACGTGGTGGCCAAGGCCCTAAAGGCGGCAACCGTCGCGGTTAACCTAGTTTCTGCGATAGTAAATAGCTCATTGCTTTTTAAGGTGGTGTAGGAATCTAGCTTTCCTACACCATTTTGTTTGTTTTTTAATAAAATTACGCTAGGTTTACCAAAACCCGCAAGATTTTGGTAAATATGAAAATTTTATACGCAGTACAAGCAACAGGCAACGGACATATTGTGCGGGCAAGAGAAATGGCCATTGCATTTAAAAAACACAATATTCAAGTCGATTGGGTATTCTCTGGCCGCGATAAATCGGCTTATTTTGATATGCAGGACTTCGGCGACTATAGAACCTTTAGAGGCCTGTCATTCAACATTAAAAACAATCGATTAAACTTTATCAAAACCATATTCAATGCCGATTTCATTCAATTTTACCGTGACATAAAGCAGATTGACCTAAATCAATATGATCTGCTGATCAATGATTTTGAGCCGATCACCGCGTGGGCGGCAAAATCGCATAAAATTCATAGCATCGGCCTGTCACATCAAGCCGCTTTTTTATACAAAATCCCATTTGTAAAACCCAATCCACTATTTAATCTAATCATCGAACATTATGCACCGTCAAAATTAGCCATTGGCATTCACTGGCAGCAATTTCACAAACACATCATTCCGCCCATTATTTCAAAAAACCCAAATAAAATAGAACATAAAAAACAAGATATTGTGGTCTATTTACCATTTCATTCCACCGACGAAATAATTAAATTATTTGACGATTTTCCCAGCTATAATTTCAATATTTTTCACAATGATAAACCCAAAGGTCATTTTGGACATTTAACATTTCATCCATTCTCACGCGATGAATTTAGCAAATATATTGCAAAATGTGGCGGCGTCATCAGCAATGCAGGGTTTGAATTGCCCTCAGAAGCCTTACAAATTGACAAAAAAATGTTACTTGAACCAATACATGGCCAAACCGAACAAATCTCCAACGCCAATATTCTCAACCATAATAATTGGTGCCAAACCGCGCTTAAAATTGAAGCCCATCATATTAAAACTTGGCTGCAAAGCGAACACACTCAAAAAATTGTC
>NVUH01000040.1 GCA_002401855.1 Hyphomicrobiales bacterium
TTCGCCAAACTCTAGCTCACTAAGCATAATGCGGTTAGGTTGGGTGGTGAGTTTGCGTCCCATCAGCGGCTGAGTGGCTTAGCTAGAGAGCGGAGCGAATGAGCGCGCCCGAGCGAAGCGACAAAGTGCCCTTGGGGTGCAGTGCCAAACATAAAGCAAACTTCCAGAGCATCAGCCGTAGCGCTGCCTAGAGCTTCAGCAAATCCTGAGTTCATAAACTAAATTCAGGACTCGCTTCTACCGCTAAAACTTCCCATGACAATGCTTGTATTTTTTGCCGCTGCCGCACGGACAGGCCGCATTACGGGCAACTTTGCCCCATGTGCTTGGGTCTTCTGGGTCAATCGGCCCTGTATTATGCTGCACTTGTTGTGGGGCTTGCACGCCAGCTTCTTCGCTATTTGTATCGCTTTCATGCACGGTTTCGGCGTCTGACATGTCATATTCTTCAACGTCAGTCGGTGCTAGGTTTAGCTCGACATGGGATAGTTGGGCTGTTACCGCTTCACGTAGGCGGTCGAGCATGGTTTCGAACAGGCCAAACGCTTCGGTTTTATATTCATTTAACGGATCACGTTGCCCATAGCCGCGTAAACCAACGCCTTGGCGCAGATGATCGAGGGTTAGCAAATGCTCGCGCCATAGGCTATCGAGAGTTTGCAGCAAAACACTGCGTTCGACTTGGCGCATAATATCTGGCGAAATGCGGGTGGCGCGCGCGGCCATATCTTCATCTGAGGCTTTTACGATGCGTTGGGTAATCTCTTCATCGGCAATGCCTTCTTCGGCTGCCCAGTCTTTTAACGGCAAGCTGATGTTGAAGGTGGCGGTGATTTTATCGCTTAGGCCGTCAATATCCCATTGTTCTGCATAGGCATTTTCTGGGATGTGTTGGGTGACAAAATCGTCAATCACATCATGGCGCATGTCTAGAATGGTTTCATTAATGGCTTCATCTTCCATTAATTCTAAGCGTTGTTCGAAAATAACTTTACGTTGGTCATTCATCACATCGTCAAATTTGAGCAGGTTTTTACGAATGTCAAAATTATGGGCTTCGACTTTTTTCTGGGCGTTTTCAAGAGCTTTGTTTATCCACGGATGGACGATGGCTTCGCCTTCATCAAGGCCTAAACGTTTGAGCATATTGTCCATACGGTCGGCCATGAAAATGCGCATTAAATCATCTTCTAATGATACAAAAAACTTGCTGTGACCTGGATCGCCTTGACGGCCAGAACGGCCGCGCAATTGGTTGTCGATGCGGCGGCTTTCGTGGCGCTCGGCGGACAGCACAAATAGGCCGCCTTTGTCGATGACTTTGATTTTTTCGGCTTTGATCTCGGCGGTGAGTTTTTCGATCGCCGCATCGCGTTTTGGGCCTGCTTCAATATCGCCAAGTTCTTGGCTGATGCGCATGGTTAAATTGCCGCCAAGTTGAATGTCGGTACCACGGCCAGCCATGTTGGTGGCGATGGTGATGGCATTTAAGCGGCCAGCATTGGCCACAATTAGGGCTTCTTGTTGATGATGGCGTGCGTTTAATACATTATGTTTGATTTTGGCTTTGGTCAGCATTTCTGAAATAATTTCAGAAGCTTGAATGGAGCCTGTGCCAACCAAAACCGGTTGGCCAGTTTTTAGGCATTCTTGAACTTGTTTGACGATGGCGTTGTTTTTCTCGGCTTTTGTGCGGTAAACTTGGTCATCATCATCAATACGTTTTACATCAACATTGGTTGGCACATCGACCACATCTAATTTGTAAATGTCGCCAAATTCTTCGGCCTCGGTTAAGGCGGTACCTGTCATGCCAGAAAGCTTGTTATAAAGCCTGAAATAATTTTGGAAGGTGACGGAAGCTAATGTTTGGCTTTCGGGCTGGATGGTGGCGCCTTCTTTGGCTTCGATGGCTTGATGCAGCCCTTCGCCGTAGCGGCGGCCATCCATCACACGGCCAGTAAATTCATCGATGATTTGCACTTCATCATCACGCACAATATATTCTTTGTCTTTGGTGAATAATTTATGGGCGCGTAGGGCTTGCATCACATGGTGAATTAGTGAAATATTGATGCTGTCATAAAATGTGGTTTCGCCATCCATCAATTTTTGTTCGATGAGGATTTGCTCAATATGTTCGTTGCCTTGTTCGGTCAAACTGACTGACTTGGATTTTTCGTCAATTTCGAAATCTTCTTCAATCAGCAAGGGCATTAATTTGTCGATTGTGGTGTAAAGGTCGGATTTATCATCCAACGGGCCAGAAATAATTAAGGGGGTTCTGGCTTCGTCGATGAGGATTGAGTCAACTTCATCGACAATGGCGAAATGATGGCCGCGTTGCGCCATGGCATCCATATGATATTTCATATTATCACGTAGATAATCAAAACCTAGCTCGTTATTGGTGGCGTAGACAATGTCGCGTTTGTAAATATCTTGGCGTTCATTGTCATCCATGCCGCCAACAATGGCGCCGACGCTAAGGCCTAAAAATTCGTAAATCTCGCCCATCCATTCGCTGTCACGTTTGGCCAGATAATCGTTAACTGTAACGACATGCACGCCTTTATCATCTAGTGCATTGAGATAAGCGGCTAAAGTGGCGACTAGGGTTTTGCCTTCGCCGGTGCGCATTTCGGTAATCTTACCTTGATGCAAAATCATGCCGCCCATAAGTTGCACATCAAAATGGCGCAGGCCTAATGTGCGGATGGAAGCCTCGCGTACCATGGCGAAGGCTTGGGGCAATAGATCGTCTAATTTTGTGCCTGCAGCGACTTTGGCTTTAAGCTCGATGGTGGTGGTTTTAAACTGCTCGTCTGAATAGGCTTTAATCTCATCTTCTAGCGCGTTGACTTGTTCAACAAGTGGCCGCAGAACTTTGATTTTGCGATCATTCGCATTGCCAAAAATTTTAGTGATTACAGAACCAAGCATTTTATTATACCTTTAAATATCGTATCGGCTGCTTTATCAAACACAGCCTAAAGCACAAGTAAGCATCTCTCAATTGCTTGTCAATGATATGTCGCTATTTTGAGTGGATTTAATGATGATTATTTCCAAAATTATTGTGATCGGGCGGTGATTTAGGATAAATGCCCGATCATGGTTAATTTTAAAAGCATATTTATTAAAATTTTTCTCGTATGAAAGTCACCATTATCTTGCCATAATTGTAATTATTCTATCTAATAGGGTGAGTTTTAAAGAGTAGAGTTTGCGTATTATGAGTGTGATATTATCAAAGCCGTTTCATTTTAAAAGTGGCTGGCCATTTGTGGCCGCTGCTTTGCTGTCGGTTGTTATGGTATTTAATGTGGCGAAAGCCGCTGACGAAGCGGTGATGCCGCCTGAACCAAGTGAAAAATTGGTGGCCATTGTTAATGGCATTAGCATCAGGCAATATGAATATGACATTGCCCAACAATCCTTGCAAGAAGAGCTTGTTAATTTATCTAAAGCCCAAAAGCAGCAACGTATTTTACAATTTTTAATTGACTTGAAATTGATGAGTGAAGCGGCGCGTCAAGACGGGTTTGACCAGAAGGTTGAATATCAGCAAAAAATTGCCTTTCTATCTGAGCAGACGCTGAATAACCTGTATTTTGTAGAGAAAGTATTGGAGAAAATTGACGATAAAGCGTTGCTGGATTTTTATGATCAAGAAATGAAAAAAATAGTGCCGTCAACTGAAAGTCATGCGCGGCATATTTTGTTTGATGATGAAGATAAAGGCAATGCTGTGTTGCGATTGTTAGATGATGGCGCTGATTTTGCCGAAATGGCTGGCATACATTCTACAGGGCCGACCAAAACCCAAGGTGGTGATTTGGGCTATTTTTCTGAAGGTGAAATGGTGGCAGAAATCTCGGCGGCTTTGGTTGGTTTGAAAATTGGTGAATTTACCAAGGATTTGGTTAAAACCAAATTTGGCTATCATATTATAAAGCTTGAAGATGTGCGTGAAAAACCACTGCCGACTTTTGAAAAGGTTAAAAATAGCCTTTATGGTGTTTTGCTGCAAAATAAAGTTGATGAATTGAGCAGCGAATTGCGCAAATCGGCGCAGATTGAGTTGTTTATTGAGCAAGAAGCCTTGGATGTTGAGAGAACCAGTGCCAACGCGACTGACGCGCTCGAAACTGGTGCGGCTGATGTCACTGAAATTGATGCGACCATTAGCAATTAATTGCTCTGAATAAATTTATAGGATTGATATGAAAATTTCGCCGCTTGTGCCTGCTGACTTTCCTGATATGCCAGACGTGAAGGGGCTTGAAATTAAGACCTATGAAGCGCGGGTGGTTTATAAAAATCGCGATGATTTGCTACTGGTTAAATTTGCGCAAGGTACACAGGTTGCAGGTGTATTTACCAAATCTAGAACCCGCTCGGCATCGGTTGAATGGTGTGTGAAGCATTTGACATCTGGCAGCGACGGGCGTTTGTTGATGGTCAATTCGGGCAATAGCAACGCCTTTACGGGGGCGGCGGGTGAGCGCAGTGTGGTTGGCATTTTGAGCCATCTGGCTGAAAAATTTAGCATAAAATCAGATGAAATTTACACCAGCTCAACTGGGGTGATTGGGGAATTGCTATCGGGTCAAAATCTGCTTGATGTGGTGGATGCTGATAAAGTATCGGCGGTGGAAAATGCTTATATTGCGGCGGCTGGCGCGATTAAAACCACGGATACATTTGCTAAATATGCAACGCGGAATGTAAAAATTGGTGGCGCGGATGTGACGATTAACATCATTGCTAAAGGCAGTGGGATGATTGCACCTGATATGGCGACTATGTTGAGCTATATTTTTACCGATGCCAATGTTAATAAGAACGCGTTACAGAAAATATTGAATGTGGCGGTGGGTAAGAGTTTTAATAGCATTACGGTGGATAGTGATACATCGACGAGTGATACGGTTTTGTTATTTGCCACAGGTGCATCTGACGCGCCTTATATTGATGATGCTGACGATGAAAAATTGGTTGAATTTATAGCGGCGATTGATGAATTATGTTTGGAAATGGCGCAGCAAATTGTCAAAGATGGCGAAGGCGCTAGTAAATTTATTACAGTGCACATAAATGGCGCTGAGGATGACCGTGCGGCCAAGGTGATTGGCTTGTCGATTGCGAACTCGCCTTTGGTGAAAACCGCTGTTGCGGGGGAGGATGCCAATTGGGGGCGGATTATCATGGCGATTGGCAAATCTGGCGAAATGGCGGATCGTGACTTAATTGAGATTGCCATAGGTGGGGTGAAAATAACCCAAAATGGGCAAGTGGTTGATGATTATGATGAGGCGCCCGTGACCCAACATATGCGCGGGCAGTATGTTGATATTGATGTGAAGCTTGGTTTGGGCGATGGTGAGGCGACTGTATATACTTGCGATTTGACGCATGGTTATATTGAAATTAACGCCGATTATAGGTCTTAAAATGACAAAAATTAAATTGGTTGTAGCCTGTGCGTTGATTGACATTGATGGGCGGGTGCTGTTGCAGCAACGCGCGGAAGATGCGCAACATGCTGGTCTGTGGGAGTTTCCTGGTGGTAAGGTTGAGGCTGGGGAGAGCACAGACCAAGCGCTTATTCGTGAGTTGAAAGAAGAGTTGAATATTGACACGGCGGCAAATTGTTTGGCGCCGTTGAATTTTTCGATTTATGACGATGATGATGGGCAATTATTGTTGCCATTATTTATTTGTCGGCGGTGGAAGGGCATTATGCAGCCTATGATGGGACAGAAAACCAAATGGGTGAAGGCGAAAAATCTGAAAGATTTTGCCATGCCGCCTGCGGATGTTCCGTTGATTCCGTCTTTGATTGAAATTTTGCCTTAAATTTATAGAAAATCGGCTAGATTATGTTCGGCACTGCCAGGTTTGAGCGGTTTTTGTTGGCTTTCGTGCGGCGCCCAACCGATGACATTTATAATGTCAAATTGGGCGGTGATGCGGCCATCTTGATGGCTGAATTTTTGTTGATAAATTTCGGCCGCGCGGGCGATGATTTTGCGGGTTAATTTTGCGGTGTTTTTTGACTGATGTAGGCAATTTGTGGCGCCCATGGCGCGTAAATCTTTAATGACATCAAATATATGATCATAGCGAACGGTTAAACTATCCATATCGACGACGGGCAGAGCAAAACCTGCGCGTTGCAATAGGCTGCCCATTTGCTGGACATCGATAAATGGCAAAACTCTGGGGGTTGCGCCGCCGGTTAGCTCGGTTTCGGCAATTAGCAGGCTTTCGCGCAGCTCATGCAGGCTGGCGCCGCCGATGAGGTTGGCGGCGAATAGGCCATCTGGTTTGAGGGCGCGTTTGATTTGCGCCAATAGGCCCGGTAAGTCGTTGATATATTGTAGGCTGAGTGATGAGGTGATTAAATTGACCGATTGGGCTTTGAGCGGTAGGATTTCGTTATCGGCAATGACATCGGCCGCTGGGCCGCTGTTTTCGATGTTGAAGCAGTTTTCGGCAATTTTATTGCTGCGTAATAATTTGACAAAACTGCCATTATAGCCGCCAATATGCACGGCGGTTTCGAACTTGCGGGTGATGATGGTTAAGCGGTCGAGCAAATCTAACTCTGCATTTTGTAGCAGGAATTGATTGTCTTTAAGCGCGGCTAGGCTGGACACCCGCGTTTGGGCACGGCGTTTGGCTAATAATTTTTGATTGATAATTTGCAATTTTATCCCTAACCTATTTTATAAATAGACATACTGGCATTTGAGAGTTTTGACCATACTTAATCAACTTATAGGATTTTTAAACCCACCAAAATGCATGGCTTGCCACGCGCAAATTGCTGATCAAGTCGGCTTGTGCATGACATGTTGGGGTGATGTGCAATTTATCAATGCGCCGATTTGCGATGTGACAGGCACGCCATTACCGCATGACAGTGATGAAAATATATTGAGCATTGAAGCCTTAACTGACCCGCCGCATTATGATAAAGCGCGGGCGGCGCTTAGATTTAATGAGCATTCTAGGCGGTTGATTCATAAATTAAAATATCATGACCAGCAACATTTAGCGCCGTTAATGGCCAAAATGATGCTGCGTGCTGCAGGTGATTTATTGGTTGCTGGATGCGGTGATACTGTTATTTGCTCGGTGCCTTTATATCATTGGCGTTATTTTAGACGGCGGTTTAACCAGGCTGATTTGTTGGCGAGGCAGGTGGCGAGCAAGGGTGGATCCGTCTATATGCCTAAATTGATAAAACGTATTAAAGCGACCAAAACTCAAGTGGGGTTGAGCCGTGAGGCGCGGCAGAAAAACGTGAAGGGGGCGTTTGAGATCAATGCAAAATGGCTTAAATTGGCGCGTGGTAAAAATATTTACATTGTTGATGATGTGATCACCACTGGTGCAACGGTTAATGAAATTGCTGGCTGTTTAAAGGCAGAGGGCTTGGGGCCTGTCTATATATTAGCATTTGCTAAAGTAATTCACCAAAAAGTGATTTAAATCTGCTAGCATTAATCTATAAAGGGTTTATATAGGTTATCCAGATTGTTTTATAAGGATTAGAAATATGGCTAAAGTTGAAATTTACACCACACCGACCTGCCCATTTTGTGTGCGTGCCAAAGCGTTGTTAACATCTAAAAATGTTGATTTTACTGAAATTGATGTTTTATCTGATTTTAAAGTGAAAACAACGATGATTAAACGTTCGCAAGGTAGCCGTAGTGTGCCGCAAATATTTATTGATAATGAGCATATTGGTGGTTGTGACGATTTATTTGCGCTTGAAGCGAAAAAAGCACTGGATGTGCTGTTAAACTAGGTTTTATTTATGGCTCGGAAACTCAAAGTGGCTTGCATTCAATTATGTGCAGGCCAAAATGTGCAAAATAACATTGACATTGCTGATAAATATATCCGCGAAGCGGCAGCAGCGGGTGCGCAATTAATTGTGACACCTGAGCAGACTGCTTTGATGGAGTTGGCGGGTGATGCTTTATTTGCAAATATTTACGAGCAGCAAGATTGCCCGGCTTTTGCACATTTTAAAGCTTTGGCGCAGGAGCTGGAAATTTACCTGTGTATTGGCTCGTTGGCGATTTTGAACTCTGATGGCACGGTTGCCAATCGGGGTTTTTTAATCGCGCCTTATGGTGAAGTGATTGGCCATTATGACAAGATTCATATGTTTGACATTATGCTGAGAAATGGCGATGAATATAAAGAATCGGCGACATATAAAGCTGGCACGCGTGCTAGTTTTACTCAAACGGCTTTATTTGGGTTTGGTCATAGTATTTGTTATGATATGCGTTTTCCGAAGCTTTACAATGCTTTGGCGCATATGGGGGCTGAAATTATTGTTGTGCCTGCGGCGTTTACTGTGCCAACGGGTAAAGCCCATTGGCATGTTTTATTGCGGGCGCGGGCGATTGAAACCAGCAGCTTTATTATGGCTGCGGCGCAAGGCGGGACACATGAAAATGGCCGCAAAACTTATGGGCATAGTGTGATCATTAGCCCGTGGGGTGAGATTGTGGCTGAGATGCAGAATGTTGAAGACGTGCCACCAACGGGTTATATTATGGCTGAGATTGACTTGGATGATGTGGCTGAAGGGCGGAAGAATATTCCTGTGTTGGAGAATGAAGGTAGTTTTTGAGGCTCTGGAAGTTTGCATTTTTTCGTTCGGCTTTGCCTCTCTTTTATCGTTCGCGTTGCTCTCTATTAGCACTAGCGTGCGTTCGCTCCGCTCTCTTGCCACGCCTAACGGCGACGCGCGGTCGCGCTTGCCTCAGCCAAAGGCTTCGGACCCTTTTCCCGCGATATGCAGTATAGCAGCAAGCAACAAACTCAGAATTTGTTGGGGCGCACCGAAATATGGAGTTTCGCCAAACTCTTGCTAACTTAGCTTAATGAAATCAATTTGGGTGCCGAGTTTGCACCCGACCAGCGGCTGAGTGGCTTAGCTAGAGAGCGGAGCGAACGCACGCAGTGCCAAGCAAAAAAGAGCCGAACAAAAATCCCTAAATCCCAGCAATTACGTCACTTAAATTCTCGATGCGTTTTTTGTTGGTGGGGTAATCGGCTTGATTTAGGAATTTTTGTTCTGCTTGGAAAATATCTAAGCGTTCGAGTAATTTGATGGTTTCGGCCAGTTTAAAATTTGATTTTTTGAGTAATTTTATGCTGTGTTGATCGGCTTCTAGCTCTTGGCTTTGGTTAAATTGGTTGCTTGAACCTGCTTGGCGTTTTAAGTGATGGCCTAGTGCGATGTGGGCAATTTCGTGGGCTAGAACTGCGGCCAATTGATCGTCATTGGCGACGAATTCGACCAAGCCTCTTGTGACATATACATAAGCAAGGTGTGATTTTGAGCTGAGTGAATAGGCATTGACGCTGGTGGATTTTAGCAAAATGACTTCAATGTTTTTATCGGTTAAGCCATTGGCTTTGATGATTCTTTTTGTTAAATTTTTGAGCCGATTGTTAATTGAATAATGACCATCTTGCCCGCCATTATCGGCAATGTGTTTTTGGTGTGCGGCTTTGATGACATTGTCATGAACAATGGTTTTATATTCGGCAGTGAGCGATAACTTATTGAGAGCGTTGGTTTGGCTACAGGCAGTGAGAGCCAAACTGAGCAGGATGAAAATGAGTGTTTTAAATTGAGTTTTCACTTAAGCTGATCCCGCAATATGTTGATTGATGATGCCAACAAGGTGGGAAAGCTCAAAGGGTTTTTCAACAATGTCGGCGACCAATTGCTCAAGTCCAAAGGCACGTTCGCGCTGTTGGGCATAGCCAGTCATTAAAATTAGTGGAATGTGCGGCATATCACGTGCAACATTCAACGCCAAGGCAATGCCATCCATAACGGGCATTTGAATGTCTGAAATGATCAGATGAATTTCGTTATCGGCGTGGCTGGCTTCTAATATTTGCAGGGCCAAAGCGCCATTTTCGCATGAAATTGTGGTGAAGCCGTTTTGTGCAAGCCCTCTTTCAAGAAAACTCACAATGTCGGCCTCATCTTCAACAATTAATATGCGCTTGGTCATATCATCCTATATCTTATTCATCATTGTCGTCATCATCAACCACAACGCCAATATAAGGTAGTTGGCGGTAGCCATGTGCCATATCCATGCCATAACCGATGACAAATAGATCTTCGCAATCAAAGGCTTTGTGATCTGGTTTAATGTCAACTGCACGATGATGTGGTTTGTCGAGCAAAACACAAGTGCGGACGTTTTTGGCACCGCGTGCATACATAAGATCTTTGGCAAATGCCATGGTGCGGCCTGATTCTAAAATGTCATCGACCAGTAAGATTTCGCGGTTTTTCACATCAGTGTTAATGTCGCGCATAATTTCGACCTTGCCGCTTGACGTTTGGCGGTGGCCATAGCTTGATAGGGTGATGAACTCGACATCAGGTGTGCCGCCAGCCCGATGAATGGCACGCAATAGATCGGCTGCAAAAATAAAGCTGCCTTTTAAAATTGAAATGACCAAGACATTCTCGGGTAGGTCAACGGCTATTTCTTGCGCCAGACGTTCTACTTGGGTGGCCAAAGTTTCTTCATCATATAGAACTTTAATATTGGGTTTTTTATTTTTGGTCATGGCTTTATCTACAGATGTTAAATGTTAATGGGGTTGTTTAGCCGAAGTGTCAATTATCAGCAAGCTTTTTATTGGTGATGAATTGGAGCTTTACTTTTTGTGCCGTGGCGGCGGGGTCTTTCATGCCTGATTTAAACGATACAATTTCGCCCGCAGCTAAGCTGGTTTTGGCAAGCTGAATTGGCCAATCGAAAATACTATTGTCGTTGCGATCAATTAAATAGCCACGTATTCTTGGTAATATTTTGGTGCTTTTGCTGTTATTCATAATGCTGCCATTGACCAGTAGGAAATCTAACTCATCTTGATTTTGATGGCGCACATTAATGTTGACAAATTCGAGCCCGACAATGTTGGTTTCAAAACCATAAAGTTCGTATGCCGCGGCGCTTTTGGGGAAATAATTGATGATGGTGTTTTTGCCAATGATGAACACGCCAAAAATAATGCTGGCGGCGATGGCTAAGCTACCCCAATAAATGTAGGAAGATTTGCTTTTGGGTTTACCTTGGTTTTTATAAACTGCAGATTGTGAAGGCAGGTTTTTTTCAAACTCGGCTTTATTTGATGGGGCTGCGGCTTGTTGTTTCGCTGGCTCTTTATCAGGGCTGAGCGGGGTGTCAAACATGTCGTCAATCGCGCCTTGATCATTCTCTTCATTGGCATCTACTACTTGTACTGCTTCTTCTGGCTCAGCGGTGGCGAACATATCGTCAATTGCGCCTTGATCATTTTCTTCATTTGCATCTGGAGCATCTGGCTCAGCGGTGGGGGTGGCGAACATGTCGTCAATCGCACCTTGATCGTTCTCTTCATTTGGATCTGGGGCATCTGGCTCAGCGGCGGGGGTGGCGAACATGTCGTCAATCGCACCTTGATCGTTCTCTTCATTTGGATCTGGGGCATCTGGCTCTGCGGCGGGGGTGGCGAACATGTCGTCAATTGCGCCTTGATCATTTTCTTCATTTGGATCTGGGGCGTCTGGTTCAGCGGCGGGTGTAGCGAACATATCGTCAATTGCGCCCTGATCATTTTCTTCGTTGCCATCTGGCTCGGGGGTGGGGGTGTCGAACATGTCATCTATCGCACCTTGATCATTTTCTTCATTGGCGTCTGGAGCTTTTGGCTCAGCGGAGCTTTCGAATAAATCACCAGCGGGGGCTGCTTTTGCGGCGGGTTTTGGTGCTTGTTCGGTAAGGGGGTTTGGCTGATTAACGATTGATTCTGGGGGGGTGGGTTTTGGGTCAAATTCGCGCCAAATATGGGTGCAAGAAGAGCATTTCAGCTTGCGGCCTTTGGGTCCCAAATTATCGATGCCGATTGCAAAACTTGTATCACAATTCGGGCAGGTGATTTTCATACCGCTGCTATTCTGTTGTTAAAGTGCCCCTAAATGGGGTGAATATTTGAATTTAACATGTAAAATTGCGAAATTCACCTGTTAACTGCATATGGTTAACAAATTATCAACATATTTTGCTGATATTAACAAATGGTTAATGTAAACATGGTAGCAAAAAGCTATAAAATATATTTATAGTGCACTTTTTAGAATCACTTATCAGATTTTTGCCACAAAATTATGGCAAAAGTGGTGATTGAGAGATAAATATACATTCATGGAGCTTTTTGTTGATTAGATTTGAAAATGTAGGTTTGCGTTATGGCATTGGGCCTGAAATATTGCGCAATGTTTCATTTCATATAGAACCTCAGTCGTTTTATTTTATCAGTGGGCCAAGTGGCGCTGGTAAATCGAGCTTACTGAACTTGATGTTTTTGTCGATGCGGCCGACGCGAGGTTTGGTGTCGTGCTTTGGTAAAGACATGTCGACTTTAAGCCGCAGTGAATTGGCACATATGCGACGTAAAATTGGGGTGGTGTTTCAGGATTTTAGATTGCTTGACCATCTGACGATATATGAAAATGTATCTTTGCCGTTAAGAGTGCGCGGTTTTCCTGAGCATACATATCGCCAAGATGTGATTGAATTGATGCAATGGGTGGATTTGGGTGATCATATGCATGTTTACCCCAATGTATTATCGGGCGGAGAGAAGCAGCGTACTGCCATTGCTCGGGCGGTGATTGGCCAACCTGATTTGCTGTTGGCGGATGAACCAACGGGTAATGTTGACCCTGAATTGGCAGCAAGATTGCTGAGATTATTTGTTGAATTGAATAAAATGGGCACATCGATTGTGATTGCTACCCATGACCATGAATTGATGAACCAATTTAGAGCGCCGCGGTTGATGCTTGAAGATGGTGAAGTGTATTTGTTTAAGCAATGACTTAAATAGATTTGCAAAATTATGATTTGTTGAATGAGAAGATTTGAGAATGGTAAATAGACCACCACATGAGGAGCATGAAGCGCCGTTTGACGAGCGGGAATATCAGCGCGGTCGCCCGCGGCCGCAAGATAGGCCACATGATCGGCAGGCTAGAGGCGTTGAGGCAGATCGGCGTTATGTGAATGATGGGCAATATTTAAACCAAGGTTATTATGAAGAGGTGGGGCAGGATGAATTTGGTGCTGCTGAAGTTGAAATTGGCGTCACTCCACCAGAAGCTCTTGATGGTTCGGGTTATTTGCGCCCTGAATTTGTGCAAGGCACTGAATATCAGCAACATCATGAGGAGAGTGTTGGTGTTTTAACTGCTGGAGAGGTGCCGCCTAACCAAATGGTGGAAGAAGCGCCCGCGCAAGTGGTTGGTGCAATCACCACATTTGGCAATCAAGAAAAACCAGTGGTCGACGCACCCAATAAGTTATCGCCGATCATTCCGCGTGGTACAATTATTGGCAAAAGCATATTATTTATCATTATTGCCATGTGTTTTTTGGCTAGCTTATCGATTGTGTCATTATTGTTGGTGCAAAGCTCGGTGGATGGTTGGACGGCTGATATTGGCAAACAAGCTACGGTGCAAATTATCCCTAGTCTTGAGCGCGATGTTGATGCTGATGTGGCGACGGCTTTAGAGATTATCCGCGCAACAAATGGCGTGGCGCAAGCTGAAGCGTTGAGCAAAAATGAAACGGGAAAATTGCTTGAGCCATGGATTGGTGATGGCATTATTGGCAAGGATGCTGATAATAATGACATTAGTATTTTGGACGAGTTGCCGATACCGGCTTTAATTGCCATTGAATTTGCGCCAGACCAAGAGGTGAATTTAAACCTGTTGGATATTTCGTTGAAAGCCGCCATCCCCGGCATTAGTGTTGATGATCATAAAAAATGGTTATCGCATTTGTCATCCATTGGCAGTATTTTGAAAATATCGGCTTTTGCTGTGCTGTTTTTGGTGATTGGCATCACCATTAGCATCATTGTATTTGCGACAGATGCGGCGCTGAATAGCAATAAAAGCTCGATTGAGATTTTATTTTTGGTCGGCGCGGAAGAAAGCTTTATCACCAAAGAAGTGCGCTATCATTTTTTATGGCTTGGCCTTAAAGCGGGGGCGATCGGTGCGATTATATGCATTGGCTTTATATTGTTGATTGGCTTGCTGATTAACATTATTTATGCGGCGCAGTTTGATAATTTGGCCGCGGCGCGGATATTATTTGGGCAGATTACCCTTTCGCCTTATCAATATTTATATTTATTATTGGTGCCGATTTTTGCGACAATTATTGCGGGTGTGACGGTTCATCTTTCGGCGAAAAGAATTATAAATAGAATGCACTAATTTGATGGTTTGCTGAAAAAAACATGCTAACTTGCGTTAGATTAATTTTTTAAAGGCCTTAATTATGGCAGGTAATTTTATATATGTTGTTTATGCGGCGATGGCGTTTTTAGTCATTGTTTTGGCATCGGGTCTGTGGACCATGTTGAAGGGCGGACAGCCCAATAAATCGCAAAAAATGATGCGCTGGCGCTTGGGTGCGCAAGTTTTGCTGATTATTTTGGTTTTGTTGTTTGTGGTGTTTTTTAAGGCAGGCTGATTGATGGTTAAACTCAATAAAATCTACACAAAAACCGGCGATAAAGGCACTACCATGCTGACATCGGGTGATGTTGTGCCAAAATTTGACCTGCGCATTGAAGCTTATGGCTGTGTTGATGAATTGAACGCACAACTGGGTATGGCGTGTATTTTGGCGAAAAATGACAGCAAGCTTGCAGACTTGTTGCAATATATTCAGCATGATTTATTTGATTTAGGGGCTGATTTGTCGACGCCTAAGGTGGAAGGTGAAGCGCCTGATGCGGCTTTGCGAATCATCGCCAGCCAAGTGAGCGCGCTTGAGCAGAATATTGATGAATTTAATGCTAATTTAACAGCGCTTAAAAGTTTTGTATTGCCCAATGGCACGCAGTTGGCGGTGCAATTGCACATTTGCCGTACCGTGACGCGGCGGGCTGAGCGCATCGTGGCGCAATTGATAAGTGAACAAACTGAGCAGACCAATGCTGAAAGCCTTAAATATCTCAATCGGTTGAGTGATTTGTTTTTTGTGCTGAGCCGTTATGATAATAATATATCGGGGCAGGGTGATATTTTGTGGAAACCTGCAAAGAATAGATAAGATAAGTTAGGAAAAACATGCCAATACCGATAGCCGATGAAAACCCAACGCGTTTTAGCCATAAGTCGATCGTGACTATTGGGTTGATTGCGCTGAATGCGCTGGTTTTTGTGCTGTTTCAACAAGGCCTATTTGATGAAGTGACGGATGCTTCTGTTTTGGGTTTTGGGTTGGTGTCAAGTGTGTTTTGGGGTGATAAAATTTTACCACCTGGCATTTATAACCTTGGTGGAGATAACACCATTGTAAGCTATATGTTTTTGCATGGTGGCTTGATGCATTTGGTAAGTAACATGCTGATATTATGGGTTTTTGGCGATAATATTGAACAGGCATTGGGGCGTTATCGTTTTTTGGCTTTTTACATTATTGGCGGCATGGCGGCGGGGTATTTACATGCGTGGATCATGCCATCATCTGACGCGCCATTGGTGGGGGCTTCGGGGGCAATTAGCGCGGTGAGTGCGGCTTATTTATTGTTGCATCCACGTGCGAAATTATGGTTATTATTATTTTGGGTTGTGCCGGTAAAAATACCTGCATGGGCAGCGATTTTGGCTTGGTTTGTTTATCAGCTCTATGCTAGCGTCACTGCAGGGGCTGACGCGGCGGTGGCTTGGTGGGCGCATATTGGTGGGTTTATATTCGGCTTGGCTTATATATTAGTGTTAAAGCGCCAGCTAATTGATCGGTTTTATGTTGATTTATTGTTTAAAAAAACTGATTGACGTTAAAATTGTAAATTGATGTGGTGACAGGATTGACAGATAATTTTGTAAAAGTTAGTTTACGTTAAAGTCACCCCACGCAAGTTAGATAATATCAGAATATTGGTGAAGGAAAAATCATGAAAATACTAGTGCCGGTAAAACGGGTTGTTGATTATAATGTGAAGGTGCGGGTGAAAGCCGATGGCACGGGCGTTGATATTGCTAATGTAAAAATGAGCATGAACCCGTTTGATGAAATTGCGGTTGAAGAAGCTTTGCGGCTTAAAGAAGCGGGCAATGCTGATGAAGTGATTGCGGTGTCTATTGGCGTGCAACAATGCCAAGAAACTTTGCGCACTGCGCTGGCCATGGGCGCTGACCGCGCGATTTTGGTAAAAACTGATGAGGTTGTTGAACCGTTGGCTGTGGCTAAAATATTAGCTAAAATTGCTGATGAAGAAGGTACAGATTTGGTGATTTTGGGCAAACAAGCCATTGATGATGACAGTAACCAAACGGGCCAAATGTTGGCTGCGTTGACAGGCCGCCCACAAGGTACATTTGCTAGTGAAGTGGTTTTAGAAGGTGGCAAAATTGCCATCACGCGTGAAGTGGATGGTGGGCTGGAAACTATTTCTATTAATTTACCTGCCGTTGTAACTGCTGATTTGCGCTTGAACGAACCACGTTATGCCAGCTTGCCGAACATTATGAAAGCCAAGCGCAAACCGTTGGATGAGAAATCTGTCGAAGACTATGGTGTTGATTTAACGCCGCGCCATAAAATTTTGGCGGTGAGCGAGCCTGCGGCACGTGAAGCAGGCGTAAAAGTGGCTGATGTGGCTGAACTTGTCGAAAAATTAAAAGCAGCGGGAGCGATATAATGAGCATTTTATTATATGTTGAACATGATGGCGTAAATGTAAATGAAGCGACTTTAAAAGCTGCCACAGCCGCGAGCCAATTGGCCGGGCATTCTGGTGCTGAAATTCATGCTTTGGTTGCGGGTAGTGGTGCGGCATCTGTGGCTGAAGGCGCGGCTAAAATTGCTGGTGTGAGCAAAGTTATTCATGTTGATGATGCGGCTTATGCGCATCCGCTGGCTGAAAATTTAAGCGCTTTGGTGCAAAGCCTAATGGGTGATTATACGGCGCTTATTGGTGCTGCGACCACCACGGCGAAGAATTTTATGCCTTGTGTGGCAGCTCTGCAAGACGTGATGCAAATTTCTGATATTATTGAAGTGAAATCGGCTAAAAGTTTTGCGCGGCCTATTTATGCCGGTAACGCGATACAGGTGCTTGAAACCTCTGATGAGAAACTCATCATTACGGTGCGTACGACGGCGTTTGACAGTGCTGAACTGACTGCTAGTGCTGAGATTGTTAAAGGCAGTGCTGCAAATGGTGCTGATAATAGTAGTTTTGTGAGTGCTGATTTATCTGAGTCAGAACGGCCAGAGCTGGCGAGTGCTAAGATTGTTATATCTGGTGGTCGTGGCATGGGAAGCGGTGAGAATTTTGCTTTGATTGAAGCGGTTGCAGATAAGCTTGGTGCGGCGATTGGCGCGTCTCGTGCGGCAGTGGATGCTGGCTATGTGCCGAATGATTATCAGGTTGGGCAAACGGGTAAAGTTGTGGCGCCAGATTTGTATATTGCGGTTGGTATATCGGGTGCTATCCAACATTTGGCGGGTATGAAAGACAGCAAGATTATTGTGGCGATCAATAAAGATGAAGATGCGCCGATATTCCAAGTTGCGGATTATGGCTTGGTTGCGGATCTTTTTACTGCGCTTCCTGAACTAGAAAAAGCACTATAGGGCTTTTTTAATTTAGTTTTTACATTCGGCTGCGCCTCATTGGTGGGGCGCTTGCCTTTACGAGCTTGTGACGCGCTAACCGCGTGTCGACCTTGCCTCACCAACTTTGTTGGTTCGGAGGAGTGGTGGTTATGATGCATTATTTAAGGAACAAATGAATGAAGATTGAACAAGTGGCAATTGTTGGTGCGGGGCAGATGGGCAATGGCATTGCGCATGTATCTGCTTTGGCGGGGTATAAAGTCATACTGATTGATGTGAGCCAAGATGCTTTGGATAACGGCCTTGCTGCCATTGAGAAAAACATGGCGCGGCAGGTGAGTAAGGATAAGATTTCGCAAGCAGATATGGATGCTGCATTGGCTAATATTGCGGGTCATACCAATATGGTAGGGCTGGGAGATATTGACTTGCTAATTGAGGCGGTGGCGGAGAATTTTGAGCTTAAAGTTAAGATTTTTTCCGAGGCGCAGAGCCATGTGAAAGCTGATTGCTTATTTGCTAGTAATACTTCTAGCCTTTCGATTACCAAACTGGCGGCAGCGACAGACCGTGCTGAACGGTTTATCGGTTTGCATTTTATGAACCCTGTTCCAATGATGAAATTGGTCGAGTTAATTTCTGGTTTGGCAACCAGCGATGAGATGTTTGCAACCAGTAGAAAATTTGCTGAAAGCCTGGGTAAGACCGTGGCGACGGCTGAGGACTTCCCTGGTTTTATTGCCAATCGTATTTTGATGCCAATGATTAATGAGGCGATTTATACGCTTTATGAAGGCGTGGGTAGTGCTGAGGCGATCGATACGGTGATGAAGCTGGGCATGGCGCATAAAATGGGGCCGTTGGAGCTTGCCGATTATATTGGCCTTGATACTTGTTTGGCGATTATGAATGTATTGCATGACGGCTTTGGCGATGGCAAATATCGGGCTTGCCCGCTGTTGGTGAAATATGTTGATGCTGGGTGGTTGGGTGTGAAAACCAAACGCGGCTTCTATAATTACTAGTTTATTTGACAATTTGGAAATACTGACTTAGCCTTTGAATACCACGGCTGGAGAAATGGTCGTGGAATGGAGGTGGAGGTTTTTGAACCAAGCTTGGTTACAAATATATGCGCTTAGATGATTTCTAGGCGGTGTTTGTGATGGAGCGAATGTGAAAGAACCTTAAGATGAAGATCCATGATTTACCCTATATAATGGGGTGGGCAGATAAACTGCTGATTAAAAAACTGCATAAATATATTGCTGATTTTGGCAAATTTGATAACCGCGAAACTGCGAAGATTTTTACCGAAATTTTAGCAAAAAATACCCGCTATATCACTGATGAACCGAGCCAGACCCATATAATTGCCTGTGCTTATATTATGGCGACCTATCAGCAATTGCGGCTGAATGGTGAGAGCCAACAACAAGCTATAACTAAATTGACTTGGGCGTTTAAACAGCCTGGGCGGTTTATGGTAACTTGGGGTATGCGTTTATGGCTATGGTTTTCACGGGATGTAAAAGCAGGGATTAAGCTTGAAAACATACGTAAAGAGAAATCTTATGGTGAGCAGTTTAAATTTTCGGCTGAAATTGATGAATTGAGTTATATATCGGTTGTGCATATTTGTGCTTATCATGAGTTTTTTAAACGGAATTTATGCCCAGAATTGACAGCGATATTTTGTGACTGGGATGTTTTGTGGACAGATGAAATAGAAAAGCAGAATTGCGGCGTACGGTTTGAACGGCCGTGCACGTTGGGCACGGGTGGTGACTGTTGCCGTTTTGAATTTTATTTTGATGAAGACGACTAATTATTGAATGATGCTTGCAAGGCGTTTTAGGCCGATGGCGAGATTCTGTCTGGTGGCGGGGGCGACGAGGCTGATCCGGATGTGATTTTGATGTTTTTGCCGCTGTTGTGGCAGGAAAATGCTTACGGGGGCAGTGTTAAGCCCTGAATTTTCACATTCTATTTGTATATCAATGGATTGACTGATGTTTATCCATAGATGCGGACTATTTTTATCACGCGTGCTGATTATATTTTTTGGCAGTATATTGTCGGCGATTTTGCGTCTTTCTTGTATTTCAGCCAATTGCCATGCGGCTTTGTCAAAGGCTGTGCCATCGTCAATCCAATTTATCGCCATTTGCATCATGATGGGGCTTAATGTCCATTGGGTTAAATTGGTGGCGTGGGTGAGGGCGTCTAGATGCTGTGCTTTAGCGTGGATGAAGCCGACCCGCAGGCCGAATGATACAGTTTTTGATAGGCTGGTTAGATAAATGGCATGATTGGGCAAACATGCTGAAAGGGGCGGCATGGGAGATAGGCCGCCATAGACATCATCTTCTATTAATGTGAGATTTTTGGCGGCGATGATTTTGGCGATTTGTTGTTGGCGTGTTTTGCTCATTACCGCGCCTGTTGGGTTTTGATGGTTGGGCACTAGAATGATATATTTGGCGTGGGTTTTGGCGGCGATTTTTGCCAAATCTTCGGGCAATATGCCTTGTTCATCCATGTTGATGGGGATGAGCTTGAGGCCGAATTGACGAGCAAAATCTTTCATGCCCGGAAATGTATATTGCTCGACCAATATTGAATCGCCAGCATTACAAAGTGCAATGAGGATGGCTTGTAGGGCAGTTTGTGCGCCGCCTGCTAGCACGATATTTTCGGGTTTTGCGGGCATTCTGCGCCAATTTAACCATTTTGTGGCGGCAATTTTGAGCTGTTCGAGCAGTATAGGTGCATGATATTCTTCAAATAAAGTCGATTGATTCGCCGCCGTAATGGCTTGTAGGCTTTGGTTGAAACGGTTGTCATCGGCGTTTCGGGCGGGAATGTTGGTCGAGAGGTCGATGAAATCGGCTTGATGATGGCCTTTGTTTAAGTCTTTGTTGTGTAATTCGAACAGGCTGGCTTCGGCGCTATTGGCTAGAATGTAGGTGCCGCGGCCGACCTCGCCGCCGATGAGATGTTGGCGCATGGCCTCGCGATAGGCGCGGCTGATGGTGGTGAGGTTAACTTGCAATTCCCACGCTAACTCGCGTTGTGGTGGCAATTGATCGCCAGCTTTTAAAATGCCAGCCTCGATGTCGCGGCGCATGGCATCGACAATGGCGCGGTAGACGCCGCGCTTGGTTTTGTCGATTTTTGGTGTCCAGATCTGATTTTTATTATTTGTCATACAATGTATATATTGCGTCATACAATAAAATACAAGATATTATTGTGGAAATAACAAATTGAACGAGATTGCCATGTTTTCCTTAGATTGTTTACACAAAGCCCAAGCCGAGATTTACCGCCATATGCCTGCAACGGCACAATATAGCTGGCCATTATTGAATGAGCGGGCGGGTAAACAGCTTTGGATTAAACATGAGAACCACACGCCGACGGGGGCGTTTAAAGTGCGTGGCGGCTTGCTTTATATGGCGCGGTTGAAGGCATCGGGTTTTAAGGGTGGATTGGTGACGGCAACCCGCGGTAATCATGGCCAGAGCATTGGTTTGGCCGGTAAAAAGATGGGTATTCCAGTGACCATTGTGGTGCCTGAAGGCAATAGCTTGGAGAAAAATGCGGCGATGCGAGCGCTTGGTGCTGAGTTGATTATTCATGGCAAAGATTTTGATGAGGCGCGGGCGCATGCGGCGCATTTGTCCAAAACCCGTGGTTTACAATCTGTGCCATCATTTCACCCTGATTTGGTGATTGGTGTGGCGACTTATGCTTATGAGTTTTTTGAAAATGCGCCAAATTTGGATAAAGTCTATGTACCGATTGGTATGGGTAGTGGGATTTGCGGCATGATTAGAACCCGTGATTTGATGGGCTTGAAAACCAAGGTGATTGCGGTGATTTCGGAAAATGCGCCGGCTTATGCATTATCGCTTGAAAAAGGTGAGATTGTGCAAACAGAAACTGCCAATACATTTGCTGATGGTGTGGCGTGTCGGCAGCCTGACCCGTTGGCGTTTGATATGGTGAAAGCTGGCGCTGACCATATTGTGCAGGTGTCTGACGATGAGATAAAAGCTGCGATACGCGCTTATTATACTGATACACATAATGTGGCTGAAGGCGCGGGTGCCGTGGGTTTGGCTGGTTTGTTGCAAGAAATAAAGAGCGGTGCTTGTGATGCGGATGAGCGGTTGGGCACTGTGCTGAGCGGCGGTAACATTGATATGGATATGTTCAAAAACATTATTTAGTTTTGTCGGCATCGATGATGTATTTTTTGAACAGGAAGATGCCGAATGAGATTAACAGCTTGAATATTATGAAGGCCGATAGTGCGCCGATGGCGATATAGACTGTTGGTTGGGTAAACCAATTTATAATGGTATCGAGCATAGTTTGCCTTAAATTTTGACGACCAGATTTTTGAGGCTATTTTGGCTGATGTCATTTATACCGAGCATGGCCATGTTACGGTCAACTTCTTGGCTGAGCAAGTCGGCACAATGTCGCAGACCATCGCCGCCGCCCACAGATAAAGCAAATAGGAATGGTCTGCCGACAAAGGTGAATTTTGCACCTAAGGCATAGGCTTTTAGGATATCTGATCCGCGGCGGATGCCGCTATCAAGCATAACGGGCATGTCTTTTGCCGCGCTCACCATAGCGGGCAATGCCCGCAAGCTGGCTTGTGCGCCATCTAATTGGCGGCCGCCATGGTTGGAAACTATGATGCCATCGGCACCAATTTTGTGAGCTTGTGAGGCGTCTTGTGGTGATAGTAAGCCTTTGATAATTAGTGTGGATTTCCAATGACCTCGGATCATTTTGATATGTTCCCAAGTGAGAGCCTCGCGTACCCCCATATCGCGGGTTAGGGTTTTTGAAAGTATGGGTGGGCCTTCGCCAATGTCCATGTTTTCAAAGCGTGGCACACCGGTTTTAATAAGGGTTTTTAACCACATATTGAGGCTCCATTTGGGGTGAATGAGGCCTTGCCATGCAAGGTTTAGGTTTGGCTCGACAGGTGCGGTGAAGCCAAAACGTGATTGATTTTCGGGGTTGCCGCTTACAGGGACGTCGACGGTGACCACTAAAGTATCGAAGCCAGCGGCTTTGATGCGGTTGAGCATTAATTTAATGCGCTCATTATCGCCTGGTTGGTAGAGTTGGAACCATTTGCCGTGGCCTTGAATGGCTACATCTTCCATTGAATTGAGTGATGAGGCGCTTAGCACTGATGGAATGTTGAGCTGATGGGCGGTTTTGGCGATGACAATGTCGCCTTCAAAACATGCCAGAGCGCTCATGCCCATAGGTGCGATGCCAAATGGTGCGGCATATTTTTGGCCAAAAAGTGTGATTGATTGATCGCGTTTGACGGTGTCGACGAGGCAATTGGGCACAAATTCATAATCGTTAAAGGCGCTGCGGTTGGCTCTTAGGGTGATTTGGTCTTCGACGGCGCTTGCATAATAGGCATATATTGGTAGGGGCAAATGCTTTTTTGCGGCGGTTTGGAAATCGTCTAAGTTCCAGATTTTGCGCAGGGCGCGCGGTAATTTTGGTGTGGCTTTTGTGGTGATGGTGTTGATTTTATTCATTATATATCGCCGCGTTGTTTGGCATCATTGAGGGTTTTCTTAACAATGATTTTGTGAATGGGCATGATGAAAAACAGATAGATCTTGCCCAAGACATTATGAGTGATGATGACATCGTTGAGTGAGAGCTGGCATGTGTTATTTGCGCGGTTTATTTTGTGGCGTAAGAGTGAGGTTTGCATGTCTAAATGACTGTCTTTTATGCTTAAGATGATTTCATTTTCAGACAAGGCGGTGATTTCGAAAAAATCCATAATTTTGCAGGGTTTGGTGGTGTTTTTTAGGTTGAATTGTTTGCCAGTTTGTTCGAAAAGGGAGTTGCGGCCTGCCATATTTTGGGTGGATTTCAAACCTAATATGATGACGATGCGGTCACGTAACCTCATTAAGATGTCGAACCATTTTGGGGTTTTGGACATGAGACGGGCATATATTTCTTCGATTGGTAAATATAAATGACTGGATTGGATGGAGAAGCAATTGGTAATATAGGCTTGTTGTGCGGGTTTGAATAATAGGCTTTCAGACGGTATTTTTTGTATAGTCGTTTTGGTCATTTTTGGCATTTGCCTTGGGCGCTGTCGAGGTTGCAAAATTCGATGGGCAAGTGGTTTTTTATTTCGTCGATAGATTTTTTGACAGAGTCGGGGAAATTTTCGAACGGAAAGCCAGCGCCACGGATGGATTTTTGGGCAAAATACAAATCTTTTTGGCCTTTGATGAATATATAATATGAAATTTCGCTCATGCCTTTTTTGAGATTTGTCGCGTGATCATTTGACAAGGCCGCGCAACCAATAATGGCCTCAAAGGCATC
Organism: Hyphomicrobiales bacterium; assembly: GCA_002401855.1. Taxonomy (GTDB): domain Bacteria; phylum Pseudomonadota; class Alphaproteobacteria; order Rhizobiales; family OSC116; genus OCS116. The sequence continues at coordinate 24,108 of NVUH01000040.1, forward strand.
ATAACCGTCTAAAACTTGCTCGCCAATTTTGTTGTATATGCTGTTTTGGGGACAGTCTTTGGCAAAATTATTAGCGACATTATTGGCGATATCTTCGGGGCTTACCGTTGGGTCGAAATCTTTAAAAGCTTGAATTGAAAATAGATTTTTCCAATTTTTAATGTCCTCATCCTTGGGAATGAATTCGATGAGATAGGAATTATCATTTTGGCTGGTGTGGGCATGTTGCCAATCGGTTGGCAATTTAAAGCGTAATTTTTGTGAAAAAATCGGAATTTCGGCCACGACAAAATTTTGCGGATGAGCTGGCTCATCGGCGGCAAATATATTGACAGCGCTGATGATGAGTATAAGCGCGGCGAGGGTGATTTTTTTGAACATATGCCTCCAAAATAAATGAATCAAATTATGAGTTTGAGTCTATCTCAGCTTGGATTAAATTGATAGCTTCTTCACTTGACCATTCGGCGGGGCCGAAAATGCGGCCGACCTCTTTGCCATCTGTGTTTAATAACATGGTCATTGGCAAGCCGCGGGCGCGGAGGTTGCGCATGGCTTTGGTGCTGGGGTCGGCATATAGGCTTAGGTTTTTAATGCCGATTTCACTGAAGAAAGCTTCGGCACCCGCTGTGGATTTACGATCGACATTTAGGGTGACGACCTCGAATTTATCGCTGCCTAATTGGGCTTGTAATTTGTCTAATGTTGGCATTTCGTGGCGGCATGGGCCGCACCATGTTGCCCATAGATTGACCAAAATTGTTTTGCCTTTGAAATGGCTTAGGTCAATCTCTTGTTTGCCGCTGAGCAATTTATCATCGGCTGATGCGTTAAAGAATTTAATTTGCGGTAGGTCGAGCGGTTCGGCGTTGACTAAAAAGGCTGCCAGCTCGCCTGTGGCTAATATTTGTAGTTCATCTGTTACGGGTTTTGCTGCGAGTTGTTGCTCTTTTTGTAGTTGGCTATAGATTAAAAAGCCACCAAATACCGCGCTGAGGGCAAAACTGACCAAAATAACAATTTTGGTGAAAGATTTTTGTGGCATTTCGGGTCGTCCTATTCTATTTATCAGTTAACATGCGCAATATATATGCAATCTAGCAAAGTAAGGCAATGATATGAGTGATAAAAAGACAGCAAACCAAATGTGGGGCGGCAGATTTGCCGACGCTCCAGACGCGTTGATGGAAAAAATAAACGCCTCTATTGGTTATGACCGCCGATTTTACACTCAAGACATTGCTGGCTCTAAAGCCCACGCAAAAATGCTGGCAAAATGTGGCATTATTAGTGCTGATGATGCCGCAAAAATTGATCAAGGTCTAGACACAATATCGCGAGAAATTGCCGCAGGTGAATTTGAGTTTAAACCAGCGCTTGAAGACATTCATATGAATATTGAAGCGCGGTTAAAAGAAGTGATTGGTGAGGCGGCGGGGCGCTTGCACACTGGGCGTTCGCGCAATGACCAAGTGGCGCTGGATTTTAAACTCTATATTCGTGATCGGGTTGATGGGCTGATTGAGCAAATGTCGGCTTTGATGGAAGTGACGGCCAAAAAAGCTGAGCTTTATGCTGATTATGTGATGCCTGGGTTTACGCATTTGCAAGTGGCGCAGCCGGTGACATTTGGCCATCATCTGCTGGCTTATGTTGAAATGTGGGCGCGGGATAAAAGCCGTTTTGAAGATGCACGCAAGCGGATGAATTTGTCTCCGCTTGGTGCGGCGGCTTTGGCGGGGACTAGTTTTCCGATTGATCGGCATATGACAGCGGAGGCTTTGGGGTTTGATGGGCCTGCGGCTAACAGTCTTGATGCGGTGGCGGATCGTGATTTTGTGATGGAAACTTTGGCGGCGGCGTCGATTACGGCCATTCATCTATCGCGTTTGGCTGAAGAGATGGTGATTTGGTCGACCTCGCAATTTTCGTTTATTAAAATGTCGGATAAGTTTTCTACTGGGTCATCGATTATGCCGCAAAAGCGGAATCCTGATGCGGCGGAGCTTATTCGCGGTAAACCTGGGCGGATTATTGGGGCGCTGACTGCGATTATGATTGTGATGAAAGGTCTACCGATGACCTATGCTAAGGACATGCAAGAAGACAAGGAAATGACTTTTGATGCTTTGGATAATTTGGAGTTGAGCCTTGCTGCGATGGGTGGGATGATTGATGATATCACCGCAAACCGCGATAATATGGAAGCGGCGGCAGCGAGTGGATTTTCGACCGCGACGGATTTGGCCGATTGGTGTGTGCGGGTGCTCGATATGCCATTTCGTGATGCGCATCATGTGACGGGGTCTATTGTGGCGATTGCTGAGAAAAAAGATGTGCGGATTGATGAGTTGAGCTTGGCTGAAATGCAGGTGGTTGAGCCGCGCATTACGGATGAGATATTTGATGTTTTATCGGTGCAAAATAGTGTGAAGAGCCGCATGAGCTTTGGTGGTACAGCGCCTGAATTGGTGAAAAAATCGGCACAAGCTTGGCTGGCGGCACTTAAATGATTTAATTTGGGCTCATGAGCCAACTAGACAGGGTAAAAGAATGCATTATTTTGAGTATAAGGATGGTGAGCTATTTGCTGAAAATGTGAGTTTGGCTGAGATTGCTGAACAGGTTGGTACGCCATTTTATTGTTATAGTGCGTCGACGTTTCGACGGCATATAAAAATGTTTCAGCAGTCTTTTGCTGATCGCGATGCATTGATTTGTTATGCGATGAAAGCCAATAGTAACCAAGCTGTGTTGACGCTGATTGCTAAATTGGGCGCGGGGGTTGATGTGGTTTCGGGCGGCGAGATGAAGCGGGCGATTTTGGCTGGGTTTCCTGCTGATAAGATTGTTTATTCGGGTGTGGCGAAGACGTATGCTGAGATTGAATATGGGCTGGAAATTGGCATTCATTGTTTTAACGCTGAGAGTGAACCTGAGCTTATTCGCATAAATGAAATTGCCAAAGCTAAAGGCTTGAAAGCGCCTGTATCTGTGCGGGTGAACCCTGATGTGGATGCGGGTGGCCATGAGAAAATTATGACGGGGAAGGCTGAGAATAAATTCGGTATTCCGTGGAAGAAAATTGATAAAGTCTATGAGCTGATTGCGAGTTTGCCGCATTTGGAAGTTGTGGGTATTGATCTGCATATTGGGAGTCAAATTACTGACTTGGCGCCATTTGCTGAGGCTTTTGAGCGGGTTGGGACGTTGGTAACATCTCTGCGCGCGGCGGGGCATAAAATTCAGCATGTTGATTTTGGTGGCGGGCTGGGTGTGCCTTATAAAAATGATAATGATATACCGCCGCATCCTGATGAATATGCCGCGATGATTAATAAGGTGGCTGGTAGTTTGGGGGTTAAATATATATTTGAGCCTGGGCGGATGATTGCGGCCAATGCTGGGGTTTTGGTTGGTAAGGTTGAATATGTGAAGCATGGTGATGGGCGTGATTTCTTGATTTCGGATGTGGGGATGAATGATTTAATTCGGCCGACATTGTATGATGCCTATCATGATATTTTGCCGTTGAAACAGGCTGATGGTGTTGAAACGCAGCTTGTTGATGTGGTTGGCCCGGTGTGTGAAACGGGTGATTATACTGCTAAAGGCCGCGAGCTTCCTGTGTTTGAGCAGGGTGATTTATTTGCGATTATGAGTGCGGGCGCTTATGGGGCGGTGCAAGCTGGCACTTATAATACACGCGCCTTGGTGCCTGAGGTGCTGGTTGATGATGACAGGTTTGCGGTGGTGCGCAAACGAGTTGAAGTTGATGAAATTATTGCACTGGATGATGTGCCTGATTGGCTTTAGGTAGCGAATTCTGAGTTTCTATCTACCGCTTGTTTGCACAACTCCGATACATATCAGTGAGCGCGAGTGCGGCCATTCGATGCCGCTGCCGACGAACGCGCGGTCGGCTAGCGCAGCACGCGAAGCGTGTGGAGCGCACGCAAGTGCTAACAGAGAGCCTTAAGGCGAACGTGAAAATGCAGACTTCCAGAGCTTAGGCATGAGACTGCCCAGTGATCGCTGAAAAGTTGTGGTGTGGAAAATTTGCGCAGGATTCGCAACGGGTGAACCCGCATTCACCGCAGTAAAGACACTAAGAAAGTTAGCTGTACTGCCTATACTCGGGTACTTCATTTATACGTTCGCTTAAGCTCACTGTTAGCACTTGCGTGCGTTCGCTGCGCTCTCTAGCCGACCGCGCGTGGGCTGACTGGGGCTGCGAACGGCTACTGGACGCGCTCACCGAATCGCAGGGGTGCTTGGTGGTAGATTGAAATTTTGTGGGCGTTTCAACATACTTGTTAAGTTTTCGGTAGCGGCGGAAATTGTAAATTCATAATATGGGGCTAATTATGGAGCTAGATTATGAGTATATTTAATGAATTTTTGGTGTTGGGTAATGTTTGGGATGTGCAGAGTGCGCTCTCTTGCCGAAAATTGGGTTTTGGGGTGATTGGCACATCATCGGCGGCGGTGGCGGCATCGCTTGGATTTGAGGATGGTGAGGATATGCCGTTTTC
>NVUH01000021.1 GCA_002401855.1 Hyphomicrobiales bacterium
ATAGAACGCACCAAAATTCAGAATTTCACCAAACTCCAGCTCACTAAGCATAATGCGGTCAGGTTGGGTGGTGAATTTACCTCCCACCAGCGGCTGAGTAGCTTAAGCTAGAGAGCGGAGCGAACGCACGCAGTGCCAAACAAAACATTTTCACGAGAACTTTTAGTTCTCGTGAAAATGGTCATAAATATGCTCAGCCAATTTCGCACTAATTCCATCCACCAAAGCAATATTCTTAGCACTCGCGCCCGATACCGCCTTAGCACTCCCAAAGTGTAACAACAAAGCCCTCTTACGGCTCGCCCCAATATTCGAAATGTCATCCAACGGGCTCTTCACCAAAGCCTTACTCCGCTTCGCCCGATGCGTCCCAATCGCAAACCGATGCGCCTCATCCCGCATCCGCTGCATATAATAAAGCACAGGGTCATTATGCGGCAGCATAAAATTCGTCCCATCAGGCAAATAAAACGTCTCCCGCCCCGCATTACGCTCAGGCCCCTTGGCAATACCAATCAAAATAATGTCATCAATATTCAACTCAGCAAACACCGCAACCGCAATCGAAAGCTGCCCCTTGCCACCATCAACAAACACAATGTCAGGCTTCTGCGGTATAATACTCTGCTTAGTCGGGTCATTCTCCTCAGCCAACATCCGCTTAAATCGCCGCGTCAACACCTCCCGCATCATGCCATAATCATCCCCCGCCACAATGTCAGATTTAATGTTAAACTTCCGATACTGACTCTTCAAAAACCCATCAACCCCAGCACAAACCATAGCCCCAATCGCATGCGCGCCCGATATATGGCTGTTGTCATAAATCTCAATCCGCTCAGGCATATCCACCATGCCAAATTTTTCCCCCACCTGCGACAACAACTTCCGCTGGCTAGATGTCTCCGCCAATTTCCGCCCCAAAGCCTCCTCAGCATTACGCAAAGCCTGCTTCATCATATTCATCTTATCCCCCCGCTTCGGGCAAATAATCTCAACTTTATGCCCAATACGGCTCCCCAAAGCCTCAGACATCAACTCAGCCTCAGGCAATTCATGCGAAACAATCAACTGCTTAGGGCAAGGCTTATTATCATAAAACTGCGCAATAAAACTCTCAAGAATACCCTCCGCCTCATGCCCCTTATCAATCTTAGGATAATAACATCGGTTACCCCAATTCTGCCCAGCACGAATAAAAAACACCTGAATGGCCACCTGCCCGCCCTGCATAAACAACGCAAAAATATCCCCCTCAACAATCGTAGTTGGGTTCACCTTGTCATCGCTTTGAATCATCGTCAAAGCCGCCATACGGTCACGGTAAAACGCCGCCAACTCATATTCCATCTCTTCCGACGCCTTATTCATATTCACCTGAATCTCGCGCCGAATGTCATTACTTTTACCTTTTAAAAAATCCCCAGCCTGCCCCACCAATTTCTCATAATCATCAAGCGAAATCTCCCCCGTACAAGGCGCCGCACAGCGCTTAATCTGATACAATAAACAAGGCCGCGACCGCGCATTATAATAACTATCAGTGCAAGTCCGCAGCAAAAACGCCCGCTGCAAAATCGATATGGTGCGGTTCACCGCCCCCGCCGCCGCAAACGGCCCAAAATACTCACCCTTAGGCTTGCGCGCCCCACGGTGTTTTACAATTTGCGCCGCCTCATGGTCACGCTTAATCAAAATATAAGGAAAACTCTTATCATCACGCAGCAAAATATTATATTTCGGCTGCAACCGCTTAATCAAATTAGCCTCAAGCAACAAAGCTTCAGACTCAGATTGCGTGGTCACAAACTCCATAGAATGAGTCTGCAAAATCATATTCACAATGCGATTAGATTGGCTACCAATGCGGCTATAAGACATCACCCGCTTAATCAAGCTCTTCGCTTTACCCACATAAAGCAGCCGCCCATCTTTAGCAAACATACGGTAAACACCGGGTTTGTTAGGCAGGGTTTGGGCATATTGTTTTATCAGCTCAGGGCCAGAAGTCACATCGTTCATTATTTGTTCTATAGCAGATTCAACGCAACAGACCAATCAAAAAACACTAATCTCGGCAGCGTTCCACAGCCACACCAACCCCGCCCACATGAATAAACGCCTCAGGCTTTTCAATCTTCACCAAAGCCCGTTTCACCTTTTCATCTTTCAAACAAATGTCAGCAATTTTCTCAGCCATAGTCTCAACCAATAAAACATGCCCAGCCTCAACATAAGCCTCAATGTCTTCAACAATCAGCTTATAATTCACCACATTTTCAATGTCATCATCATGCGGCACATCATCCACCACCAAATCAACATCAATAATGATCATTTGCTTGCGCGCCTTCTCATGGTCAAAAATACCAATAGAGGCTTTTAATTTCATCCCATGAATAAACACATGCCGCTCATTCTTATCAGCATTCGCAAAATTCAAACCCATACCCATCCCCTAGCCAAGCGCCGTAAAAATATAAAACACATAAAACGCCACAAATGTCCCACCCACCATAGTGCTAATATTCTTAATGCGCGAGATCACCAGATACAATAAAATAGTCACCGCCAACATAATCCATATATCAACATTAATAATAGACGCAGGTATCGCCACAGGGTGCACAAGCGCGGTAAGACCCATCACCGCCAGCATATTAAACAAGTTAGAGCCTAAGATATTACCAATCGCCAAATCAGATTCTTTACGCCGCACTGCCGAAAACACCGCCGCAAGCTCAGGCAAGCTCGTGCCCAACGCCACCACAGTCAAACCAATCGCCGCTTCACTCAGGCCAAAGTCCAACGCAATGCTCGAAGCGCCTTCCACCAAAAAATGCGCCCCAATCGGCAGTCCAGCCATGCCAAACAGCAAAAACAAAGCAATTTTCCAACCGCGTTTCGGCGTGGCGTCTAACTCATCTTCAATTTCCGAATAATCATATTCACCATTTTTACGTTTATTACGCGATTTTTTGGCTTCAAAATATAAAAACAATATGATGCCAGCAAACAATATCGCCCCATGCCACCAAACCAGAACCCCAGTCAGCACCAAGCCCGCAAATACCAAGGATGCCAACATAACCACCTTCATATTCTTGCGTACATCTTCATTGTCAGCATTCATACTGTAAAATATCGCTGGCAAACCCAGCACCAGTAAAATATTGGCTATGTTCGACCCAACAACATTACCAATCGCAATGCCAGGTGTGCCGTTAAATGCCGCTTTAAGTGATACAAAAAGCTCAGGTGCACTGGTGCCAAACGCAATCACCGTCAGGCCAATCACTAACGGCGATATTTTAAATTTAATCGCCAAGCTCGCCGCGCCAGAAACCAGCGCGTCACCAGCAATCAGCAGCAAAACCAAACCACCTAATAATTGAAAATATTCAAGCATATTTATAAGCTCACATCATGTAAATCTGTATGCAAGATATAAAGATTATAAACGCAACTACAAGCGGCAAAGCCAATTATTTTGCAAAATAATAAATTTTGAAGTTAATTTCAAAGTGGCTTAATTTCAGTCGCAGGATAGCCCTGCGCCGCCAAAGCAGTTTTAATATCAAACAAGCTGCTTAACTCATCATCAAAAACCATAAATACAATGTCATTATCATCAGTTAAAATCACTTTTTCAATGCCATCAAGCGCCGATAATATTTTGCGTACTTTATATTGGTCAGTCAAACCTTGCATATTCACCACTTTAAATTCCACCTGCACCGTTTCTGCAATAGCAGGGCTCACCAAGCCAATCGGCAACAGGCTAAGCGCAAAAATTAATAAATAGGTTTTCAACATTTTCATTTCATCTACCAAATATCTCAATCGGCTTTATATACCGATTAATTGTGATCATCTTATGGCAAATTTATTTATATTCATAAGCAATTTTGTAAATGTGATTAATCGCCAACATCAGCAAAATCACCGCCCCAATCTGGTGAGTTAAAGCCGTATGCAAATGCACAAATGTCAACAAAGTCATAATACCCAGCCCAATCTGCACCAAAATCGCCACCTTCACCCAAACCAAACTAAGCTTCAATATTTTATTACTAGCCTCATTGCGATAAATAAACACCGCCTGAAAACCCACCAAAACAACAATAAAATAAGCCAACATCCGATGGTTAAATTGTATAGTCGTCACATCCTCAAACGCACTCAACCAAGCCGGCATTAAATCATATAATCCATCAGGAATAAACAAATCCCCCATCAATGGCCACGTATTATAAGCCATCCCAGCGTCCGTCCCCGCCACCAATGCCCCCAATAATATCTGCACAAATATAACCACCAAAAACACCCAAGCAAAAACCCCACGCCTGCGCTTAGCCATAGCAGGCACATCAGCCTTCCAAGCCTTCAACGTCCCCAATTCCAAAGCATACCAAAAACTCAAAGCCAACAAAAATATCGCCAATCCCAAATGCGCTGCCAAGCGATATTGGCTCACATCAACCCGCTCCACAAGCCCGCTCATCACCATATACCAGCCCAACACACCCTGCGCCCCGCCCAGCAAACCCAGCACCAAATATTTCCAAACATAGCCTTTAACAATCTGCTTACGCACCAAAAAATAAGCAAACGGCACAAACCACAATATACCCACAAACCGCCCCAAAAACCGATGCGACCATTCCCACCAGAAGATAGATTTAAACGTCTCCACCGTCATGTCAGCATGCTCAAATAAATATTCAGGTATCAGCTTATATTTCTCAAACGCAATCAACCAATCCGCAGCATTAAGCGGCGGTATCGCCCCCATAATCGGCTTCCATTCAGTAATCGACAGCCCACTATTGGTCAAGCGCGTCGCCCCACCAACCACAACCATCAAGCCAATAAAAAAACATATGGTCCAAAGCCAAATCTGCTGCGCTAATATTTGTTTCTGCATTTTTCACCCAATAAAATAAATACCGCTCATTCTTAAAAAATATGACGGCAAAAAACAAGTCAATATTGACTTTATCCGCCAATCAGCTTATTTGAAATACTATATATAGGAGACAATATGGCGACCAAAATCCCAGAACGCAGCCGCAAACTCATCGGCATCGTCGCGGTCATAATATATCTAACCATTTACTGCTTCATCATTGCAGCCATTGGCGAATTTTGGGTATTGGGCAATGGCGTCGGTTGGGAAATCACCTTCTTCGCCATAGCAGGTTTTATTTGGATCTTCCCCATCATAAAACTCTTCCGCTGGATGGACGACCTCATCAGGCGCTAATCTCAACCATATTTTTCATTCATATGCTCGACATCAGCCTTAACCATATCGCGCAATATATCCTCATCAATATCAGATAATTTATTGATATATAAACAAGATTTTCCAGTTTTAAATTTCCCAAAACCAGTAAGCTTATCTCTATAAGCTTCAAACCCACTCATAATATAAAGCACAATATTAGCTTTACGCGGCGAAAAACCAATCTTCATACTATCGCCTTCACGGCCACTTTCATATTTATAATGATAGCTGCCAAACCCCACGATCGAACTGCCCCACATTTTAGCTGGAAAGCCGCTAATATCTTCCATCATATTCATAATTTTATGCGCGTCTTCACGCTTCTGATCTTTTTCAATCGTCGCTAAAAACGCCAACACATCAGCATTAGTTTCTCGGGTTTTATTTTGGTTCTGGGTCATTCAAATAGTAAAACTCAAACGCCCAATCAACACAAGCAAATATTATACGTTAAATCTAAAGTGCAAAATATCACCGTCTTTAACAATATATTCTTTACCCTCAACACGGTGCTTACCAGCTTCTTTACAACCCTGCTCACCATTATATTTAATAAAGTCATCATAAGCCATGCATTCAGCTCTGATGAAACCTTTTTCAAAATCAGTATGAATCACCGCAGCAGCCTTAGGCGCTTTCGTCCCAGTCTTAATCGTCCACGCCCGCGCTTCTTTCGGCCCAACCGTAAAATAAGTCTCAAGCCCAAGCAGCTCATAACCCACTCGAATCATCCGATCAAGCCCAGGCTCAACAATGCCCAAATCATCCATAAACTCTTTGGCTTCATCAGCTTCCAATGTACTAATTTCAGCCTCAATCTCAGCCGAAATAATCACCATAGCTGCGCCTTCGTCAGCCGCCTTTTTGGCCACCAATTCAGAAAACGCATTGCCGCTCGCCAAGCTGTCCTCATCAACATTACAAACATAAAGCACAGGCTTAGATGTCAGCAAATTCAAACCTTTAAAAATTTCTTTCTGGTCATCATCAATCTTGGCATGGCGCGCAGGCTTACCCTCATTCAATGGCAATAAAGCCGCTTCCATCACCGCAAAAATCTCAATGGCTTCCTTGTCTTTTATACCAGCTTTTTTACGCATCGCAGGAATGCGTTTTTCCAAGCTTTCCAAGTCGGCAATCATCAATTCAGTTTCAACAATTTCAGCATCAGCAAGCGGGTCAATACGCCCCTCAACATGCGTAATGTCATCATTTTCAAAACACCGCAACACATAAGCAATCGCATCCACTTCCCGAATGGTCGCCAAAAACTGGTTACCCAATCCTTCACCCTTAGATGCACCTTTTACCAAACCCGCAATGTCAACAAAGGTCAACCGAGATGGAATAAGTTCCTTACTACCCTCAATCGCCGCCACCGCAGCAATCCGCGCATCAGGCACCGCCACATCACCAACATTTGGCTCAATCGTACAAAATGGAAAATTCGCCGCTTGCGCCGCCGCTGTCTGTGTCAACGCATTAAAAAGGGTCGATTTACCAACATTCGGCAAGCCCACAATACCACATTTAAAACCCATCTTAATCTCCTAATTTATCTTTTAATTTTTTCAATGCCGCAAATGGGTTGCCCAATTTCACGGTCTTCGGCGGCCTGTTTTCGGTCTTCTTCTTAACCACAATTTCAGGCTTATCTTCCTCTAACGGCGCAGTTTTCGCAAGTTTTTGCTCCACCGCCACCTTAAATTCATTCAATTTTTCAAGCACCAATTTTGGCGCAGCGTCAGCCATACTATCCAGCAACGGCACCAACCAATCTAAATCAGCCTTACCAAAATTACCCAGCACATAATTTGCCACTTGGCTCTTCTGAGCAGGTCGCCCCACACCAATCCGCACTCTATGGTAATCATTACCAATATGCTGGCTCAAGCTTTTCAGGCCATTATGCCCAGCCACACCACCACCAAACTTCACTCTAAATTTAGCAGGCGCCAAATCAATCTCATCATACAAAACAACCACATCATCAGCCTCAAGCTTATAGAAGCGCATCGCTTCCCCAACCGCTTGGCCAGATAAGTTCATAAATGTCTGAGGTTTCATAACCAGCACTTTTTCAGTGCCCAACCGCCCGTCAGAAATAAGTGCATTAAATTTCTGCTTATAGGGGGCAAAACTATGGCGGCGAACAATCTCGTCCACCGCCATAAAGCCAACATTGTGGCGGTTTTGCGCATATTCCGAACCAGGATTCCCCAAACCAACTATCAGTCGCATGAGCTCGCTCCGTTTATGCGTAAAACCTTATTATATTAATTTTCAGATTTATCAGCATCTGCATCAGGTGTTTCAGCACCGTCTTCTGCTGCTGCATCATCTGCCACTTCATCTTCATCTTCATCAGTAGCGCCACCAGGTGCAGCCACAGATACGATGGTAAAGTCACGATCACTAATGGTAGATTTACTACCTTCAGGCAACGTGATTTGCGAAATATGGATAGATTCGCCAACTTCAAGCGCAATCAAATCAACCACAATTTCAGATGGAATGGCATTCGCACGCACAGTCACCATAATACTATGGCGAACCACGTTCAATGCACCACCAGCTTTAAGACCAGGACATTCTTCTTCGTTCAAGAATGTAACAGGAATCTCAAGATCAAGCGTCGCGCCTTTTCCAAGACGGAAAAAGTCAATATGTACGGGTGTGTCTTTAACAGGGTCAAGTTGCACAGCACGGCAAATCACCCGTGTTTTCGTGCCTTCAACATCCACTTCAAACAGCGTTTGTTTAAAACCACCTTTAAAGATCAGTTTAAACATCAAGTTATAATCGAGCGAAATGGATACAGGGTCTTGACCGTCACCGTAAATAACCGCAGGTACATTACCTTCACGGCGTTCTTTACGAGCAGCCCCCTTGCCAACTCTTTCGCGCATCTTAGCTTCTAAAGTAATCATATCAGCCATTTTAATTCTCCTAAAAAGCCCTTACTGGGCATAGCTTTTCAATCATTAAGAGACAGTTCCCTCCAGGGGTGGAAGATCTTTAATCTTAAAATCGATAGCGGTTTATACCACTAAATCCAGCAAATGCAAGCTTTAGCTCACACTTATCACACTATAAACAAGTCAGATACCGACTCTTCATTCGCCGTCCTTCTTATCGCTTCACCAAACAGCTCAGCAATGGTAATGGTGCGAATATTTGATGCAGTTTTCACCGCCTCATTGGCCAAAATACTGTCCGTAATCACCAAAGCACGCAAATTGCTATTCACAATGCGCGATACCGCCCCGCCAGATAACACACCATGGCTAATATAAGCTGTCACCGAATTCGCACCCGCCGCCAACATAGCGTCAGCTGCGTTGCACAATGTGCCGCCACTATCCACAATGTCATCCACCATAATGCAGTCAAAGCCTTTCACATCACCAATGATATTCATCACTTCAGATACACCAGCCTTCTCACGGCGCTTGTCAACAATAGCAAGCGGCGCATTAATCCGCTTGGCCAATGACCTAGCCCGCACCACACCGCCAATATCAGGCGATACAACCATAATTTTCTCACCATTAAAATGCTGCTTAATGTCGCGCACCATCACCGGCGCCGCTTGCAAATTATCAGTAGGAATGTCAAAAAACCCTTGTATCTGCCCAGCATGCAAATCCATAGTCAACACCCGGTCAACACCCGCACGGGTAATTAAGTTGGCAACAAGCTTAGCCGATATCGGCGCCCGCGGTGCAGGTTTTCTATCTTGCCGCGCATAACCAAAATACGGCATCACCGCGGTGATCCGCTTGGCCGAAGCACGTCGCAACGCATCTGTAATGATGAGCAGCTCCATCAAATGGTCATTAGTTGGGTAAGAGGTAGATTGAATGATATAAACATCATCTCCCCGTACATTTTCTTTAATTTCTACATAAATTTCTTCGTCAGCGAAGCGCTTCACTTCACAATCAATCAACGATATACCTATATATTTAGAAATTTCTTGAGCAAGCGGAAGGTTAGAATTACCAGCAACCAGTTTCATGGCGACAGACTCTCTATTTAGATCAGGCGTCAGACGGCAAATTCACGTGTCACGCCAGATATGTGGGTTTTAACGGCGGCAAGTTTTTACACTTGCGTTTGTTTAGCAGTCCAAAGCAGAGTCTTCAACCAATGAATCACTTACCCCCACTTTTACCCTCAAGCGCGTCAATACGGTTAACCAATTCAGCGTTTTCAAGCGTCATTTTCACAACCATTTCTTTCAAAACATCAAACTCTTCACGCTTCACCAATTCCATTTCATTAATCCACTTTTCGCCTTGGTTCTTAGCCATTTCTTTGGCCTCGTCAAGCACACCCTCAGCCGCACTCACCACATTAGTGGTCACTTTGGCTAAATCGTCAAAAAACTTGCTATTGGTCTGGGTCATAATTCTATCCTCAATTTGCCATCACTATATTTCAAAACTCCGCACAATCCAACCCATTTCACATTTGTTCGGCTGCGCCTCTCTTTTTATCGTTCGCTTTGCTCTCTATAAGCACTGCGTGCGTTCACTCCGTTCTCTTGCCTAGCCACGCCTAACGGCGACGCGCAGTCGCGCTTGCCTCAGCCTAAAGGCTTCGGGCCCTTTTTCCACGATAAGCACAAGGCTGCAAATTCAGAATTTGTCGAACGCACCGAAGCTCAGAGCATCGCCAACCTCTAGCTCACTAAGCATAATGCGGTTAGGTTGGGTGGTGATTTCACCGCTGATCAGCGGCTGAGTGGCTTAGCTAGAGAGCGGAGCGAACGCACGCAGTGCCCAACATAATGCAAACTTCCACAGCCCCAACAAGGACACCACTCAAGCTCAGAGTTCCGCCAACCCTAATAAGGCCGCGTTTCTCCAAAATACGGGCACAATTTCTCAAATCCCGCCAACCAATCACTCAAACCACTATGGCTGCTGCGCCACGTCCCTTTATTCGCACCAAGCTCAGTGCCATCCCGCAAATCCTCATTAACCCGCAAATCCATATATTCAAGCATCACTGCAGTCATAATATTCGCAATATCAAGCTTCTCCAAACTAGGCAAATCACTCAACACACGGTCAAGCCCCCGCCCAATCTTGCCCAATTGATAATCCACAAACCCTTGATGATATTTATCTTCAGGCCGCATACGCTTCTCATAAACCACCAACAAACAAGCCTCGGTCATGCCATTAGCCAACGCATATTGCGTCAATTTCTCAATCCGCCCCGCACCTGTCGGCATCAACGCCGCCCCACCACCAATATCTTCCAAATATTCAACAATCACTTGGCTGTCATAAATATTCTGCCCATTTTCCAATATCAAAGCAGGTATTTTACCCAACGGGTTTTGCACCCGCAAAGTTTCATTCTCATCATTCATATCCACATCTTGCGCAGTTATTTGCCCAACAAGCCCATGATGCTTAGCCACAATGTCAACTTTTCTACAAAAAGGCGAAGGCCCACTATGCCGCAATATCATTTGTTTTGACATTTTTTTGACTATCCTTAAATTTAAAATATATTGAAAATTAAAATTTACACACTAACTCATAGATATCAATAAAATAAAGAGGTAAACATGTCAGATTTTCAAATTCCAGAAATTAAAATCGCTCGTCATTCAGCACAAGCAGGCCTAGATGATGATATTGACTTCGAAATCAAAGGCCAAGAAATGCAATTTGTCGAGATAGAACTCGACCCAGGCGAAAGCGCCATTGCCGAAGCAGGCGCCATGATGATGAAAAACAGCCACATCACCATGGATACCGTGTTTGGCGATGGCTCAAACGCCGATCAATCAGGCGGCCTGTTCGATAAATTATTAGGCGCAGGCAAACGGCTCATCACTGGCGAAAGCCTGTTCACCACCGTCTTCACCCACCAAGGCACAGGCAAAGCCAAAGTCTCATTCGCCGCCCCTTATGCAGGCCACATCATCCCCATAAAACTCGATCAAATCGGCGGCAAAATTATCTGCCAAAAAGACGCATTCCTCTGCGCCGCCAAAGGCGTATCCATCGGCGTTCATTTCCAAAAACGCATCATGACAGGCCTATTCGGCGGCGAAGGTTTTATCATGCAAAGCCTAGAAGGCGATGGCTGGGCATTCATCCACGCAGGCGGCACCTTGGTCGAACACAACCTAAAAGCTGGCGAAGTCCTACACGTCGATACAGGCTGCCTCGCCGCCATGGAACCAACGGTAGATATGGATGTAGAACGCGCAGGCAACATTAAATCGATGATTTTCGGCGGCGAAGGTGTATTTTTCGCAAGGCTACAAGGCCCCGGCAAAGTATGGATTCAATCCCTACCCTTCTCACGCCTCGCTGGCCGCATGCTCGCCAATGCCCCACAATTTGGCGGCTCAAAAGGCGAAGGTTCTATCTTAGGCGGCGTCGGCCGCCTGTTCGATGGCGATAATTTCTAATATTTTCAACAAAATCTCAGCCAAAGCCCAATCTATTCATTTAGTTTGGGCTTTTTATAATTATACCACATATGCCACGTCATCAACAAACCAACAAATACCAATAATGGCACCGCAATATAATTCAACAGCCATAATGGCAACACATCATTCCCATCACATGCAGACACTTTAAGGCACAAGCGCAATTCATTAAGTAAATAATAGACGGGCAGTAAAACAATCAGCCAACCCACAATAATCGATGGGTAAAACCCCCAATAACGTGCGATGCCAAACATAACTACATAGGTAAGCAACAGATAAACCAGCGGCATCAAAACCACAACAATCCAAAAAGCACTACCCATAGCCACAAACCTTTCAAAGCATTTGAAAGATTCTAATCAAAAATTAAGTCAAATTTATGCAGAGAAAAACGATAACATTCACAAACCTTCATAATTATACCCAGCGTCATCACCCAACCAATTTAAAAAATCAGTTTCATCACTAAATTTACTCTGTTCATCAGCCGCCAATTCACTCCACACATCCTTCATATCCAACTCAACTGTGCCAGCATTGTCAGAATATTTTAAGAATTCTATAGATTTCAATTCGCCTTCATGACCATGAAAATCAAAGGCTATTTTATTGTCATCTTTTATGATACTCAATTTCATCGGGTTAACCAACGCCACCTGAAAATAACCGATCGAAACCACAGTTTTATCAACCCCAGCCCCGCCGTCCAGCTTATCAAACCCATCGGAATATGTGCTCAAAACATTGTCAGCATCACTGCCAATAAGCACATCATCAAAACGCGAGCCTGACACATTTTCAATAGACGAAATAACATCTCCCGCCGCATCCCCGCCCGATGCCGTCAGCAAAGCAAGATTAACATTCACCCCAGCAGTCGAGTCAGCATAAGAGATTGTATCAATCCCATCACCGCCCTGCATATTATCCGCACCCATACCGCCGCTTAAAAAATCATCACCCGCGCCGCCAATTAAAACATCATCACCCGCTTCACCAATTAAATTGTCATCACCCGCGCCGCCATCCAAGCGGTCATTTCCATCACCGCCATAAATTTGATCATTCCCCGCGCCGCCTTCTATTTGGTCGTTGCCGGCTTCACCCGAGAGGCTATCACTCCCCGCACCGCCAATAAGCACATCATTACCGCCGCCGCCATAAAACGTAATGTCTTCAACATCACCTTTCAAAGTGTCAGCAAATTCACCACCTTTGATAATCTCTATCGAAATAAAGGTATCGCCTTCAGCCTCACCACCCGTTGCCGTGCCTGCCGCCAAATCAATGGCAATGCCGCTTAACGAATCGCTATAATCAGCAGTGTCCCGGCCTTCGCCACCATCCAAAACATCCGCGCCCAACCCACCGATTAAAGTATCATTGCCAGCCAAGCCGCTAAGTTTATCATTGCCATTTGCACCGATTAACTTATTAACCTCGGCATTACCCGTCAGCTCATCATCGAAAGCCGAGCCAGTGGCATTATTGATATTCAGCAAAACATCGCCTTCGCCATGGCCACCAACCCCAACCGTCACACCATCCAAAGTAATTTTCACCCCAGCATTAGAGCCCGAATAATCAATCAAATTACGGCCAAAAATATTTGCCACCCCACTCACCCCATCAATCCGGTCAGCGCCTAAACTCGATAAAAATATATCGTTCGTATTCGCAGTGCCAGTCATTACATCCGCACCATCTGTGCCAACATGGGTTTCCTGTGATGAAAAAATCGTGCAAGCACTCATCAGCGCCGACAACGAAGTTACAGTGGTTAATTTAACAGTTTTGCCAAGTTTTTTACGCGCGAGCATGTTCATAATCTATCCAATATGCTAATCAGAAATCATAATAACCGACAATTGCCGACCTTCTCTTTGCACCTCATTATGAGTTGCACGGCGATGAGAGTAAAGCAAATCTTCGTTTTTATAGGTATCCACCTGAATATGATTAATATTTCTAATGCCAATATTGTCTAAAATCTTGGCCACAAGGCCAGATAAATTAAACATATAATGATCAAGCCGTTCAGATTTACGAAAATAAGCCGAATATTCATAGTTTTGGCGGGTGAATTGCGAAAAAATCTCTTTGCCCACCTCATAACTATCGCCCGCAATCGCCGGGCCAACCGATGCCACAATCTCATTCAAATCAGCCCCCATCGACACCATTTTCTTCACCGTCGCCTGAATAATCCCCGCATAAGTACCCGGCCAGCCCGCATGCACCGCCGCCACCATATCGCCATCGCCAGAGCTTAACAAAATCGGCACGCAATCAGCAGTTCTTATCCCCAACGCCAAACCTTTTTGTTGGGTAATAATTGCATCAGCCACAGGCTCAGGATTCATCATACCGCCCGTTGCCACATATATATCTTTTTCATGCACCTGCTTAACCGTAAATAAGCGGTTGCGGGCAATGCCAAAACTTTTGCATATGATGTTCATATTGGCTTCAATGTCGGCAGGATCATCCAACGAAGTTTCGGGCAGCCCCGTATTCAAACTTGAAAATTCAGCCCGTGAAACACCACCCAAACGCGTCGTGAAACAATGCCTAATTTGAGGGGTTTTTGATAAATTTTCGGCAAAAAAACACGGTAATTTGCCCATATTTTGCAATTTTTCGTGCATTTTTTGCCCTTTTTTAGCTGTTTTTAGCCTGTTTTTGGCCTATTTTGACTGCTTTTTTAGCTATTCTAACCCAAAACCAACAGGTGTAAACTCACAATTATGCAAGCATAAAACCTTAAATAAAGTGCCCATTTCATCCTCGCCAATCAACCGATTAAGCGCTTGAGCAATTTGCATTTCCTGCTCAGGGTTTCTCCGTATCAACATCTGCGCCCGCAACCCAATCGCCAAATCACCCAAAAAATTAGCTTGCGTCACCACAGGGCTAACCATTATATTCTGCGCCTTTGCAGCTTCTTTCAAGCTCGTAAAATTAACATGTGCGGTGATATCTTGCTTGCCTAAATTCTTAAATATTTTCGCATATTTATGAGCCTTAACCGCTTGCAAACTATCACCAAACCCATGTCCATCATGCCCATAATCAATAATCAAAGCCGCCCCTTTATTCCGCTTTAAAATCTCAATTATCTTACCCAAATAAAATTTAGTCGCAGGGCTATTTTCAAATATAGCCCCATCCGCCGCACGCCCCTCTAATATATGTGGCAACTCAACTTCCACCGGCCGCATCGACAATGTCGGGCCGATTTTGCCATCTTTAACCCCCACCATACGCTCGTACCAAACACCATCCAAAAACTCATATTGGTTAATCGGCAAGGCATCGAAAAACTCATTAGTAACAAACAGACAAGCCGATGAATTAATTGAAGTTTTCAACTCATCCAAATCTTTATGCCAAGTGATATTATCCGAAAAACCACTTAATTTCTCGCGCTGCATTTCGCGCAATTTAGGGCTCATTTCCACCATATGAATGTTGAGCTTAAACTTGGTTCTAAATTTAGCCATCGACCGCAAAATATCGGCCATCAACGTGCCACGACCCGGGCCAAGCTCAATAATATTATAATCAGCCGATACAGGTAATTTATCAATACAATCAATCAACCACAGTCCAATAATTTCGCCAAACATTTGGCTAATTTCAGGTGCAGTGGTAAAATCGCCATCTTGGCCAAAAACTTCAGATTTAATATAATAACCATGCGTCGGATGACCAAGGCAGATTTGCATAAATTCTGACAAGCTCATCATGCCTTTTTCAGCAATGTAAGATTTTAGAATGCTCTCCATATCACGCCTGCTTCAATTTTTCATTGTTAGACGTAAAAATAAGCCATATGCCAAGTAATATCAAAGGCATAGATAAAATCATACCCTGCGTGATAAACCCAAAATAATAGCCAATTTGCGCATCTGGTACACGGAAAAATTCAACAAATATACGGCTAGAACCATAAAGAATGGCCGAAACACCCGCCACCAAACCAGGCCGTTTTAAGCCTTTAAATTTCCACACCAAAACCCACAAAATAATAAAGCTCAGCAAGCCTTCTAACAGTGATTCATAAAGCTGGCTAGGATGCCGTGGCTCGCCACCACCTGCAGGAAAACGCACCGCCCAAGCCGCATCTGTCACCCGCCCCCACAGCTCGCCATTGACGAAATTAGCAATGCGGCCTAAAAAATGCCCAATCGGCAAAACCGCACCCAAAACATCAAATAATTGCCGATAATGAATTTTTTGCAAGCGGGCAAAAACCAATATAATCAGCGCCGAAAATAAAATGCCACCATGCATTGACATGCCACCATCCCAGACCGAAAAAATCTCGATCGGATTGGCCAAATATTTATCTAAATTATAAAACAAAACATAACCAAGCCGCCCACCAAAAAACACCCCTAAAAATGTGTAAAAGGTTAAATTGTCAACCATTTCATCGGTTAATTTATGCGGTCCTGCCCACAAAGCTTCGGTACGTGCCATTTTTTTAATATACATCATACCCAATAACAAGCTGGCCAAATAGGCAAGCCCATACCATTGAACGGACAAAGGCCCTATGCTTATGGCTGTTGGGTCAATATTGGGGAAGGCAAAACCAATTTCTTGCATATGAAACACTCATTTCTTAGAATAAACTTTACTTAACTTATAGCCAATTTTAATCAATGAGCAACAAAAAAGCCCGCAACAAAAGGGAGAGTTACGGGCTTTTATAGTTGTGAATTATGGGGTCTATTCCATCGCATCCACTTGTTCATAAAGTTTCTTAAAGGTTTTTTTAGCGCCGCCTTTTTGTTTACTGGCTTTAACATCATCATAATTGGCTTTGTAATCACCAACCAAGATAAGACCGACCATACCCAAACCACGATGCGGTGTGCAATAATAGCCGTAAGTGCCATCAACCGTATATGTCACTTCAAAATCTTTACCGATTTTGCTTTTCCAATTTTCAGCACCTTCAGGAATATTTTTTTTGTCGGATTGAGTGTTATGCCCCTTACTTTTAGAGATAAATTTTACTGTATCTCCCAATTCTATTTTGAGCACAGATGGTACAAACACGTTGCGCTCTTTCTTATTATCGGGGTTTTTATTATACATAAACACTTCATGTGTCGCCGCCCAAACAGATGTGATACTGATGGCAGATGTAAGAATGATAACCGCACTAGCTGTAATTAATTTGCGTAACATATTTGTCTCCATGTCGCTTAAATTTGCGTCTATTGATTGTTCTGCACAATATTTATGCCATATTAAAAAACTTGATGCAAATCAATATAAATGAATATTTATGATAAAAATCAATATCTTAACCCAGTCATTGTACATTAGTGACGCAGTTGCGAGATTTTTAGAACAGTGGAAAACTAAATGCCTTTAAAAACAATAATCACCACCTATATATAGATTATACAATATAAGGATAAAATGATGAACGACCCCCAAGCTGCACGCAAGATGATGGCTTATGATGCTGGCAAAAAAGACATCATGCTGGCCTATATATTATGGTTCTTTTTGGGTAGCTTTGGCGTGCATAGATTTTATATGAACCGTACGTCTTCGGGCATTATGATGGCCTTATTGCATGTTATATCTTGGATAACTGTAGTGATTTTCATCGGATTTCTAGGCTTTGCATTATTGGGCATTTGGTGGTTGATAGATGCCATTTTAATTATGGGCTGGGTCGAGCGTCACAATATGCAACTCGCAAACCATATTGGTTAAGCATCGATTGGCACATGAACTATGTGCTGAACTGGTTGATAAAACTTAAGAAACAGTATAGCTTTTAAATTAGCTTCTGCACGATTCTGTGCAGGCATTTGGGTTGAGTAACTGTTGAATTATGAATAATCGTCAAGACGACCGTAAAGGCCATGTGATTGGGTTTGGTGGGGTGTTTTTTAAATCACAACGCGCCGCTGACTTAGCCCAATGGTATAAACAGATACTGGGCGTACCAGTAAGTGACAATGGCGTCGCATTATTCAGAAGATCAGACAACCAAGAATTTTCAAATAATGAAATCACTGTTTGGGCACCATTTGACCATGACACCACTTATTTTAACCCCTCTGAATCCAACTTTATGATCAACTATCTTGTTGATGATTTGAATATATTGCTCGAGCGGATTAAACAAAAGGGCGTATTACCAGTACAGCCAATCGAAATCACCAAAGACGGTAAATTTGCTTGGATTATGGACCCCGAAGGCAACAAAATCGAACTTTGGCAACCTCTTCGAGCTGAAGACGAAGAATAAAATTCTGAATTTCTATCTCCCTCTCATTTCCAAACAACGTGCCATCCAGTGAACCCCACCTATCATGGTAAAAGAGTCCGAAGCCGACAGGCTGAGGCAAGGCCGACTGGCCGTCGCGCGGTCAGCGCGTAGCAAGCTTGCGGATGCAAGCGCCCGCAGGGGCTCACTAGAGAGCGCAGCGAACGTAAAAATGCAAACTTCCAGAGCACAGGCAGGACGCCGCCCTGAATATGCCGAAACGTTTTGACTTAGAAATTTTGTGCTGGGATTTCAAACAATGAACCTGCATCCACCCTTGCTAAGACATAAGAAAGTTAGCTGTACTGCCGATACTCGGGTACTTCATTTATACGTTCGCTTAAGCTCAATGTTGACACTTGCATGCGTTCGCTGCGCTCTCTAGCCGACCGCGCGTTAGACGGCAGCGGCTGCGAACGGCCGAACACGCGCTCACTGAATGGCACGTGCCTTGGAAACAAGGGGTAGACAGAACCTCTGAGCTTGCTTTAAGCTACTCACCATCAAAAGCACATAACGCCGCCACTGTTATCCCATCAGCCGCCAGCTTTTTACCGCCGCCAAGTGCCGGCAAATCAACAATAAATGCCGCATGTTCAACAATACCACCTAGCCGCCTAATGAGTTTAACACCCGCCAACGCCGTGCCACCTGTTGCCAACAAATCATCCAGCAGCAAAATTTTCTGCCCAGCCGTAAGCGCGTCTTTATGAATTTCAATAACCGCGCTGCCATACTCTAAGTCATATTCCTCAGAGATAACATCAGCGGGCAATTTGCCTTTTTTACGGATCGGAATAAAACCTTTGCCCATTTCAATCGCCAGCGCCCCACCAATGATGAAGCCCCGCGCATCAATGCCTGCAATCAGATCAAATTCCTCATCCTTATACAAAGCCGCCAACTGCTTAACCACTTCACGCATGCCATCGGCATCACTAAACAATGTGGTGACATCGCGGAACATAATGCCCGCATGCGGATAATCTGGAATGGTGCGGATGAGGGCTTGAATGTCAACGGCCATAACTGGCTCCTTTATAAAACTCTGCCAGCAACGGCATCTAATTTCGCGATTAATTTTGGATCTCTATGTTCAGGGGCAGTCATAATGGCAAATTCTAACGCGCGGTCTGAACCAATTGAACAAGCTTCATGCTCATGCGGATATGTCTCTAGCAATTTAAGCACCAGTTTTGAAGCATTTTCATTATTCCGTTTCAGCACCGCCAAAATTTGCGGAATCTCAACCTCGCCATGATCAGGATGCCAACAATCATAATCCGTCACCATTGACACGGCGGCGTAACAAATCTCGGCTTCACGCGCCAGTTTTGCTTCGGGTTGATTGGTCATGCCGATCACATCACACCCCCAAGCACGGTACATATTGCTTTCGGCCAAGCTGCTAAATTGCGGGCCTTCCATCGCTAAATAGGTACCATTAAGATGAGAGTTTGTATCAAGGCTTTGTGCCGCTTCATAGAGGCGTTTTTGCAGGTTGGGGCTGATCGGATGAGCCAGCGACACATGCGCCACACACCCTGTGCCAAAAAAGCTCTTTTCGCGGTTAACCGTGCGGTCAATAAACTGATCAATAATCACAAAATCACCTGGTGCATATTCTTCTTTTAAAGACCCAACTGCGGAGAGTGAAATAAGATCAGTGACGCCCGCACGTTTTAAAACATCTATATTAGCGCGGTAATTAATATCGGTTGGGCTGATTTTGTGACCTCTGCCATGCCGTGGTAAAAACACCAATTTCATGCCTTTATATTCAGCAACCAGCAATTCATCGGACGGCGCGCCCCATGGGCTTTCGACCTTAACCCATTGTTTATTGGTAATTTCGGGCAAATCATAAATGCCACTGCCGCCGATAAAACCCAAAACCGTTTTTGTCATTTTTTACCCCTTAAGACTCTACATTCACTTTAACTCGATTCGTGAATTTTGACATAAAAAAAGAGACCCTAAAGGTCTCTTTTCTTTCAATTTATTGTGAACTTAACATCTGACATATTAGTGACGAACATTTTCCCAGATACGGCGTTTAACCGCATACATAAGACCTGCAAGAATGATCAGATAAAGCAGCACTTTAATGCCAATGCTTTTGCGGATTTCCATTTTAGGCTCTGCTGCCCAGATGAGGAATGACGCGACGTCTTCGGCTTGTTGCTCTAGAGTGGCTGCAGTGCCATCGGTATATTCAACACTGTCTTCAAACAAAGGCGCCGCCATAGCGATTTTATAACCTTCGTAGAAATGATTGAAATTACTATCACCAAGCTCGAAATGCTGTTCGGTAAAATTTGGATCAGCTTCTTTGCCCATTTCATTGACATGATGATCATTTTCCAGAATATATTCTGGCACTTCATCAACATAACCAGTGAGCAAATTATAGATATAATTTGTGCCGCCTGTAAGGCCATCACGCCCCATAAACAGATCTTTAAAACTATAATGACCACGGGCTTTCGCAATCAGCGACAAATCTGGTGGCAGAGCGCCGCCATTTGAGGCTTTGGCCGCATTGTTATTGGCGAATGGTGCCGGCATTGAATCTTTAGGTTCACGCGGGCGTATGAACATTTCACCTTCAGCATCAGGGCCATCTTCAATTTCATATTCGGCAGCTAAAACTTTCACCGCGGCTTCTGAAAACTCAGGGCCACCGGATTGGCTTAGGTTACGGAATTTGACTAAATCCATGGCATGGCAATTGGCGCAAACTTCTTTATAAACCTGATAGCCACGTTGCAATTGTGCACGATCGAATGTGCCAAACACACCCGCCCATGACCAATCAACATGTTTAGCTTCTGGTGCGCCTTCTAAATGATCGCCTGCTGCAAGCGCTGAGCCTGAAACACTGCTAACAACCAATAATGCGATAGCGGTTTTGCGAGCAATAGAGGTGATATTTTGTTTTAGATTATTCATTATAACCTCCTTATGCTTTAGCTTCTGCTGCGGCCAATAGGGCGGCCTCTTCGGCAGCCCCCTCGACACCCAACACAGCTTCGGAAATACTATTCGGCAGTGGTTTGGTTTTCTCTATCAGCCCCAAGACTGGCAAGATGACAATAAAGAAACCGAAATAATAGATTGTGGATATACGTGATACAAGCAGGTTTGTAACGCCGTGAATGCCCAAGAAATCATCGGTGGTTGAAACTTGACCGAAATAACCTAGCAAAATGCCGTTAAATACGAATATCCAGAAGAAGATACGGTAAGCAGGGCGGAATTTAGCGCTGCGTACTTTTGAGGTATCTAACCACGGCACCACAAACATGATGAGGATCGCCCCAAACATACCCACAACACCGCCCAATTTATCGGGGATGGAGCGCA
This sequence comes from Hyphomicrobiales bacterium, assembly GCA_002401855.1. Taxonomy (GTDB): domain Bacteria; phylum Pseudomonadota; class Alphaproteobacteria; order Rhizobiales; family OSC116; genus OCS116. The sequence goes on from NVUH01000021.1 coordinate 21,427, forward strand.
AGATAGCGTAGAAGGGGAGATAATACCATTCGGGCACGATATGCGCTGGGGTAACCAGCGAGTTGGCTGGAATATAATTATCTGGGTGACCCATAAAGTTTGGATTGAAGAATACGAAATAGAACAATACGATCGCGAAGAGCACGATGGCATATAGATCCTTCATGGTGAAATACGGATGGAAACTCATTGTATCTTGCTTGGTTTTTGGCTCGATGCCCAATGGGTTGTTTGAACCGGGGACATGCAATGCCCAAATGTGCAACACAACCACGCCCAAAATAACGAATGGCAGCAAATAATGCAATGAGAAGAAACGGTTTAGTGTTGGGTTGTCGACCGCAAAGCCGCCCCAGAGTAATGTACGAATGTCATCGCCAATGAACGGCACAACTTCGAAGAAGTTGGTGATCACTGTCGCGCCCCAAAAGCTCATTTGACCCCAAGGTAGCACATAGCCCATAAAGCCTGTTGCCATCATAAGCAAATAGATGAGCATACCAAGTAGCCATAAAACTTCACGTGGTGCTTTATATGAGCCGTAATACATGCCGCGCAGGATATGAATATAAACGGCAATGAAGAACATTGAAGCGCCATTGGCATGGGTGTAACGTAACATCCACCCCCAATTCACATCACGCATGATATGTTCGACGCTGTTAAACGCCATATCGGCATGCGGTGTGTAATGCATGGCCAAAATAATACCCGTAACAATTTGCACGATCAGCATGAACATGGCGATGCCGCCAAATACCCACCAATAGTTTAAATTTCTGGGGTTAGGCATAGAAACCGCCGCACTATGCATAAGACTGATGATGGGCAAACGCTCTTCGAGCCATTTCCCTGCATCGCTTTTAGGCACATAAGTAGAATGTCCACTCATAATTTTCTCCCTAACCTATTTTAATTTTTGTGTCTGATAGAAATTCATATTCAGGAATTTCCATATTTAACGGCGCTGGGCCTTTGCGGATACGACCCGCTGTATCATAAACCGAGTTATGACAAGGGCAGAACCAGCCATTATATTCGCCAGCTTCACCAAGTGGGATGCAACCCAAATGGGTGCAAACGCCAACCATAATCAACCATTCAGGCTTTTCAGCACGTTCGGCGTCTGTCTGTGGATCTTTAAGTTCGGATAGTGGCACATCGGCTGAAGCTTTAATCTCTACCGCTGTTCTGTGGCGGATAAACACTGGTTTGCCGCGCCAGTTGACAGTCATTGATTCGCCTTCGCCGATTGTTGAAATATCAACTTCGATAGACGCCAAAGCCTTAACCGAAGCATCTGGGTTCATTTGATCGAGCAATGGCCATGCGCCAACACTAACCCCTAAGGCACCAAATGCGCCAGTTGCGATATATAAAAAATCGCGGCGACCTGGTTGTTCTAACTTACTTGCGTCAGCCAATATCTTATCCCTTCAACTCACAGGCCGTATATGACCGCCCTGCTTAATCTCAGATTGTAACAATCTAAACTTATATTTATTCTACTTTTGCCACTGAAAAGACACGATGTCTAGAGTCAATCTAATCTTTCCCCTAAAAGGGACTTTTTGTCGCAGTACTTTTGTACAAAAACCTCTATAAATCAACTATACAGCGCATTTTAATTGTATGTTTAACCACGACCCATTAACAACAGCCTAATAAGCGCCCCATTGACAGGTAAATTTGATATGCATCTCGCCCTTTATATGCCCGACATCCCACAAAACACAGGCACCATAATGCGCATGGCAGCTTGTATGGATCTGACGCTGCACATCATTGAACCAACGGGTTTTAGAATGGACGCCAAGGGTTTAAAACGCTCGGGCATGGATTATTTGGCCAAAACCGTGATGCAGCGCCATGCTGATTGGCAGCACTTTAACGGGTGGCGGCAAGACCAAGATAAACGTTTGATTCTGTTAACAACTAAAGCCAGCCGCCCTTATTGCGATGTTAAGTTTGATTCGAATGACATTTTTTTATTTGGTCGCGAATCTGTCGGTGTGCCTCAAGAGGTGCATGACACGGCTGATGAACGCATCATTATACCCATGAAAAAAGACACACGCTCACTCAACTTGGCCATGACCACTGCCTTTATTATGGGTGAATATTTACGCCAAATGGACGCCTTTCCCAACATGGAGCTATCATGACTAATAACTTAGAACAGCAGAAAAACACCGCTCACACTTGGTTTCAAGGCCTACAAAGCCAAATAATCGAAGCGTTTGAAGCGATTGAACGTGATTATTCGGGCCAAGGCGATGAATTGCCAATTGGTGAATTTGTGAAGACGCCTTGGAGCCGCACCCAAGACGGCATTGCCGATGCTGGCGGTGGCACCATGGCGATGATGAACGGCCGCGTATTCGAAAAAGTTGGCGTGCATGTATCACGTGTAAATGGAAAATTTTTGGGTGATTTTGCCAAACAAATTGATGGCACTGATGATGACCCAAGCTTTTGGGCGGCGGGCATATCGTTGATTGCACATATGCACAACCCAAATGTACCTGCGGTGCATATGAATACACGCTTTGTGGTAACCTCGAAATCTTGGTTTGGCGGTGGCGGAGATTTAACCCCAGTGCTTGATGCCAGACGCAACCAACAAGATATTGATACCATTGACTTTCATGCGGCAATGCGCAGCGCTTGTGAGGCGCATGAAATTGCCGATTATGACCGCTATAAAAAATGGTGTGATGATTATTTTTACCTGCCTCACAGAGATGAGCCACGCGGTACGGGCGGCATATTTTATGACCGGCTAAATAGCGGTGATTGGGATGCTGATTTTGCCTTCACTCAGGATGTAGGCAAGGGATTTTTAGACATATACCCTAAATTAGTGAGGCGCAATATGGGATTGGCTTGGACCGACGCGCAACGTGAAGAACAACTTATTCGCCGTGGGCGCTATGTTGAATTTAATTTGTTGCACGACCGAGGCACAATTTTTGGGCTTAAAACTGGCGGCAATATAAATTCAATTCTGTCATCTATGCCACCCGTTGTTAAATGGCCTTAAGCAATGCTGATTTGGCCAATTTGAAATTTGAATTGAGCCATTTTGTTTCAAGCTGCTTGATCAGCTTGCCCATGTCTGGCCCTGCTTTATAGCCCAGATCAAATAGATCAGCGCCTTTAATGGGAAAAATTGGAATTTCGAAATTTTCAACAAAATTTAATTTTTGTTTTAACAGTATAAAATCAAAATTCGATTCAGCAGCGAAATAAATTAGATTGTTACGGATCAGTTCCTGTCCGTCATTATAAATTTCACGTGACAATTCATCTTTGTCTAGGCTCAGAATTGTGCTTAACTGATTCAATTGATTCAGTATTTTTTGATCTTTATTGGATAGTTTAAGACATTTTCCAATAGATTTATCATTTATATTTTGCATAGATAGTTTAAGTTGAATCAACCAGATACTATTATAACTTAATGTATTTATTTGCAAGTATTCGAGGTTATCTAGTTTAATTTTTGATTTAAATACTTGTTCGAATATTTTACATTCAGCCATCAAACCTAAAGCACGGACTATAAATTCGCTTTCATATATGCGTTTAAACTCGACCAACAGCCGTTCGGCTGACAATTGCTCTAAACCCGCTACCAATTTGGGAATCTTTTGATAATCAGCGGCATCAAAATCAAAGCCAAACCGCGCGATGAATCGAAAATAACGCAGAATACGCAAATAATCTTCTTCGATACGTTGTTTGGCATTGCCAATGAATTTTATCTTGCGATGCTCAAGATCAGCAATGCCGGTGCCCAACGGGTCAAAAACCTCACCCTGCGCATCCATATACAGCGCATTAAAGGTAAAATCACGTCGCATCGCATCTTTTTTAAAACTGGCGCCAAAGATAACTTTGGCATGGCGGCCATCAGTTTCAACATCTTCACGCAAAGATGTCACCTCGAACGGTTGGTGATTAATAATCAGCGTGACTGTGCCATATTTAACCCCTGTTTCGATATATCTAACGTTATTTTGTTTGGCAATTTTAATAAGCTGTTCGGGGCTATGGGTTGAACAAAAATCAACATCACCAATGGCCACAGCCAATAAATGGTCGCGCACCGCGCCGCCAACAATGCGCCCTGTGCCGCCATTTTGGTGAAGCAGTTTAAAAACTGATTGAATGTTTTTGGCTTTGAGCCATTTAGCTTGCTGGATCATTTTGCAGATTCAAAATGGGCTTCTTCTTCGACGATACCATTTACGACTTTGGCAGGAACATAAGCCCCCTGCAATTCATCGCTATCAAGACTAGAAAGATACAGAGCGCCAAAACCAGTGAACACCACACCAACCGCAATGAGAATGGTCAACACGCGGCGATTAAGCGCCTCGATGGCGCGTTTTTTATGAAATATCCGCACATAGAGCAAAAACAGCGCGATGGGCGCAAAAAACACGATGATCTCAACAATAACAAAACGACCCATAACTCACCCTTTATATAGTTGCGATTAATCTCGCAACTTATCTGCTAGATTTTTTAACATGCCTGCTGTGGCACCCCAAATAAAATAATCTTCATATTCCAATACGTAAAATTGCCGCATTCTACCCTGCCACACTTTACTCTCTAATTTATAATTGTCTGCTGTCATCAAAAAATCAAGGGGCAGTTCAAATATTTCATCAACTTCATTGGGATCGGCTTTAAGCGCAAAGCCTTTATTAACCTTTGCCACCACCGGGCAAATTTTATAACCTGAGCCAATTTGGTAAACATCTAAACAACCCAAAACATTAACAAATTTAGGTTCCAAGCCAATCTCTTCGTGCGCCTCACGTAGCGCCGCATGAGTGGCGTCTTGATCACTTGGCTCCAATTTACCGCCTGGAAAGGCAATTTGGCCTGCATGTTTTTTCATATGTAACGGGCGGCGAGTGAGAATGACACTTGGATTATCCTGATCAATCACTGCCACCAATACAGCCGCTTGACGAAATTTCATACCTTCCATCTGAACGTCATCACCAAGTTCGGCGACCCGATCAAGGTTAAATTCATTGGGTATGTTTTTGTGTAATATATGTGGCGCTTTGCGCAAAAAATCCTGCATCAAGCCAAACTAAACCTCAAATTCGTGCTTGTCACTGATTAAAATAAATTTGCCACCACGCTCCACCATATAATCGGCAAGTTGATAACACAGGCTACGGGTTAATTTGGCCTCTAGGCCATATCTAATGCCAACATAAGCCATAAACTGATCATCTTGATGATTAAATCTTATTTTATGTTCATCATTAATCACCACTTGCCCTGCCAAATTGGTCTGCACCGCAATGCTTTGATTTGCACCCGTGCCATCAACCACCATATCTGTCGCGATAAATGCCGCATCAGCGACTTTTATTTTAATCTTTTCAACGGGTGTGACCAGATAATGTTCGTTGGTTTCAACATCTCGCCATAAAACTGTGGTGAATAATTTAACCAATTTTTGGCGTTTGATCGGCGTGCCCATATAAAACCAATCGCCATTGGCTTTAATCTCTATATCAAGCTCACCACAATATTCAGGTGACCAACTCTCGACAGGCGCAAAGCCAACATCGCCCTGTTCACCAATTTTTGCTGCCAATTTGGCCAATATATCAGTCATTATTATTTAACCTTAATGGCAGAGGGGCATTATCAATCAGCTTTTGCAAACTGCCCTGCTCAAACTCAAAATACAACACCCGATTAGGATCAGTCGGTGGCGGATAATCAATCGCGCCATACGGAACACGTTGAAACCCGCTTTTTTTATAATAATCTAAATCACCAATTAAGATAGTGAATTTCCAACCTCTTAAGCTCGCAATCTTCTGCGCCACTGACAAGGTTTCATCCATTAATTTTTTGCCCAAACCCAAGCCTTGAAACTCTGGATTAACCGCCAACGGACCGAGCAATAAGGCGCTCTGCCCCGCGACATTCAACTGCCAATAGGCGATTGAAGCCAAGATGACTTCGTCACCATTTTGATTTTTATGCAATGCAATCAGGCTTAAATCATCTATCTTTTCGCACGTTTCGCGTAATTTATAGCTAGATTTATTGTGCCGATCGACACCGAAGGCGGCATCGAGCAATTGACTGACCGGCTCTTGATATTTAGCTTGATAAGGGGTGAGAGAGACTTGATCTGCGCTGAGGGCGCGAAGAGAAAAATGATTCATAAAACATCCAAAAATATAAATTTAACTTGGGTTGGCAAATTAAGATTTATTTTTTCGTCGTAATAACATTTGTATCTCCATTTATGATGGGTAGGAACTAGCACACTTATATAGTGCCGACAAGTATAATAGGTTGAAAAGCCATAATTATATGCGATTGGTAATTGTTTTGAAATTTTGCAAAAAAACATATTCAATTTTGTGCTTGTTGATTATAGTGAAATTAGCAACAATATTGAAATCTTTTTATGCACAATTTTAGGCTCGCACATTTTTCGGACATTCATATGCCTCCCATGCCCAAACCAACATGGCTTGAGCTGACGGGAATACGCATATTGGGGCTTTCTTCTTGGGCAATAAGCCGCAAGAAAATTCATAAATTGCGGGTATTGAGTGTATTTGAAAAAGACATTAAAACCCAAGATATTGACCATTACGCGTTTTCAGGTGATCTGGTCAACATCGCCTCGCGCGCTGAAATGCGCCGCGCCACCGCGTGGATGAAAGCTTTTGCGCCTGCTGATAAAATGTCTTACGTACCCGGCAATCACGATGCTTATACCGAAGATAGCATTGCCAATGTTTTGCATTATTGGCAAGATTATATGACCTCATGTGATCAAGGTGCCGAAATATTAACTGAAGTTGGCATTAAATTAAGCCAAGAAGTGCCTTATGGCCCCTTCCCTTACCTGCGGATTTTTGGCCGTGTGGCATTGATCGGCGTTAATTCTGGCGTCGCCTCACCGCCGTTTATGGCCACGGGTGAATTGGGCGCCAGCCAGCGCGGGCGCATAACGCGGCTGTTGGCACATCTTAAAAAAGAAGGTTATTTTCGAGTGATGATGATTCATCACCCACCTTTGCCGCACATGACCCCCAATGTGCGGGCACTAAAAGACTGTGCTGATTTGCGTGACATTTTGACCGAAGAAGGCGCCGAATTGGTGCTTTATGGCCATAACCATAAAAATAAAATTACCAATATTAACAATAAATATGGGCCGTCATTAATGATCGGTGTGGCCTCAGCCTCAGCCGTTGCCACCAGCCATAAACCCGCCGCTAGCTATAACCAAATATTGATTGATCAGAGCAAAAAAGGCTGGCAAGTCAACCTACTAAAACGCGAATATATTGATGCTCATAACGCGTTTGAAGAGACCGAAGTGACGCCACTTGGCTTTTGGCATTTGACATAAACCTTAAACATCTGACTACATTATTTTCGGCTTCTATTGGTTTTGAATGTCCGACTGCCAGCTTTGCCACTTGTGGAGCGACCTTTGGGCGCACCCGGCGCTAACTTCTTCTCGCCTTTATTATAGTTGAATTGCCGCGCTAGCGGGTCTTCTAACACCATAAGCTCATTCTCTTCTAGGCGTTTGACCTCATCGCGGATTTTAGCGGCTTGTTCAAAATCTAAATTGCCAGCTGCATCCAACATTTGCTTGCGCAATTCTTTAAGATGGGTTTGCAAATTTTTACCAACCATATGTTGCGGTGCCATCTCGCCCATACCTGCGGTAACATGATCACCTTCGGCCATGCTTTCGATGATCTCGCCAATTTTCTTTTTGATCGATTGCGGCGTGATGCCATGCGCTTTATTATGCGCCATCTGTTTGTCACGGCGGCGATCCGTTTCGGCAATCGCCCGTTCCATCGAGCCCGTGATGCGATCGGCATATAAGATCACCCGCCCCTCGACATGCCGCGCGGCGCGGCCAATGGTTTGCACCAAACTGGTTTCACTGCGCAAAAAGCCTTCTTTATCGGCATCTAAAATCGCCACCAATGACACTTCGGGTATATCCAAACCTTCGCGCAGCAAGTTAATGCCAATCAACACATCAAACACCCCAAGGCGCAGATCGCGGATGATCTCAATCCGCTCCAATGTATCGATATCACTATGCAAATAACGCACTTTAATGCCTTGATCATGCATATATTCGGTTAAATCTTCGGCCATTCTTTTGGTTAAGGTGGTGACCAAAACCCGCTGGCCTTTGGCAATGATTATATGACATTCAGCGAGCAAATCATCGACTTGAGTGCCGACGGGGCGGATGTCAATCTCGGGATCTATGAGGCCTGTCGGGCGAATGACCTGCTCGGCGAATACGCCGCCTGTGCGCTCCATCTCCCATTTGCCCGGCGTGGCCGAAACAAAGATGCTTTGGGTGCGCATAATGTCCCATTCTTCGAATTTAAGCGGGCGGTTATCCAGACAACTTGGCAGGCGGAAACCATGTGTTGCCAATGTGGTTTTACGCGCAAAGTCACCCTTATACATAGCGCCCAATTGCGGTATGCTGACATGGCTTTCATCGACAAAAACCAAACAATTATCGGGTATATATTCAAACAATGTCGGTGGGGGGGCACCTGCGGGGCGGCCGGTGAGATGACGGGAGTAATTTTCGATGCCGCTGCAAAAACCTTGTGCCTCGAGCATTTCGATGTCAAAACTCACCCGTTGTTCTAGGCGCTGCGCCTCGAGCAATTTGCCATTCTTATTCATATCGGCCAGTGTGACTTGCAGCTCGTCTTTTATCGTTTCAATCGCCCGCACCAAATGCGGCCGTGGCGTGACATAATGCGAATTGGCATAAATCCGTTCACGCTCTAACTCTTTGAGTTTTTTACCTGTTAGCGGGTCAAACTCAACAATTGATTCTAACTCATCGCCAAAAAACGAAAACCGCCATGCGGCATCTTCATAATGGGCTGGCCAAATTTCAATCACATCGCCGCGTACACGGAATGTACCGCGAGTGAAGGCCGTGTCATTACGGGTATATTGCAAATCGACCAATGTGGTGATGACCTTGCGTTGATCATAATCTTCACCCACTTTGAGATCCATAATCATATTGCTATAGCCCTCGACCGAGCCAAGACCGTAGATGCATGACACCGAGGCAACAATAATCACATCATCCCGCTCGAGCAAATTACGGGTGGCGGCATGGCGCATGCGGTCAATCTGCTCGTTTACGCTGGCATCTTTTTCGATGAATGTATCGGTGCGCGGCACATAGGCTTCGGGCTGATAATAATCATAATAAGACACAAAATATGACACAGCATTATTGGGAAAAAACTCCTTAAACTCGCCATATAATTGCGCCGCCAAAGTTTTATTATGCACCATTATCAGAGCAGGACGGTTGGTTTGCTCGATGATTTTGGCCATCGTAAAAGTTTTACCACTGCCTGTGACGCCCAATAACACTTGGTCTCTCTCTTTAGCTTCAAGACCCTTAACCAATTCGGCAATCGCCGTTGGCTGATCGCCCGAGGGTTCAAAATCGGTACGCAGTTTAAATTCAATGCCGCCTTTGACTTTATTTTCGGCTGGCAATTCGGGGCGTTTCAGCATGTCGATAACAGCATTGTCTAACATTTTGGTCATAATCAGTCCGCGCTAAATAAATGTGTAAAGATTATAACCTTTATCAGTCGATATGAAAAGGTATTTGTTCACTATTTGTACTGACAGTTTGTGACAGTATATTGTGATATGTTGAATATTTATCAGTTTGATTTTTGATAGACGGAATGATGGCTAAATGGAGTGCCATCGGCCGAATGGGCTGACATAACAACTTTTAGCTGCCCTTGTGCAGTGAGCTCGCGAATGGCGGTGAGTTTAACCTTGCCCGCTAGTTTGGCGACTGACTTTAATATATGGTCGCTTTCTAGCGTCAGGCATATTTCATCGGCAATGGGGGCATCGGTATAGGGATGAAACTGCCCATCGCAAATTTCGGAATAGGCCATATGTTTGGCTTCACCTGCAGCATCGACCCAATCCATAATGAATGTGAGTTTTTTGCCATCTTGCACAATTTCATATGTGCCTGATTTTGGTGGCTCGCCTGTGGCATAAACCGACATTTCAGGCAGCATTTTCCATTTTCCTAAAAAATTATCAATTTTGGGCATTCATGTGCTCCTCAATATAATTTTCAATTTTAGTGATGACTTTTCTATCTATATGCAGGCCTAACCTTGTGCGCCGCCAGATAAAATCATCAGCGCAAGTGACCCATTCATGTGCGATGACATAATCTAATTCCACTGCATATATATCATGCCCCATATGTCCGCCCATGGCTTTTATATTTTGCACATTGTCGAGCATTTCATGGACTTTGCTGCCATAATGGGTGGCCAGACGTTTGATCAAGGTTTGGGGCAGAAAATCATATTTATTTTCGAGCGTGGTGATAAATTCTGCCATGTTGCGACTGTTATTAATGTCGCCGCCTGGCAAAGTGGCATCGCGTGTCCAATCTAAGCCCATATGTGGTAGGAAAATACGTAATTTGTGGCAAGCCGCCTGCCCTAAATGCCTGAATGTGGTGATTTTGCCGCCATAGACTGTTAGTAATGGCGGCGAATCTGGGTTGCTTGCATCGCGTTCTATATCCAAAACATAATCGCGGGTGACGGATTTTGCGTCTTTGGCGTGGTCATCAAACAGGGACCGCACGCCAGAAAAACTCCATTTGACATCATTGGGGGTGATTTGTTGTTCGAAATATTGGTTGGCAATTTCGCACAGATACTCGGTTTCTTGTTTTGAAATTTTGACTTTGTGAGCATTATCGCCGTCGAACGCTTTGTCGGTGGTGCCAATCATGGTGAAATCATTTTCATAGGGAATGGCGAATACGATGCGATTGTCTTCGTTTTGGAACAGATAGCAATGATCGCCTTCGTAGATTTTGGGCACAATGATATGGCTGCCAGTGATGAGCCGTGTGCCGCCTTTAACCTTGAGTTTTAACTTTTTTTGGTTAATGCCATCGACCCATGGCCCTGAGGCATTGATTAAGACTTTGGCTTGTATCTGATGAGTTTTGCCATCTTTCTCATAGCTGATTTGCCACAATTTGCCATCTCTTTTGGCGGTGGCAAAACTTGTATGAGTGTTAATGCTGGCGCCTTTATCTGCCGCATCTTGCGCGTTGAGCACCACCAAGCGGCTGTCATGAACGCGGCAATCGCTATAGACAAAGCCAGCCGTATATTCGGCTTTGATGGCATCACCGTAGGGCTCTTTGGTTAGATTGACGCTGCGGCTGAATTTAAGCTTTTGTTTTAGGTTGAGGCTGTCATATAAAAACAGGCCTAAACGTACTAGCCATTTTGGCCTTTGGTGTTGATTATGCGGGATGACAAAGCGTGCAGGCCAGATGATATGCGGGGCGCTGTTGAGTAAAATCTCGCGTTCGATTAGGGCTTTGCGCACCAAGGCGAATTGGTAATATTCTAGATAGCGCAGGCCGCCATGAATGAGTTTTGAGCTGGCTGATGACGTGGCTGATGCGAGGTCAGCTTGCTCGACGAGCATGACGTTGAGGCCGCGCCCTGCGGCATCGCGGGCGATGCCGCCGCCGTTAATGCCGCCGCCAATGATGAATATGTCTAATATATCTTGTTTCATGACTTCACCTTATCAAACTATCTTTAAATGCTTATAAGTGGTATTTTAAAAAAATGATAGAATTTAGAAAATTAACATCAGGCGATTACCCCTTATTACTTAAATGGTTACAGCGCCCTCATGTGAAACAATATTGGAATAATGGCGACGATACGCTTGAAAAAGTCACCTATCACTACGCATTAGATAAAAGCCAAGTTCAATATTATATTGCGATGCAAGATAGCCAAGACATTGGTTTTTACCAATATAACTTTAACAATAACCGCAATATTGGCATCGATATGTTTTTAGCCAATGCAGATCAATTATCCCAAGGCTTAGGTACAATATGCTTAAACGCCTTTGGTGACTTTATTTGCAAAATAAATGACTGCCACTCATTGTCGGTTGACCCTCACCCAGACAATAAACGCGGCATTAGATGTTATGAAAAATGTGGCTATGTTTATGATGATGCGGCTTCTTCCGCCAAAATCTATTTAATGCGAAAAACCTGTTATTGAGGCAAGCGCAAATCTGCCCATAATGGCAAATGATCGGAGGCGATTTTGGATTTGAGTGATTCGTGCACTGAGGTTTTTAGGAATTTAATGTCTTTTGACACCACGATGCGGTCGAACGCCACTACGGGCAACGCGCTGTGAAAACTTGGTTCGGGGTCTATTGATATATAGCCATCGCCAAACAGATCGATACAGCTCTTGCTTTTGCGCCACTCATTAAAATCGCCCGCAATGATGGTCGGCGGATCGCCTGGGGCATCTTCTAACGCTAATGACAACATGTTGACTTGTAATTTACGCAAGCGCGACAGCAAGGCCAAATGCGTGGCAACCAGCCGCACCAATTTGCCATCGACCCGAATGTCGGCCGCAATCGCGCCGCGTGGCTCGAGCGTTGGCAAATCAATCCGCCATGCAAACTCGAAATTCAGATGGTTTTTGATGAGGATTACATTGCCGTGCCAGCCCAAACTATGCGCGCGAATGGCGATGTCGGCCGCATGATAATCGGTATATTGTGCAATCATTTCGGGCGTGAGAGTGGTTTTGCGTTTGCCTGTGCGCCGATCGACCTCTTGCAGAAACACGACATCGGCGTCAATCTCGTTCAGCACATCTAAAATGCGCGCAGGGTTACGCTTACGGTCTAACCCGAGGCTTTTTCGAATGTTATAGCTGACAACCCGCATTTAAAACTGAACCTATGATTGGTTTCACTTTACCTTAAACCATCTTGTCATCACTTATAAATCAAATGTTGGGTTATTTGCGGATAAAACTAAAAACATCGCGGGTGGTGACATAATCGGGCCCTGAGCCACGGCCGACCAAATCGAGCTTTTGCATGTTGATTTTGGGATAATCAATCAGATTATCATCGACCTCTATGCTTAATATATCAGCCAATACAAGGTGGCTACTGCTGCCTGCGCCAAACTCAATTAGTTGGCGCAATTTGCATTCGAATACCACACCAGCGCCTGCCACTTTAGACGCTGCAATATTTGTGCATTTTTCTTTTTTGACATTCAGCTCGGTAAATTCATCAACCTCGGGCGCAAAGGCTTGGCCGCTATCATGCATAACCTTTGCCACATCATGGCTGACCATCGACACTGAAAAACATTCGGTCGCCACAATGTTATTGAGACTGTCTTTGCGGCTACCATCGGGCTTATTGCCAATCGAAATGGCGATAACGGGTGGGTTGGTGCTGGCCACGTTAAAAAAAGAGAAAGGTGCAAGATTATCGACACCATCTTGGCTGACGCTGCCAATCCACGCGATCGGCCGCGGTAGAACCGAGCCGATCAGCAATTTATATAGGTCGTCTCTATCAACTTTTGCTGTGTCAATAATCATTCAGCCACCTCGGCATCTTCTTCGATTAAAAAGCCGCCGCTTTGGCGTTTCCATAAATTGGCATAAATGCCATTGCCATTGGTCAGCTCATTATGCGTGCCATCTTCGACAATCTCGCCTTTGTCTAGCACTAACAAACGATCTAATGCCGAAATGGTTGACAGTCTATGCGCGATGGCAATCACTGTTTTGCCTTCCATCAGCGCCAATAAATTGTCTTGGATGGCGGCTTCGACTTCGCTGTCTAATGCCGACGTGGCTTCATCTAGCACCAGAATGGGCGCGTCTTTGAGGAACACCCGTGCGATGGCAATACGTTGACGTTGGCCGCCTGACAGTTTGACGCCGCGCTCGCCAACCAAAGTGTCATAGCCGACATTGCCTTTATTGTCGGTCAGGCCTTGAATAAACTCATCGGCATTGGCGCGTTTAGCGGCTGCAATCACTTGCTCGCGGGTGGCGCCGTCTATGCCATAGGCGATGTTTTCGGCCACGCTGCGATGGAACAGGCTGGTATCTTGTGTCACCACGCCAATGTTACGCCGCAGGCTATCTTGGCCGATTTGCGATATATCGTGGCCATCGACGGTAATTTTGCCGCCTTCGACATCGTAAAGCCTGAGTAGCAGGTTGATTAAAGTCGATTTGCCCGCACCAGAACGGCCAACCAAACCGATTTTTTCGCCATGTTTAACGTGCAGCGTCATATCATCTATAATGCCACCATCTTTGCCATAATTAAATTTGACATGTTCGAAGCTGATATTGCCTTTTTGAATTTCTACCTGTTGCGCATCGGGTACGTCTTGCACCTCGCGAGGTTGCGCTAATGTGCCCATGCCATCCTGCACTGTGCCGATATTTTCGAACAAGCTCGACACTTCCCACATGATCCAATGCGACATACCGTTCATACGCAAAACCAAGCTAATGGCCACGGCTACGGCGCCAATGCTGATGGCATCATTAAGCCAAAATTGTAAAACCATAAAGGCAACCACAACCAATTGCACCATATTGATAAAGCTTAACCAAGTTTGGAATTGGGTGACCAAACGCATTTGTTTATGAACATTGGACAAAAATGCATCCATGCCCTGTTTGGCATAATCAGCTTCCATCTTAGAGTGTGAAAATAATTTGACGGTAGCAATGTTAGAATAGCTATCGACAATGCGCCCCGTCATCATCGAACGGGCATCGGCCTGCGATTTAGCCACTGTGCGCAAGCGCGGAATGAAATATCGAATCATCACAAAATATGCCAATAACCACACAAACATTGGCGCTATAAGCCGATAATCGGCACTGCCTAAAATGGCCACAATGCCGATAAAATAGACCGCGACAAATACCATAACATCGAGAATTTTCATCACAACTTCGCGCACGCCAAGAGATGTTTGCATCACTTTAGCACCGATGCGGCCAGCAAATTCATTGTTGAAGAAATTAAGGCTTTGCTTGAGCAAATAGCGATGGGCTTGCCAGCGCACAATCATCGGGTAATTGCCCAATAATGACTGATGCATAATCGTAGATTGGATGAAAACTATGATGGGATAAACCACCAGTACCAAAACAACCAACCAAATTAAATCTGTCGCCTGATCTTGCCAAAATGTTTGTTTATCGGTTTGGCTTAGCCAATCGACAATATTGCCCAAAAACGCATAAAGATTAACTTCGATCACCGCAATGACTGCCGTTAGAAAGGCCAGCAAAAGCAGCAATGGCCACAAGCCTTTGGTATAATGGTTGCAAAATGCCCACAAGCCTTGTGGGGGCTCAGTTGGCTCTGAAACGGGATAAGGATTGACTATATTTTCAAAAAATTTGAATATCATGGGTAACTCTCGATCTCATGCAGAATATATGCGAGATTACAGAAATAAACCTATATTGGAGATTCTGCAATAGAAATCAATTCAAATAATTTTATGGGTATGTTTATATAATTGATGAATAAAAGGCCGCGACATATCACGCGACCTTTCACTTGGAGAGTGGTTTTATGCGGCTAATTTTTGCCCCATGACACCATTGAATTTAACCATAAATTGTTTAAGCAATTGGCTGAAATTTGAAGCCACAACGGCTTGAACCGAGCTTCTTTCGCGCAGAGCTTTGCGCCATTTGCCAACATTTTCAAGATCTGCAATGATAGAAATGTCAGTTTCACTTTCTATCAAATCGAAATATCGGAATAAGGGCGCATAAACTGCATCTACCGTTGAGAATGTTTCGCCCGCAAAAAAATCTCCCGATTTGTTTTTTGCCAATTCAGCTTCAACCATAGACAATTTTGCCGCAAGTTCTTGCCCGATTTGATTAAATTTATCTTGATCTTTTTGATTATAATAACCCCACATTTCGCCCAATAGTGCGCTTCCGAATTCATTCCAACTTCTATGCCTTGCACGCTCTAGCGCATCTGTGGGGTGAAGTTTTGGCTCAGTTGTGTCTTCCAAATATTCTAAAATCACGTTGGATTCAAAAATCACCACGTCATCTTTGCCATCTTCGCTTACAATCAACAATGGCACTTTGCCCAATGGTGAGATTTTTAAAAACCAATCGGGCTTATTGCCCAGATCAATGTCTTTGCGTTCAAATTCAATGCTTTTTTCGGCCAAGCTAATGGCAGCACGCTGCACAAATGGGCATAATGTATGGCTGATTAATGTGAGTTTTGACATGTATATTTCCTTTTGATAATTTAATGCATTTGCATCTAGTTCAATATATAGATGCATCTGCATGTAATGTCAAGGTTGATGTAATTGCATCTATATGCTAAATAGTGATTATGGACAAAATGAATGACAATAAAGGCAAAAAAACCTGCCAAGCTTGGGCGCGGTTAATGCGTGTATCAACCAAGTTATTGCAGGATATTGAGCTTGACTTAAAGGCTGCCAATCTGCCATCTTTGGATTGGTATGATGTTTTGCTTGAAGTGAGAAATGCGCAGCCCAATTGGTTGCGCCCTGTTGACATTCAACAAAAAATGTTAATTCAGCAATATAACATTTCACGCTTGATTGAGCGTTTGGTCAAAGAAGGTCTAGTGACCCGCAAAAGCTGCGATTGTGACAAAAGAGGTCAATATATTGTGCTTGAACCCGCTGGCCATGACTTGTTAAATAAAATGTGGCCGATATATAAGGCGGCGATAGACAGACATTTTGGTGACAAATTAAATGTTGGAGAGGTTAGCAGCTTAACCCAAATATTAAGCAAGCTCTGAGCTAGTTGAAAAGACGGGCGCATGTATATTATGCGTTCATATCATAAAAATTTAATGGATTTTAAGCCATGAAGCTCACAATAAGACCCGCCGACAGCGCAAATGCCAAAGATATGGTGACACTAACCACTAGATCAATAACTGAATTATGTGCCGCAGACCATGATAATGAGCCACAATTATTGGCCGAATGGCTCGACAATAAAACTGTAGAACAAATGACCAATTGGATTGAGCAGCCCGACAATTATGTGATTGTTGCTTATAGTGATGAGGTGATGGTCGCTGCTGGCGGCACAAATATTCACGGGCGTATTCTGCGTAATTATGTGCACCCTGAATATCGATTTAAAGGGATAAGCAGGGCAATTATGGCTGCAATGGAAAAATATTTGCGGGGCCTTGGTTTGAAACAAGCGACATTAGAAAGCAGCAAAACTGCTTTTGAATTTTATCTATCCTGTGGTTGGAAAATGGTTGAGACTGATGACAAAAAGATTGAAATGATTAAAATATTATAGAGCGAGGAAATTATGTTAAACAGCATTTGGATGAGTGATTTACATTTTTTAGCCCAAGGCCTTGTGCATGGCGCTGACCCGCGGAAAAACTTATCCGCTGCAATCAGCCACATTAATCGGCATTATGCCGATCATGAATTTTGCATCATCTCGGGTGATTTGGTCAATCAAGAGACGGCAGAAGATTATAATGCGTTAAAAAACCATTTGGATGAGTTAACAATTCCGTATTTTCCGATGATTGGCAACCATGATGATCGCAATCTCATTCGTACCGCCCTGCCCTTGCCAGAAAATTGCATGCAGGATTTTATTCAATATTCAATCTCGGCAGATGAAGGCCTGATACTATGTTTAGACACCCATAAAGCTGGTGAGGTTGAGGGCGAGTTTTGCCAAGCACGGCTAAAATGGCTGAAGCAAGAATTAGATGCCGCACAAGACACATCTATATTCATATTTTTGCACCATCCACCGATGGATTTGGGATTGCCCATGCTGGACCCAATAAAAATGCAAAATGGCGATGAATTTCTAGACCTGATAACCACTTATAACAATGTGAAATATCTATTCATTGGCCATGTGCATCGCGCCATAAGCGGCACAATGCGGGGCATTCCGTTCAGCACCATGAACGCCATATCTTTCCAAGCGCCAGCACCGCGCCCTGAATGGGCATGGGATGGTTTTAAAAATGATGAAGCGCCGAAATTTGGCGTGATGAATATAGAAAATGCCGATGTGAATATAAAATACACGCAATTTAATGATGAACCGATAAATACGAATGTATAGATATTAAAATTTCTATTTTTTCAGTAAAATCAGTAAGCATTATTTTGACACCGAACTGATTCTTGCTTAAAGTCGGCCAGAATCGTTGAGTCAGTGAAATATCGAATTATAATGGAATAAAAAATGTCATCATATTATGCCGCAGAAGTTTTATTCAGCCCCGAAGGTGAAGATGCGCACGACCTATTGGTCGGAAGCATATTATGTTGCCCTGAAACAGTTTTTATGGAATATAAAATTGTCAATGACGAGCTTAAAACTCTGACTGATGACGCCAAATTGCTAAAAAGCTATAAAACCTATGTTAAAAACTTTAAAACGGCTTTAGATGATTTTAAAGCCACTGGCGAAACTGATTATTCAAAATTCGAAAACCCATCACCCGACCATGTAAATTTTAGCGAATTTAGCGAAATTGAGCCTGATGGCTTGTCTGAAGGTTTGAAACAGCAATTCGACCAATTGGTTGCCGAGCTTAAAAGCGAAGCTTAAATACGTCTTCCTGCTTTCTTTAACTATATTTTTAAAAATAATCTCAACTCAAAATGTTGAATTATGATTTCGGCTGTCTCTTTTGCGGTTATGTTCTCAGTTGAGAGTTTTAGGCAATTTTTGTTTGGCAGCCAAGTGATGTTATTTTCATTTAGAAAATTCTTCAGACCATTCTTAGTGCTAACTTTTTTACGTTTAACTCTATCTATGTTGCCAATTCGATTCATGACTTCTTGTTCAGAGCAATGAAGATAGACAGGTAAAACTTCTCCACCAAAGCTTTTATAAATATCTTCAAACTCATCAATATCTATTTTGTCTTCAGGTGCGGAATAACAATAGGTCATAATTACAATCTGAACATGATGCTTTAGCGCTGCGGTGAGAACTGATTTTCGAATATTCTGCACCAGATCCCAAAACCCTGGCGCACCAAATTCAAATATCGACTGGGCTGTATCAATGGCAATGTGATTATCAAACAATTTTGACGTAATGGAATTTTCTATCTCTTTAGCAACCGTTAACTTGCCTGCTGCAGGCATTCCATGAATAAATAGGAGCTTCACAATAAATTCCTAACCAGATGCCAATTGACTTGGCATGAACCAAATATAATGGCTTCTAGCAGTATAACTAGTGATCAGGAGAAGACAATGGAATAAATATACAATGCGGTCTTAAATATAAAACCGCATTTGGCGAGCTTGATTGAACATTTCTAATTATTGGGGCGATGGATTCAACGGGTCACCGCAACATACGATAATAATCTAATAGCAAAGAAGGATTAAAGCGTATGAACAAACCGGCCCCTATGGACGAAATAAAAA
>NVUH01000041.1 GCA_002401855.1 Hyphomicrobiales bacterium
CACATTAGGGGCTGTTTATGGCCTCATCGCCATCGGCTATACAATGGTTTACGGCATCATTGGTATGATTAACTTCGCACATGGCGAAATTTATATGATCGGCGCTTTCATCGCGGTCATCGGCTTCACCCTCTTTTCAGGCCTGCCTTTAGTTTCCGCCATCCTGCTGGTTTTAGCCTTATCAATGATCTTTACCGCCATTTACGGTTGGACAATCGAGCGCACAGCTTACCGCCCGCTGCGCAATTCATTCCGCTTAGCCCCGCTAATTTCAGCCATCGGCATGAGCATCTTCTTACAAAACTACGTACAATTATTGCAAGGCGCTCGGGTACGCCCCATCCCGCCGATGATTAAAGGCAGTTTTAAATTCTTCCAAGACAGCGATTTCGTCGTCAACCTAACCTATCTACAACTCATCATCATCGTCTCCACCATCGCTTTAATGACCGTCTTCACCCTCATCATCAACAAAACCGCCATCGGCCGACAGCAACGCGCATGCGAGCAAGATAAAACCATGGCCGCTTTACTGGGTGTGAATGTAGATCACACAATCTCAATGACATTCATCATGGGCGCCATGTTAGCCGCCTTTGCTGGCGTTATGGTCACGCTTTATTATGGCGTGGTACATTTCTTCATCGGCTTCTTAGCGGGCATGAAAGCCTTCACCGCTGCTGTGTTAGGCGGCATTGGCTCCATCCCAGGCGCCATGCTCGGCGGCTTACTCATCGGCCTGATCGAAGCTTTCTGGTCAGCCTATTTCACCATCGAATATAAAGATGTCGCCACTTTCGTCATCTTGGTATTGGTACTTATCTTCCGCCCTTCAGGTCTGCTTGGCCGCCCCGAAATCGAGAAGGTATAATCCATGTCAGATACAGTTTCAAATACCACTTCTGGCCTGCCGCCAAAACCCGAATTCAATATAGCAAAAATCGCCCGTGAACTGGTCATCACCTTCGCCATTGGCGTCGGCATCATGATCCCGATGGTTTTATTGCGCACCCAAGATGTCCGCGGCAAACTGGTCATCGAGCAACATTGGCAAGAAATGTTCTTCGCGCTCATTCTGCTCGTTG
Source organism: Hyphomicrobiales bacterium (assembly GCA_002401855.1). Lineage (GTDB taxonomy): Bacteria > Pseudomonadota > Alphaproteobacteria > Rhizobiales > OSC116 > OCS116. The sequence goes on from NVUH01000041.1 coordinate 1,086, forward strand.
TTGGCCGTTTCGGCCTCATCTTGCTCGACAAGCAAAAACCAGCTTTCGCCCTCATTGTTGGTCTCGCCATGGCCGTTGCCGGCTGGACAATGCATTTCCCCACCGAAGTGCTAGAAGTCTTCATGCTAGCCGCTGGCCTCATATTGGTCATCCGCGCTTTGCTCGGCCTATGGCGGCAAGCCAAAGGCATCACCCTAAATGACATAGAAAATGGCAAAAAACGCCGTGAAGAACTGCTTAAAAACAGCACCGGCTATATCTCCATCTTCGTCGTCGCCTTAGCCATCCTACTGCCATTTCTATCCGACATTCTAAGCACAATATTACCGTCATTCTTGGGCGGCGACAGCTCATTCATTGCAGGTCTTTCAACCCGTTATGTCATCGATGTCTCAACCCTCATCCTCACCTATGTCTTGCTAGCATGGGGCTTAAACATTGTGGTCGGCTATGCTGGCTTGCTCGATCTGGGCTTTGTCGCCTTCTACGCTGTGGGCTCATACTCATTCGCCATCCTAGCCCGCGAGTTTAACATCGGCTTCTGGACAGCCCTGCCACTTGCTGGCTTTTTTGCCATGATGTCAGGCCTCATCCTAGGCTTCCCCGTCCTCAAACTCCGCGGCGATTATTTCGCCATTGTTACACTAGGCTTCGGCGAGATTGTCCGCATTCTCTTACTCAATCTCTACGACCTAACGGGCGGCCCAGATGGCATTAACGGCGTCCCCCGCCCTGGTTTCGGCAATGTCGTATTCTACAAACGCGCCAAAGAAGAAGGCACCCAAACCTTCACCGATTTTTTCAGCAACACCTTTTGGCAGATCGATTACAGCTCCACCCACCGCATTATATTCTTATATTATATCGTGCTGGTACTATGCCTACTCGTCGCCATCTTCACCATGCGCATTCGCAAACAGCCATTAGGCCGCGCGTGGGAGGCCCTGCGTGAAAACGAAGTTGCCGCCGAATCTCTAGGCATCAACCGCACCAACATCAAATTAGCCGCCTTCGCCATTTCAGCCACATGGGGCGGCTTTGCTGGCGCTTTCTTCGCCTCACGCCAAGGCTTTATTTCGCCCGAAAGCTATACCTTCATCGAAAGCGCCATCATATTGGCCATCGTGGTGATGGGCGGCATGGGCAACCTCATGGGCATTGCTTTGGCCGCCATCATCCTCATCGGCCTGCCCGAATTGTTCCGCGAATTAGATGAATACCGCATGGCCGCCTTTGGCTTTGGCTTGGTGCTCATCATGATCTGGCGGCCCACAGGGCTTATTTCGTTCCGCGATCCAACCGTGCTGTTATTCGGCAAAAAGCACAAAAAGCAGCAAGTTGAGGAGATCGCTCATGACTGAACAAAATCCAAACCTACTGCTTAAGGCCGAACATATCACCCAACGCTTCGGCGGCTTACTCGCCATCGACAATGTATCCTTCGAGGCCGAACGCGGCGAGATTACCGCCATCATCGGCCCCAATGGCGCTGGCAAAACCACTATGTTTAACTGCCTCACAGGCTTTTACTCACCCACATCTGGCCGTGCCACCATCTATCATAAAGATGGTAGCTCACATCAATTAGAGCAGATGGAAGCCTATATTGCCGCCAGCAAAGCCAAAATCGCCCGCACCTTCCAAAACATACGCCTGTTTGAAAAAATGACCGTGCTAGAAAACCTGCTTGTCGCGCAAAATAACAAATTACAAAAAGCCAGCTTCTATTCAGTCTCAGCAATACTTGGCCTGCCAAGTTATCAAAAAGCCCATAATGAAGCCATCGAACTAGCCAAATATTATCTCGACAAAGCAGGCCTTTATGAACATGCCGATTGGAATGCTGGCAACTTGCCCTATGGCGAGCAACGCAAATTAGAAATTGCCCGTGCCATGTGCACCGAGCCAGATCTACTGTGCTTAGATGAACCCGCTGCGGGCCTTAACCCCAAGGAAAGTGGCGATCTTAACAGTTTGCTTATTTTGCTAAAAGAAGAATGTAATGTCGGTATTTTGCTAATCGAGCATGATATGAATGTGGTGATGAAAATCTCCGATCATGTAATTGTGCTAGATTATGGCCGAAAAATCGCCGATGGCTTACCCGCAGATGTGCAAAAAGATCCAAACGTGATCGCCGCCTATCTCGGTGTGGAGGAAGATGAATAATGTTAGAATTTAAAGACGTACAAACATTTTACGGCTCCATCCAAGCGTTAAAAGGCATCAGCCTTAACGTTGAAAAAGGCGAGATTGTCACCCTGATCGGTGCCAATGGCGCTGGCAAAACCACTTTATTAATGACCTTAAGCGGCATCACCCCCGCCTCAGTCGGTACCATCACCTATAAAGGTGAGGACATCACCAAAATGCGCACCGATATGATCGTCCGCAAAGGCATCGCCCATTCGCCCGAAGGCCGCCGCATTTTCAGCAAAATGACGGTGTTCGAAAACCTACAAATGGGCGCCATGACCAATGACCCCGCCAAATTCGATGACAATCTCAAATATGTTTACGAATTATTCCCGCGCTTAAAAGAACGCGAATGGCAAAATGGCGGCACATTATCAGGCGGCGAACAACAAATGCTAGCCATGGGCCGCGCCCTCATGAGCAACCCAGAATTTCTACTACTCGATGAACCCTCATTAGGCCTAGCGCCGTTAGTCATTAAAGACATTTTCCGCGCCATCAAACAAATTAATGAAGAACACGGCACCACGGTGCTATTGGTCGAGCAAAACGCCAATCATGCCCTAAAACTAGCCCATCGCGCCTATGTTCTCGTCACTGGCAACATCGTTCTCAGCGGCACAGGCCAAGAATTGCTCACCAACCCCGAAGTGCAAGCGGCTTATTTGGAAGGTGGTCACTAATGGATAGAATTTTCAGCATGGATAAAACCGCCATCATGGGCGAAGAACCCGTCACTTTCATCGTCATCACCCTTTTAATGATGTTATGCGCCTATTTAAGCGGGCAGACTATGGCCAAAAACTGGCGCAAAATGGGCAAAGTTATCTTCTTCGCCATCATCGTTGTCATCGGCCATCGCTTCTTGCTCACCACACTTAGAGACGCCGAATTTTTAAATATTTATGGCGTGGCCATGTCGACCATTGTCATGTTCACTGTAGCAATTCTGACATATCTACGCGATAGAGCTAACAAAATGGTCAATCAGTATCCGTGGGAGCTTAAGAAAAAAGGCCTGTTTGGTTGGTCAAAAATCGAACAATAAACGGCAAAACACTTTTTTTGCCAAGTTTAATTCTGAATCTTGGCAAAATTAACTACAATCTCTATCGTTTCAGATAAAGATTGAAAATGACTTCAAATCGCTTATTCTTGGCGCATCTTGCGTCTTTAAGAATAAGACATTTGATGGGGAGACTATCAGACCATAACTTAACTATAAGCTTGGTTTGATCTAAACATAAGGGAAAAATAATGAAAAATACTATGAAAACTCTAGCCGCTGTTTCAGCCTTCGCGCTGATGACAACAGCAGCTGTAGCCGACATTAAAATCGGTTCAGCTGGTCCTTTCTCGGGCCAATATGCATCATTCGGTGAGCAACTTTCAAAAGGTGCTGAAGCCGCTGTTGCTGACATCAACGCCGCTGGCGGTGTATTGGGTGAACAACTCGTGCTTAGCTTCGGCGATGACCGTTGCGATCCAAAAGAAGCTGTTAGTGTAGCTAACAAATTCGTTAACGACGGTGTTGTATTTGTAGCAGGTCATTTCTGCTCAAGTTCATCAATCCCAGCTTCAAAAATCTATGATGAAGAAGAAATCATCATGATTACACCAGCCTCAACAAACCCCAAACTAACTGATGATAAATCAGATTATGTTTTCCGTGTTTGTGGCCGTGACGATCAACAAGGTGACGTAGCTGGTCAATATTTAGTTGACAATTATGACGGCAAAAAAATCGCCATCGCCCATGATAAACAAGGCTATTCAAAAGGCCTTGCCGATCTAACCAAAGCAGCTTTCGAAAAAGCTGGTGGTACAGTATCTCTTTATGAAACTGTAAACCCAGGCGAAAGCGATTACACTGCATTCGTAACTAAGCTTAAAGCCGAAGGCATTGATGTGCTTTATTATGGTGGTTACCATACAGAACTTGGCCTCATCATGCGCCAAATGGCTGACCAAGGTGTCGACATTGATGTTGTATCAGGCGATGCGCTTAACACGGCTGAATTCTGGTCAATCACTGGTGATGCAGGCGAAGGCTTACGCTTTACATTCGCTCCAGATCCACGTGCCAACCCAGCTTCAAAAGACCTAGTGGCTAAATTTAACGCTGCTGGTTATGATCCTGAAGGCTATACGCTTTATTCATATGCTGCCATCCAAATTTGGGCTGCTGCTGTTAAAAAAGCTGGCTCTACAGATGCTGATAAAGTATCTGCAGCACTTCATGATGGTACAGATTATGCGTCTGTTATCGGTAACCTTTCATTCGATGAAAAAGGCGATCGTACATCAGCTGACTATACTTGGTACACATGGACCAAAGGTAATTATGTACAAGACTAATTAAAACAGTACGTTATTAAAAGGGATGGCTTTCGCTATCCCTTTTTTTATTTAACTTTTATGCTATACTAAAGTCTACAATGAATCAGGCCACCCAGATAAAAATAGGTGAAAATGAAAAATTTAGAACTGGTACAATTTGCTTTCAACAATCTAAACTCAAAAGAAATGCATGCCATTTCTGACAGCTTTTCGCCCAATTTCAGTTTTTCCACACCCCGTTTTAAATCACTTAATTTCGAACAATATTGCGAATATATTGATTTTGTTTCATCAATTTTAGAAGCCAATGTCAAACAAGTTTCATCTAATGATCATGGTGTTTTCACCATTAAAGTGAGCTTCAACATAGTTGATAACTCATCAAAATATCAAAAAAACCTCGAAGCCATTGGCAAAGTCATCATTCAAGATAATCTCATTCAAAGCCTCAACATTACTTATAAGGCCAATCAGTTAGATTTAAAAATTATCATGAAAATAGCAACTTCTATTGTCAAGCACTTCAAAAACCTTGGCTTAAACAACTAATTAAGCGGTAAAATACATGCGTAGCAATTTTACAATCAGTAAAATTGGCAATGCCGCATGCAATAATAAATCAAATATATCAATTGCTTGTGTTAATGTACCATTGAACAGCATGCGCAGTTTTTCAATTAAATGCGGCTCAGGAAAAAACGGCGCCAACCCCAAAAGCAAAGCCCCAATTGCCAATTGCACTAAAGGTATTTTATCAATCAAACTCATATTAGTAATTCCTTATATAAGTGATTACTAATATTATATTTTGCCAAACGTTTCAACCATATTATTTTAAGGAAAACAGTATTAGAACAAAAAAATTTACCATTCCCCTAGGTCAATTTCACACTTTGTTAACCAACTTAAACAATATTGGTTGTAATGTAATTTGCAAATTTGGAAACGGGGGACACCAAATCGCATTGTCTTTAAACCTGAAAGCTGCGTATTATGGGAAAACAAGTCACCTTAACTGGGGTCGAACAATTTTTTGATGATGATGACATCATTGTCAGCAAAACCAATTTAAAAGGCCACCTCACCTACACAAACAAAATATTTCTAGATATATCTGGTTATGTCGAAAATGAAGTGGTCGGCAAACCACATAACGTCATCCGCCACCCCGACATGCCACGCAGTGTTTTCAAAACCCTATGGGATACCGTTCAAAGCGGCGAAGAAGTTTTCGCCTATGTTGTCAATCGTTGTAAAAATGGCGATCATTATTGGGTCTATGCTCACGTCACCCCCAGCCGAAATAATGATGGCCAAATTATCGGCTATCATTCAAACCGCCGCGTGCCCGATCGCAAAATCCTCACCAACGACATCATCCCGCTTTACCAGCAATTAAAAACCGAAGAAGATCAACATTCTAGCGCCAAAGAAGGCCTAAAAGCCGGCACCCAAATGCTGCAAAATATACTCACCGAAGCCAACGTCGCATATGATGAATTTATCGCAACCATCGGCCAAGGCCTCCGCCGCGGTTATCGTTAGCATCCAAATTCAGTTTTCTCAATTTAATTCACCATCAGGACACCCCGCTCATGTTAAATCAAAAAAAATCAGCCATTTCCCGCGCCACTCAGGTCTGCATCGCCGTTGCCAATGGTGATTTCGAGGCCAGAATCTTAAACATTACCGAGAAAGGTCAACTCGGCGAGCTGATGCATGCCATCAATCTATTGGTCGATAGAACCGATGCCTATCTACGCGAATCTAAAGCCTGTATGGACTATGTGGCCCGCAATCAACATTTCCGCCTGATTGCCGAAAAAGGCATGGTCGGTGCGTTTCAAGGCGCAGCCCAAAGCATCAATACCGCCACTTATAAAGCCCAGCAACGCCACAATAGCTTCTGCGAAATGTCCGACTCCCTAAACACCAAACTTGAAGACATCGTTACCAATGTTTCCTCAACCATTAAAACCCTTCAAACCTCATCTAAAGAAGTTTCTAACGCATCTATAAGCGCCCAAGCGCAAGCTTTGCGCGTTGCATCAGGCGCCGAAGAGGCTTCTGCAAATATGCAAAATGTCGCGGCAGCAGCCGAAGAACTCACCTCTTCAATCGGCGAGATTAACCGCCAAGTGGTCACGTCAGCAGGCGTCGCAAAACAGTCTGTCGAAAAGTCCCGCGAAATCTCAAAAGACATCGAAGAACTTGCCAACGCTTCCAAACAAATTGGCGATGTTGTCTCACTCATTTCAGACATCACCGCCCAAACCAACCTATTGGCTCTTAACGCCACCATCGAAGCCGCCCGCGCGGGCGAGGCTGGCCGCGGTTTTGCTGTTGTGGCACAAGAAGTCAAAACTCTAGCCGCCCAAACCGCCAATGCCACCGTGCAAATCACCAGTCAAATTTCTACATTACAAGATTCCACAAGCCGCGCCGTACTAGCCAACAATGAAATCAGCAAAACAGTCGAAAAAATCAGTGAAGTGTCCATTTCCATTGCTGCCGCAGTTGAAGAGCAAAGCACCGCCACACAAGAAATTGCCAACAATGTCGAAGAAGCCGCATTAGGCACAGTCGAGATAAGCCAAGGCATCACATCTGTCAACGAGGCCACCCAAGTCACCGAAGCAACCGCCTCCGAAGTGCTGCAAGTATCCGAAATGCTGGTCGAGCAAGAAAACAACCTAGTCCATTTAAGACAAGAAGTGAGTGATTTTATCGTCGAAGTAAAACGCGTTGGTTAGAGACAAATTGCCTAAAAACATATTGGTAGAGACATATTGCCAAAAACACATTGAGCTGAGACTAACTCAGCTCACGCGCTTCTTCAATCAACATAATCGGAATGCCATCACGTATCGGGTAGGCAAGCTTAGCTTTCTCACTAATCAACTCTTGCGCCTTGGCATCATAAGTCAGAGCCTCTTTGGTCAAAGGACAAACCAATATCTCAAGCAGTTTGGGGTTAATCGAAGGCAATTTAGTTTTTGATTCTGGCATAATATAATCTTGATTTATTGAATAAGGTCGAAATTTCTAGGCTGGTCATTAAGCGTCATCTTTGCCAAAACAATCAGCAATTCAGCACGGTCAGCCGCAGTTGGCGCTTCAAGCAATGCTTGCTTTTCAGCAATTTGAAACGGGCTGGTCATGCTAATCGCGTTGACCAGCATTTCATTAGGCGTATTGGCAAGGTCATTCCAATCAATGTCCAAATCCATTTGGTTCAACATATCTTTAATCGAATCGATCAGCAACTGGCGGTCAATAAGCTTTTGTCGCTCATCACTTGGCTTGGCAAAATCATCAGAATAATCACTATAATCAATTTTTGCCCGCCGAAAACCGTCAATTTCACCATTCTCAAGCACCGCGTCATAAACAATTTCTTCAATCAATTTAAATCGGCACAATCCCAGCAAGGTAATGTGATATTGGCCTTTCGATGCCTCTTGAAACGAAGTGATACGTCCCACACAACCAATTTTATGCAGTTTTTCATCACTGGTTTCTTCAATCGGTTGAATCATCGCAATCAAACGATCCCCTGCCAACGCTGCATCCACCATAGTAATGTATTTTTTTTCAAAAATATTCAGCGGCAACTGGGTTTGCGGCAACAACATAACCTCAGGTAAAGGAAATAATTTAACCTTTGTCGGCAGTTGGCCAATATTTTTCTGTTTTTTAAACATTTTCATTCCACTATATTAGGCTGATTCATCCATTTTGGGAAGTTATAAACAAATATCATAATAGTGTGAATAAATTGCGGAAAAACTGCATTATGGCTATTGCTTTATTCTGCAATTGAACTATAAACCACATCACGAATGAAGCGCGGGCGTAGCTCAGGGGTAGAGCATAACCTTGCCAAGGTTAGGGTCGTGAGTTCGAATCTCATCGCCCGCTCCATTCGCATAAACAAACCGCTTAACGGCGGTTTTTTTATGCCTTTTTTTTGCCTGGCACTGCGTGCGTTCGCTCCGCTCTCTAGCTAAGCCACTCAGCCGCTGATCGAATGCAAATTCACCACCCAACCAAACCCCATCAAGCTAAGCTAGCGAGTGTCTGCCGAAACTCCGAATATAAGTGCCATACTGTTTACTCATTGTGCTTTTCATGGAAAAAAAGTCCGAAGCCTTTGGCTGAGGCAAGCGCGACTGCGCGTCGCCGTTAGGCGTGGCAAGAGAGCGGAGCGAACGCACGCACCCGAGCGAAGCGACAAAGTGCCCTTGGGGTGCAATGCTACTAGAGAGGCGAAGCCGAACGAAAAAAAGCCCGTAGCAAGCTTGCGGAGGCAAGCGCCCGCAGGGGCCAGTAGCCCACCGAAAGGTGGGCGTAAAAATGCAAACTTCCAGAGCCTCAGCAGCACAGCTAACTTTCTAATCCCCCAACCCAAAAAAGCTCAGTAAGAGTGCCAAAGGCAATATTCCACCCCGCCAAACCCGCCACGATCTTGCACGCTCTGAATAGAAGAATGACACAGCACAACATCCGTTCCACTGCCATTGGCCAAAATCAGCATCCCCATTCGCGGTGCCCAGTCAACATTTTAATATCTGTGACCATTTGGCACATTTTAAACATTCTAAATTTTACTAAACTGGCCTTAACTAACATCAAGGCAAAAAAAGTGCAAAATCCCCACATACAAACAAAAAACCTATCCAATCTACTCGAAAAATATAGCAAACCCATCCCCCGCTATACAAGCTACCCCACAGCGCCCTATTTTTCCGACCAAATCACCGCCAAAACCTTCCAATCCAGCCTAACCACCCTGCCCAATGGCCAAAATCTATCACTCTATTTCCACATCCCCTATTGCGACACCCTCTGCTGGTTCTGCGGCTGCCACACAAAAATAACCCAAAAATATCAACCCATTGCCGAATACTTGGTAGCATTAAAAAATGAAATCACCACAATCGCCAATATCATAAAACAAAACCCAACCGGGCATCCCGTCACCCACATTCATTTCGGCGGCGGCTCCCCCACCATTCTCTCACCAGCTGATTTCACCAGCCTAATGCAACACATAAAATCCAGCTTCACATTAACAAAAAATGCCGAAATCGCAGTCGAGATCGACCCACGCGACATCCCAGATGATATGTTAAACGCCCTAGCCGATAACGGCATCAATCGAATCAGCGTCGGCCTTCAAGATTTCGACCCCCAAGTGCAAAAAGCCATCAACCGCATCCAAACCTTCAAAGAAACCAAAAATGTCATCAACAAACTCGCCAATCTAGGCATTAAAAATGTCAATATCGACATCATCTACGGCCTACCCAAACAAAATATCAGCAAAATTCTAGACACCGCCCAAAAATCAATATCAATGGGCATCGACCGCATCGCCCTATTCGGCTATGCCCATGTCCCCTGGATGAAAACCCACCAAAAACTAATATTGACCGATGATTTACCCAATGCCCAACAAAGATATGACCAAGCCGAAGCCGTCGCCGCTTACCTCAAACAAAATGGTTTCAATCAAATCGGCCTAGATCATTTCGCCAAACATAACGACCCCATGTCCACCGCCACCCAAAACGGCACCCTAAAACGCAATTTCCAAGGCTACACCACCGATGAAGCCGCCGCCCTCATCGGCTTCGGCGCCTCATCTATCTCCAGCTTGCCCGATGGTTATTTCCAAAACCAACCCTCACTACCAAGCTATATGAAAACCACCAATCAAAACAATCTAGCCACCGTCAGGGGCCTCATCCTCAGCACAGAAGATCATGTCAGGCGCGACATCATCGAAAAAATCATGTGCCAACTCAAAATCAGCCAAGCCGACATTATCTCTATATGCAAAAAACATAATTTCACCAACCAAACCGAATTACTCGAAGCCTATAACCAACTCACAAAATTCGAACAAGATGGATTGATCAAAAAATCAAACGACCACTTCACCATACCCGAACATGCCCGCATTTTCCTCCGCGTCATCGCCGCCCATTTTGATGCCTACCTAACCCAAAATTCAGGAGATACCTATGCCCAAAATAATAAAAACCCTGCTGAAAACACTGATCAACCAGCCCGCAAAGGCCGTCATAGCTTGGCTATCTAACCCCAATGCTTATCTCTAACCTCAAACTTTTTTCGCCTACCTATCGGTAGGCTATAAGCACTAGCGTGCGTTCGCTCCGCTCTCTTGCCACGCCTAACGGCGACGCGCAGTCGCGCTTGCCTCACCCTACGGGCGAGGACCCTTTTCCCACGATAAGCACAAGGCTGCAAATTCAGAATTTGTCGGACGCACCTATATTCGGAGTATCGCCAAACTCGAGCTCACTAAGCATAATGCGGTTAGGTTAGGTGGTGATTTTACCGCTGACCAGCAGCTGAGTGGCTTAAGCTAGAGAGCGGAGCGAACGCACGCGCCCAAGCAAGCGACAAAGTGCCCTTGGGGTGCAGTGCCAAACATAAAACCCCTTCATAAACCCTGTTTATGAAGGAAATTCCCCACGCAAATACAACGGCAACTCACCACTCTGCGCACTCGCCTCATCATTAAAAAACTTCTTCACAGGCTTTAACCCATCAACAATCTTCAAACCCAAATCCCGCATAAACCGCACTGGCGCAATGTCATTACTGAACAAGCGGTTAATCACCTCCGCAAATGCCGCATGACTCAACACATCAAACCGCCGCCATTGCTGATACTTATTCAGCACCGTATAACTCGCAAAATCCAAACCCAAATTACGCGCTTCAACCATCACCTCGGCCAAAACCGCAATGTCACGCAAGCCCATATTCAAGCCCTGCCCCGCAATCGGGTGAATGCCATGCGCCGCATCACCAATCAGCACCACGCGGTCAGCTATATATTCATGCGCAATCTGCAAACCTAGCGGATAACTAAACCGCTCACCACATAAACCAACCTCACCCAAATGCAAACCAAACCGCTTGACCATTTCGGCATTAAATTCATCTTCGCTCGCCATCATTAACTCAGCCGCCACATCAGGCTCCTCAGCCCACACAAGGCTCGATCTATGCTCTCCACCGGCACCATCAGGCCCTAACGCATCAGGTAACGGCAAACTAGCAAACGGCCCAGAAGGGTAAAAATGCTCATACGCCGCACCCTCATGGCTTTTTTCATGCGCCACAGGGCACACAATAGCAGTTTGCCCGTATCCCCATCCAAATGTCTTTATACCCAGCTGCTGCCGCACCAAAGAGCCTCTACCATCAGCAGCAATCATCATACTGCCCTGCAAAATCTCGCCATCATCCAACCGCACCGACACGCCATGCGCATCACGCTCAAAATCCTGCAATTTCACCCCAATTTTAAACTCTATATTGGCTTCATTCTGCGCAGCATCCCACATCGCGCCCAGCAAATGCCCACTTTCCACCACTTGCGCCACAGCCACTTTATCATCAGAATTTTCTTCATTAAATTCAAGCAGCGCATCTTGCAAAATATCCCCGACATGCCCGTCTAAAATATGCACACTTTGCATCGGGTGGTATTTACCTTCAAGCCGCGGCCAAATGCCCAGCAAGTCAAGCATACGGCGCGGCGCTTCAGATATCGCCAACGCACGTCCATCACCTTTATCTGACACTTTTGCGGTTATTTTCACGGGTGAGATCACCGCCAATGTAAAACCCAATTTCGCCAAAGCCACCGCCATGGTTAGCCCTGCATGGCCACCACCAACAATAATCGCATCATATTTTTTTGCTTTGCTCATCTCAAGGCCTTCATTTGGTTTTGTCCCAACCTCTAAATCAACCTTATCAATGACGCTTTTTTTGCTTGTTGTCAAAAGCAATTGGCTTAATATGAATCAAAAATCAAATATAGGTGACATGTGAACGCGGCTTTAGACACTCTAATCAATACCACTTTAAATCTCGAAAAAATCGAGCAACTCATATTCCGCGGCGTCAGTCCCAAAAATGGCTGGCAACGAGTTTTTGGCGGCCAGGTCATCGGCCAAGCTTTAGTCGCCGCCCGCCACACAGTCAAAGCCATGAATTTTGACAATGACCGCCTCACCCATTCCCTACACGGCTATTTTTTGCGTGGTGGCGATCCAACTGTACCAATCGTTTATGAAGTCGATCCCGTGCGTGATGGCAAAAGTTTTTCAACCCGCCGCGTGGTTGCCATTCAACATGGCCAGGCCATTTTCTCCATGATCGCTTCATTTCAAAAATTCGAAACAGGCCTAGAACATCAAATCGATATGCCCGATGTCCCCTTGCCCAACGATTTACCCAGCGAATCAGAGCTCAAAGCCAAATATATGAATAAATTACCCAAGGCCATGCAAGAATATTGGAGTCGCGAGCGGCCGATCGAAATGCGCCCTGTCGAATCACGTTATACACTTAACAGCAAAGCCAGAGAACCCAAAGAACCCAAACAAAATGTTTGGTTTCGCGCCTCTTCAAAATTACCTGATGATGTCGATATCCACCATGCCGTGCTGGCCTTCGCCTCAGATTTTTCTTTGTTAGATACGTCACTCATCGCTCATGGCACCTCTGTCTTTGATCCAGATATGCAAGTCGCCAGCCTCGATCACGCCATCTGGTTTCACCGCCCCTTCAAAGCCGATGAATGGCTACTTTATAGCCAAGACAGCCCAAGCAGCGGCGGCGCACGCGGCTTTAACCGCGGCTCAATATTCAACCTGCAAGGCCAACTCATCGCCTCCACCGCCCAAGAAGGCCTCATTCGCGACCACAGCTAATAGAGTATAAATTAAACTTAGGCCAGCCTAATTGCCAACCACAGATAGGCTCGCCGCCAAACGTTGCGCAATATTATATTGAATCTTTCTGCCAATTTCGGGAAATTCTTCAATCAAACGTATAAAATCTTCACGGCCAAAATGATAAGTGGTGATCATCTCCAAACCCGAAATGTCATAATCATATTGCTTCGGCATAAATAATGACAATTCATTCATCAACATACCCCGCCGCGCCGCAACATCAAGCCTATGTCTATCTTTATAATGCAAGATTGCCCGCCCCGCGCTCAGCAAAATTGCCCCTTCGCTCTGGCTATAAGCCTCATATATAGGTAGATTAGATTTATGTTCTTGGCGTTTACCAATGAAAGCCAGAATGCGCAATTCATCATAATCTAGATTATGAAAAATCGGCAAAGCCGATAACAACTTATTTAAAATACTATTACTCATCCACTCAACTTACTTGGTATGCCTACAATCAATCATTTGCTTATTTTATAGCCCTTGCTATCGGTGATGATAATTTTAATGCCGCTCTCTTTAGGTTCAATTTTCTGACGCAAGCGGTAAATATGGGTCTCTAACGTATGTGTAGTAATGCCAGAATTATAACCCCAAACCTCGCATAATAGCTCATCACGGCCAATCGATGTGCCATCAGCCTTATAAAGATATTTTAAAATCGCAGTTTCTTTTTCGGTCAACCTTATCTCATCACCATTGCCATCAGTCAAACGTTTAATCGAAGGTTTAAATACATACGGCCCTAAATTAAACACCGCATCTTCGCTTTGCTCAAATTGCCTAAATTGCGCCCGCATACGCGCCAATAATTCACCCACTCTAAATGGTTTCAATACATAGTCATTCGCACCACTATCTAAACCTAAAATAATATCTGCTTCACTGTCTTGCGCTGTCAGCATAATAATCGGGCCTTTATAACCATTACGCCTAATTAATTTCACCGCCTCACGGCCATCCATATCGGGCAAGCCGACATCCATTAAAATCAAATCAACATGCTCAGCATCAGTCATTTTCACCGCTTCAAATGCCAGCGCACAAGATTTAAGCTCAAACTCATTATATAAGCTCAATTGCTCGACCAATTCTTCACGTAAAAAGTCATCATCTTCTACAATTAGAATTTTTTTATCATCGCTCATAATTTGCCTTTTTTGTCGTTTAAACTTATCTAAACACTAAACCATCATTCCGCCAATAACTATCTCTCACATTACTGTGACTGCTTATTGAGTAATTTGTCTTAATTTTGTCAATATTCACAATAACCTCAAAGTGAAAACAAAATGCCACTCATTAATCTCGAGAACCAAAAATAGCGCTGCCAACTCGAATATGAGTCGCCCCTAAGCGAATAGCCGTCTTAAAATCCGCGCTCATCCCCATGCTCAAACCCTTTAAACCCAAGGCTTTGGCATGTTTATGCAACAAAGCAAAATATGGCCCACTGTCATGCGCAACAGGCGGAATGCACATCAATCCAATAATATTTAATTTTTTCTCATCCACACAATAACCATAAAAATCAGCCAGTTCAGACAATGCAATGCCCGCTTTTTGTGACTCATCACCTATATTCACCTGAATGAATAATTCTAGTTGTTTATCCTGTTTCACTTGTTCAGCAGCAATATAATCAGCAATTTTTTTTCGATCCACCGTATGAATCACATCAAATAATGCCACTGCCTCTGCCGTTTTATTACTTTGTAGTGGGCCAATTAAATGTAATTTAACTTCATTATAAATAGCCAATAGCTCAGGCCATTTAGTCGCGGCTTCTTGTACCCTATTCTCACCAAACATCCGCGCTCCCTGCTCTAAAACAGGCTTAATGGCATCAACTCCAAAAGTCTTGCTTACCACTATCAAATTCACATCAATGCCGTTTCGGCCTTCTTTTTTCACAGTAAATTCAATTTCATCAATAATATTTTGATACATATCCACGCCTTTAAATTTATTGCTAATTTATTCCAACCACCATCAAACGGCAAGACAAAAAAAAGCGGATCCGATAAGGATCCGCTTCATATATTTGCAAAAATTTACTTCTGACTAGATTCAAAAATAAATTTTAAATTTCAATCAAATTAGAAAGAAACCTGAAGACCAACAGCAACTGCAAAATCTGTACCATCATAACCAAGGCCAGTTCCAATAGTTACATTATCATCGAGCTTATAATCAACACCTGCTGAACCAGAAACAACCACATCCGTATCCGAAGCAGAGTTATCACTTGCCAACACAGTCGCACCAACAGCTATATCTCCAAATGTATATACCACACCAGCAGCAGCAGTCCAAGCTTCAGGCGTATCACCTGTATCTAACAAACTGTAAGACCCATTAATAACAGTTTTCAAACCATTATCAGAATATTGAAGACCAGCTGTAATCATACCCTTATCAGTTTCATCCACAAGAGCAGCATATTCAGCCATAATAGAAAATGGGCCACTTATATAGCCAGCCGCAACGGTAAATTTGTTATTTTCAGCAGCATTAAAATCAGATTCAAAATCAGCCGCAATAGTAAAATCTGCAATTGCAACAGAAGCACCAACACTTGCGACACCTAAATCAAGCCCCGCAGCGTTAGTAGCAATATAACGAGCACCAACACTTACAAGTGCATCACCAGCAGCAAATGAACCAGCAATAGCAGCATCAATATCACCAGCGCCATCAACACCAACACCTAATTTAAAACCACCAAAATCAGGTGTTGCATAAGTTATTGAATAATCAGCAGAAGTTAAAGCAGTAACCGCAGGCGCATAAGATGTGTAAAGACCAAGGCTAGCATCAGCAAATATCAAACCAAATTCACCATCATATAACTCATCACCAATTTCTAAAGTCTCAATGCCAGGAACTTCAACATCATGTTCATCTTCACCATATATAACACCAGCTTTAAATTGACCCAATTCTGTTGATTCGTACCCAACAGATATTTCAATATCATCACCATTATAGACATATAATTGGCCAAAAACTTCGGCTCCATCATCTAATGTTTTAGCCGCTTCAATCGTAGCCCCAAACTCAGCACCAATGCCATATTGAACAGCAGGTTCATCAACAGTTTTACCATGATAATAACCAAAAACTGTTGCATCACCATATGCAGTTACCGTAAAACCAGCAATCACTGGAGCTATAGGAGTTGCTGGAATATCACCAGCCACAGCTATAGATGACCCTGCCACAAGGGCAGACGTCACAAGTAGAAATTTTTTCATATTTTGTCCCCGTTAAAACCAGCATAATTGCCAATTTTTATATAGGTCACAAATAGTGACCAGACGGAAAGTAATCTGTCACAACTAATAAAAACTTGCAACTAAAAATGATTCTCAATATTAATTACTTGGTTTATACATATAACCATTCTAAAAAAGCTAATAATATCAAAATATAAGCCAAAAAAAAAGGCGGACCCAAAAGGATCCGCCTCAATTTAGTCGTTAATTTCTAATTAGATTAGAAAGAAACTTTAAGACCAGCAGCAGCACCGAAGATTTCGGTTGTGCCGTTATAACCAAGGCCAGCGCCGATTGTAACATTGCTGTTTAAAGCATAGTCAACACCAGCAGAAGCTGTAAATTCAGCATCATCAACAGCAGAGTTACCGCTTGCTAGAACAGTTGCACCAGCAGTCATTTCTGTAGTGAACTCATATGTTGCGCCGGCAGCAGCAGTCCATGCATCAGGTGTAGCACCAGTTGCATCTAGGCTTAATTCACCGTTTACAATAACATTCAAGCCAGCATTGTTATACTGAGCATAAGCTTGTACTGAAGCAGTGTCAGCAGATTCTACTAGGTCACTATAGTTTGCACCAAGTGTAAATGCACCAGTTGAATATTCAGCACCAACAGTATATGCATTCAATGTATCATCAGCAAGATCAGCAGCAAATTCACCAGCAATAGTAAAGCCAGCAATAGTAGTAGAAGCACCAGCAGTTACAACACCAAGGTCAAGACCAGCTGCACGTGTAGCAATATAACGAGCGCCAACTTTAACAGATGCATCACCAGCAGCAAATGAACCAACGATAGCTGCATCAATGTTACCAATACCGTCAACACCAACACCTAATTGGAAACCACCAAATTCAGGAGATGTATAAGTTACTGAGAAATCTTCAGCAGTTGAAGCACTAGCTGAAGGTGCAAAGTCTGTGTACAAAGAAAGATCAGCAGAAGCAAAAGTCAAACCTTTGTCGCCATCTTCAAGTTCATCACCGATATCGATGTATGAAACACCAGGTGCTTCGATATCATGCTCATCTTCGCCACCAATTACGCCAGCTTTAAATTCGCCAACAGCAGATTTGTAACCAACAAGAACTTCAGTGTCATCGCCATTGTCAAAAACAATTTTAACATAAACGTCAGAACCATTGTCTGTAGTCTTAGAAGCTTTAATAGTACCTTCAAAATCGCCACCAATACCAGTTTCAGTATCAGGTGCAACAACAGCAGTGCCGTTATAGTAACCAAAGATAGTTGCAGAACCAGTTGCAGTTACTGTAAAACCAGCAACCATTGGCGCCATTGGAGCAGCAGGAATATCACCAGCTACCGCAACGCCAGACATTGCTACAAGAGCAGATGTCGCAAGAAGAATTTTTTTCATAATTTTATCTCTCAGCTAAATAAGCAGAATGCTTATCTTTAAATCATCGTTTTCTAGAAATGCTCACCACAAGCTTCAAGTCCGAAAATTTCATTTTCATATCTGATAAGAATATACAAATGAAATTCCATCTAGATACGAACCAAAACCCGTTTTTCACACGTTTCCAAGAATCGATATCCATTTGTCGCTAATTTTATTCAACATTGCAACCAATCTCGACACATTTTTCTAGCTTTCTGCTCATCTGTGACAAAATTACACCAGTTTCCGACCATATATGATTAACATATTATTAAATAAAGGTTTTATTTACCATTTAACAGCCGTTTTCCTAGAGTTTCCAGAACAGATTCGCAAAATGCTTAACAGAAATTCATCCGTTTAATTAACCAGCCAATGCCAATCAAAACCAACCAACCACACCGCATTCTGCGATTAATTTATGCAAAACACATAAACCAAGTTGCACCTATAGCCTTAAATGTCTATGAAGAAATCAACAAAAAATTACCGCATCAAAAACAGTATATATATACATAAGGTGACGAAACATGAGCGACATTAGATATAACGCACCCGAAAAAGAGAAGCATTGGCAAAAAATCTGGGCCGAAAAAAAACTATTCAACGCGACCAATGACTATACCAAACCTAAATATTATGTACTCGAAATGTTTCCATATCCTTCCGGAAATCTGCATATGGGCCATGTCCGCAATTACACAATGGGCGATGTCATCGCACGTTATAAACGCGCCAAAGGCTTTAATGTCTTGCATCCAATGGGTTGGGATGCATTTGGCATGCCCGCCGAAAACGCCGCCCAGCAACACAATGTCCACCCCGGCGAATGGACATATCAAAACATTGCCAACATGCGCAAACAACTGCAAAGTATGGGTTTTTCACTCGATTGGGATCGCGAGTTTGCCACATGTGATGTTGAATATTATGGCAAACAACAAGAATTATTTCTTGAATTTCTAGCCGAAGGCCTAGTCGACCGCAAAAAATCCCGCGTCAATTGGGACCCTGTCGACAACACAGTACTCGCCAACGAGCAAGTCATCGATGGCAAAGGCTGGCGTTCAGGTGCCACAGTCGAGCAACGCGATCTAACCCAATGGTTCTTTAAAATCACCGATTATGCCGATGAATTAATCAACGCACTCGATGATTTGCCGGGTTGGCCAGACAAAGTCAAACTCATGCAATCCAACTGGATCGGCCGTTCAGAAGGCATGGAAGTCAATTTCAAACTAAACGAAACACCGGCCGAATTCCCCAGCCTCAAAGTCTACACCACCCGCCCCGACACTTTGTTTGGCGCCAGCTTTATGGCCATCAGCGCAGGCCACCCGCTTGCATCTGCACTAGCCAAAGACAATCCAAAAGTGCAAAAATTTATCAATGAATGCAACGCCATCGGCACAACCGAAGAAGCCATCGAAACCGCCGAGAAAAAGGGCTATGACACTGGCATCACCGCCACCAACCCACTCAACCCTAGCCAAAAATTACCCGTCTATATTGCCAATTTCGTTCTCATGGGCTATGGCACTGGCGCCGTTTTCGGCTGCCCCGCACATGACCAGCGCGATATGGATTTCGCCCGTAAATACAACCTACCCGTCACCTTGGTAATGGCCAATGACAACCTCAATATCTATACATTCAATGCCCAAAGCCTAGACGCCAATACCGAAGATGGCTTACTCATCAACAGTGGCTTTATGAATGGCATGAACAAACAACAAGCCATTAAAGCAGTTGCCAAAAAACTAGAAAGCCAACAACTAAACGGCCACCCACAAGGCACCCGCAAAACCAATTATCGCTTGCGCGATTGGGGCATTTCGCGCCAACGTTATTGGGGCTGCCCCATCCCCGTAGTCCACTGCGATGCCTGCGGCACAGTGCCCGTAAATCAAGCCGATCTACCCGTCGAATTACCTCATGATGTCACATTCGACAAACCAGGCAACCCGCTAGATCACCACCCAACATGGAAACACGTCCCCTGCCCAAAATGCGGCAAAGACGCGACACGTGAAACCGACACTTTCGATACATTCATCGACTCAAGCTGGTATTATGCCCGCTTCGCCGATAGCAAATCAGAAAAAGCCGTCAACCGCGAAGCGGCCGATTACTGGTTAGGCGTCGATCAATATATTGGCGGCATCGAACACGCCATCCTGCATTTGCTCTATTCACGCTTCTTCAACCGCGCCATGAAAAAATGCGGCTATACTAGCATTGATGAACCATTCACCAATCTATTCACCCAAGGCATGATCACCCACGAAACGTATAAAGACCAAGATGGCCAATGGCTCAACCCAGAATTTGTCCTCATCGATTCAGATGGCGAGACCCGCCAAGCCAAACATTTCGAAACTAGCCAACCCGTCACCATCGGCTCAGTCGAAAAAATGTCCAAGTCAAAAAAGAATGTTGTCGACCCAACAGACTTCGTCACCAATTTCGGCGCAGATACCGCAAGATGGTTTACAATTTCCGACAGCCCACCCGAACGCGATTTCCTCTGGACAGATGCAGGTGTCGATGGCTCCTACAAATTCACCCAACGCATTTGGCGCTTGGTTTGCGAAAATTCCAATGGCGATGTCTTAGACCTAGAAAATGCACCCAAAAATTTGGACGCTCAGGCCACCTCACTACGGGTAATCACCCACAAGTCGATTAAAAACGTCTCTCAGGCGATCGAAAATCTGCATTTCAACGTCGCAATCGCCCAAATTTACATGCTAACCAACGCTATATCTAGCTTTGCGAGCAAGGCAGATAAAAAAGACGCCGTCGCACAATTTGTATTATTCGAGGCCTTAACCCGCCTCGTTCAACTTTTTGGCCCCATCATGCCACATTTGGCCGAAGAATGTTGGCAACAACTCGGCTATAAAAATTTAGCCGCAGAGCAAGCTTGGCCAGATTTCGAACAAGCCTTAACTGTCGATGACACAGTCAGCATCGCCGTACAAATCAACGGCAAAAAACGCGACATCCTCACCATCGCCAAAGACGCATCAAAAGACGAAATCGAAAAAGCCGCCTTTGCCCTAGACGGCGTTATCAGAAACATCGAAGGCAAAACCATCGTCAAAAAAATCATCGTCCCAGGTCGCATTGTCAACATCGTGGTAAAATAATGGAAATAAAAACTGCACAAATTAACGGATTTTTGCAGTCCCCACCCGCTGGCCTGCGCGTCATTCTAGTCTATGGCCCAGACCGCGGCATGGTCGCCGAACGCACCCGCGCTTTGGTCAAACATTATGCGGGCTCTCTAGATGATGCCTTCAATATTTCCCGCATGAACGGCTCAGACATCACTTCCGACAACAGCCCCCTATTCGATGAATATTTCTCCATCCCCATGTTCGGCGGCAATAAAACCTTGTGGCTGTTCGACGATGGCACCCAAATCCACAAACAAATCAACGCCCTGCTGGCAGAAAAAAAAGACGGCAACACCCTCATCATAGAAGGCCGCGACCTCAAAAAAAGCTCAGCCCTCGTCAAAGCCTGCATAAAAAGCAAAATCGCCGCCTCCCTCCCCTGCTATCAAGACAACCTACGCGATGTCGGCCAACTCATCCGCGACATGCTAACCGAACACAACCTAAAAATCTCATCCAACAACCTACAATATCTACAATCACTCCTCGGCAATGACCGCGCCCTCACCCGCAGCGAAATCAACAAGTTAATCACCTATTGCCTCAAACAACAAGAAGTCACCGAAGCCGACATCACAGAATGCCTAACCGGCGATGCCGCCAAATTCTCATTCGATAAATTACTAGACGCCATCTGCAACGGCCAAGCCAAGGCGGCAGATCACGAGCTAACCCATTTCCTCTCATCAGGCGATCACCCCGTCATGCTATTCGCCATAATACGTAATCATTTCAACATGCTACACGCCGCATCCTATGGCCTAACCCAAGGCAAATCCGCCGATAGCATCATCCAATCCATGCGCCCCCCCATCTTCTTCAACCGCAAAACCGCCATCTCCTCCCAAATCCGCAAATGGTCACTCCAAAAAACCGACCTAGCCCAAACCCTAATCGCCGAAGCCGACATAAACTCCCGCATGACCGCCCCCCTATCAAAAGACATCCTAAACCGCTTAGTCACGCGCCTAAGCCTAATGGCCAACCGCTAATTAAAACACAGCGCCCGCTCCACAAACAGCAAATTCAGAATTCCCATCTACCCCTCGTTCCCACAACTTCCATTCATTTCAGTGAGTGCGTGTTCAGCCGTTCGCAGCCGCTGCCATCTAACGCGCGGCCAGCTAGTAAGCCCAACTTGTTTGGGATTACGCACGCAAGTGTCAACAGAGAGGCCTAAGCCGAACGTAAAAATGAAGTACCCGAGTACAGGCAGTACAGCCAACTTTCTTATGTCCCACACAGTTCCACCACGACCGTACCTTACAAACACTCAGCCTGTTATATTATTCCCAAAAAGGAATAAACCAATGCCACCCAAACAACCAAACCCACTCACCGAATTCTCCCTACTAGCCCTATTAGCCCTACTCTGGGGTTCATCCTACACTTTCATAAAAATCGCCGTAGCCGAAATCCCCCCCTTCACCCTAATCGCCACCCGCGTCACCATAGCCGCAGCTCTACTCCTACTCATCACACATTGGCGCGGCGAAAAACTCCCACGAGACCAAAAAACCTGGAAAATGCTCTTCATCCAAGCCATTTTCAACTCAATCGGCGCATGGACAATCCTCGTATGGGGTCAACAATATATAGATAGCGGCCTAGCCAGCGGCCTAAACTCAACCTCACCAATATTCGTATTTTTCATCACCCTATTCGTCACACGTCACGAACAAATCAACAGCCTAAAACTTCTAGGCTCCTGCATCGGCGTACTCGGCGTCATCCTCATCGTCGGCGTCGAATCCCTAAACGGCCTAGCCTCACAGTTCCTAGGCCAAATCGCCGCGTTAACAGGCGCTTTCCTATACGCCTGCGGTGCAATTTACGGTAAAAAATTCAACCATTTAAGCGGCACCATCACCGCCACTGGCACAATGCTATGGGCAACAATTTGCCTTGTGCCACTAAGCTTAATCATCGATAAACCATGGACACTCAACCCAAGCCTAAATGCCATTTTCGCAACGCTCATCCTGTCCACATTATGCACAGGCGGCGCTCTCATAATCTATTTCAGATTGATCAAAACATTAGGCTCCATGGGCGTCGCCAGCCAAGCATACCTGCGCGCAGGCATAGGCATAATACTAGGAGTTATATTCTTAGGCGAAAAAATCACCTTGCTAATGGGCTGCGGATTATTTGCCGTCATCATCGGCGTCATATTCATCAATATGCCGAGCAAAAATCAACGAAATGAAGACAGTTAGCGCTCCATCCTAAGCTCTGGAAGTCTGCATTTATACGTTCGGCTTAAGCCTCTCTGTTAGCACTTGCGTGCGTAATCCCAAACAAGTTGGGCTTACTAGCCGACCGCGCGTTCGTCGGCAGCGGCTTCGAACGGCCGCTGTCGCGCTCGCTGAAATAACCTTTGCTTGGAAACCGGGGGCAAATAGAAATTCAGAGTTTGCTGTTAATTCTAAGCAC
>NVUH01000022.1 GCA_002401855.1 Hyphomicrobiales bacterium
TAAAGCCACTAGAGACATTAACGTCGCCAAAACCTGATCAAGGCATAGTCAGAATACACAGGTTTACGGCGCGGCCTTTGATCGTTACAAAATGACTAAGCGAGATTCTGATTGTTCCTATGAAAACCCAGCTCACCAAAGTCCTGATTGTTTGCCTTATGGCCATTGCCCTGCATGGTTTTGGCACGGACGAGCATGTGTTCAAGTCACAAAACGCAGAAATTACGGTCATAAATACTGATGCCAGCAAAGGCACGCCCGCAGACAGTGTTCCCAATCTGAGTGAGGCCTGCGATATTTGCGAAGTGGTTCACCAATACGTCAGCCTGGATCAATCCAGCCTGATACCGGTGCCCCCCCCAGCCACGCTGGGCATGAGATCCATTCTGGTTCCATCTGGGCGAAAGCCAGGCGGCATAGCCCGCCCCCCCACCATCTGATTACTCAACGGGATCTATATTTAACTTTGACGCCTCTGAGTTTAATGCGCTCTTTTATGAATGTCATGAATTCGGGGGAGAAGACGTTCATGTTGCCCTCGACATAAGCTTGTTCGAACTCGCGGGCGTGGATGCCGTCGGCGACGAATAGCATATCAGCACCCAAACGGTTGGCGCCTGGGACGTCGGTTGCAAGGCCATCGCCGATGACTAATATTTTCTTTGGTGGGATGTCTGCGCCGCCTAATGCGGCTAGTTTTTTTAAGGCTTCTTGATAGATAGTATCATGCGGTTTGCCAGTATAGATCACTTCGCCATCTAGTTCTTCGTACATTTGTGCTAAAGTGCCTGCGCAATAATATAATATGCCGCCTACATCGACCACCGCATCGGGGTTAGAACATAGAAATGGTAGGTTTCTTTGCTTCATATTTTTAAGCAATGGCAAATAATCTTGCGGGTCAATTTCATCGGTTCTGGCTAAAAAAGTACATAATACATAATCAGCTTGGTCAAGATCGACCAATTCGGCAAAGCCTGGTTGTACCGCTTCGGTGTCGCTATCACGTAAACCCAAATGAAAACATTTTTTATCGTGCCAGCCGTCAATGATGGTTTTGGCCACATCGCCCGATGTTATAATGTCGTCATAAAAATCGGTGCCCGCGCCTATTTTATTTTTAAGATGCTCTATCACATGGTTAGAGGGGCTGGGCGCATTGGTGATGAGGATGACTTTTTTACCTTTATCCCGCGCGGCCTTAAGCGCCACGACGCTGGTTTTAAAAGGCTCGATGCCATTATGTACCACGCCCCATATATCGCTGAATATGGCGTCATAATTATCAATAATTTCATTTAGATTTTTTATTTTACGCATATAGCCTCGTAAAAATATCAGGTGGTTCTTAAATTAGGCGGTTTGTTTCAATTCGTCTAACAAATGGGATTTATCGCGTACCAGAGTTGGTTCGCCAAATAAGTAGCCTTGGGCATATTTAACATGACATTCCAGCAATTCTGGCACAATATGTTCGTTCTGCACTTCATCGATGATTAATTCTAAGCCCGAACGACGGACATGTTCGGCAAAATCATCAACCAAAATTTGGGCGCCATGCTCCTCGGCATTGTTCAGGAATATACCTGCCGCAATTTTTATATAACGGAAACCCATTGCGTATAATTTGGTGAAATCAAGGTTTAAATCAGTCACATTGTCTAATGAGAATCTAAAGCCAAGATCTTTGAGCGACAATAATGCTTCACTTTCAATAATGCCTGTTTCGGCTAAAGTTTTTTGAGAAAATTCAAAAACCAGCATTTCAGATTGTTCTTGATTGTTATTCATAAATTCAACAAATTGATCAAAAAATGTCATATCCAGTAAAGAATGGCCAGAGATATTACAGAATATTTTAAGCTCACGATTGCGTTCGACAAACCTTCGGGCGAGTAGAACAGAGCGGAATAACATTAAATTATCGATCACCGGCATGATGCCCGCACGCTCGGCTGTGTCTAAATATTCACGTGGGGTGATGACTTTGCCATTGCCATCACGTATCCATGTGTAGCTTTCATAATAAGCGATGTGACGATCTGGCAAAGTGACAATCGGTTGGGCATAAAGATCGACCTTATTGTCGGCCAATGATTGGTTGAGCAAGTCAATTAAACTATTATCTTCGATATCTTGCTTACTCATTGGCTTATCAACCATTTCAAGATCGCCATCATCCACATCAATATCAATATCAAACAGGCTTTGTTGTTGAATTTTAATTTGCGCGAAAGTTAGGGGCTTTGAAGATGAGGATAAAGATATGTTTTGAGTTTCATTGAGTAGATTTGCGATGCCAATTTCGATGTCTTGCGCCATTTTTTCCAAACTATCATCGGTGGTTTTTTGCAAACCATGCATGTGTTGCAATTCGTGATCAAAATGTTGGCGCATATGGGCTTGTTGCTTGCGCAAAGCGGTGATTTCAGAAGCGATATAGTTTATTTTCTGATCGAGCGTGGCTTCGCCATTGCGACCGGTTTTAATGCTGAGCATAAATACAATATGTACAACTAGCAAAACCAGAACCATAAGCGCAATTGACATTATGTTTTCGGCAAGGCTTAAGCCTAACAAAATGCTTGCGGAGGTTGCTATACTGCCAGCAATGACCAACACAATTACAAATATGGAAATCGTACCCCCGTAGGATATCTCTCTTAAACGCATATTCAAAGCCTTAAACTAAACTGATTCACCTTTCACCATAAGTCATGACTATTGATTTGTTAACTATATTTTTGGGTATTTGGCACTTATTACAGACAATTTGCCGATATTATCTGCCGCACGCTTGACTCTTGCTTAAGCCAACCCTATTTATCTAACAGTGTTAGCACTCGCACCAAGTGAGTGCTAATGGAATGAATATTAATTATGGAGAGACTAATATGGCATTACGTCCGTTACAAGACCGCGTTTTGGTACGCACTGATGAAGCAGAAACAAAAACTGCCTCAGGCCTTATCATTGTTGATTCAGCACAAGATAAGCCTTCGCAAGGCACTGTTGTATCTGTTGGCAATGGCACACGCAATGCCGAAGGTGCTTTGATTGCGCTTGAAGTTAAAGCTGGTGACACTGTGTTGTTTGGCAAATGGTCTGGCACTGAAATTAAAGTCGATGGCGAAGAGCTGATGATTATGAAAGAAGCTGATATTCTTGGCATCGTAGAATAAGCTCATCATATACATATAAATAACTAATTTAATATTGGAGACAAAAATGGCTAAAGAAGTAAAATTCGGCTCAGAAGCCCGCGTGAAAATGCTTGCTGGTGTAGATATTCTGGCAAATGCTGTGAAAGTAACATTGGGCCCTAAAGGCCGCAATGTGGTGATTGCAAAAGGTTTTGGCGCACCGCGCACAACCAAAGATGGCGTAACTGTTGCACGTGAAATTGAACTTGAAGATAAGTTTGAAGATATGGGCGCTCAGCTCATTCGTGAAGTTGCCTCTAAAACCAATGACGAAGCTGGTGACGGCACAACAACTGCTACTGTATTGGCGCAAGCCATTGTGCGTGAAGGCACAAAAGCTGTAGCGGCTGGCATGAACCCAATGGATTTGAAACGCGGCATTGAACTTGCCACTAAAGCGGTGATTGCTGATCTAGAGAAGCAAAGCAAAACCGTTAAATCTAACGAAGAAGTTGCCCAAGTTGGTACGATTTCTGCCAATGGCGAAGCTGCCATCGGCACGATGATTGCTGAAGCAATGGAAAAAGTTGGTAATGAAGGCGTGATCACAGTTGAAGAAGCTAAAGGTCTTGATTCTGAACTTACAGTGGTTGAAGGCATGCAGTTTGACCGTGGTTATCTGTCTCCATATTTTGTGACAAATTCAGAAAAAATGACGGTTGATCTTGAAGAACCATACATTCTGTTGCACGAAAAGAAATTGACCAACCTACAACCTATGTTGCCAATTCTTGAGCAAGTTGTTCAATCTGGTCGTCCTTTGTTGATCATTGCTGAAGACATTGAAGGCGAAGCACTTGCCACTCTTGTTGTTAACAAGCTACGTGGTGGTCTTAAGATTGCTGCGGTTAAAGCACCTGGTTTTGGTGATCGTCGTAAAGCTATGCTTGAAGACATTGCTATCCTTACTGGTGGTACATTGGTTTCTGAAGAAACTGGCGTTTCACTTGAAACATTCACATTGGAAGGTCTAGGATCAGCCAAACGCATTAACATCACTAAAGATGAAACTGTGATTGTTGATGGTGTTGGCGGAAAAGAAGCTGTGCAAGCTCGTGTTGGCCAAATTAAAGCGCAAATCGAAGAAACTACATCTGATTATGACCGTGAAAAATTACAGGAACGCCTTGCTAAACTAGCTGGTGGTGTGGCTGTACTTAAAGTTGGCGGCGCAACAGAAGTTGAAGTGAAAGAACGTAAAGACCGTGTTGATGACGCTCTGAACGCGACACGCGCTGCTGTGCAAGAAGGCATCGTTTCTGGCGGTGGCACTGCATTGCTCAAAGCAACTAAAGCTGTTGAAGCGATTAGTAATGACAATGCTGACATTCAAGCTGGCATCAAAATCATCTTGCATGCCATTCAAGCGCCTATTCGCCAAATTTGCGAAAATGCGGGTGTTGAAGGTAGTGTTGTGGTCAACAAAATCCTTGAATCAAAAGGTAAATTGGGCTTTAACGCACAAACCGAAGAATATGTAGACATGGTGGCTGAAGGCATTATTGACCCAACTAAAGTGGTTAAAACTGCCCTTACAGACGCTGCATCTATTGCTGGTTTGATGATTACAACTGAAGCGATGATTGCTGATGCACCTGCACCTGCTGGCGCTGCTGGCGGTGGCATGCCTGATATGGGCGGCATGGGCGGCATGGGCGGCATGATGTAATTGTTGCTTAACGATTTCCTTTAGCTGTTACAATCTGAAGGTTAGAAGAAGGATGTACAGTTTTTGCTGTGCATCCTTTTTTTTGTGGGACTTTATGTTGGGCACTGCGTGCGTTCGCTCCGCTCTTTTATTCTTGCACTGCGTGCGTTCGCTCCGCTCTCTAGCTAAGCCACTCAGCCGCTGGTCGGGAGCAGATGCACCACCCAATCTAACCGCATTACGCTTAGTGAGCTAGAGCCTGGCGAAACTCCTCATTCTGGTGCTATGCCGCAAATTCAGAATTTGCTACTTGGTGCCATACTGCCCGTCGTGGAAAAAGGGTCCGAACCCGTAGGGAGAGGCAAGCGCGACTGCGCGTCGCCGTTAGGCGTGGCAAGAGAGCGGAGCGAACGCACGCAGTGCTACTAGTGAGCGCAGCGAACGTAAAAAAGAATATACAACTCAACATTAAGTGATTGGTATTTGATGTGATTTGCCTCATAATTGCCCTTATTGGCTTTTAGCTTGCCACTATATTTATCTTGAGGGCTTTATGTTATTTTTCAAAAAAATTTTATCACTGGTTTTTGTTAGTTTTTACTCAATTGCGCAGGCTGCACCGGCGCTGGTTTCTGACCCTGAAATTATTACGGGTGTGTTAGATAATGGCCTGACTTATCATTTATATACCTCTAATGATGAGCAAAAAGATGATCATGATGAAGAAATTAGTTTGCGGCTTTATGTGCAGATTGGCTCGTTGGATGAAAATGATGAGCAAAAAGGTTATGCGCATTTGGTTGAGCATTTGGGTTTTCGCGATAGCCGTTATTTTACTCATGAGCAAAAAAATGACTTTTTGGAGAATCTTGGGCTGCATACCAATGCCTATACGACCTATAACCGCACGGTTTATTATGTAAATGACCGCAACCCGACTGATGAGCGGATGGTGAAAAACCTTCAATTATTCCGCGATTTTGCTGATGGTATGTTTATCACCTCATCTGATTTTGAACTTGAGCGTAAAATTGTGCTTGAAGAACTGCGTTTACGTGCCTCTAAAGAGGGCGGCATTGACGATAAAATGCTCGAAATTTATGACAATGGGCAATATTTGGATGACAAAAAACCGATTGGTACGAAAGAGATTTTAAACGCCGCGACGCGCGATAGTGTGTATGAGTTTATGTCCACTTGGTATCAGCCGCAACATATGCATTTTATTGTCACTGGGCAAATTGATGCCAAAAAATTAGAGCAACAGATTATTGAGCAATTTAGTGAAATTAAATCCAAACCGGCGGTGAAACAGGCTGAGCCCATTTATAAATTACCGGAGGGCATACATTTTGCCACTGCGGATGACAGCACTAGCAATGGCGTGACTTTGATGCTGCCATTGCCTAGCCTTGAAGGTGAAGTGATGGATGCGGATGCTTATCAGAAAACGCTTGCCTATGACGTAATTTCTGGCGGTATAGACAGCCATTTGCAACGTAAAAATGACGCGTTGGGTAAACTGGTGCCGTATATTAGTGCAGGCATTGGCAATTATGAGCATCGTTTGCTGCTCGAAATTTACATTCAGCATAAAGAAGGTGAACGCAATGAGGCGATTGATTTTGCGTTGAAAGAGTTGGCCAGTTTGCGCCAATATGGGTTGAGCCAAGCGCAGTTTGAAAATCAGTTAGATTTTATTGAACGGCGCAAGGACAAGCCTTATTCGCCATTTAAGAAAGATGGCCGCCCGGCTAAAATTGCTGATGAATTTATTGCTGATATTGAAGAGGATTTCATTCATCTATCTGAAGACGCTGAAGAGGCGCAGCTTGGGGCGTTTTTAGACGAGGCGAAGCTTGAGCCGATTAATGAAAATTTGAAAAAATTATTAGCCAATGATGCGGCTTTGATTGTGGTCAGCCGTGAATTGGTGAGTGATGAGAAGCAAGCTGCTGCCGCTCAATTGGTGGCTAGTTATAATGACAAAAGCATTGAAGTTGCGGCACAAAGTGACGCTGACATGGTGCAGAAACAATTGCCTGAGATTACGCTGGCAGCTGGTAGTATTACTGCTGAGAAGACAATTGATGCCTCTAAAATTACGCAGCTGACATTGAGTAATGGTGCGCATGCTTATTTGCTGCACCGCAAAAAAGACGAAGGCCATGTGAGCATTGGGGCGTTTGCCAAAGGTGGCAGTCAGTCGCTGCCCGTTGAGCTGCTTACGGCGTCTATCTTTGCCAATAATGTGATTAGCGCCAGTGGCATTGGCGGCTTTGAGCAGTATGAATTGGCCGAATATATGAGCAAAAAACGCATCACGCGGTTTAGGCCATTTATGGGCGGCATTGTGCACGGGTTTGGGGCGCAGTTGGAAAAATCTGATAGTTTAGAAGATGTGTTTAACTTGCTGCATATGAGTTTTTACCAAGGTAAAATCCACAGCCAACAATTTGAGGCGGTTCAAAAATCGACCTCAGAAGGTTATGCCAAATGGCTGACCACCGAAGATGGGCAATATCAGCAATTGGTTATTAATGGCCTGTTTGAAGAGGGTGTAGAATATTTTAACATCACACCTGAGCAGATTGATGCCACTCAGCAGGCTGACATCCAAAAGGTATATGAGCATTTTTATAGTGATTTGAGCCAGTATCATTTTGTGATTGCGGGTGATTTTGATGACGCTCAAGTGCGTGGCTTGTTGGAGAAATATATTGCCAGCATTCCGAGTGAGCCTGTGACAAATTCGGTGGCTAAAATTAAATTATTTGACCGCGACATTCACATTCGCGCGACCAATAACCCGAAAGATCAATCTTCAGTCAGCTTGTCATATCATACTGATAAATATGATAAAAGCTTTGAGAATAATGTCGCCAATGTGATTGGGGCGCGGATATTGACCAAGCGGATTTATGACATTATGCGCAAAGAAGAAGGTTTGACTTATTCGGTGCGGGTTAATTTTCAACCAGAAGAGCAGAATGTTCAAAATTCGAGTTTTTCTATTCGTTTTTCGGTCAAGCCGACCAACGAAAAACAAGCCATTGCGATTGTTGACCAAGCGCTGCAAGACTTAATTGACAACCCGATCAGCGAAGAAGAATTTATCGACAAACGCGACAAAATGCTAGAAGACCATGAAAAAGTGCGCAATAGCAATGCTTCTAACGCGCGTTATATTGGCCGTAAGTTTGCTTTGGGTTATGATTTAGAACGGGTTGCTGATTTGGTGCCGATCATCAAAGCCACTAAATATGAATTGGTGCGTGATGGAGTGGTTGAATTTTTTGAAAATAGCCATCGGGTGAGCACTATATTCTCGAGCGAGGATGCGCCAGAATAAGGGAGCTGAAATGGGTTTTGAATATTTATTGACCACCATGATTGTGGTGTTGATACCTGGTACCGGGGTGATTTACACCATATCGACAGGCTTGATGCAAGGCGCCCGCGCCAGTATATGGGCGGCATTGGGTTGCACTTTGGGCATAGTGCCCGCTTTGCTTGCCAGTGTGTTGGGGTTGGCGGCGATTATGCACAGCAGTGCTTTGGTGTTTCAGCTGGTTAAATTTTTGGGTGTGGCTTATTTGGTTTATTTGGCGTGGGGCATGTGGAAAGAAACCGGCGGCTTAAAATTTGACGAAAAAACAAAGCCAATGAGCGGTTTAAACACTGCGTTTAAGGGTTTTTTGATTAATATTCTCAACCCGAAATTGTCTTTATTCTTTTTGGCATTTTTGCCACAATTTATACCTATCAGTGCTGCCTCACCTTTAATGGATTTTACTGTTTTGAGTGCGGTGTTTATGGGCGCGACTTTTGTGGTGTTTGTGATTTATGGTTTGTTTGCGCATAGTATGCGGCATTACATTTTAAGTTCGGATAAGGTTATGCACCTCACCCAACGTAGTTTTGCGGTTGTTTTTGCGGGGCTGGCAGCTAAATTAGCGCTTGCAGAAAAATAACCCCCCCTCTGTAAATGTAAGCTTTCCACTGTAAAATTTAGTAATGAGGAATATATGATTGAACCTGAGTTTCATTGGAAGGATGCCAAACAGTTTAGCTGGCTGCAAGTTTTCTTGGCGTTTGCCATTCCGAGTGCTGTGGGGTTTTTTGGTTTCCACTATGTTTTGCCTGAACTGCATGAAGGCGGGATGCCCGCCATTGTGGCGTGGCCGCTGGTGGCATCGATTATGCTATTGCCCCTTACCATTGTGCCAGTTTTGATGATGAAGCGCGAGGCGACAGATTTAAACATCAGCCTCAAAGCGCGTATGTGTCTTAAATCGCTGAGTGGCAAAGAATGGCTCATCGCACTGGGCATATTGATTATAGGCCTCATTGCAGCTGCCGGCTTAGGGAGCCTTAGTGCCGTTTGGAGTGAATTTAGTGGTCTTAAAGTGCCTGAATACTTTCCGTTTTTTCTCAACCCTGCTATTGACCCAATGACAGCCGATCCTGCTGCACTAACCCCAGGCTTTGTGCTAAAAGGAGCGTTTTGGTTGGTCGGGCTTATGCTGATTACATTATTTTTGAACATATTGGTCGAAGAGCTTTATTTTAGGGCGTGGTTATTGCCAAAAATGCAGAATCTTAGTGTGACACCATGGCTGGTCAATGGGTTAGCATTTGCATTTTACCATATATTTCAGCTATGGCTTTTGCCGCAGATATTGCCGTTAAGCCTATTGATGGCCTTTGTGGTTTATAAAACCAAAAGCATATGGCCTGTATTCATCATCCACCTTTTGACTAACTCGCTCACTGGTGTTGCTATGTTTATGCTCATTATGGGCTAGGCATTTGCCGCAATTAACGCTTTGGCCGTGGCGCGGGCGGCGGCAAAAATGGCTTTGATATTGCTAGTGACTAATTTGGCGGTGAAATAATTTTTCCGGTTGAATTTTTTGACAGCAAAAGCAGTTTTTGCAATTGATAATTTCTGGGTAAGATAAACTTCAATTAATGAACTGACGATCAGCAAGCCATCTAGGGGCAAAAGTTTTTAATATATCTGACGGATTGTTTAAATCGGCATTGGCGCTGCTAAGCATGGTTTCGAACAATAAAGAAAAACTAACGATACCGCTTATGGCTACCATGGTGACGGATTGCACCAGCCATTGCCTTTGGATAGATTGTCGGCGCTCAATAAATCGCGAATATAACCATATTTGGCTGGTGAATAAAACGCGCTTTGCACCGCCAAATTAAAGGTTAGGCCAAAGGCTAGGTAAAACCAACCCATATAGTAGCAAAATGTGATGATTATAGAGAGCAACACCGCCAACCGAGCTGCCCAACGCATGACTTTGACTTTGGAAAACCGATCAGATATATAACCGCGGGAGTGAATAACATAATGAATGGTAATAAAATCAACGCGTTGATGAATGCCACACAAATAAAGGCGATACCCCCCTAATTTTTAAAACTTCGCGCATGCAATGCCCTACCCTCAGCTTAAAGACCAAATATTAAACTTAGATTATCTCGTATATGACGCAATAAAAAACCCCAATCGGTGAAGATTGAGGTTTTATTTATTTGAATATACTTATATGAAAACCATCAATCAAATAGTGAGTCAATGTCATCTTGTGATGATCTAATCGCGCCATCTTCATCAAGACCAGGGCCACTAAGCAGTGCCTCATCGCCAGTTTTCTTATTCAAGCTGTCTGGTGAAATGTCTAAGAAATTGTCCAAACCACCCCAAATTGTGATCATTTTATCAATGTGACCTTCGATGAATTT
The DNA here is from genome assembly GCA_002401855.1 of Hyphomicrobiales bacterium. Taxonomy (GTDB): domain Bacteria; phylum Pseudomonadota; class Alphaproteobacteria; order Rhizobiales; family OSC116; genus OCS116. The sequence continues at coordinate 10,618 of NVUH01000022.1, forward strand.
CATGGTTTCAAGTACCTTTTGCACCCGTTGACCAGTTAAATCTTGGAAGTTACAGGCTTCGAAAATCTTAATGGTTTGGTCTTGAATGTCCAAAATCATATCTTCATGTTCTGTGCCTGATAAACGCGCCGCCAGATCACGTGCATTGGCATCTACATTTTCTGCTGCGGTCAAAATGGCATCGGTTGCATGTTCTGTCGCCATCACCACAGCGTCCAATTCATCGGCCACTTGCACATCTGTATTGTCGCCGAAATTGGTGTGATGCAGAGTGGCAATCTCGCGTTTGGTTTCAGAAATGGATTGAGAAATTTCATTTAATTCTTCACGCAATAGCCGCGCATCGGCCAATTCTTTTTTGAAATCTATTAGAAATTGGTTTTCTGTTTGGGCGGGTGTCGCGTCTCCTGAACCCGATATGCTTATACCACTTTTTTTCAAATCGGCAATCGCCGCCAATATTTCAATATGCCGAGCTTCTTCATCAGTAGCAGGAATCACCTCTTGAATTATCTTAAGGGGATTGTTGCGTTCAATGCGAAAAACACGTTTTTGGGCAGATCTCATATATATTAACCATTTTTAACTGTTTAGGGGCTGTTTAGTTAATGAAAACTAAAAGGTTCTTATAAAATTAGCCAAAATAAATTAAAGAAAGATTTACAAACCACATTGAAATTGCATAATCTTATAGATTATGTATAAAAAAATCATCATCATCGCAGTTGCGGTTATATTCGCTGGGCTTTATTCTTTGTATTTGGATGGCGAGCATGACAATCAATTCACGCCCTCGACAGCGCTTAAGGCACAAATTGAGTTGGTTGAAAACCTACCCGTTGCACAGTTTAAATTTGTTGGTAAGGCGCGGTTAAGTGATGGCGATAGTTTGCAATTTGCTGGTGAAGCCATGCGGGTGCGGCTTTTTGCCATTGATAGCCCTGAACTGGCACAAGAATGTAGTAAAAATCAGCAAAATTGGCAATGCGGCCAAGCTGCTAAACAGGCTTTGCAACAGCGCATTGATGGCGGTGAAGTTAGCTGTGTCGGTGATGAAAAAGACAGATATGAACGTTTGCTTGCCACCTGTTATTTAACCATGAAAGATGGGAAATATTTGGATTTAAACGCATGGCAAGTGAAAAATGGTTGGGCAATCGCCTATGTTTATTATTCAAAACGCTATGTTAGTGAGCAAAAATTTGCCAAAAAACAAAAGCTTGGTATATGGCAAGGTAGTTTTTTAGAGCCTTTTAAGTGGCGGCAACAAAACAACCGCTAAAACATAGCGATGACGCTGAATGTGAAGCTAGTTAAATTAAATATTTTTTGAAGAATATTTTAAATCAAATTCATTTACTAACTTGCTATTTTTTGCGGTTGCAGCCTCGGATGTTTTTGAGTTAACGATCTTTTTTTTTTGCTTATGATTGTAGAAAAGACGCATTGCGGATGGCAATAATAGGGTATCGGTCAGTAATGCGGCAAAAACCAGCATGGTCAATAAAGCCCCATAAAGCTTAATGAGCGGCATTTCACTTATCATCACAATGCCGATGCCGCCACCCAAAACCAATGATGTGACGACCAAAACAGAAGTGACGCTATCCATGGTTTTACGTAAAGCATCCTCGATGCTTAAGCCATCATTGACGGCACGGTTATAGCGATGCACTACATGAATGGTGTTGTCGACCGCAATGCCAAAACCAATGGTAAAGGCCACGACTGAGGTGAATTGCAAGCCCTCATCAAATATATACAGGTAAAGCCCTGCTAGACCGATGGGAATGACGTTGGCAATCAGCGCAAATATACCTGTATAGATGCTGCGGAACGAGATGGTGACAATCAGCACGCCGCCCAAAATGGCCAATAGCAATGAATAATTGAGCATATCAATCATGGAATAGCTGGCTTGTGCGCTCAATGGCAGTATGCCCGTAACATAGAGTTTGGCCGATGTGAATTCTTCATCGATGATTGCCAGTTTTTGTTCTAAAATGCGCAATTCGGGCAACAGAGCTGAAGCGTCAGTATCGGGCAAAAGGCCGATTACTAGGCTTTGTTTGCTATCTTCTAGAAGTAACCCATCCACGGCACCAGCATTTTGATCGATGAAGTTGAAAAATTGTTCAACGCTTTTATCGGTACTATTTTTTTGCACATAATCGCGCACAGTTGCCATAGAAAAAGTGTTTTTAACAAAGCTGGTCTGGGCAAGCTCGGCTTCGATGCGTTGATAAAGCTCGAATGTGGCTTCGCTGCGCAGATTATAGTCGGCATCAAATTCTACGAAAATACGGATTTCGTTGGTGCCTGATAATTTTTCTTCAATTTTACTGACGCCAATGAATGCCTCATTATTTTGTGGTAAATTATCGACATAACGATAACGAGGTTCGTTTTGCAGGTAGAAATAGGACAATAACGCCACTAAAACCAGTGCAAGAACCGACACGCGCAACGGCCACCTCATGAATATTGTTTTACAAAACTCGGTATAGCCATCTAATAGGCGATGCATTAATGGATGCTTGTAGCCAGGTTCAGCACCAGTTACCAAATTGTGCATTTCCATTTTTTGTGGCAGAATAAGCCTAGCCAATGCGGGGATGAGCGTGAGTGTGACGACAAATGCAAAGCCAGTGCCAAACGTGCATATGAAGCCAAATTTACTGATGATCGGATGACCTGCTGCCAACAAAGACACCATGGCGATGCCCGTGGTGAGCGAGGTTAACACACAGGCTGGGCCAATGTGCCTAACGGTTAGTTTAATCGCATCATCTCGGTTATAGCCTTGCTCGAGCCGCCGCCTGATGCCATAGACCAAATGCACACTATCGCAGAATGAAATGACCATGATGAGGATGGGCGCGATGTTGGACAATACATCCAGCTCGATCTCAAACCAGCCAAACATGCCACGCATGGTGGTCATGGCGACCAATGTTGGCAAACCCGCAAGGACAACAAATTTCATCTTCCTGAAATAAATCCAAGAAATGATGAAGCCAAATAAAACACCAAAAATGGTAAAGACGAGTTGATCATAAAGCATATAACCGATGATCTCGGCTTTGAAAATACTCAAACCTGACATTTCAAACGCCAATGTGTCATCGGCAATTTGAGTTTTGGCCAAATCAAGCAATCTGGTACGCAAGGCCAATTGAGCATCACGCTCGGCAAGTCCGCGGCCTTCGCCTTGTTTGACATCAACTTGCTGCTTTTTGGTGGTAATGACAAATAATATGAGTTGGTTGTCGGCCGATAATAATTTCCCACCGACCAAAGGATGACTTTGGGCGTGAGTTAAAACTTGTTCGACATTGTCGCTGGTGATTTCGGCGGGGAATAAGGGGCCTATTGAGCCATTTTCATCTGGGAAATCGCGCATTGAGAATGGCGATAGAACAGACATGACATCGTCATTAAACTCTAACTCAAGTTGAAAATTGTTTAATTTTTCAATATTTTCAACAGTTAAAAGATTTTCGCCAGAAATGGTCAGTAAAAATTCATCATCATTGCCAGAAAATAAATTATTCACTTTTTCGAACAAATGATATTGGGGGCTGTCGTCCTTAAAAAGGTCGGTAACATTTGAATTGAACACAATTTTACTTTGTCCAAACCACATAAAAATAGTGATTACGGCAATTATTGTAAGTGTGATTTTGGAATATTTATGCGAAATATATCCAATAGATTCTAATCCGAACCTTTTTTTACTCATAGTGTCTTCACATTTTGTTAGCTATAAATTCATTTTTTTTATAATAGCCCGAGATTACTAAAAAAAGCTTACCATAGTTAACAAAAACTACATGTGAAATAAAAAAAAATACTTTTACACTTATGTTTGGTCTTTATGTTGGGACTTTATGTTGGGCACTGCGTGCGTTCGCTCCGCTCTCTAGCTAAGCCACTCAGCCGCTGATTGGAGGTAAGTTCACTACCTAAGTCAACCGCATTACGCTTAGTGAGCTCGAGTTTGGTGAAACTCCGAGTATAGGTGCCAAATTGTCACTCATTGTGCTTATCGTGGGAAAAGGGTCCTCGCCCGTAGGGTGAGGCAAGCGCGACTGCGCGTCGCCGTTAGGCGTGGCAAGAGAGCGGAGTGAACGCACGCTAGTGCTACTAGCTCACCGATAGGTGGGCGAAAAAGAGAGACAAAGCCGAACGAAAAAAACGCAAACTTCCAGAGTGTAGGCAGGAGTGCAACCCTGTATGCGCTGCAAAAAGACAGTTAGCTGGTAGTTGGGGCTCTGGAAGTTTGCATTATGTTGGGCACTGCGTGCGTTCGCTCCGCTCCCTAGCTAAGCCACTCAGCCGCTGATTGGAGGTAAGTTCACCACCCAAAGATAACTCATTGCGCTTAGTTGGCTAGAATATGCCTATATTCTGAACTGCGGTGCTATGCTGTTATGCTGAACACTGGTGGTCAACACAATTGATCAGGTTCACCCACACCAATAAATTAGTGTGGGTGAACGGCAATCATTACATTATAGATTGTAAATAATTTTGCTCGCCTACATTTTTAATTAGAGACAATCTAGTTTCCAGCCAATCAATATGTTCTTCTTCGTCACCTAAGATTTTTGTGAATAACTCACGGGTCACATAGTCCTTCTTCTCTTCACATAATGTCACTGCTGCATTATATAAGGCGCTGGCTTCATATTCGGTTTGCAAATCCACTTCGTGCATTTCTTTGACTGTTTCGCCAATGCGCAGGCCTGCTAAATCTTGTAAATTTGGGTGACCTTCTAGCAATAATATACGTTGAATGATGGTGTCAGCATGGCGCATTTCTTCGACCGATTCCTCCATCATTTTTTTACCTAAAGTCTCGAACCCCCAATCATCCAATATACGGGCGTGGAGGAAAAACTGGTTGACCGCTGTGAGCTCTAATTTAAGCGCTTTGTTTAACATTTCTATGACTTGTTTATCGCCTTTCATAGCAATCTCCTTAATGGTTAATTGTAGTTTATAAAGATTCTAATATAGTCGAAAAACAAAGTCAACACATATAGTTAACTCATATGTCGAATCGTGAACACGGTTTATTCGGCATATGATTATCTATCTGAAATTTATAACGAATTATAATTTGTTATTTATGCAACCGATTTTTTATTTTCTGCAACAACTTCATAATTGTGACGGGCTGTGTCAATTATATTTTGCACGCTACTAAAGCAACAGCCGCAATTGGGCTTTTTACCCATAGCTGAGAAGCATTTTTTTATCGATCCGTTGCCCATTTCAGCAGCTTGCTTAAAATGTTTATCAGAGATAGCGTTGCAGTTGCAAATAATCATAGTCCTATAAAATATATATAAGAATGATTGTCAATTGCTTGACTTGAACATAATTAACATCTTCACAGCTATCTTTTATAACGCTTCTAAACTAGGCACAGAGCCAAATTGGTTAATATTTTGCATTTCACTATATTCTCCTGCTTCTTCATCAACAAATATAGAAAAAGCAATGCTGCCCACAATATGTTGCGCTTCATTCATCCGCTCGGCTTTGCGTATTGCCTCCTCAATATTCGACAAATGGAAGGCCTCCAACAAAGCAATGGTTGAGCGGCCATTTATGGTTTTGACAATGAACACCTGACAGACAAAAAATTGCTTTAAACCCGTTTCCTCTTCTCTTAATCCCATGATTTTTATTCCTTGATTATGTTCTCTATTTGTTCTATATTAGTTAGATTGCCAATATATGTCAAGCCCCTTACCGCACCGAAGGGATTGGCCTAACATGATGCGAAATAGTGGAGCGCTCCGACAGTGACCAAGTGATTTATGGCTCGTAATTCTCGTTATTTAACGGGTAAATCATTTACACTTTTTTTGGAGCACTTATGCATCCTATTGTTTATGATGTGGCCATCTTCATTGATGGCTTTATCGTTGGCGTATTTGAAGATGTGTCGTCTTTTCCATTTCAAGGCTCAATTGTTGAAGATTATATTAAGCTGCTTAAACAATCAGCAGAGGGCGACATATATTTATGTGGTGGTGGCGAGCTTGCGACTAGCTTGGTGAAACACCAAGCGATCGATATATTGCGCCTCAAACGCGCCCCAATATTATTGTGGCTAGGCATTCGGCTTTTTGGCTCTTGTGACTTGCCAATAAATACCAAGCTTTGGCAACAAAATGCCATGCGGGTGGTGCTATTTTTCAGGAATTTAATCTCAACCTTGATGAGTGAAACAAACGGGTGTGATTTTGGTCGATAAATGCTATAAATCACACCTAAAACAACAATTGAAGGGGGAGATTATGAAAGCTTACGCATATCACCACGGGCATGAATTAGATGCATTTGCCATTGAAGCGCTGGAGGTATTGATGCCTGAAATTGGCGAGTTTGATGTTTTGGTCAAGCTCAAAGCCATCGGCCTTAACCCTGTTGATTATAAAATCAGACAGACCAGAAGTGCCGAAGATAATGTGCCAGTTATTTTGGGTTGGGACGCATCGGGACGCATAGAGAAAATTGGCAACCAGGTTAAAGATTTTAAGATAGGCGACGAGGTTTTTTATGCTGGTGACATAACCCGTGCGGGCTCATATGCCGAATATCAAGCCATTGACAGCCGTATTATCGCGCTAAAACCTAAGCATATAAGCCATGTAGAGGCTGCTGCTTTGCCGCTTACCTCGCTGACTGCTTGGGAAGGTATTTTGGATCATAATATCAATTATACGGCAGACACTCGTGTGCTGATTATTGGCGGGGCTGGCGGCGTGGGTTCGATGGCCATTCAATTGATCAAAGCCACAACAGATGCCACAATCATCACCACCGCATCGCGTGCTGATACCATTGAGTGGTGTCAAAATTTAGGCGTTGACTATGTGATTAACCATCATCAAGATTTGGCTGCGCAACTTAAAGACATTGGCATTGATGCGGTTGATGTGGTGTTTTGCACCACCAATAGTGAGCGACATATTGATAACTTGGCCGAGATTATCAGGCCATTTGGCCATGTGACTTTCATTCAGGATAATGGGTCGCTGGATATTGCTAGCTTTAAGTTTAAATCCATCACGACCCATTGGGAGTTTATGTTTTCTAAAAGCATGTTTGGTCATGATTTACAATCGCAGGGGGATATATTAGCCAAAGTGGCGCAGTTGATTGATGGCGGAAAAATTAAATCAACCCTGAATAATGATTTGGGTCAGATTAGCTGTGACAGTATTAAACAAGGCCATAGTTTGCTTGAAAGCGGCAAATCTATTGGCAAAATTGTGCTTGAATTTTAGATGTCGCGTGCGTCACTTATTTTGATAGTTTTTTAACCAGCTCAGGCCGATTTGCGTGTTGTCTTTGGGGATATATTCGCAACCAATTGTGCCTTGATAGCCCATATCATCGATATATTGGAATAAAAATGGGTAATTAATCTCGCCTGTGCCCGGCTCGTGCCGCCCAGGTACATCGGCGACTTGCACATGGCCAATATATGGTAAAAATTTAGCAAACCTGACTGCCACATTGCCTTGCGCCATTTGGCAGTGATAAATATCAAATTGCATTTTTACATTGTCCAAGCCAACTTGTTGCACAATTTCTAATGATTGCTCTTGATTGTTGACGAGATAATTAGGCATATCTATTGGGTTGATGGCTTCGACCAGAATCTCGATGCCCAGAGGCTCGGCTTTGTGTGCCAAATATTGTAAGTTTTCAATATAGATTTTTGTGCATTCTGCTTGACTGACGCCCGTCGGCACAATGCCTGACATGCAATGTAATTTGTGACAGCTGAGCGCTTTGGCATAATCTAAAGCTTTGTCGGCAAATTGTTTAAAGTCACTTTGTCGGCCAGGCAAAGCTGCAATGCCGCGTTCGCCATTTTTAAAATCACCGGGCGGCAGGTTAAACAAATCCATCATCAGCTTATGTTTGGATAGCAATTGGCTGATCTGCTCCGCTTCATAATTATATGGAAACATCATTTCAACTGATGTAAAACCAGCTTGTGCGGCGGCGGCGAAGCGTCGTAAAAAATCAACTTCTTGAAACATCATACTGAGGTTGGCTTGAAAATGAGGCAAAATATTGGCTTTCAAATTTTTATAGTATAAATTAACGATAATACAGATTATAGTTTATTGTTTGATTCGTAACGTTATTTTTTGAACGTTATTTTTGGGGATGAATATGACTGATAATAAAAACACTAAAATTGCATTTTTGGGCATTGGCTTGATGGGCATTCACATGGCTGAGCGACTATTGCGTGATGGCTTTGCGGTTAATATTTGGAACCGCAGCCAACCTAAATTGGCACCGTTGATTGAGCTGGGCGCGGTGAATTATAGTGATGCGACCCAAGCGGTTAATGGTGCTGATGTGGTCATCACCATGTTACAGAATGGCGATATTGTTGATGATGTGCTGTATAATTCTGGTGCGATCAATTCGATCAAATCTGGCGCTTTGGTGATAGACACCAGCAGTATAGCGCCAGTTATGGCCAAAAAACATTGTGATGCACTGGGCGCTTTGGGTATTGATTATTTAGATTCGCCAGTATCAGGTGGCACCAAGGGCGCTGAATTTGGCACATTGGTGATTATGGCAGGTGGCACAGACGCTGCGTTTAAACGGGCTGCACCTGTTTATGCCACATTGGGCCGCGCCACTCATATTGGTAAAACAGGCAGCGGGCAATTAACCAAATTGGCCAACCAAACCATTGTGGCCATCACTCTTGCAGCGGTATCCGAAGGTTTATTATTGGCCGCCGCTGGTGGTGCCAATGCCGCTATTGTGCGTGAATGTTTGATGGGTGGTTTTGCCGATAGCCGCATTTTAACTGAGCATGGCCTGCGCATGGTCGAGCGTAATTTCACTCCCGGTGGGCCGAATGTGATTTTCGTCAAAGATATGAAAGCCATTTTAGAGGCTGCGGCTGAACTGAAGCTTGAATTGCCGCTGCTTAGCCATGTGAATGACGTTTACAAAAAAATGTGTGATGACGGGCAAGGAGATCTTGACCATGCCAGCTATATTTTGGCGTTAGAAGCCGCCAACCCACCGCATCGGCTATAATTAGCTGGTGCCATATTTAGGGGCGGCTGTCCAAATAATATCATTTTTAGTGAGAAAGTTAAGCGCATCCTGCTCAGATAGGGGACGACTGAAATAATATCCTTGAATGTAACGACAACCCATTTCTTCCAACACTGCAAGCTGGGATTCGTTTTCTACCCCTTCGATAACGCATTGTAGGTTTAAGTTATTACACAGGTCAGTTATGGTTTTCACAATGTTGCGGCTGCTTCGGTTTTTATGAACATCGGTGATAAAGCTACGGTCAATTTTAAGCCGATCGAGCGGCATGCGCTGGACATAACTTAATGATGAATAGCCCGTGCCAAAATCATCCAAAGCGATGCTTGCACCTTGTAGTTTTAGCAATTCAAGCGCGCGGTTGGCTTGGTCGAAATCTTGAATCACCGCGGTTTCAGTTACCTCAAATATAATGCGGTCATTGGGAAAATCTGAATTTTCAATCAAATTAAAAAGATTTAGAACGGTCATTTCAGAAGACAGATCAAAGGTCGATAAATTGAATGATAGGGTGATGTCATCAGGCCATTGACAAGCGGCGGCAAGCGCCTTTTTAAGCAATATTTTAGTCAATTTACCAATCATGCCCATTTGTTCGGCACTGGCGATAAAAATATCTGGCCTTACTTGGCCTAAAGCTGGGCTATCCCAGCGTGCCAGAGCCTCAAACCCAATCGTCTTATGGCTATGTAAATCAACAATTGGTTGAAATAACATAGACAATTCTTCTTCTAAATCGGCATGGCTTAGTTGATGCTCAATATTGGCCACTTCGCGGATGATGGTTTCATGTTTTTCAGAAAAAATAACTGGCGCGCCCTTGCTATGCTGTTTTGAATAACATAATGCATAATCGGCGCGTTCAAATATATGTTGGGCATTGTCTGCCATTGTCGGAAACTCAACAAAGCCAATGGTCGCGGCTATTTGCACGCTGCCATCACGCAAATGAAAAACATGGCGCATGGCCTCACATATTTTTTGGCCAACGCCTACCACATTTTCAACATCACTGGGTGCGGTTAAAATGACACCAAATTCATCACCACCTAAGCGCGCCAATAATATCTCATCGCCCAAAACATCGCTTAATCGTTGCGCGGTTTTTATGAGCAAATCATCGCCTGCTGGGTGGCCAAATATATCATTTATCCGTTTAAAACCATCCAAGTCCAACAGACCCACGGTGAATTTTTTGCCAAGCTTATCTTTATAGCTTTCGGTTAAGGTTTCTAGCTGGTTAAAAAAGCTACGGCGATTTGGCAATGCGGTGAGTGGGTCTTTATTGGCCAAATGCTGAATCCGACGCTCGGCAACTAGCCGCTCGGTGATGTCGGTATGAGTGCTTAAATACCCACCTGTTTCAACGGGTTGAAGGATGATTTCAATCTCTTGGCCTGTTGTCAATTGTTGAATTCTGGAAGCATATCGATTGCTTGCAGTGGCCTTTAGGCCTTTGGCGATATATTGATCTGGGTCATTACCTTCGTAAACACCCGCTTCGATGCGCAATTCCATAACTCGTCTTAAGCTCATCCCTGTAGATAATTGACTGGTTTTTAGCCCGTAGATTGAGGCAAACCTTTGATTGAAAATTACCAATTCTCTGTTGGCATCAAATAAGGCCAAACCTTGCGGCATATTGTTAATCGCCGCTTCAAACCACATATTTTGCTCGCCAACCACATTTGCGGCGCGCACTAAGTCAATATTTAAGCTTTCTAATTCATCAGCCATTAATGTGTTGGCGCGGTCGGCACGTTGTTGATCACGATAAAGCCCATCATAAGCCTCGCCGACTAGCTCGTATAATCGTTCAAGATTAATGTCTAATTCATCACTTTTATATTTGGATTTTTGGATTTGCCGCTTGAGTAACTTATGCATTACCACCCCCAACAGATTCTGAAAACAATGAAATTGTCATGGTTTGGTTTTGCAACCTAGGCATGCCGCCAACTATTTTGGGGCAAATTTCACCATAGGAATAAAAGCCAATGCGCGGCATGGTGAGGCCTAGTTCTTCGCCGACGGCTTCAACCTCTTCTTCGGTACGCTGTTTCATCACCATACGGCGGCCAACACAGGTGAGTAAGAATGCAAATTCACCTAATATTTCTCGCCCCTTAGGCAGTTGTTCAACAGCTTGGGCAGCGGCTTGGGTAGCGCCTTCAATCAGGCCTTCATGTGAGGCTTTCATCAATTGCGCAATCGCGCCTTCAGGCATAGTGCCCGCAAAAATAAGTGATTTATCTTTGCGGTTTATATTTAAGATTGTGCGTGTGGTTTCGCTGTTTTCAACATTCGCTTCGGATATTTGCAACGGAAATAACCAACCAGAAGCTGGTAGTTCATTTGCCTCTTCCCCTAAATATCTTTCATATAAATCCAGAGCTGGTTCGCCATCTAGCTCGTATAATATATTGCCATCGGATTTTGTGACAATGCGGCGCGGGCCAAAGGGCCGCCAGCCACCTTGGCTGGAGTGGCCAATATGTATGTTAGTGCCATAAAGCCCGACAGCGGCAACTTGGCCAGAACTTAAATTAGCATTTAAACCCACAAGGGTCTCATTAAACCGATCGCCATCTGCTGCCAAGGCGCCAATCACCGATATTTTGGTGCCAACAATTTCAGAAATAGATTTTGCCAAATCACTGCCATTGGTCTCCATACCATCGGATAAGAGAATGACACAGGCCAAATCGTCAGCTTGTAATTGCTGGCCAATCTCCCGCCCTGCTTGTGCTGAAGATATATCGCCACCAATTTGGCAGCTAGCGGCTTTAACTTTGGTCGATGCAAATTTTATCGCAACGGCAACAAAATTAAGGCCGTCAGTGACTTGATTGGCAATTTGCCCCGCTGAAGAACAGCCCAATAAAATGGCATCGGGTGCGGCGGATTGCAATTGCTTATGAGCTTCTTCTAGTATGTGGCCATCGCCAAAATAAACAACTAAATCTGGGGTCACGTTGAAGCTGAGCTGGCTTGTGTCACCAGCCAATTCATCCCATGAAACTATACTTACTTTCATCAGCTCCCCGCGTTGTAAATTAGGCACTTCACTTAGGACCCCCACCCTAATGCAAACCTATCCATCTATATCTCTATTCATCTATATCTTAAGTATGAAGATAGAAGATTATTGTTAACATTCTATTAAGCATAAATTGGGCTTGGCCAGAAGCGGCATATTTCTGGTGATTATAATGTTTTATATTTGTATTAAAAATACCGAAACCAATCACGACTGCCCACCAAACTTTTTCATTGGCTTTTCAAAAGGCTTGGTTGTTGCAGATTTGATATTTGCTTCTAGGTTTACACAACCTAAAATTGATAACGCTCTTAGCAGAGGCTTCAATTGTTATTTTCTCTAATCATGGTTTCGCCCGAACAATTGTTTGGCTTTTATGATATAAATATATGTTTTTTGATGATTTTAAACACTTACTGTTTCAAAAGGTAATGGTACAGTTAGCGGGTCTCGAACCTGCGACCTCCTGGTCCACAACCAGGCGCTCTAACCAACTGAGCTATAACTGCACATATCTTGAGCCATATTTCGCACAAAGATGACATTATTTAGCCGCTAATTTTCTAATAAGCAAGCAAGATTGTGATTTGTCCCACAAAGATTGTGCAAATATGTATATTTTAGCCTAAAACCACCCATGGCTCGGGTTTTGGGGCTTTTCTTTTCATCGCACCTATGGTTTTATGAGTGCTCATTTAAAAATAATTGAGAGTGACATGGGCATTAATTCATCAAATGATATCATCGCGGATTTACAACTTGGCTCTACATCTGATGGCTTGGTGCGCATCTATGTAATTGGCGAAGAGGTTGATTTACCTATGGATTTTGAACCTGATGAAGCCCGAGAAATTGCTGCCGAACTGCTGGCAGCAGCGGATGAAGCTGAGCAAATTGCCAAAAAGAATGCTAAAAAAAACCGCAAGCCACGGTAGTAGAAAATAAAAATTGACCTATACGTTGGTTAATTTGGTGGTAGGAAAACCAAGTTGAGCTTGGTTTTATAATTTTAACTATAGATTGAAAGGCCGCTTTACCTTGGCCTTAATATCTGGTTAATTAATTGTTAAGATAATATTTAAATATGTTCCTAATCATAGGAATATATGTGTTGAGTATCCAAAGTGAGTGATGAGTATGGTGCAGCTTAGCAGTGTAAACGGCTTTAAAAACATCGAAAATAACCTTGATAAAATGCAAGCCGCCGCTTGGGTGTGGGATGCTGACCGCCGGCGCATTGTTGCAGCCAATGGCCGCGCCGTTATATTTTGGCAAGAGTTGAGTGTTTTGGATTTAATCGACAGCTTGTTTGGCGAATACCACCCGATGAGTTTGCAATTTGCCAAAGCGCAAAATCTTATTCTGCACGATGGTGATGCGGTTGATATGATTATTGACTTTAATTCGGTCGGCATTAATGAGGTGATAAATTGCCAGTTTAGCCCATTGCAGTCAGATGATGGCCGCAATGTTATATTGATCCAAATTGCCAAAGCCGTCATGTTAGATGATGCTGAACAAGTGGTCGCAACAGATGATGCTGATGAAAATTTAATCGTCACAATGTTAGACAATGCGCCCGCCGCTCTGGCTTTGTTTGATCGACATGGCGAATTTTGTTATGCCAATGAATATTGCCAACAAATATTTAGCAAATCGAATGAGGTATTTACTGCGCCAAAATCGCTTGGTGATTGGTTTATTGGCGATGATGCGGCAGAGAATTTAATTAAAAAATGCCTTACCTATAAAATTGCCAATATGAGCGCCAAATTAAACACCGCATTTGGACCACGCGCGCATAGCGTTATTGCAAAATCATTTGCCATCAAACCAGCTGCTGATGGCGGGCAATATATATTGATTTATTTGCGTGATGTGGCGGATGAGAGACATTATGAACAAATACTAATTGAGCGCATTGCTAGACTTGAACAACTTACCCAATTGGGTAGTGATTTTTACTTTATCTTAGATGATGAATTGGATTTTGTGCAACTTGGTGGTAATTTTGAAAAATTAACTGGCTACCCCGCCAGTCAATTTCTCGGCGAGAATTGGCAAAATGTTGCCGATTGGTTCGAACTAGATACTGATGGTGTGGCAAGCGAATATTTTGCCGAGCGAAAATCTTTTGACAATCTGACCATTGAATGGCCAGTTAAAGATAGTAAAACCAGCCTATCACTCACTTGGCGTGGCCGCTCTATTTATGAGCAGCAAAATGGTGAGAATGTATTTGTTGGCAGTTTTGTCACTGCGTATGAAAATATCCTGGCTATATCTGGTGACGATTTGGCGCATAATATGGATGTAAATTCTTTTTCTGAGCATGTGGAATTGATTGAGGATGAAGATGACACTGACCTTGATATTGACACTGAGCTTGATGCTGAAACCAGCAGCGACACTACGAATGACAGCCTAGCCGTAAATGAGCTAATTTTGGAAGACGAAATTGCCAGTGTAGATGACATTGCCGATTTGGCCGAATTGGATGGTGCGGATGCTGATGACATAAATATGGGGCAAAATCAGCAAACCAGCGACATTGAACTTTCGGCACTTGAAACTGATTTGAGTGATGTTGAAGCGGTGAATTTTAACTCTATTGGCGAAGCGCTTAACGGCAGATTGAATGATGCTGATGATATTACCGACAATCTGGTTACAGACAATCTGATTACAGACAATGTAGTTGCGGACAATATTGTGCCTGCCTTTGGAGCGACGATTGATCAGGTGGCAAGGTTTGGCCGCCGTGAAGTGAATATGCTTAAGCTGGTGCTGGATCAAACGCCCGTTATGGCAGCGATCACTAGTCTGCCTTCTGAAGAGGGCATATACACTTTATTCGCCAATAAAGAGCTGCTGTATAATCTAGGTATGATTCAAGACAAAGACCAGAGTTTGGCAGATGATGAATATTCAAACATTCTATCGGTTGAATCTATGGAGATTTTGAACCAACTTGAAGATAAATTAAATGAAAAGCCAATCGAGCAGGAAGTCAGTTTCTTGGTTGATGGTCAAAAGTATTATTTCAATGCCAAAATCAATAAAATAGATTGGCAGGACCATAAAGCCTTGCAACATATTTTAAGCCCGAAACTAGACTTAGAAGTGCTGAGCGCCGCCCTCGCCGATGACGTGACAGCTCAAGACGAAGCTGAAGTTGATGTTGCTTCCAATGCTAGTTCAGATGCAGATGACAATATTGTTCAATTTGTTTTGGATGCGCAGGCATTTATCGATATTGAGCAAGAAATATTATCTAGCAACATATATTTAAATAATATCGTTGGTTTGACCAGTACGGATTTAATTGGCAAATCAATCGAAAACATTGTGAGTGAGAAAAATCTAGACAACTTCCGAAATTATATGAATACGGTGCTGCAAGATGAAGATAAAAATCTGAGTCTTGATGGCATTGAAATTGATTTAATTAATAAAATGGGCGAAAACCACACTGTATTCATGCACATTCAACGCTTAGATGAAGAAGAAGCGCGTGATTTTCCATCGAATATTTTGGTCAATATGCGTGACATTAGCATGTGGAAGAAAAAAGAAGCAAATTTGCGTGATGCCAAAGACCGTGCGGAGCATGAGAATGAACAGAAATCTAGCTTTTTAGCCCGCATTAGCCATGAGTTACGCACCCCGCTTAATGCCATAATCGGTTTTTCCGAAGTGATGAGCGACGAAAAATTTGGCCCGTTGGAAAACAGCCGCTATAAGGGCTATGCTCACGATATTAACGAAAGTGGTGAACATTTATTAAGCTTGATTAACGACTTGCTTGACCTTTCAAAAGTAGAAGCGGGCAAAGTTGAGCTTAATTTTAAGGCGTTGGATTTAGAGCCACTGATCAACCAATCAGTATCACTGATGCAACCGATGGCTGATAAGAAACGCATCATCATCCGCACCTCGATCTCATCTAGCCTGCCGCAAATTGTTGCTGACATGCGCTCTATTCGGCAAATTATTTTAAACTTACTGTCCAATAGCATTAAATATTCTAACCCCGGCAGCCAGGTGATTTTAAGTGCTTTAATGGATGATGATGGTGAAGTGATCATTCGGGTGCGCGATACGGGCATTGGCATGGCTGATGACCAATTAATTGCTGCTATGGAGCCGTTTAAAACCTTAAATATGGATGGTTTGACTGACCGCCAAGGCACTGGTTTGGGCTTGCCGCTTACCAAAGCATTGGCCGAAGCCAACCGCGCTGATTTTAGCATTGAAAGCGCCGTGGATGCAGGCACATTGGTGCAAATTACTTTTCCGACAACTCGGGTTTTAACCCATTAATAGACCCGAAAACCAACCCAAAAAAGCATTGGCGACAAGATCGTAAAATCTTTACCGCCAATGGATTTTAAAAATAATTAAAAAAATTGCTTATGCGAACCCAAAACGACTCCCCTAAATAACGATTATGCAGGCAATGAGCCTGTTATATATGTATCGTTTTTTAGGGGGGCCGCTTTGGTAATACGCGAGTATTGATTCTTAAAACTTCCCCCTGAGTCATAAGAACAACTAGTAAATGCCTTAATAAGGTTAATAGGTGGTTAACCCCCCCACTATATTGACCCTAGGGCAACAAATAGTTGTGTATTAAATTTTACTAACGTTAGAGTTGTAATTACAATTATAAAAATGTAATCAATGATTCACGAACTGTTAACCAATTTGTTTAACTATACCAATGTATTAAGTGTTTACCTTAACCTATACAACATTCAGGGAAATGTAATGTCGAAAAATTTATTCAAGTTTATTGATAGGCTTTCAATAAAAATTCAAGTTATGACAATTGCCATATTAAGTATCATTGGTGTTATGACTTTGGGGGGGGCCTCACTTTATTCTTCAAATATGGTTGAAACGGCTACGCAGAAAAGTGTCGATTTTACAAATTTGGCTAGCCATTTACATAAAGTGAATGAAGGCGGTTTACAATTACGCCGCCACGAAAAAGATTATTTAGTGCGCTTATCAGATAAATATGAAAATCGATATTTTGCCCAGTCAGAAGACAGCCTTGCTTATGTCGAGCAGCTAAAACAAATTGCCAATCCAGGTGACCAGGCACAATTGCAAATCATTGCTGACGGCATTGTTAAACACAAAACCCAATTTTCAAATGTCGTGTTACTGCGCCAAGCCATGGGCATTGCCCCTGAAGAAGGTATGCAAGGCGAATTGCGCACAGCTGTACATAGTATAGAGGATTTGCTTGAAAATTTGGCCAAGAAATCTACTGAGCCGCATGTTCTTGATGCCATTTTGGTTCAAATGCTGATGTTACGCCGCCATGAGAAAGATTTTATGCTGCGGGTGACTGACAAATATCTTAAAAAATTCAGCGATAGAATTGCCACTTTCACCGAAACGGTTAGCACCTCACCATTGGCCAATGGCGATAAAAGCAAGTTGCTGATTGATTTGAAAGACTATAAGCAAAAATTTGAAAATTGGTCGGTGGCGCGTTTGGCATTTAATGGCGAAGTGTCACAACTTAGCAAAATTTATTCTGAATTTTCGCCTGTCATCAATGAAATGATCGAACATTTCGAAGCCACCAGCGCGCAGAGCGACCAAGAACGCATTGCCCAGCAAGATTTTTCAAAAATATTGCAAATTGCCAGCATCATCAGCATTGCTTTGATTTTGGCATTAATTAGCCTGATTATTGCCAGCAATATCGTACAGAAAATTAGCAACATAAGCCATGCAATGAACATTATAGCCCAAGGCGAAGAGCATGCTGAGGTGGAGCATCATGAGCTGAAAAATGAAATTGGTGTGATGGCCAAAGCTTTATTGGTATTCCAAGCCAATGCAGTTGCGCGCCTTGCAGCCGAAAAACTCAGCAAAGAGCAAAATGCCAATGAATTGCATAAGGCCAATCAGATTGACAAGCTCATAAATAGTTTTCAAACCACTGCGGTTGAGAAAATTGAATTGGTACATACTGCCTCTGGCGATTTAAGACAAGCATCTGAAGCGCTCGATCATTCAGCTGATAGAATGAGTACCGAAAGCCAAATGGTTAGCAACAATGTCGAAGAAACCAATGTAAATGTCAATGGTGCTGCCAGCGCAACCGAAGAAATGGTGGCATCAATTGGCGAGATTTCGAGCCAAGCCACAAGCTCTAACCAGTTGGCTATAGATGCTAAAAACAAAACAACCGAAACGGTCGAGGTTATCAATACCTTAGCCGCCAGCGCTTTGCACATTGAGCAGGTGATTAAGCTGATCGAAGAAATTGCCTCGCAAACCAATTTACTGGCACTGAACGCAACCATTGAGGCCGCGCGCGCTGGTGAGGCGGGCAAAGGTTTTGCAGTGGTGGCTAATGAAGTTAAATCGCTGGCTAGTCAAACCGGCAAAGCGACAGAAGAAATTGCCCAACAAGTCGCTGCCATTCAGCGTGATTCTAAGCAAGCCTCGGTGGCCATTGAACAGGTCGAAGAGATTATTAACAACCTGTCAGAAGCCTCAACAGGCGTGGCCTCTGCGGTTGAGCAACAAGCTGCGGCGATTGATGAAATTGCTGCCAATGTGAATACCGCATCTACATTGTCTGAGCAGAGTTCACAAAGTATGAAATCTGTCGGCCAATCAATTGATGAAACCAAGGACGTTTCTAACAATGTTTCTGGGCTGGCCAATAGTCTAAATGGTCATATTTCTGAACTTCAATCTGAAATTTCTGAATTTTTGAAAGATGTAAAATCAGCCTAATTGGGCAAATTATTGTTCAAAGACCAACATTCTCATGTTGGTCTTTTTTTTCGTGCAGGGCTGTCGTTGGGCTATGGACCGGCTTTAAATAGACCACTAAATCACCACTTGCTAAATGCGTCGCGACTAATTTTTCGACATTTAACTCGTTGGTTAGATGAATGCGTTTGGCATCGCGCCGTGCAAAGTTCATTATCTCCTGCATGTCATCGCCATAAATAATCACATCGGCAATGTTAATGTGGCGGTGGGCTTTTAAAGTTAGGTCATCTGCCAAGCGCGATGTGAGGTTAATTTCAACAATCTGGCCTTTATTGGCATGTTGTTGTTTGATCATATCAATCAAATGTTGATGCTTTTCTTCATCGGTTTTATTGAGCAAGAGATTGAGGTTTTTATCAGAAAATACATCATTCCAAAACCTGAATATCTTTTTAGATTCAAACATCATTTTTTGCGCCACTGGCCTAAAATTATAGGTGAATTCGGCCAATTTACCTATATTTTGCGGTAACATTTGGTTGATTTTAAAGCGTATATTGCGGGCCAATACAGGGGCTTTGCCAGCAGTTGAAATGGCGATTATAATGTCATCTCTTTTAACCACTGCGGGAGTGATGAATTGTGAGATTTCGGGCATATCTACAAAATTATAGATTATGTTTTCGGCTTGCGCCGTAACCAATATTTGTTCGATCAACTTCGTATCATGGGTGGCAATGAACATGCAGGTGATGTTGTTTAGGTATTTTTTTGCATATTTTTGCTCGATAATTTCGACGTTATCGCCATATGGCGCGGTGATTTTTTCTCCCAATGTCAACCATTTGACTTGGGCCTGCATGCTGGATAATAAGTTAACTTTGGCCTCGGCCATTTGGCCGTTGCCGATCACCAATACAGGTTGTTGGTCAACTTTTAAAAATATCGGAATGACTTTCATATCTATTCTCCTAAAACTAGCATCAGCACAATGATGGCAGCCAATATGGCCGTCGTGGTTTTCCAAAATCCCACTGGGTTGCGCTGCAGCAAAGACTCTTTGGCCTTGGTGTAAATTTGGTGTTTGGGTTTGGTTAAATCATGCTGCAATTCCGAAAAACGTTCATAGCGTTCTTCAATATCTATGGCGGTGGCCTTTTGCAAAATCATTTCCAGCCATGCGGGCAGCTCTTCATTAACCGATAAAACCGAGATATATTTAAGCCGTTTGACATCATATGAATTTTTAAAACCGCAACCATAAGGCAATTTATGGGTCAGCATTTCATAGAGTATCACGCCCAACGAATAAAGATCGGTAGCGCGGCTGGCTTTGCCATGTAACAGATATTCGGGCGCGGTGTAATCGACACTGCCAAGTAGTTGGTTTTCATCTTGGGCATCATCTTCTTCATCTAAGCTTGCGACATGTACTGAGCCTAAATCAATCAACTTGATCATGCCTGAACGGTCAATCATCACATTGTCGGGTTTTAAATCACGATGCACCATATCTTGGCGGTGCAAGCTGCGGACGGCGGTGATGATTTGCAGGATGATTTCTTTGACTTCGGATAGATCAGGGGTGGGGTGGTTATCAATCCATTCACGTAAGGTTTGACCTTCGATATATTCAATCACCATATAGAGGAATTGCTTATCCGCATTGGCGGGCAAATATTTAACAATATGCGGCTCGTTAATTTGGGCGCCAATCCATTCTTCGCGCTTAAAGGCGTTGATATAAATCGGGTCATCTTCGAAATTAATCGATGGGGTTTTAATGGCTACATATTGATCGCTGCCCTGTTGCTGTGCCAAATAAACTTGGCTGCGGTTATTGGCGTGTAGCTCGCGGATGATTTTATAACCATCTAAAATCTGACCATTTTCTAGCAAGGGTGGGAATGGCAGATTGCCACTGCTCAGCGCCGTGGGGGTATACTCGTTGGCCAAATTATCAATTTTTACAATTTGGCAGGTGACGTTATCTTTGCTGCCCGATTCTAATGCAGCATTAACAATTGCCTTGGCCGCGATATCTAGATCATTTAAGCCGGTTAGCGTTAGGTTTTTGATATTATTGGGGTTAATATATTCATGCACGCCATCGGTGGTGAAGATTAATACATCATCTTGGCGCAACGGCACGGTTTTATAATCCATATCCAAATGCACGCCTGTGCCCATGGCGCGGTTTAAAAAACTATGTCCGGTAAAATCTTTTAAAATATGATCTTGAGTTAACGGCTCGATATTGCCATCGCGAATTAAGCTGATGCGGCTATCGCCGACATGAAATATATGTGCCTTGCCCGATTTAATGACCATGGCGCTTAAGGTGGAAACCATGCCATGCTCGACCGATTGGGCGTGCTGGCTTTGGCTGTACATCCAGCTATTGGTGGCGTTGAGGATTTTACCAACTGATTTTTTAACGCCCCAGCTATTGGGGGTGGAGAAATAATCAAGCAGAAAACATTTGATGCAAGTTTCAGAGGCTTCTTTGGCATTGGGGCACGTGCTCATGCCATCGGCAATGGCGATGGCCACACCTTTGGTAACGCTCTGATTTTCCTCGGGAAACATCACGCCATAGCTATCCTCATTGCGGGGTTTTACGCCTGCATTGGAATAAGCACCTATGGAAATCTGCACTGGCATTTGATCATCCAACCTTAATCAGCTCAACGGTACCATCTTCTAGCACTTCGGCCATATGGCCTTTTGGCTCGCTCATGAAGATGAAAATTAAGATCATCAAAACAATTGAAGAAGCGCCGATGAATAAAAAGAAAATCTCGGTGCTGACGAATGAGTAAAGGGTCAGCAGGCACACGCCACCAATATTGCCATAAGCACCGACCATGCCCGAAATTTGACCCGTCATACGGCGTTTGATCAATGGCACATGGGCGAACACTGCCCCACAACCCGCTTGCACGAAGAATGAGCAAAACACAGTGGTCAATAAAACCAAGGCAATCGGCCATGTGGCTTGCATTAATGACATGGCATAATAACCCACCGCCAAGCCGGCTAAAAATATAATGAGGGTTTTTTTGCGGCCTAACCTGTCACTGACCAAGCCGCCGACAGGACGGGCGATTAAATTCATCACGGCAAATGATGAGGCGATGAGGCCAGCCATGATGGCGGAAAGACCAAAGAGATCCATAAAATAGATAGGCAGCATGGAGACAACTGCTAGTTCTGAACCAAATGTCACCATATAAGCTAAACTAAGCAAGGCCACTTGTTTGAATGAATATTGTTGAATTTCATCAACGCCCTTGCCAAATACGACCTTATTGACCTCGTATATATGATAGACCTGATAGGCAAATGCCAAGGCCAGGCCGATGTAGATACCTATGCTGACGCCCTCACCCAGCAAGTTTAAATTTACGGGACTTAACTTCCACGTTAGCAATGCCAAAGCTAAAAATAGTGGCATTTTCATGATTACATATAAGAAGAAATCACCGACGCTGGAAATTTCCATTGCGCCTGATTTTTTGGGTTTGAAATAGGTCGCGCCTTTGGGGGTGTTGCGTGCCACGCGGTAAAAGAAGAATGAATAGATGAGCGAAATCACGCCGGTCATTGCCACCGCGTAGCGCCAGCCATCATCTCCGCCAATCGTTAGCGCGATCACGGGCAATATCATGGCTGCTGCGGCAGAGCCAAAATTGCCCCAACCGCCGTATATGCCTTCGGCCAAGCCAACGGTTTTGGCGGGGAACCATTCGGAGATTAAACGAATGCCGATGACAAAACCTGCGCCTGAAAAGCCGAGCAGAAAGCGGAATAAAGCCAGAGTTTCGAAACTATTGGCCATGGCAAAGCCGAAACATAGGAAAGATGATATGAATAGAAGTAAGGCATAAACCAGCCGTGGGCCGAAGCGATCGACAAACATGCCGATGACCACCCTTGCAGGAATGGTTAGCGCGACGTTTAAGATGAGTATGGTGGCAACCTCTTGTTTGGTCAGACCTAATTGCTCGCGAATGATGGCCATGAGCGGCGCATGGTTGAACCAGACTAGAAAACTGATGAAAAATGCCATCCATGACAAATGTAGTGTTTTGGTTTGTTTGGTGAGGGAGAATAAATTAATTTTTGAATTCGAGTTTTGCATTTTATTCACTTTACTGTATTTTTTAAGCTGTAACTTTGGGAGGGAGTTGCTATACATATCTATGCTTAGCAAAATTAATGCCAAGTTTTTTCGCCCCGTTTTTCGCCAATCTAGCCCTCCCCATTTCACAACATGCTTAAAATTTAGTCATAATTTTATGACTGCCTATTTTTTAGTCACATTAAAATTTGACATATATCAAACCTCGGCCAAATGTGGGCTTTTTAGACTTATTACAATTGGCACGGCTCTTGCTACTTATGTTTCAAACGCGTTTTTAGGCGCAATGATTGTAAATTAGTAAAGGCCGAGTGAATGAAACAAAAGCTGGTTATTGTTGGCAATGGCATGGCGCCAGGTCGGGCGTTGGAAAAATTATTTGACACCGCGCCTGATCAATATGATGTGACAATTTTCAATGCCGAAGACCGTGTGAATTACGACCGCATCATGCTGTCGCCCGTTCTATCTGGCGAAAAGAAGTTTGAAGATATTATCATTCATGGTGATGGTTGGTATATCAAAAACAATGTCATGTTATATAAAGGGCATAAAGTTACCAATATTGACCGTGTTAAAAAGCAAGTGACCTCTGAGCATGGCGAAGTGGCGGATTATGATAAATTAATCATCGCCACTGGTTCTAACCCGTTTATCATTCCAGTGCCTGGTCATAAATTAGCGGGTGTTTTAAGCTATCGTGACCTTGATGATGTGACAGCTATGATGCTCGCTGCCAAAGCGCGCGGTTCTGCCGTGGTGATTGGCGGTGGCCTATTGGGTCTTGAAGCGGCTGCTGGACTCAAAGAACAAGGCATGGATGTTACCGTTGTGCATTTGATGCCAACGCTTATGGAGCGCCAATTAGACCCTGCTGCGGGTTATATGCTGGAGCAAGAGCTAGAATCACGCGGCATTAAAGTGTTGTGCGGTGCCAATACCAAAGAAATCGCGGGCGAAAGCAAAGTTGAAGCGGTGCATCTTGATGATGGCACGGTGATACCCGCCTCCTTGGTGGTGATGGCGGTCGGCATTCGGCCTAACAATTGGTTGGCGCAAGATGCTGGGCTTGAGGTTAACCGCGGCATCGTGGTGAGCGACAATATGCAAACTTCTGATCCAGATATTTTCTCCCTCGGCGAATGCGCCGAAGTTGGCGGTGTGTGCTATGGCTTGGTGGCCCCTCTCTACCAAATGGCCAATGTGCTCGCCGCCAACCTTACTGGTGATAAAGATGCAAAATTTGTAGCGCAAGACACACCAACGCGGCTTAAAGTGACGGGCATCAACCTTTATTCGGCTGGTGATTTTGCCGATGGCGATGACCGCGAAGAAATTGTATTTAGAGATGCCTCATCGGGCGTTTACAAACGCCTTGTCATTAAAGATGATAAAATTATTGGCGTGGTGCTTTATGGTGAAGCCGCTGATGGCCCTTGGTTCTTTGAAAAATTAAAAACAGGCGAGGACATTAGCGAGATTCGCGATATGTTGATTTTCGGCCAAAATGCGGTTTTAGGCGGCGCCAATGTGGACCCGCTCGCCGCCGTTACAGCCTTGCCGGATAGTGCAGAAATTTGTGGTTGTAATGGCATTTGCAAAGGTGACATTGTCACCGCGATTAACGAAAAAGGTTTAACAAGCCTAGGCGAAGTACGCGCCCATACCAAGGCTTCGGCCTCTTGTGGCTCATGCACAGGTTTGGTTGAGCAATTGATGACGCTTACATTGGGCAACAGTTTTGATGCCAATGCCATTCAATCTATGTGCCCATGCACAGATTTAGGCCATAGCGAAGTGAGGCGGCTCATAAAAGCCAAAGACATTAAAAGCATTCCGCAACTCATGCAGGAGCTTGAATGGAAAACATCGTGCGGTTGTGTGAAGTGCCGCCCTGCGCTTAATTATTATCTCGTGGCCGACTGGCCGGGTGAATATGTTGATGATTACCAGTCACGTTTTATTAACGAGCGGGTGCATGCCAACATTCAAAAAGATGGTACATATTCGGTGATACCACGCATGTGGGGCGGGTATACCAATTCCAAAGAACTGCGTGCCATTGCCGATGTGGTTGATAAATTCAACATTCCGACGGTTAAATGTACTGGTGGTCAACGTATTGATATGTTGGGCATTAAAAAACAAGATTTACCTGCTGTGTGGGAAGATTTGGGCAAAGCTGGGTTTGTGTCTGGCCATGCCTATGCCAAAGGCTTGCGCACGGTTAAAACCTGTGTGGGGACTGATTGGTGCCGCATGGGTACGCAAGATAGCACTGGTTTAGGCATTAAGCTTGAGAAAATGATGTGGGGTGCTTGGACGCCTGCCAAATTAAAATTGGCGGTGTCTGGTTGCCCGCGTAATTGCTCGGAAGCCACATGTAAAGACATTGGGGTGATTTGTGTTGATTCTGGTTATGACATTCATTTTGCAGGGGCTGCGGGTTTAGACCTTAAAGCCACTGTGGTGCTTGGGCATGTTGATAGTGAAGCAGAAACCATCATTCACATCATCGCTTTGGCGCAAATGTATCGCGAGCAAGGCCATTATTTAGAGCGTATCTATAAATGGGCTGATCGGGTGGGCATCGACGAAATTAAAGCGCAGATTATGGACAATGCAGAGCAACGCCAAACCTATTATGACGCGTTTATATTTGCTCAAACATTTGCGCAAGTTGACCCGTGGGACGAGCGGGTATCTGGGCTTGATAAACATGAGTTTAACCCGATGGCGGTTTTAGAATTGGAGGCAGCACAATGAGTGATTCAAACACAACGAATGTGATGACCGAAAATTGGGTGCAAATTGGCACGGTGAATGACATACCTTTACGCGGCGCGCGGCATGTACATATGGGCGATAAAACCATTGCCATTTTTCGCAATGCAGACAATAAAATTTTTGCTTTAGAAGACAAATGCCCACATGGTGGTTGCCCCATTAGCAATGGCATTGTGCATGACAATAGTGTCACCTGCCCCATCCACAATTGGGTTATTTCACTGGAAACTGGTGAAGCTTTGGGCGCTGATGAAGGGCAAACTCTTGCCTTTCCTATTCAGATGGACGGTGACAAGATCCTTCTATCATTAAGCCTTAAATAGCAAATCGGATCCCCCGTGAGTCAAGTGCAAGCATCTGTAAAAGCCACTGAGGTTAAAACCACCTGCCCCTATTGCGGCGTGGGGTGTGGGTTAATTGCCACCATTAAAAACAATAAAGACAAAGCTGGCGGCTGCGATATTAGCGTCAAAGGCGATGAAACGCACCCCGCCAACAAGGGTGTATTATGCTCTAAAGGCATGGCACTTGCCGAAACCTTAGATCATAAAGATCGTTTACTACACCCCGTAGTAGATGGCCAACAAGTCAGTTGGGATGACGCCCTAAACACAGTGGCAAATGGGCTCAGAGATACCATCGAAAAACATGGCCCAGACAGTGTGGCATTTTATGTTTCAGGCCAGTTTTTAACTGAAGATTATTATGTCGCTAATAAGCTGATGAAAGGTTTTATTGGCTCAGGCAATATCGATACCAATTCTCGCCTTTGCATGTCATCGAGTGTCGCAGGGCATAAACGCGCATTTGGCGCCGATATTGTGCCGGGCAATTATGATGACTGGGAACAGTGCGATCTGGCGGTGCTGGTTGGCTCTAACGCCGCATGGTGTCACCCAATTTTATTTAATCGCTTGCTCAAAGCCCAAAAAGAACGTGGTGCTAAGATTGTGATTATCGACCCACGTCACACAGCATCGTGTGAAATGGCCGATATGCACCTGCCCCTCTTGCCCGGATCAGATGTGGCTTTATTCAACGGTTTATTATGCTATTTATCCCAACACAAAGCCATAAATGCCAAATATGTCGAAACCCAGACAAATGGAATGACCGACGCATTAGAAAGCGCCCGTGCTGATGTGCCAAACCTTGAAACAGTTGCGCAAAAAACGGGTTTAACGGTTGAGAAAATAGAAGAATTCTATGGTCTTTTTCTTAAAAATGAACGGGCGTTGACCATCTATTCACAAGGTGTCAATCAATCCTCATCTGGCACTGACAAAGTCAATGCCATTATCAATTGCCATCTATTCACTGGCCGCATTAGCAAACCTGGTATGGGGCCATTTTCGGTTACGGGGCAACCCAATGCAATGGGCGGGCGAGAGGTTGGCGGTTTGGCAAACATGCTGGCCGCACATATGGATTTTACGCCCGAAGCCATTGATTTGGTTTCGCGTTTTTGGGGCAGTGACAATGTCGCGACCAAGCCAGGCGCAAAAGCCGTCGATATGTTCGATAAAATAGACAAAGGTGAAATTAAAGCTGTGTGGATTATGGCCACCAACCCCGCTGTTTCTATGCCAAACGCCAATAAAGTACGCCGCGCGTTAGCCAATTGCCCGTTGGTGATTGTATCTGACTGTATGGACAATACGGACAGTATGAAATATGCGAATGTTAAATTACCTGCCATGGCATGGGGCGAAAAAAATGGCACTGTGACCAATAGTGAACGCCGCATTTCGCGCCAACGTAGTTTTTTAAAACCTGCTGGCGCGGCTAAAGCCGATTGGTGGATCATGACACAAGTGGCGAAAAAAATGGGATTTGATCAGCATTTTAATTATTCAAAACCAGTTGATGTTTACCGCGAACACGCCCAGCTTTCAACTTTTGAAAATAGATATGGCAATGGCAAAGATGCTGACTTTCTCACCCGTCGAGCTTTTACCATCGGCCTTCACGCGCACATTATCGAACATGAATATGACGGCATGCCACCTTTGCAATGGCCGCTTACTGACTGCACACCCTATGGCATGGCGCGCATGCCCAATAGAGGCGAATTTTTCAACCAAAACCGCAAAGCCAATTTCGTGGCCATTCGCCATAAAGCACCCGAGAATAAATTAGAGCGCAAATACCCATTGGTGCTCAATAGCGGCCGCATACGCGACCAATGGCACACTATGAGCCGCACAGGCAAATCAGCTAAGCTTAACAATCAGCATGCCGAACCATTTGTTCACATTTCGCCACAAGATGCGGCAAAATTTAACATTCAGGACAGTGGCTTTGTTGAAATAAACAGTAAATGGGGGCAAGCTTTGGTGCGTGCCCATGTTGAAGATAAGCAGGTGAGTGGCCAGATATTTATGCCGATGCATTGGACTGATGTTTACACCTCCAAAGGGGTGATCGGGGCTTTGGTCAACCCTGCGATAGACGCGATTTCTGGCCAACCAGAGTTGAAACATACACCAATTAGGATTACGGCTTGGACGCCCGACTGGCATGGCTATTTTATCAGCGATGAAAAAATTGACAGCGCAATGCTGGAGGCAGATGAAAACATTGAATATTGGGCTTATAACTACCAAGAGGGCTGCCATATATTAAATTTGGCTGGCGGTGGCGCGTGTGAGGATGTTAAACTTGTTGAGCAATTGAAGATGCGTTCAGGTGATAAACTGTTAAGTTACGTTGATGACATGGCGGGGCAATATAGATATGCCTCAACCAAAGATGATAAGCTAGAAAGTTGTTTTATGATTGCCAAGAAAGGCAATTTGCCACCGCGTGAATGGGTGGCGCAGCTGATCAGCAAACAAGTTGATATTTCAAATAAAACTGGCTTTATCCTATCGGGCGTTGGTCAAGATAATGCACCCAATTTAGGGCCGATTGTTTGTGCGTGTATGGGCGTTTATCAGCAACAAATTATTGAAGCGATCAATGAGCATGATTTAAAGACTGTTGAGCAAGTTGGTGAATTGCTCCAGGCGGGCACTAATTGTGGCTCATGCATATCTGAAATTAAACAATTGCTTTAAACTTATATTTTGCGGATGCGTTTGCGGCGCTCTTCACGCATATCAATTTCAAATGAATAAGCGACTTTATCCTGCAAAAATATGACCCCTTCCTTGGTGGGCTTTTGAACCAACCGCTCAACGGTGTCGTGGGTGATTAAAAAGGTCAATGTGCTGTCGGCATATTTGGTTTTATTTTCATTAGATTCGGTGGTTTCGACCCGAAAAGTGAGTGTATGACCAGATGGAAAATTAGCCTGATCAGAAATATGTCCGACTTTTAACAGTTCCAAAGCTTCAATTTTCGAAACATGGTAACGTATTCGATTTTTTTCAAATTTCAAATGCATAGAGTTTCATAATCCTCTGGTGAGTTGATATTGGCAAAAGCCGCTTCGCTGCCTCTAGGCTTTGGCAATATATTGACGTTGAACGGTTTGGTAAATTGCCGCATTGAATAGCTTTGCTGCTTATCGGTCGCCAATGCGGTTATATGGTTTCGCATTTGGTCTGATGATTTAAGCAATATTGGAAACATTTCATTGTCAAATCGCGCCACGTCTGCATCATGCAAACCTTGTTGCAAACGGGTCAATATTTCAGATGTCAATGTTGGCATATCGATTGGGATGATCAGCCAATATTGCACTTTAGGATGGCTGGTTAACGCCGTATATATGCCGCCCAACGGGCCTAAACCAGAAATTAAATCGGTTAAATTGTCAGCATTATTTATATAAATTTCATCACAATCAGCAGCTTTTAAATGGCCGACCGCCAGTTGCAGAAAACTCACACCGTTATATTTAAGCGCAGCTTTATCGCGCCCCATTCGGCTTGAACCACCAGAGGCCAAAATCAAACCTGTGACATTTATATTCACGAAATGCCCTTTTCATATTGTTTGATGTTTTGGGGAATTTTTATATGCGGCAATTTACTCTTCGTCCAACCATGCATTTGTGGCTCTGCTACAAATGGTGCCGCCACAACACCCAACATTCTGGGAAAACCAGCCGATTTATCAAACATGGCTTGGCCGCATTTGCAGCTTGCCAAAATTTCCATGTCCATACCGCCCCCTTTTAAGCAACACTATAACATAAAAGCCATTCATGACTACATGAATGGCTAGGGTGTGAACCCAATTCATTTATTGCTTTAGTTAGTCATTCTGTGATTCACTCTGTCAAAAGATGGAGTTTTACATGGGACGATTTGATTTAAC
>NVUH01000042.1 GCA_002401855.1 Hyphomicrobiales bacterium
GACGACTTGCAACACGCTTCGAAAAACACGGACAGAACTTCCTGAACATGCTCTATATCTATGCATTCAAATGCTGGTGCAATTGAGTCCACACCCTAGATCCAGTAACTGGTGAAGTTGCTTCTATTGCGGCTGCTGCAGATATTGCGGATGTCGCTCTGGCAGTTGAAGCGGCTCATAATGCGTATTTGAGCTGGTCTCAAATAGGGCCAAATGAACGACGTGATATTTTACTAAAAGCTGCAAACATTATGAGTAGTAAGGTTGCAGAGTTTACCAAATTAATGGTTGAAGAAATTGGAGCCACCAAAGGTTGGGCGGGTTTTAATGTTAAGCTTGCATCGGGTATTCTAATTGAGGCTGCCGCAATGACCACACACATTGTGGGTGAGGTGATCCCTGCGGACAAGCCCGGTACGCTATCGATGGCCATGCGAGAAGCTGCGGGGGTTTGTTTGGGCATAGCACCTTGGAATGCGCCTATAATACTTGGTGTGCGTGCGGTGGCAATGCCAATTGCTTGTGGCAATAGTGTTATTTTAAAGGCCTCCGAAATCTGCCCTGCAACACATAGTCTTATCGGTGAGATTTTAACTGAAGCAGGCTTGCCAAATGGTGTGATTAACATTTTAACCAATGCTCCAGAAGACGCCCCCCAAATTGTTGAAGCACTTATCGCGCATCCAAAAGTTAGGCGGGTAAATTTTACTGGTTCAACTCAAGTGGGTAGAAGAATTGGAGAGCTTGCGGGGCGACATTTGAAGCCAGCTTTACTTGAGCTTGGTGGTAAAGCTCCATTGATTATATTAAAAGATGCCGATTTGGACGCTGCCGTAAATGCCGCAATATTTGGTTCTTTTATGAATCAGGGTCAAATATGCATGTCAACAGAACGAATAATTGTTGATGATGCGATTGCCGATGAGTTTTCGGCAAAGTTAGCGGCTCGTACGGCTCAATTGCCAGCAGGTAACCCAAGGGATCAGGTTGTTCTTGGTTCGTTGGTTGATGAATCTGCCGCCCTTAAAATGGATGAACTCATTGCCGATGCCAAAGAAAAAGGCGCAAAAATTAGCGCGGGTGGCAGTCGCAATGGTACAATTGTAGACGCAACAATTATTGATCATGTAAATGAAACTATGCGTATCTACAGTGAAGAATCTTTTGGGCCTGTAAAATCTATCATTCGCGTGAAAGACAGTGAACATGCGTTACAAGTTGCAAATGATACAGAATATGGGCTTTCTGCTGCTATTTTTAGCCAAAATATAAAAACAGCCATGTCAATTGCGCGGCGTCTAGAAACAGGAATATGCCATATAAACGGCCCGACACTTAGTGATGAGCCTCAAATGCCATTCGGTGGAGTCAAGAATAGCGGCTATGGTCGTTTTGGTGGTAAGGCATCAATTAATGAATTTACCGATCTGCGGTGGATTACAATTGAAGACCCCGATCAACATTATCCTTTTTAGTAATATTTCTTCTCGAAGGCTGGAGCTAGTGCTTCAGCCTTATTATATTAATAATTTCATGTTTTGTTGATTGGATTAACAGTTCTTTTGATGTAGTTTCGAAGCACTTAGTGAGTTTAAAGGGATTTTATGACAAAGGTTAAAAATGAACCAGCTGCTCATAGTCAAGTGGTTGAAAGAACTTGTCGTATATTACGTGAAATTGTTTGGCATGGCCCCGTTGGTGCGCGTCTCGTAGATTTAACCAGAGCAACTGGATTGAGCCGTCCTACAGTTCATCGGCTTTTGAGATCTCTTGTGGTGGAGAAATTTGTCCATCAAAACGAAAATAGACGTTATTGTTTAGGTTCTTCATTGTTTGAGATTAGTCTTGCTGCACCAAACCCATTTGCAGATCTTACTGAATTTAGGCATATAATTCAGGAATTAGCAGACACTTGTGGTGACACAGTATATTTTGCAATTCGTCGTGGAGATCAAGCATTCTATCTGCTTAGGTGCGAAGGTGTTTACCCTATTCGAACCCATGTCGTGACTGCGGGGCAATCACTTTCATTAGTAGGTAGTCATTGCGGTTCTGTATTATTGGCTGCTTTGGAAGAAAGTGAAATCGAGGGTATTTTAGAAAGAGCAGAACGACATCCTGAATTCTTTGGGGCGGGGACAATTGACAGCTTGCGCACGCAAATAGATGAAACCAATAAAATGGGTTTCAATTGGGCGAGTGATGTTGCTGTAAAGGAAGTTGCGGGTATTGCAGCACCTGTACCCAATCCAAATGGTCGTCCCTATTTAGCGGTATCTATCTCTGCTATATCTTCAAGGCTAGATAAAAAAAGAGCGCTAAAGTTAAGTAAGTTGCTTTTGAAAGCGACGAAAAAAATAAGCGAATTAATTGATTGACTATATTCAGATTCGAATATTGCTATGCAGATTCTAGTTACTTTCTAGTATTGTAACGGGTGTTTATGCTGACAAAAATACCTATTATTTATTCCTGAGTTTCCCCCATAGGAAGTTACAAAATTTAATGGAATCTGATTTTTTTTCATATTAAACCATATGTTTATTTTTATATTGACTATTTGACTCCCCATAATTAGTAAGTATACTTACTAATATATAAATTTGTATATACAGGCTGAATGGCAGCAATATTTAAGTTCGTATCCAAAATTATTTATGAATTATAAAAATGAAAACAATAAAGGACACAATATGCAATTTCACTTGAACGGTTTCAATTCCTGCGATCCAGATATCTTTAAAGCAGCTGACAGGCCGATGATATCAAAGGATATGGTAGATGTTCTAATTGTTGGTTGTGGACCTGCAGGTCTGTGCTTGGCGGCGCAACTCGCTGCTTACCCAGAAATTAACACTCGTATTGTTGAGCAAAAACCTGGGCCAATGGAAAAAGGTCAAGCCGATGGTATTAATGTCCGTTCAATGGAGATGTTTCAAGCTTTTGGTTTTGCCGATAAAATAAAACGCGAGTCTGTTTGGATTAACGAAACCACTTTCTGGACACCAAACCCAGATAAGCAAGAAGACATTAAACGCGTTGGTCGGGTGCAGGACGTAGAGGACGGTCTCAGTGAAATGCCACATATTTTAATTAATCAGCCACGTATACACGATATGTATCTAGACCTTATGAAAAACTCACCCACACGGCTAGAGCCTGATTATGCAACACAATTGATAGATCTTGTTGTTGACCCAGAGGCTGACGATTACCCAATTACAGTCACCCTTGAGAAGGTCGATGGCGAACGCGAAATCATCAAAGCCCGTTATGTGGTTGGTTGCGATGGTGCCCGTAGCAACGTACGAAAGTCAATTGGCGGCAAGCTACATGGTGACGCTGCTCATCAAGCTTGGGGTGTCATGGACGTATTAGCTGTAACAGATTTTCCAGATTTTCGGATGAAATCCATCATCCAATCAAGTCATGATGGCAATATTTTATTACTCCCTAGAGAAGGCGGATATTTAACTCGTCTTTATGTTGAACTAGATAAGCTAGGCGATGATGAACGAGTGGCTGAGCGAGGCCTTGATATCGATGATATTCTTGCTAAGGCAAAACGTGTTTTTCAGCCTTATAGTTTTGAAGCAAAAGAGGTTGTATGGTGGTCAATTTATGAAATCGGTCATCGACTAACCGATAAATTTGATGATGTGCCAACCGACCAAGTCGGTAGTAGAACACCTTGTGTTTTCACTGCAGGCGATGCTTGTCACACACACAGCCCCAAAGCTGGGCAAGGAATGAATGTGTCCATGGGCGATGCTTTCAATCTGGGTTGGAAATTAATTTCTGTTCTCACTGGTCGCTCAGCACCAGAGCTATTGCATTCATATTCAAATGAACGGCGGGCTGCGGCTCAAGGGTTGGTGGAAGCTGATCATAAATGGTCGCGGACAGTTGGCGCACAGCAGACTGAAGCAGAGAAAAATGGCGAAGAACCACCTAGATTCCAAAAGGAATTTGTTGCTAATTTACCATTTACTGGCGGGTTGACTATTCAATACGAACCCTCTGCATTGATTGGTAAAACGACCCACCAAGATTTAGCAAAAGGTTTTGATATCGGAAAACGTTTCCATTCTGCACCAGCTATTCGACTCTCAGATGCTAAACCAATGCAACTTGGTCACACTATTGAAGCAAACCAACAATGGCACATCTTTGTTTTTGCTGGTGCAAACGACCAAGGAACATTGGGAGGAGAAGTTGAAAAATTGTGCGATTTCTTAGAAAATAATCCAAATTCGCCTATCAAAAAACATACAAGGTTGAATGAAGATATTGATTCAGTGATCAACGTTTGCGGAGTGTTTCAACAAGGGTTCCGTGATGTAGCCTACGATAAAATGCCGTCTATGTTACGTCCTCATAAAGGTAAATATGGACTTTGCGATTATGAAAAAATCTTCTGCGCAGACCAAAAAAGTGGCCACGATATCTTTGACCTACGAAATATCGATAGAGAAGAGGGGTGTATTGTGATTGTCCGCCCTGACCAACATGTCTCTTATGTCTTACCTCTAGATGCTTATGAAGAATTGTCGAATTTCTTCGCTGGTATCCTACTTACCACAAAATAAAGGCCAAATTTTCCGAATGGCCAAGCTATGTATCCATTCGGAAAAAACATACCAACAACGGAGTGTTTAGAAATTCATCTCATAGAAATAAGTACCCACAGAGCCGAAACTCCATGGGTACATTTCATTTAAAGGTGATGGAAATATAATAGAAAATAACATTCAAAATATTAAGCTATTTTTCTACTCTTTTTCACAAAAAACTTATAAATAGCACCAATAGCTATCGCAATTGCCACATCAATTAATAAAAATTCTTTAAAAAAGGCTCCTAAGAATCTGAAAATTTCTGAAGGTTCTTCACCTTGTGGTCTTTGTGGGCGAATTTCTCCGCCTTCAGGTTTGCCAAATTTATTTTGGCGCATGTCATTTGTCTATTCTGTTATATCAAGTAGATAGAATATGAGGCAGGAGATGATGGTCAAATAAGAAATGAGTAATGTTCTCATTTTACATTTTTTAGCTAATTAATTCATGTGCTTAACTTTATTCTGAAGAAAAAATATACTTGCTAATTTTAACAATCCATGTCCCGTGCAAAGCGAGATGTATACCAAGCATTGGAAATAAAAGATTGATGCTATTGTGGTGCATAATGTGCCAGAAACTATCGGATTCAATTGTAAAACCTAATAAAGGTAATGCGGCTTCCGAAACTAAGATACCAGTGAAAGTTACGAATATCATCATCAGATAGAGTAGACTATCCCGATAATATTTTTGCGTGTTCCAACCTGTAATTTTCCAAATAGCCGTTTGGGTATATTCATAATTCATTCCCAATGGAGCAGTAAATGAATTATAAAGGGGATTAAATACACAAATAATACCCATTCGTGAATGGCTATTCCAGTGGCATGCTGTGCAGCGGCCACTAAGAAAAATAACACTAATAATATGTCCATCGCATAGCGGGTTTTGTTTAGATTATTCATTCAATTTAACAATTTTAAAGTCCTCTGTTGTTGAAAATCAATATTGAGGCATTATTTTGCTTCAGGGATTAAACTTGGCTTTGCGCTGCTATTATTTCCAAAGCCATTAGGGGTACCTGCTGGAGGTGTCCCATTTGGCGGCGTTCCGTTCCCAGGAGGGCGGTCACCTTGAGGGGCAAAGCCTTGTTGTGCGCCTGTCGAGATTGAATCGGCGCTTACGCCCACTACCAAAGAAGCAATATATTTGTTAGACTGTTCTTTTACAGAAGCAAATGATGTTTCGCCAGACTGTTGAGCGATGGAATCATTGCCATTTCGTGTGTCTCTTTCAGAACCACGCCCAGAATAAGCTTCGGCATTTAGGAATATATATTCGCTCAACGCGTCTGGAAAATAAAGCTGGCTGGTCAGAACGGTCACTTCATCAAGGAAAACTTTGTAATGAATATGAGTGGTGCGGCCTTTATACCACCCCGGATAAATGGTTTCAAAACTCGTAATGCCATCAATATTGGTAAATTGGGTTCCCCGTAAGAAGGTTTGACCTTCGGTATTTAGTGTACTGTCACTACCTTGACCTACATAACCCGAATAATTGCCTTGGGCATCGCAATGCCAAATATCCACTCTGGCATTTTCGAGTGGCATACATGTGCTATCAACAACTTGAATAACCACTTCTAGTGGAATACCGACTTTACCATCTGTGATATCAGCACGTACAAGCTTTGGGTCGATATAATAAGGCCCTTCCGTTACTTCTTTGGCCAGAACACAAACATCAGAAGAAATTAATCCTGCTTGTTGTGTACTTGTTGCTGCCATGGCGGGCGCTGCTGCTGCAACAATCGGCAATGCGGCCATAGATTTTAATAATGTTCTTCTACCGATTTTATGTTCTTTTTCACTCATTTTCTGTCCTTTTAGTCATTAGATGCGTATGAATTAGAATAGCTCTAAGAATGAGGCAATAAAATGAAATAAATGTATTGAATTGTATTGAATAGCCCCCGATTTAGTAGACACATCAGGACTTCCATAATTGTTGTTGTTCAAAATCTATTGGCGACAACATACTCATTCTTCGCGAAGCTCTAGGGTGATAGGCCACACAGGGATGTTGGCTATTGAGATGAAGCATTTGAGGTTAAACATTCACTGAAGATATTCATGAATTATAAAGTTTTGTGTTACAAATTGATACAATTCTAGATAGCAATATTAAGCTTTTAAGAAGTCAATATTTATAAAATTGGATAACATTGAACGGTTCAATGTTCATTTAATTAATTAAATGTTCTCTATTAAAGGGAATATCAGCAAGATTTGCAAATGATGATGCAGATCAAAGCGGTGGTTTATCAATAGGCGAATTCAAGCCCATGCAAATCGTAGCGAAGGTCCCAGTGGGCCTAGGTGGCCCGCCTCCTGGTGGTAAAGGGTGGCGTTGGCGTAACAACAGAAACAGATGAAGTTTCATCACTTGAAAAGCTGTTTGCGAGCATTGATAAAGATGAAGATGGCGAAGTTACCGAGTAGGAACTTCTTGCGGCAAAGCCACCCAAACCAGCTCCACCTCATGGAAATTTTTCAAACGATATGATGAGCACACTTTTATCTGCACAAGAAGAAGCCAACTCATCGGTTGTCGATCTACTAACTTCTGCTTCCTGACTCAGTGAAAATACTCAGTAAATTTTTTATATTATTTAGGTGCCAAACGCACACCTCCATCTATACGAATGGTTTCGGCATTTATATATGCGTTGGAAATGCAAGCTTCTACTAAAGCTGCAAATTCTTTTGGTTTTCCAAGCCTAGATGGGAAAGGTATACT
Organism: Hyphomicrobiales bacterium; assembly: GCA_002401855.1. GTDB lineage: Bacteria > Pseudomonadota > Alphaproteobacteria > Rhizobiales > OSC116 > OCS116. The sequence goes on from NVUH01000042.1 coordinate 7,362, forward strand.
CGCCCCTAATGCTTTTTGTGCTTCTTCTGGTAGCGTCGCTAACAACGGGGTTTCAAATATACCTGGTGCAATGGTATTTAATCTAATTCCAAAACGTGCGAATTCACGCGCAATGGGTAAAGTCATTGAAACAATACCTCCTTTCGAAGCCGCGTATGCGGCTTGCCCTATTTGTCCGTCATAAGCAGCTACAGATGCTGTCGAAATAATAACGCCACGCTCACCATCTTCTAGAGGCTCTAAGCTAGTCATTAAAGCACCAGTAAGCCTAATCATATTAAATGTACCAATTAAGTTAACTGAAATGACTTTTGAAAATATTTCCAAATCCAAAGGTCCGTTACGGCCAACAACTCGGCCAGCTGTGCCAATACCAGCACAATTTATCAAAATACGTGGGGTGCCAATTTTATTGGTTACATATGATAAAGCGTCAGCTACACTTTCTGCATTGCAGATATCGGTGGTAACTGCAATACCACCCAACTTATCTGCAAGCAATTGCGCGGCTTCAATGTTTAAATCAAATATAGCAACCTTTGCACCAAGGTTCGCAAGATGAATGGCCGTCTCGGCACCCAAGCCAGATGCGCCACCAGTAATTATTGCGACATTGTTTTCGATTTCCATAAGTTATATTCTCCATTTAAATACTAATAATTCGAGACGAACCTGCGTAAATCTCATCTACTAATTCTGGCCTGTTGGTTAAAACGGCACGTTGATTTACAGAACCTTTATCGGTTAATTCGTGGTTCTCAAGTGAAGGAGGGGTGCTTAAAAGTAAAATTTTACGAATTAAAGTAGATGAACCGGTGTTTTGTTTTGCAAGACTAATAAGTTTTTCTCTAAAAATATTTCGAATGGTTTCATCATTCAAAATGTCAGATATCTCAACATCAGAAGAACCTAATATTTTTCGCAACATTTGAAAATTAGGAAAAACCAAACCGCCCAAATAAGACTGATCAGCTCCTGTTATTGTCACTTCATTGACGATGTCACCAAAATGATTGATAAATTTAGATCTTAGTGCACCTGTGGCAACCCATGTACCTGTGTCTAATTTGAAATTTTCTGCTGTTCTACCATCAAACATAAAGCCTTTGCTGAAGTCATTAACGTCAAATGGGCGCAATGCATCCCCTAATTTGTAGAACCCTTCTTCATCAAATGCTTTTGCGGTAAGCTCTGGCAGTTGCCAATAACCTGGGGTGATGTTAGAGCCTTTCAAGCGCGCATCATATTTGCCTTCAAACGGAACGAGCTTTAAGGTTTGGCCTTTTCCCGGTAGCCCAATGTTTCCAGGGGCTGTTTGTGGCCATGTGCAAAACAAAGCCGCAGGTGCGGTTTCTGTGGCGCCAAGGCCAGTGCCAATTAAAATACGTGTTCCTGTGGTTTCAACCGCCATTTGTTCTAAAGCATCCCATGTGTGCTGGGCAAGTCCTGCACCCGCATACCAAATCATATTCAGGTTTTTATAAAAGGCTTCTCGTAATTCTATATCATTTGCCATGGCGACAGTTAGCGCATCCAAGCCTTTGGGTACATTAAAATACCAAGTTGGTGAAATATCTTTGATATTCCTTATCGTTTTATGAATGTCATTAGCTGTTGGGCGGCCATCGTCAATATACAATGTGCCACCATTAAACAGTGCCATAAAAAACACCTGATTGCCGCCAGCCGTATGGTTCCAAGGTGCCCAATCAAGCATCACTGGTGCTTCATCTTTGACAAATGTAAATGCTTCACGAACCATCATGTTATTTGAACAAATCATTTTATGTGTATTGATGACAGCTTTAGGAGAACCAGTTGAGCCCGAAGTGAAAAGAAACTTAACGATTGTTTCGCCGCTAACGTTATTGAATGCCTCTACAACCGCATCTGTTTGCTGTGTTTCGACTATCTCGGCAAAATCAATATAATGTTCAGATGTTGGTTTGGTTGTTATGATTTTTACGTCTGTGGCTACAGCTTGAATAGCTGGTAAGAATTTCTCTATATCAGTAGCAAAAATCATACTAGGTTTGATAGAATTAAAAATGCCTTCAAGCCGACTGAAATCTTTAGAAATAATTGAATATGCAGGAGAAATAGGTGCGTAGGTTGCCCCCACATGTGCGGCTGCTAAAGCCAAAAGTGCGTGTTCCAAGCTGTTGCCAGAAAGAATTGCAAGAGGATTGCTTTCACTCACCTTATTATCAATTAAAAATTGCCCCAGTGATTTTACCCGCTGCAGAACTTGGATATAAGAAAGAGTGCGCCACTCGCCATCTTCACCTCGATCGGCGAGATAAATCTTATTTGGATGTAGGTTGGCAAAATGAACCAAACGTTCAGTAATTCTAGAATTATACGCAGGTAGATCATCCACTTGATCTATGTAAATAATTCCATCATCGGTTTGGCGTTCAATGATTTTAACTTGATCAAATTTAACTGAACGAAGTTCAGCATCCAACCATAATTTTTTATTTGTAATGTCTTTTTTGATAGCCATTTTCTAATTCCCTATATTGTATTGCGAATTTTAAAAGAAAAACAAACAATACACTTTACAACTGTGTAAAAGGAAACAATTAACTTGTCAACAATTTAAATCTAATCTAGTGTGCTCATAATAGATTGAAAGACTTGTCGGTATTGGATGATATGAAAAACATAAAGTATGAACTAAAAGATGGTATTGCTTGTATTGAGCTAATCCGCCCTGAAAAAAGAAATGCCATATCTGATGCGATGTTGGCAGAGTTGGGAGAGGCGGTCGATAAAGCCGCACAAGAGGCAAGCGCTGCTGTGCTTTATGGAAGTGGAGATCATTTCTGTGCTGGCCTAGATTTGGCAGAACAAGTTACTAAATCTAGCATTCAAGGAATTGAAGGCTCTCGTAGTTGGCATGCAGTTTTTACGCGCATGCAACGTGGCTCTATTCCATATTTTTCAGCACTTCAAGGTGCGGTTGTTGGCGGTGGTTTAGAGTTGGCAGCGGCAACTCATGTACGTGTTGCAGACAACACAGCATTTTTTGCTTTGCCAGAAGGCCAGCGCGGCATCTTCGTCGGTGGCGGTGGGTCGGTAAATATAACACGGTTAATGGGTGTCGCCAGAATGATGGATCTAATGCTAACTGCCCGCGTTCTATCTGCCGAAGAGGCCGAAAAATATGCATTGGTTACCTATGTCTGTGATGAAGGTGGAGCTTTTGACAAGGCATTTGAACTTGCTCAGCAGGCTTCAAAAAATGCGGCTCTTTCAAATTATTGTATTATCAATGCGTTGCCGCGTATTAATAACAGTGGTTATGATGAGGGATTATTCTTCGAATCTATGATAGCCTCATTTACACAAACCTCTCCTGAGGCAAAAGAACGGCTCAGCGCCTTTTTGGCAAAAAAAGCCGAGCGCTTGAATATTCCGAGTTCTTAAAAATAGTCAAAATTGGATAATGAAATGATTGAAAAGAGTTTGAAAAATCACAGTCAAAATATTGTAAAAACAAATGAAGACATCAAACTTGGAGAATTTGAAAATATTGCAGGTTTAGTCATTCGTGTTGCACAGTTGAAAGCATTTGATTCAATCCACAACACCCTTAAAAAGGGAGATGCAGACGGGAATATTCTCAAGGTAGGTGAATTTACTGTATTGCAAATAATTAGTGAAAACAGAGGCATTCGCCAAGGGACCCTAGCGGACTACTTGCAGATCAAATGGTCAAACATGTCCAAACTAATTTATTCACTGGAAGGCCGAGAGCTTTTAACGCGTTACATTCCAAGAAATAACCGACGTTCTGTCGAACTTGACATTACTGATAAGGGCTTAGCTTTAATGAATGGCTTTAAACCAAAAATCTTAGAAGTCGAAAAACAGTGTTTTTCTATGCTCAAAGATGAAGAATATAAAACCCTGACTTCTCTGCTTCGAAAAGTTGCCGATTGGCCCGAAGAGTAAATAATAATTAAATAATATTCTAAAGGAGGAAACTATGCTTGACGTAGATAGCCTAATTGCGATTGATTTCCATACTCATGCCGAAGAATCGTGCGGTTTACATGCTGACGATGGTTATGATGATTTTCAAGAAGCTATGTCCGATTATTTTAAATCACCTCATAAGTCACCACCCACAATACCTGAAACGGCTGCTTATTATAGGGAGAAAAAAATTGGTGCTGTTATTTTTCCTGTCGATGCCGAGAGGGAAACTGGTTTTCGTCGATATAATAATGAAGAAATGGCTGAATTATGTGCACAGAATGATGACATTCTAATCCCTTTTGCCAGTATTGATCCCGCAAAAGGCAAGCTTGGGGCAAGGGAAGCTTTGCGCTTGGTTAAAGATTTTGGCATACAAGGTTTTAAATTTCATCCGACCATGCAAGGCTTTTATCCAAATGATCGAAGCGCCTACACACTATATGAAGCGATTGCAGAAACTGGCAAACCCGTATTGTTTCACACCGGCCAAACAGGTGTAGGTTCTGGAATGCCAGGTGGCATGGGCATGAAATTAGGTTATTCAAATCCAATATATATTGATGATGTTGCTGCTGATTTTCCTGACATGCCTATAATTCTAGCTCACCCGTCCTTTCCATGGCAAGAAGAAGCCCTTTCTGTGGCAACTCACAAACCCAATGTTTATATCGATTTGTCAGGTTGGTCTCCTAAATATTTTCCACCAATTTTAATTCGTTATATGAACAGCATTCTAAAACATAAAATGCTGTTTGGATCCGACTGGCCCGTTATTCTGCCAGATAGATGGATTAGTGACTTTGAAAAACTGGAAATCAAGCCAGATGTTAGACCTCTTATCATGAAAGACAATGCCAGGAAGTTATTGAAAATTTAGAATGTTAAATGGAAAAAATGATGATTGATTTTAAAGCACCAGTTGAAGATATAATTTTCACTCTTGAACATGTCCTCAATGCCAGTTCTACGCCAAGTTGGGATTCCAAACTCACAAAGGAAATTTTAATTCATTTTGCTAATTTTGCAGAAAATGAAATTGCACCAATTAACGAAATTGGAGATGTCGAAGGTTGCCGGTTTGACAATGGAAATGTGTATTTACCAAAAGAATTTAAGCAGGTTTACAAAAGCTTCGTTGAACAAGGTTGGCATGGGCTTACCATTCCCGAAAAATATGATGGCCAAGGAATGAGTGCGGTTATATTGGGTGCTGTAAATGAAATTTACATTGGCGCCTGCCATTCTATGCAGATGATAACCGGGTTAGTTCCAGGTGCTGTTAGGTTATTAAATGCATTTGGCACCGACAAACAAAAAGATGAAATATTACCTTTATTTGCTTCAGGAAATTGGCTCGCTACCATGTGCTTGACCGAGCCATCAGCTGGTTCAGACTTATCCGTAATTCGCTCAAAAGCTTCAAAATCAGGTGGTAATTGGGTGATTGATGGAGAGAAAATATTCATTTCTGGTGGTGGTCAAGATCTCTCACAACGCATTCTGCACATTGTTTTAGCCAGATCTGGCTCACTAGAAGATGGAGTGAAGGGTTTAAGTTTGTTCCTTTGTAGGTCTCATGACGATGATGGTAACAAAAACGCTGTAAGTGTAGACAGAATAGAAGAAAAAATGGGTCTGCATGCGTCACCAACATGCCAATTGTCATTTGACAATTGCCAGGCCGAACTAATTGGTAAAGAAGGTGAGGGGCTGCGTGCTATGTTCACTCTTATGAACCACGCTCGAATTGATGTCGGCTTACAAGGTGCAGCTCATGCTGCAAGGGCATCACATATTGCCAAATCCTATGCTGCAGAAAGACGTCAAGGCAGAACAGCAGGTTCAGATGGGCAAGTTCTCATTGAAAAGCACAAAGACGTCGCCGATATGTTAATGGAACAAGAAGCTCTGGCAATGGGCAGCAGGGCTATGTGCCTCTATGCTTTGCTAAATCTAGAAGAGGAAAGTAAATACGATTTAGTCGATTTTTTAACCCCAATTTGTAAAAGCTTTAGTAGTGAGGCAGGCATTCGCGCCGCAGATTTAGGCATACAGGTATTGGGTGGCTATGGTTATCTACATGAATACAGAATCGAACAAATCTACCGCGATGCACGCATTACATCAATTTATGAAGGTACGAATTCAATACATGGTTTAACTCTTGCTTCGCGATTGTTGAAAGTTGAAAATGGTGCCGCAGCCAATGCTTTTGAAACAATGGTTCAAGAAGTTATTGATAACCATGCTTCATCAAGCAGGCTAATGGCTAGCCTCAAGTTATGGCAAAAAAAGCGAAACAAGATATTAGTCGAAAATCAACCAGAAGAGAATTCTTACGCATTTATGAAGCTATCTGGCTTGGTTGCCTATCAGACCATGTGGCTGAAAATAGTGGCTGCAGCAAATAAACATGGTAATCCCCACAGATTAATTCAATTGGGTGAGTTTGTCGCCAAAAGAGCATCTGTCGAAGCCCGTTATTGGTCAGAAATCTAGTTATTAAGGAAATATGATGAAAATTTTAGTGCCAGTAAAGCGGGTTGTAGATTTTAATGTTAAGCTTCGTGTTATGTGCCGAATGCCTATCAAGTCGGGCAAACGGGCAAGGTTGTGACGCCAGATCTATATATATAAATATTTAAACTTATCAGCAAAGTCTAAAAGCAATCCAAGCGTAAGCTTGGGAAAAAAGTTACACTGTGAATAATGTAATGCCAACGCTCAGATTTGCAGGTAAGGGAGTAAAACTAATGATCCTTCAGGTTTTCGGCTGTTCCAAATTGTTTAACTAGTCTCCAAACATCCACGCGCTCATGCCTATAGAACCATAGCTAAAGCTAGAGTGAATTTTGGAAGTTGGTTCGTCAAGCCCTGCACCGGCCGCCACAATAAGTGGTAGTAAATGTTCGGGGGTGGGATGGGCTTGTTTATAGTGCGGTACAGCAGAGAATTTTAACAATTTCTGCCATTCATTGTTTTCAATTACCCCTTCCAACCACCCGTTAAATGCAATTGCCCAGTCTGCTACGGGACTTCCTTCGGGAGTTATATTGCCCAAATTATGCACACTCGCTCCAGAGCCTATAATTAGAATATTCTGTTCCCGCAGCACTCCTAATACTTGTCCGAATTTGAATAGGTCTTCTGCATTCATTCTGCGGTCTAGTGATAGTTGAACAATCGGAATATTAGCATCTGGAAAAGCCAACCATAGAGGTACCCAAGCACCATGGTCTAAACCGCGTCGATTATTGGCTGAAAATTGAATATTAGCATCACCCAATAAGTTTTTAATCTTTTCAATTAATTCTGGTGTAGTTTTGGCTGCATATTTAAGATCGTATAATTCGGAAGGAAAACCACCAAAATCATAAATTGTTTCTAACTCCGGAGCGGTGGTTATCTGCACTCCAAATGTTTCCCAATGGGCGGAAATAATTACAATGGCCTTTGGATTCGGTATGTTTCTCTTCAATTGCTGCAAAAACTTGGCTGCTGGATGACCGCTTAACGGTAAATCGGGCGCGCCGTGAGGCAAAAAGAGACTAGGCATTTTCATCGTTAATTCTCCATTGGCTGATATCTGGTCCAACAGGTATAATACCAGATGGATTAAGGGCTTTCACCGAGTAATAGCCGGCTTTGATATGTTCGACACTAACGGTATTCTTAATATTAGGCAGCGCCAGAATACGCAACATATAGGGTTGCAAATATTTATAATCAACAATGCGTTTCAAGTTACATTTAAACAAACCAAAATAAGCAATATCAAAGCGTATGAGTGTAACAAAAGTGCGTATATCACTCTCGGTCAATTGCTCGCCCAGTAAATATTTGCGACCATCCGCCAACTGCCCATCTAGCTTGTCGAGCATTCTGAAAACTTGTTCAAATGCCTCTTCATACGCCAATTGGCTTGAGGCGAAACCCGCTTTATAAACTCCATTGTTAAGCTGCTCATATAGTTCATTATTTAAACTGCTTATCTGTGGTAATAACTCGTTCGGACGCAAATCAATGTTGGTATTACTAAATTCGTTAAAACTTGAATTTAGAATTTGGATAATGTCAGCGCTTTCATTATTGACAATTGTTTTTGTTTTTTTATCCCATAAAATCGGCACCGTCGCACGGCCTGTATAATGAGCTTCTGAATGGGTATAGAGCTGATGTACATATTCGGCACCAATTTGTTTATCGTGTCCTGTTGCACCCGCAAAATTACCAAACTTCCAACCTTGCTTTGTAATTTGTGGTTCAACAATGGATATAGATATAACATCTTCAAGGCCTTTGATCGCCCGCACCAATAAGGTGCGGGAGGCCCAAGGGCAGATGAGAGCAACAAATAAGTGATAGCGGCCAGCTTCGGCAGGGTAGCTAACTTCACTATTATTCTCGCTAGCGTCGGGCGTTATCCAATCTCTAAAGCTCGAGGTTTGGCGAACGAACCGGCCGGCCGTATCTTTTTTTTGTATGGGGTGCCAGTCCGCATCCCATTTTCCGTTGACTAACATAATCGCTCCTATTTGGTTGATGAGGTTCTAAAACTAAATTTACCATTGTTCAGGTGAAGCGCAAATGCACCACTGCCAATGGCTGCTTGAGCCAACAAAGCTGCTAACCACAAAGCAAGGAATTCCCAACCACCATTCGGGTTTGTAAATAGCCAACCATTTGCGCCATGTACCAGAATAATTGCTCCCAATATTACGGGCACTAGGGCAAGACTAACATAACGGGTGAATAGCCCCAAAATAAGTGCAATACCTCCAAATAATTCAGCCAACATGGTTAGGTAAGCAAAAAAACCGGGCAAACCTAAAGACTCAAAGAAGCCAACAGCACCAGCGGGTGTAAATACAAAATATTTTAACCCAGCATGTGCTAAAAATAAAATTCCAAGGGCTACCCGCAAAATCAATGCACCATATGGTGCCGTTTTATTCTCATTCATAATTATCTCCAAAAATAACGCCACAACATGTGGTGAGTTGACCTATTTATAATTGAGAACAAAATGAAGATAAATATGCTTGTTGTGGAAACACTGTCTACATGTTATAGATAGTCATGGATTTAATTGATGGAATGAAATCATTCGCAGAAGTTGTGAAGCAAGGCTCATTCACCTTGGCTGCTGAACGGTTGGGCATATCTAACAAATTAGTTAGTAAATATGTCGGACAATTAGAGGCACATTTAGGCACGCGCTTGTTAAACCGCACCACCAGATCAGTGAGCTTGACTGAAACAGGGCAATTATATTTTGATAATTGTGTGCAAATTATTACTGATATCGAGACATTGGAAGCCTCATTACAAACGCAGACCGATCAACCTCGTGGTCGTTTATATATAAGCGCTCCATCTACATTTGGTGAATTGCACATCGCTCCTTTGATTTCAAAGTTTCAAGCGCAATATCCCGACATTGTGATTAACTTACAAATGAACGACCGTTATGTAAATCTGGTTGATGAAGGTTTTGATTTGGCGATTCGTATCGGCACGTTAGAAGACTCGGCTTTGATCGCACGTAAACTCGCGCCCGCCCAAATACTAACCTGCGCTTCTCCCGAATATTTGGCAAGTTCGCCACCAATTATGCATCCTGATGATCTTAAAAATCATCGTTGCATTGCTGATACCAATTTAAGAAACGGCAAAAGTTGGCCATTTCTTATAAATGGAATGAAACAACTATATAATATTGAAAGCACTTTAAGTGTTAATAGCGCCACAGCTACGCGTGCGCTTGCTTTGGCAGGTAGTGGCATTGCCATTTGCCCATCATATGTTGTTGGAGAAGACATTGCTGCCGGACAATTAAAAATAGTATTGAGCGAATTTAATGCCTTTGATATGAATGTTTATGCGGTTTATAATAATGCTGTACTCGTACCACCCAAAATAAGAGCATTTGTTAGTTTTTTGGTAAATGCGTTTAAAGGTCAACCTAGTTGGGACACTTTTTAATTTCAGGCATGACTTTAAAACCCCGTAAATTATATACAGCTTGTTTGATTAAATATTCATTTTACCTTTGACATACCTTTGACATACCTTTGGGGGACATCGCACGTTTTTGAACCGCAATTCTGTACATAGCATTGGCCGCCCCATATTATCGGCGCCTTAGCTGCTATTCAATCTGATAGTATAAAAGTAAATGAAGTGATTGTTGATGTAGAAAATATAATCAGTAAACTATCTGATAGCTCTCTTGGTGTAGCGTAAGTTGTTGAAGAGCAAAGTACAGTGATTAATGAGATTGCTTCAAACTTATCAAATGCTTCAGCTTTGTCTTCCAAGAGTGCAACATTTATGAATGAGGTGAGATTGTCGATAAATGATACTAAATCCGTATCGAATGAACTTTAGTCCACAATAGTTGGGTCAAAATCTTGTAAAATTATTGTGTTGCCGGTCCTTGAAGCTGCCTTTAGAGCCAAAGTAATTTTTAAAGTCTCTAAGCCTTCTCTTCCTGATACTTTTGGTTCAGCAGAATCAATAACTACCTTATGAAAATTTTCAATTTGTGCCGTTAACGGCGATTTTTTTTCAATTGAATTTTGTTTTGTTATAATTTTTTCTTTCCAGCTGTAATGGGAAGCATTTGTTTTTACCTCCAAACTAGGAATAGAAAGACAACCTTTTGTACCGCCCACTAAACACGAGAAGCCAACTTCAACGGGATAATCAGGATTTTCAGCCGAGGTCATTTCCCAGTTAAAAGGTGAAACAATGGCGTCTGAGACCGTTAAGGTAGAAATAATACCAGATTCAAATGTTAGTAGAGCAACTGCGGTATCTTCAACTTCGTATCCTCGGGCATTATTAGCATGAACAGCCTGAATAGACAGTAGGTCACCAAATAAAAAACGCATGCTATCAATGTCATGAATGGCATTGATGATGATTGGTCCTGCACCTTTTTTACGATGCCACGGAATATCAAAATAATCATCAGGCTTATAGAACCAACACATGGCGTGTGCTGAAATTATCTTGCCCAGAACGCCTGAATCTATAATCTCTTTGGCTTTTGTACGTTCTATATTCCGTTTTCCAAATCTGGCGGGGCGTTATTATTCCACTTGATCAGTAAATTATATGAACAGACGAGTATCATCATTACCACTAACCTTGAATTTGGTGAATGGGTGTCG
>NVUH01000043.1 GCA_002401855.1 Hyphomicrobiales bacterium
AACTGAGCTATTCGGGCATCTACGCAGGGCGTGATAGAGCGGTTTATAGGCAATCTGCTTATGCTTGTCTAGCAAACAATTGCAAAAACCCACATATTTTTCAACAAAGTTAATGAATTGCTTAGCGGTCGAGTTGGTCAATCTCGATCACTTGATCGGATGAGAAATCATTTTCATCATCTTGAGCTGTGCCGCCGACCACATAGCTTTCATTTAGCCATTTGCCAAGATCCAAATCAGCGCAGCGTTTAGAGCAAAATGGCCGATATTTAACAATCGCTGGATGTTTGCACATCACGCATTTACGCCCGGTTAATTGGGCGCCTTCGAGGCTGATTACTTTTTTTTCAGTCATAATATATCCAATAATCTATCGCTAAGGCGCTTGCCACTGCGCTTGATTTTAAACTCAGCCAAGCCTAATGCAGTATATGAGCCCATTTCTATTTTATAGTTTTTGCACAGGTCGCGCAAATAGGCAGCGAAAGCCAAACGTTCGGGTTTGGTTTTAGGTTTTAAAAAATCGACAACCACCAAGCCGCCAATATGCCGCAATGCCAATTGCGCAAATAGTTTTTGCGCGGCTTGTGAATTAATGTCTTTGATCATGTCATTGCCATGATAATTGCCGCTATTGACATCGACCACCGTCATTGCAGCTGTGTGTTCGATGATGATGTTGCCGCCATTCTCAAGCCGAAGCTGGCTTTGCTCAAGCTCGCCAATCTGTTCCATCAAACCGTGTTTTTCGAATAGGTTTTGATCGTGTTTTTTGCCAAATTGTGCTTGTTTCAAGTCAATCTTAACATCATCGATTGCCGCTTGTTGTGTGAGTGCAGCACAGAAGGCGAAATCATCACATGTGATTTGGCAGGGCTCATGTTTGGCAAGTTTTAGGCAATATTGGGCTAAATTCTCGGCGGGTTTGAACAGGCCAGGTTTGTTATTGCCATCGGCTTTAACCTCGCCCATATAGCGCATGCGGGGGCTTTTGTCATCATGGGCTTCACTGATAATCTCGGCCAAAATATACTGGCCTTCGGTGAATGTCTGTTTGGGCTTGAGTTGTAATACCGCGTCAAGCTTGCCTAAAGTTAGGAATGCCAGCTGGGTTTTTCTATCAATTTTAGTGATGCGCGCCTTATAAAGGCTGCCAATTGCGGTTTTAGCCGCGCCAAATTGTATGTTTTCAGGGTTGGGGTTGAGCGGCCAGATGTCATAGAAACTTAAGCAGTCAGCATCGAGTTTGGCGATTTGAGCAAAACCATGCCTTTTGCCGCCAACGTTTAACATGATGTAAATTTGGGGCTGAACGGCCATTTTCAACCGCCTTAATTAGTTTGATCTGGCCAATTATGCGCTGGATCAATGCCGACCGAACGTAACAAAGACGTGGTTTCATATAATGGCAGACCCACTACATTGCTATATTGGCCAATCATATTGATAACGAATGTGCCTGCAAAGCCTTGTATGGCATAAGAACCAGCTTTGTCGCGCCACTCGCCACTCGCTAGGTAATTGTTAATTTCTTGCGTTGATAAACGTTTGAACCGCACCCGCGTTTCGACAGTTTTTTGGCGCAATTTATTGCTGATGCCGTCAATTATTGCTACCGAGGTAAACACCCGATGCGCACGCCCTGATAGTAAAGCAAGATGATCGCGGGCTTGTTCGATGCTTTGCGCTTTGCCTAGAATACGCCGCCCAACACCAACAACCGTGTCACTGGCCAATATATTATAGGTAAATTCTGTGTGGTTCAAATTGATGTTGGCATCATTTGCTAACATTTGGACGCATTTTTGAGCTTTTTGACGTGCCAATCTCTGGGCGAGTTTACGCGGTATTTCGCGCGGCTCAGGCGTTTCGTCTAAATCGACAGGCTTGATGAGATGAGGGGTGATGCCAATTTGCTCAAGCAACTGCACCCGCCGCGGCGAACCGCTTGCCAATATCAATTTGGATTTTATTTGCCCGCTATTTTCAGCACTCATTGAAACGCCTCAAACATTACCCCGAAACAACTATCTATGACGATAGGTAATGCGACCTTTGGTCAAATCATACGGGGTCATTTCAACCATAACTTTATCACCCGCCAAAACACGGATGCGGTTTTTGCGCAATTTGCCAGCTGTGTGACCAATAATCATATGCCCATTTTCAAGCTCGATTTTAAAAGTCGCATTGGGTAGCAACTCAATGATAGTGCCATCAAATTCTAATAATTCTTCTTTAGCCATTTTTATCCTTTTCGAACTTTCGGTTCGATATTAAATATAGTCTGCTTTCTGTATCGTGAAATGCAGTAAATGTATAGTGAAAACGTATAATTCAAGCATTTATTACAAAATGGTTTTTGAGTAAATCCTGTAATTCATCGCGCAATTTGCGATAATGCACCAGCTGATCGCTGCGGCTTTCGGCTTGGTTAACCGGGTCATAAACTGGCCAAAATTCAAACTCTGTCGCCACACTACGGCATATATCTTCGGCATAAGCCCGTGCGGCTTTTGAAAAGCAAATCACCAGATCAAATGACGCCATATAATTGGCTTCGATCGCCACCGAGACATGCTGGGAAATATCAACATTAACCTCATTCATCACACTCACCGCATAGCCATCAATATCTTTGGCTTCTATGCCCGCGCTGTCTATGGCGATTTTGCTGCCATAAAGTTGTTTCATAATGCCTGCCGCCATTGGCGAGCGCACGGCGTTTTGCGAGCATAAAAATAGGATTGATGAGGGTAATTTGAACTTGGTTTCGGCCATATTACCCTTTCCAATGCAGGGCGCAAATCAGCGTGTAAAGCCGTCTTGCGGTTTCAAAATCGACTTTTATCTTGCCTTTAAGGCGGTCGCTCAGCAATTCACTGCCTTCATTATGCAAGCCGCGCCGTCCCATATCTATGGCTTCAATCTGTTGCGGGTTGGCGCTTTTGACCGCTTCATGATGACGCTCGCAAATGAGAAAATAATCTTTCATAATCAACCGAAATGGTGATAGCGACAATATATGCAGCATAATCGGTGCATCATCTTGGTTGCGAATGTCGAAAATTAACTTGCCGCGTTTGATATCCAACACCAGCTTAAACGGGCCAATGGCTTCGACATTATCAATGGTGCGCAATGGCAAAAAGCTATTTTCGGCCAGCAGGTCATTGGTTGCCGCTTTGCGTTCATAAGTGGCTTCGGGCGAAATTTGGGTGATATTGTCTTCGTTTAAAACAATTTCACATATTTTATGGCTATTTTGTTTTTGGGCTGCCGTGTTGGTCATGGTCTGTTTCAATTATTATTTATATTATTCTTTATTGGTTTCAAGGCGCAATTCGATCGATCTTGCATGGCCAAACAGGCCTTCTGCATGGCCTAGGATAGCACCAGCGGGGCCGATCTTGGCCAGCCCTTCGGCGCTACATTTGAGTATAGAGCTGCGTTTCATAAAGTCTAGAATATTCAACCCTGAGCTAAAGCGTGCGCTTTTGGCGGTCGGCAATACATGGTTTGGCCCGCCGACATAATCGCCGACTGCCTCTGGCGTATAACGGCCCAAAAATACCGCGCCGCAATGATCGACCATATCAAATATCGCCTCTGGCTCTTCGAGCGCCAGCTCTAAATGTTCGGGCGCAATGATGTTGGCCAAGCTTGCCGCATGTTCCCAATCTTCGGCAACAATGATGGCGCCGTTAGTTTCCCAGCTTTCGCGGGCAATTTTATGCCGTGGGTTTAGGGCGAGCTCTTCTTCAATCGCGTTTAAAACTTGCTTGCCAAAATTCTCATTGGTGACAATGAGGATAGATTGTGCTGAGACATCATGTTCGGCTTGCGCGAGTAGATCGGCGGCAATCCAATTGGGGTGATTTTCATCATCTGCCAAGACTAAAATTTCGGACGGCCCTGCAATCATATCAATGCCGACAATGCCAAAAACTTGGCGTTTGGCCGCGGCCACATAGGCATTGCCTGGGCCAACAATTTTGACCACGGGGGTAATTGTATCGGTGCCATAGGCAAAGGCTGCCACCGCTTGAGCGCCGCCCAATGTGTAAATCTCATTGACCCCTGCTATTTTGGCTGCTGCCAAAACCAATGGGTTCAACACGCCATCTGGGCTGGGTACAGTCATCACGATGCGTTTGACGCCTGCCACTTTGGCGGGGGCGGCATTCATTAACACGCTACTCGGATAGCTGGCCAAACCGCCGGGAACATAAAGGCAGACGCTATCAACTGCATTCCATCTATGGCCAAGGGTTATGCCTTGCTCATCTTCATATAAATCGTCTTTGGGAGTTTGGCGCTCGTGATAATCTTCAATGCGCCTGTGGGCTAATTTTAACGCTTCGATCACTTTGGGGTCGCATTCATCGACCGCTGCATCAATGCGCTTTTGGCTCACTCTAAATTCTTGTGCAGTGATATTTAACCGATCGAATTTGGCGCAATATTCGACCAAGGCTTCATCACCACGGGTCTTTACCTGCTGTAAAACATCGGTAACCACGGCGTTGACATCATGGCTATTTTCTTTTTTTTCGGCGATTAGTTTTTCGAATTTTTGATTAAATTCAGTATCATTCCAATTTAACAATAAAGCCATATCCATCTCCAGCAAGTCATTTGGCTCACTTTTAGCGCGACTGATGGCAAAATCAAAGCCTTGATTGGCAAATTCACAATTTATGTGAAGGCTTTACATGGCTTGTCCACGTTTCGCCCATATCGGCCAGATGCACTTCGAGGCAATTGACTTTGAGTTTAATGCTGGCATTATTGGCAAAAATAAGCTCGATGCTGCCCGCGGGGGCTTCGGTTGGTATAAACTCAATGCTGAGCAGACTTAATATCTGCACAGGCTGTGCGCGGTTTATATTTTGCACTTGCATGTGCTCGACATGCGAGAAAACCAAGCCAGCATGGCCACGTTGCGCGCGGTTACCACCCGCATTGGCTTCGTTATGGCAGCGGTTAATCGCCAGATTTAACTGTTTTTTGCCCACCACAAAATCAATGTCTTGCACATAAAGCAAAGCATCTTGCACATGTGAGGCGATCACTTCTAAATCTTCTTGATCCATACCTATTAATTTTAAATCGCTCATTTGGCTCTCCGAAAATATGCTCTACTCTTCAGATAGGCGCTCGACATCCGCTCCGCAACCCCTAAACTTATTTTCTAGATGCTCAAACCCGCGATCTAGATGATAAACTCGATTGACAATGGTATCGCCTTTGGCCACCAAAGCCGCAATAATCAACGAGGCTGAGGCGCGTAAATCGGTCGCCATAACCGGCGCGCCGCGTAATGTTTTGACGCCAGTTATTTTTGCGGTATCGCCATTTAAAGTGATGTTGCAGCCCAACCGCGCCAATTCCTGCACATGCATGAAACGGTTTTCAAATATAGTTTCACGCACAAAACATGAGCCATCAGCTATGGTCATCAACGCCATAAATTGCGCTTGCAAATCGGTCGGGAAACCTGGATAAACTTGTGTGGTGATGTCGACAGGCTTGATCGGTGTTTTTGGATCGCGCTGGACGCGGATGCCATTTTCAACCTCGGTAATCGTCGCGCCAGCTTCACTTAATTTATCCAAAAACACTGGTAAATATTCGGCCGATGTATGGGTCAGTGTGACATCGCCGCCTGCCATGGTTGCCGCGATGGCATAAGTGCCAGTTTCGATGCGGTCAGGCAAAACACTATGGGTGGTGCCATGCAGTTTTTCGACACCTTGAATGGTGAGAGTGGATGAGCCAATGCCAGTGATTTTAGCGCCCATTTTATTGAGGCAGCTTGCCAAATCGCCAATTTCTGGCTCGCGTGCAGCATTTTCGATAATGGTTTCGCCAGAGGCTAAAACCGCGGCCATCATGACATTATGCGTGGCACCGACAGAGGCAAAGCTAAAGCTAACTTTGCCGCCTTTGAGCCTGCCGCCAGGGGCTTTGGCAATCACATAGCCATCTATCAAATCGATAGATGCGCCGAGCGCCCTAAAACCTTCTAGATGCAGATCAACAGGCCGCGTGCCGATGGCACAGCCGCCAGGTAAAGACACTTTGGCATAGCCGCAGCGCCCTAAAATTGGCCCCAAAACCCAAAAGCTAGCACGCATTTTAGACACCAGCTCATAAGGCGCGGTGGTATCGACAATTTCGCGCGCGGTGATGTGCACGGTTTGCCCGCCAATGTCTGAATTGCCCGAGCGTTTGCCATCAAAACTTTGATCAACACCATGATTGGCAATGATGCGAAACAGCATGCTAACATCGGCCAAGCGCGGCACATTGCGTAAAGTTAAGGTTTCATCGGTTAATAAAGAGGCGATGATTAACGGCAGGGCGGCATTTTTAGCGCCACTGATTGGAATTTCCCCATGCAGTTGTTTGCCACCAGTAATTTTTATACGATCCATCTATATTCCTAATTCTATCATCATTTGGCTCTAACATTAGAGTTGACAAAATGATAAAGCGTTAATTTGCTCAAAATATGCCCAAAATGGGGCCTTTTTATTGCTTTTCTGTGTTCAATTTGGCCATGCCAATTTTGCCATCTCGCGGCAAAGGCGCATCGGCATCATTCGAATTTAACCGCCCCTTCACTTGGCTTTTGCGGCGTCGTAAATTATCACGCAATTGTTGTTGCAACCGCGCTTCGCGCTCGGTTCTTTCTTGATTTTTGTTATGTTTTTTATTCATAATTATGTTTAAAATATCTGCGAGGCGATTGCAAGGCTAACAATCAATGGCCGCAAAACAAAAAAAGCCTAGCAAATGCTAGGCTTAAATCAGACTATAAAGTCTATTTGGCTCACATAGTGGTAACGCACGCACTAAGCAAAGGCGCACAAATGAGAGCCAAAGTGAATAATTTAAAT
Source organism: Hyphomicrobiales bacterium (assembly GCA_002401855.1). Classification (GTDB taxonomy): domain Bacteria; phylum Pseudomonadota; class Alphaproteobacteria; order Rhizobiales; family OSC116; genus OCS116. The sequence continues at coordinate 6,906 of NVUH01000043.1, forward strand.
TTCATAATATTTCCTCCTTATGTTGTTATCTGTTTATTTTACGAACTATCAAATAACAGTCAAATAACGACTTTGTGACACATAGACGAGGCTGAAAACGCCCAGAAGGGTTTTAACCTGTGTAGACAAATCAAAAATCACTTGCGCTTTTACAGGGCTTATGGCAAATATCGCCAATCAAATGTTATAGCTTTGGCTAAAGTAAACATTTGGCCGCAGTGGCTCAGTGGTAGAGCACACCCTTGGTAAGGGTGAGGTCGAGAGTTCGATTCTCTCCTGCGGCACCATTAATATTCGTAAAAATTTGAAATATAAAAGTTTTTAGGTTTAATGTATTCTCAGACCACCTTTTGAAACAGGTGTTTTTTATGGTTTTATGTGTTGCGTTACGCACAGAGCATATAAATACTCACCCGATTATAGATTAGAAACAATCACTTACCAGTGAAGGAATTATGGTTAGCATATTTTACCGGAAAAAGAAGAAAGTCAGCTTGGGAATACCGTTTGAAGTTTTTTTACATCTATTATGTCAACACCATAACCCAAGGGAAGCAAAAGATCAGTTATAAGTTTTTTTTGACTTGCCCTCAATTTGTCGGCAGGGGTTTTAACTTCTCTGAATATAATTTCATTATTGTCATGCTTTCATAAAGTTAGATCTGGCCATCCTTTTCTATATTCATATGGATCTTTAGCAAAAACCTCTGCTATTTTTGCAAGTTTCTCTCGCCCTAATTGAATTGTAAAAAACAATCATAATGAGGTGCTCCCCAATAATGCGACAGTGACTTAAGCTCCAATTTTTGCTTGACTGGTTTTAACCAGGCTAGGAAATCTAAAATGTCTAAACGTAAGAATCATAATTCAGCTTTTAAAGCTCGTGTTGCTTTAGAAGCCATAAAAGGCGAACAAACGGTCACGGAACTGGCCAGCGTTTTGGTGTTAACCTAACCCAAATCCATCAATGAAACGCTCACTGCTTGAAGGTGCTGCTGAAGTGTTTGAGCGTGGTCAGAAGATAAAGCAAACCGAGGATAATGATGTCAAAGTGAGAGCCATTCATCGTTTTGGTGCATCTAAGATCTTCAACACTGATCAAGGCAGTCAGTTTACATCTTGGCAATGGATTGATCGGCTTAAGTCTGCCAACATCAAAATATCGATGGATGGCAAAGGCTGATATCTGGACAATATATTTATCGAACGGTTGTGGCGATCGCTTAAATATGAATGTGTTTATTTACATGCTTGGAGTGGTAGTACGGAAGCCAGAGAAGGAATTGGTAAGTGGATCACTTTTATAATACAGAACGTCCACAGAGCCTGCCTCTGTCTTTGGGTACAAAGCTTATTGTGGTTTAACGCCTGATGTGATTTATTGGAACAAATTAAACAATCAATCCAACGACTGGTTAGTGAAAAGTGTAGCTTAAATCAATGCAAAATCTGTCGCAGATTTGGGGACCATCTCAAAAAAGAAATTGCCCTGATTTACAGGCTGCTAATCGAATGAAATGAAGTTTGCCTGTCTTTGATTGATTAAAATTTAGGCAATTAAATTTTATGACTATTAATTAGGCAAAATAGCTTTACTCATAAAGAAGCTTCAATAAATGCAAATTCTAAATTCTTTCTTTATGTTATATATTTCAAACAATTAGTTGTATTTATAGATTTTACAAAAAACTGGCACAGATTATGCTTTGTTAAAACTGTTGGCCAGCGAAGGCCACTTACATCAATCCAACGACGGGTTATCTAGTGCAACGAACTTTCAGTTCTAACAAGCTGAAATGTCTTTGACCGCCCGTCTAAAATTTATTGCACGGGCAAAGGGCATAAATTATTGGAACAAATGTATGTATTTAAATCTTATAAAACAGAATATTAAACCGATTATATCCACCATAGCGATTATAGGCATTGGGTTTTCAACTGTTCAGACATTGGCAGCGGAACTTGAGCTTGAAAAAGATGAACTTACTTTGGGCTTTATTAAGCTAACCGATATGGCACCGCTTGCAGTGGCTTATGAAAAAGGCTTTTTCGAAGATGAAGGGCTTTATGTAACGCTTGAATCTCAGGCCAATTGGAAAATATTGTTAGACCGCACCATTACTGGCGAGTTAGATGGCGCGCATATGTTAGCAGGCCAGCCGCTTGGCGCAACCATTGGCTATGGCACCAAGGCGCATATTATAACCGCATTTTCGATGGACTTAAACGGCAATGCCATCACCGTTTCGAATAGCGTTTGGGACGAAATGAAACAATATATTCCCAAACAAGCCGATGGCAAGCCTGTCCATCCGATCAAAGCTGACGCCTTAAAACCAGTGGTTGAAAAATATAAAGACCAAGGCAAATCATTTAAAATGGGCATGGTTTTTCCTGTCTCGACCCATAATTATGAATTACGCTATTGGCTAGCGGCAGGTGGTTTGCACCCTGGATATTATTCTGAGGATGATGTGACGGGGCAAATTGATGCCGATGTTTTGCTATCTGTAACCCCGCCACCACAAATGCCATCGACTATGGAAGCCGGCACAATTGACGGCTATTGCGTGGGCGAACCGTGGAACCAACAAGCAGTGTTTAAAGGCATTGGCGTGCCCGTAGTGACAGATTATGAAATTTGGAAAAATAACCCCGAAAAAGTTTTTGGTGTTTCAAGCGAGTGGGCTGAAAAATATCCCAATACGCATTTGGCGTTAATTAAAGCACTCATTCGCGCTGCCAAATGGTTAGACGAAAATAACAATGGCAACCGTATGGAAGCGGTGGATATTCTGTCGCGGCCTGAATATGTTGGGGCCGATAAAGACGTGCTGGCCAATAGCATGACAGGTACTTTTGAATATGAAAAAGGCGACACGCGTGACGTGCCAGACTTTAACGTTTTCTACCGTTATTTTGCCACTTACCCTTATTATTCAGATGCTATTTGGTATTTAACTCAAATGCGCCGCTGGGGGCAAATTGCCGAAAATAAACCCGATAGTTGGTATCATGAAACCGCGAAAAAGGTTTACCGTCCTGATATTTATTTAGAAGCAGCTCAGCTTTTGCTTGCAGAAGGTAAAGTTGCTACAGAAGATTTCCCATGGGGAACCGATGGCTATCGTGAACCACAAACCCATTTTATCGATAACATTAGTTATGACGGTCATTTACCCAATGACTATCTGAAAAAATTTGCAATCGGTTTGAAAGACAATAATTAGGCTGAATTGGGGGACGAGGTTAGCAGAGCTGCTAACCTCACCATTCTAAAGGATAAAGCAATGGCTGAAGCATTAAATTCTAAAAAAATAGATATTGAATATAAACAGTTAAAACGCACGCAACGTGGCGTGATCATCGATAAAATTGACGCATATATCAAAGTGGTTGGGTTGAGTTGGTTTGCACCAATTTTGCGTATTTTAAACGGCGATAATGCCAAGACTGAGGGGAAGATGATATGGCAGGGGTTGGGTATCCCTGCCTTATCCATCATTATATTTTTGGCGCTTTGGGGCTGGTCTGCACCGCAAGTCAATACAAGTTTAGGCACCATACCTGGCCCTGCGCAAGTGGCCGCGCAATTTGGCAACTTAATTGACGACCATTATGCCCAACGGGCCAAAGCCGAAGCTTTTTATGAGCGCCAAACCACCCGTAATGAAGAAAAACTGGCCACGGACCCCAGAGCCAAGATAAAATGGCGTCGCTATACGGGTAAAGACACTTATATCGACCAAATTTGGACCAGTTTAAAAACCGTGTTTGCCGGCTTTGTTTTGGCCACGATTATTGCCATACCTATAGGCATTTTAAGCGGCCTGTCAAAAACCATGAATGCCGCCATCAACCCCTTGGTGCAAATATTTAAACCTGTTTCGCCGCTTGCGTGGTTGCCTATTGTGACCATGGTGGTCAGCGCTTTGTATGTCAGTGACAATCCTTTTTTCGAAAAAGCCTTTGTCACATCGGCAATCACCGTGACTTTGTGCAGCTTATGGCCAACATTGGTCAATACATCTGTTGGGGTGGCGTCAATCGACAAGGACTTGTTGAATGTCGGGCGGGTGCTAAAACTCACCACTTGGGTGAAAATTCGCAAACTGATTATTCCATCTGCATTGCCCTTTATGTTTACCGGCATGCGTATGTCACTTAGCGTGGGGTGGATGGTGTTGATTGCGGCTGAAATGCTGGCGCAAAACCCAGGTCTAGGAAAATTTGTATGGGATGAGTTTCAAAATGGCTCGTCAAATTCACTGGCAAAAATTATGGTCGCTGTGTTGACCATTGGCATCATTGGTTTCTTGCTTGACCGTCTGATGATGGCGCTTGAAGCTGTATTTACCAAAAAGATAGGATAAACAATGGCACATTTAGAACTGATTAATGTAAGTCTTGATTTCGGTACGGGCGATGAAAAAAATCAAATCCTTAAAAACATAAATTTAAATGTCAAACGCGGTGAATTTGTGGCTATTTTGGGTTTTTCGGGCGCGGGTAAAACCTCGCTAATCTCAATGATTGCAGGGCTTACCATGCCAACTAGTGGCAGCATTAGTTTTTCAGGCAAAAGAGTGACAGGCCCGACGGCAGATAAAGGCGTGGTGTTTCAGAATTATTCACTTATGCCGTGGCTCACTGTCTATGGGAATATTGAGTTGGCGGTGGATTCGGCCTTTAAAGATCGCAACAAAAGCCAACGAGCCCAGCAGGTCGAAAAATATATAAATATGGTTGGGCTTAGCCATGCCAAAGACCGTTTGCCACACGAATTATCGGGTGGTATGCGCCAACGGGTGGCGGTGGCGCGGGCGCTATCGATAGAGCCAGATATATTATTGCTAGATGAGCCATTATCGGCATTGGATGCGTTGACCCGCGCCAAGTTGCAGGATGAGCTAGATCGCATTCGCGAAAACGACAAAAAAACCGTTATATTAATCACTAATGATGTGGATGAAGCTCTGCTTTTGGCTGATCGGGTGATTCCGCTGACACCAGCGCCTGCCGCAACATTGGGTGATGAATTTGTGGTCAACATCGCGCGACCGCGGGTGCGCAGCTTAATGAGTGAAAATGCTGAATTTGTAAAATTACGTGCAGGCATTACGAATTTTCTAATTGATGCCGAAAAACAGGTAAATTCTGGTACGCAAAAGACCCAAAAAAACCTACCGGATTATCAACCGATTGATTTAACAAAATTGCCCAAGGCTTACGCAAAAATTGCCCGCCCGCAATATCAATTGGATAGATATATGGAGTTTTCAAACATCACCAAGGTTTACCCCACACCAAAGGGGCCGCTTACAGTGGTTGAGGGTTTTGAGTTAAAAATTAAAAAGGGTGAATTTATCACGCTGATTGGGCATTCGGGATGTGGCAAATCGACGGTTTTGGATATGGCCGCTGGCCTCACACCCATTACATCTGGTGGCGTTATATTAGATGGACGAGAGGTCGCGACAACGGGGCCCGACCGTGCCGTCGTGTTTCAGGCACCTAGCCTTATGCCGTGGTTAAGCGCAGCAGAAAATGTTGCTTTGGGAGTTGACCGCGTCTATCCCCAAGCCAATAAGCCCGAGAGGCAAGAGATTGTCGAATATTATCTTGAGCTTGTTGGTTTGGGTGATGCCATTCATAAACGTGCCGCCGATCTTTCAAACGGCATGCGCCAACGTGTGGGCATTGCAAGGGCATTCGCGCTTTCGCCTAAATTACTGTTGTTAGATGAACCATTTGGCATGTTGGATAGTTTAACTCGTTGGACATTGCAACAAGTGCTTATGGATGTATGGAGCCGCACCAAAGTAACCGCCATTTGTGTGACCCATGATGTTGATGAAGCCATTTTATTGGCTGATAGATGCGTGATGATGACCAATGGCCCGCGCGCCAAAATTGGCAACATTATGACGGTTGATATGCAGCGCCCGAGACGGCGAAAAGATTTGGTCAATCACCCGCAATATTATGAATATCGTAAAGAATTATTGACCTTTTTGGAAGATTACGAACATGGTGACCCCGCCAATAAGCAGAATAATAACCAAAATAAAACGGCCGCCTAATGACCATTAGAAAATTAAAATTTTTAATCATAAGTGATGAAAATGACAGCTTGGCTTTGATTGAACAGACGCTGATAAATGATGAATATCAAGATGTTGTTTATTCGCAGAATATCAATGATATCATCGCCGAAGTGGAGTTGATAAAACCAGAAATATTAATTGTGAAGTTAGGCAACCCAACTCCGCAAATTATGGAAAGTATTTTTGATGTGGCCAAAAGCAATCACCTACCAATTGCTGTATTTGTTGATGAGGCAGATTTTGTACTGACCAATAAAGCGATGGATGCAGGCGTGCATTCATTTGTAATTGATGGCTTTAAGCCGAGCCGCATTAAGGCGATTGGTGAGCTGACGTTAAGCCGTTTTTTAAAATATCATCAACTTATTGATCAACGGAATAAGGCCGTCGGTGAGTTGTGCAATCGTAAAATTGTTGATAGAGCCAAGGGTATATTAATGAGCAATCAGGATGTTTCTGAAAAAGTGGCCTATAATCTCATCCGCTCCACATCGATGAAACAGAATAAGAAAATGGTCGAGATTGCCAATACGATTATATTAATGTTTGAAAAAACAATGGAGTTTTAATTGACTTCTTCTTGACTCAAATATTCACGCCAATCCTCCAAGATATCTAATAAAGAGTTCGATGTTTTTCTCGCTAGGCCGTACACTCATTAAATTATAAAATTTGTTTCCAAACTGTTGGTTATCTGATTCACTGTTTATCAGGAGGAGTTAAGATGGCACGATATGAAATGAGTGAGTTTGAGTGGTCAATTATTCAACCAATATTACCGCAAAAGTCACGTGGTGTACCACGAGTTGATGATCGACGAGTACTAAATGGTATATTCTGGATTTTACGGTCTGGCTCACCTTGGGCTGATCTTCCTGGACGGTATGGGCCGTATACCACTTGCTATAATCGTTTTTATAGATGGACGAAGTCTGGTGTTTGGGATTTAATTATGGACACAATTACAGAAGCTTATGAAGGTGATGTTCAAATGATCGATGGCACGAGTATTCGTGTTCATCACAGTGCCGCGACTTTAAAAAAAGCCACCCAGATCGTTATACTGGACGAAGCCGAGGAGGTCTTACTACAAAAATCCATGTTGTAACCGATGCTCGTGGTCTACCTATACGACTTTGTCTAACTTCTGGCCAAGACCATGATATTTGAGTTGCTGAAGATTTGTTAAGCCATATGAAAAAAGGCGAAATGCTACTGGCTGATAAGGCCTATGGTGCAAAATGGTTGCGTGATATGCTATTTGAAAAAGGAGCTTGGGCTAACATTCCACCTAAATCGAATAGCAGGTCGTCTTTTGTATTCAGCCCATTTCTATATAAACAAAGAAATTTAGTTGAGCGTTTCTTCAATAAAATCAAATTCTTCAGACGGATTGCAACAAGATATGACAAATTGGGTCAAATGTATCTTGCGATGGTTAAATTAGCTTCAATCAGAATTATTATCCGGTTTTATGAGTCTACGGCCTAGTTGCACCATTAATATTCGTAAAAATTTGAAATATAAAAGTTTTTAGGTTTAATATATTCTCAGACCACCTTCAAGATCACCTGTAGCACGGCGTTTTTCTTGATACCAGTTTAAGTTGTTTATTTTAATTTATGCGGCTATTTCGTATCACTCCAATTGTCGTCGTAGTATCAATTCGAATGTCGTGCTACACATGGCATTAAATAAGGTAGGAATAAAATCATTGCAAATCTGCAAAAACTAAACAAAACTACCAACCAAAGACACTAAGTTCAAATGGATCCAATAGTGGGCTTCGTCAAAATCAAAATTTAGAGCACGTAATATGACAAAATTTCTTACTTATGATGTTTTCACTAATCAAAAACATAGCGGCAACCCTTTGGCTATTATACCAAAGGCAGTTGACTTATCCGATTTAGAAATGCAAAAAATTGCTCGCGAGTTCAATTTATCTGAAACCATATTCATTTTGCCAAAACAGAATGATCATTATACAGTTCGAATATTCACTCCCGCGCAAGAGTTGCCTTTTGCTGGCCACCCAACCATTGGGGCAAGCATTGCCATAGCCCGCATTGAAAAGGGAAATGATTATAAGGGGCAACATAAAATCGTATTTATTGAGAAAGCAGGTACGGTCAATATATCATTAAATATGGATCCTAAAAATGGAGATTATGCAGAGTTTATAGCACCTAAAACTCCAGTTGAAGGTAAATTAGGCTTAACCAATGCACAAGTGGCAGAAATTTTAACACTAGAAGAAACAGAAATAGGTTTTGATGGACATATAGCTAATTTGTTTGATGCTGGAAATGCATTTTTTACCTTTCCGATAAAGTCACGCGAGGCACTAAGCCGAATAGAAGTAAACAGTTCGGCTGCAGCACGTCATATTCAGAATAAATTTGCCCGTGCTTTTTATTGTTATACCGCTGGTGAAAATAGTAAAACTAAGTTTAGCACACGTATGTTTTCACTTGATTGGAGCATGAATGAAGACCCTGCAACGGGTTCCGCAGCTACAAGTTTTGCAGGCGCAGTTGCTAAACACTTGCAATTGGCCGATGGTGAACATAATTTTAGTTTAGATCAGGGGGTTGATATGGGCAGACCAAGTGAAATTCGCTTAACAATTATAATGGATTCAGCTCAAATATCACAAGTTCGTATTGGTGGTTATGCTGTGCCAATAAGCCATGGCGAATTATATTAAACCCACTTTCTTTTCTATTTTGCTTTAATAGCGTTCGAGTTAGCCCTAGACTCCTGTAGCACGACATTCGAATTGATACTACGATGACAATTGGAGTGATACGAAATAGCCGCATAAATTAAAATAAACAACTTAAACTGGCATCAAGAAAAACGCCGCGCTACAGTTTTCTTTGTAATTGAATGAAAGCAATTAAAGTATTAAATTATACAACAAATTCAAATGGTTGGTGAGTTGTAAGAAGTTCAGTTCTTTCTAACTCTCAATGGAAGCTAGTGTCCGTCTTCGAATGCTTTGGAACTAATCAGTGTTTGAACTAAGCTAGAGTTTTGTTCATCTTTGTTGTTTAATTATGCAGCATTCATTTGATGTTGC
>NVUH01000044.1 GCA_002401855.1 Hyphomicrobiales bacterium
CGGGTCTAATTTACACTGCCATTGACAGACCATATTCTGCAAATTAAGTGGCTCACTTTTAAGTGCCAATAGTGGATCAATTTTAAATGCTCATTGACAAGCTAGGGTTGAAGAATTGGGGCAATGTCACATTGCATTGCGAATAGATGTATCTTTGGAGAAGAGCGTTGTAGATGGCGTTGAAAAGCTAAAAAAACTTATCGGGAAATGCGATGTCTTGGTTAATAATGCGGGAATAGCAGATACTATGCAGCCGTCTTTAAAACAGAATATGGGTGATTTCCAAAAGATCCTAGACATAAACCTAAATGGTACATTTCTGATGTCTAGGGAAATTGCAAAATTGATGATTGAAAACACAGGCGGGGCAATTGTAAACTTGTCGTCGATTGCGGGGTTGGGCGGTCTTCCTAGGCGGAATGCCTATGGTTCTGCAAAAGCTGCTGTTATAGCTTTAACACGTTCCCTCGGCTGCGAATGGGCATCATTAGGCATACGGGTAAATGCCGTGGCACCAGGATATGTCGACACACCTCTCATTCAAAAGTTAGCAGATAAAAACCGAATTGATCTTGGGAAAATAAAAAGACGCATTCCAATGGGACAGCTCGCCAAACCAAACGACATTGCCGAGGCCATTTTTTTCTTAGCTTCATCTTCAGCTCAATATATCACGGGCACAGTATTAAGTGTTGATGGTGGATGGACAGCATTTTCAGATTTCGGTGATGCATCGTAATTTAATAATATCTATATGAAATTGGAGATAAAAATGAAGGTATTGGTAACAGGTGCCAGTGAAGGCATTGGCGGCGCGATATGCAGATTATTCGCAAAAGAATGCAATGTTGAAAAAGAACCGCTAGATATTGTTTTAACTGTTTCTGGATCGAAATCGATGCCGAAGCAACTGATAGATGATTTAGAAGCTTTAGGCGCATGCACTCTTTTAATTAAGGGTGATATCACTCGTAGCGATGTTTGTGAAGATATTGCAGCTCAAACCTTAGAATTTTGCGGCGGCTTAGACGTTTTCATTTCTAATGCAGGCGGAGTGTCGCCCGGGAAGTTAAAAGATATTTCAACTGATGTTTGGGATATGCAATTTAATTTGAATGTACGGCCGACCTTTATTCTGGCTCAAAAGTTACATTCTGCATTGAAGGTACGGCAAGGCACAATCATCGCCATTTCATCTATGTCTGGTCTTTCAGCTCATTTGGGGCAGGCGGCATATTCGCCCGCAAAAAGTGCTTTGATTAGTCTTTGCCAGAATTTAGCTCAAGAGTGGGCTTGCGATGGTATTCGTGTCAATTGCGTTGCTCCGGGAATGATAAACACTCCTTTGACAAGCAAAGTTTATGACCATGAAAAAACCACAGAGGCTAGAACTGCCCTTGTGCCTTTAGGGCGGATAGGAACGCCTGAGGATATTGCTCAGATAGTTGCTTTTTTAGCTAGTGACAAATCAAGCTATATTACTGGGCAAGTGATTTTAGCGGATGGCGGTCTTTCAGATAGCATTTTAGGATTGATACCAGGTCTACCAAAATAGAGTGGATTTCTAGTGCGCTAATGATCAATAACATATGTGTAAATCATGAATTTTTCTAATGTTATTGTCCAGTTTTATTCACGCCAAGAAATTATGAGAATTTAAATATTCAAGCAAAATAAAGGTTAGAAAATGAAAACACAAGTAGGAATTATAGGGGGCGGACCATCTGGTCTAATTTTATCTCAGCTTTTGCATTTACAAGGCATTGATAGCGTTATTTTGGAACGTAAAACAACTGATTATGTTTTAACTAGAATAAGAGCGGGAGTTCTAGAGCAGGGACTTGTTGATTTGTTGCATGAGGCGCAAGTATTTGAACGCATGGAAAAAGAGGGGGAAATTCATGACGGGTTTGATATTGCCTATAATGGCAAAACACACCATGTAAATTTAAAAAAATTGACTGGTACGGGAGTTATGATTTATGGGCAAACTGAAATTACACGTGATTTGATTGATGCTCGTAAAAAATCTGGTGGTGTAATTCTAGAAGAAGCTGAAGTGTTTGATATCCAAGGTTTGGAGACTGATAATCCAGTCATCCACTTTGCCCAAGATGGCGAAGATCACATATTAGAATGTGATTTTGTTGCTGGCTGTGATGGATTTCATGGTGCAAGTCGCAAGGCCATTCCAAAAGAGATTATCAAAACATATGAAAAAGTATATCCATTTGGATGGTTGGGTATATTATCTGAAACTCCACCGGTATCTCATGAATTAATTTATACGCGTGATGAAAAAGGCTTCTCCTTATGCAGCATGCGCCACAAAATGCTTAGTCGCTACTATATTCAAGTTCCGCTAACTGATAAAGTAGAAGACTGGTCGGATGATAGGTTTTGGGATGCATTAAAATCAAGGTTGCCACAAAATGTAGCTGATAAATTAATCACCGGGCCGTCAATAGAAAAATCTATCGCTCCATTACGTAGTTTTGTATGTGAAACCATGCGTTATGGCCGATTATTCTTAGCCGGTGATGCGGCTCACATTGTGCCGCCAACTGGTGCAAAGGGGCTGAACTCTGCGGCTTCTGACATTCATTATCTGTCAAGAGCATTAATTGATTTCTATAAGACCGGCGAAGAAAAAGGCCTAAGTGAATACTCTTCAAAAGCCTTAAAACGTGTTTGGAAGGCAGAACGGTTCTCGTGGTGGATGACTAGCTTGCTGCATAATCTTCCAAATTCAGAAGGTGAATCGGGTGATTTTACTGGCAAAATGCAAGAAGCTGAATTGGATTATATATTTAACTCTGAAGCAGCACTTAAATCTTTAGCAGAAAACTATGTTGGGCTTCCTTATTAAACTATAATAAAGGCCAAGCATTTAAGAGCTGAGTTTCTAAATCATTAGAAACTCAGTTTACGAGGGAAGCTAATTAAAATCCTCAATATCCATTTCTAATTGAGAGGTATCTTGCGCACGAAATCATAGCGGGCTTCATAAGAAGGTTGCTCATATGCATTCATGCACCCAAACCCGATCGATGTGCTTGTCAAGTGACCTAATTTTGAGTTTTAAAACGCATAAGCCTTATCACATTTCATCTACTCATTTATGGTTGTTGATCAAGACATTGTTCTAATTTGTTCAGAGTGTTCATTGCATGAAAGCATTGAGCCACACTTGAGTTTGGTTCGCGACCCTCCCGAATGGCATCAAAAAATTCTCTATCTTGAAGTTCAATGCCGTTCATTGAAACCGCAACTCCACTTAAATCAATTGGCTTGTCATTGCCGTCATATAATTCGTCATAGCGTGCCAAATAAGTTCCATTATCGCAAATATATCTAAAAAACGTTCCAAAAGGCCCGTTATTATTAAATGACAATGAAAGAGTACATATTGCGCCATCTGGTGTCTTCATACCAATGCTCATATCCATGGCAATGCCTAAGTCGGGGTGGATAGGCCCCTGCATGGCTTGTAATTGTGAAGCGTTTTGCCCAGTCTGATATTGAAATAAATCAACCGTATGGCAAGCATGATGCCATAAAAGGTGGTCAGTCCATGATCTTGCTTGGCCCTTGGCATTTGTATTGGTGCGACGGAAAAAATATGTCTGAACATCCATTTGTTGAATTTTAAGTTCACCTGCCATAATTTTGTTGTGAATATATTGATGGCTTGGGTTAAAACGACGTGTATGTCCAGCCATCGCCACTAGCCCGGTTTTTGCTTGTACATCAACTAAACGTTGTGAATCCTCAATATTATCGGCCATTGGAATTTCGACCATAACATGTTTGCCAGCCTCCATACACTGAATGGCCTGTACAGCATGCATTTGGGTTGGGGTGGCCAATATCACACCATCAACATCGTCCCGCGCTAACGCTTCGGCCAGATCAGTTGTGGCATGTGCAATCCCGCGCTTTGCGGCCAGCTTAAGTATTTTATCTCCGCTAAAACCCACAACGGAAGTAACGGTAACACCTTCGATATTTTCGATTGCATCTAGGTGCTTAATACCAAATGCGCCATATGCGCCAGCTACACAAACTTTCATATTGCTCTCCAAAGACAGTTCAAATAATTTCAAATCAGAATACCACTTTTATGAATTGGGCAATAATATAAAAATTATCATTAGCATTGATTAATTAGAATAATGGCAATGTATCGAACATATATTGTTGGTATAAATTTGCATGTTTACGCAGGCTGTCTAAAAAAGAAGATTGTGTTTTTGTTGGTACCCAAGATTTTCTCATTGTAATGCCAATGGGTCTGGCCCTGTGTTTGACCTCAAAAAACAATTTAGATAAAGTGCCTTTTTGGGTTTGAGAAAATATCTGATCCTCGGAGATTATACTCAAACGATTGCTGCCAATTAAAATACGCTGCATTAGAATTTGAGAGCTAGTCTCAATAATTCTTGCTTGATAGTTTTCTTTTCTTTTTAGTAAGTCACCTAAAATAGAATCAAATGCTTCATAAGTGGGCGTGCCCTCAGGAGAAACTACCCACGGATATTCGGCTAATTGCTCGACCGTAATATTCTGTTGTCGGCACAAAGGATGATTTGGCCCCGCGACGATGCAAAGTGTAGATGAGAAAATCTCTTCCTGTATGACATCGTTACTTGGGGCAGGGGTTCTTAAGGCGCCAATTAGCAAATCCGATGATCCATATCGCAGATGATTTAACAGATCTTCATATTGGCCGTCATTAATGTACAATCTATAGTCAGGATAAGAAGCAGCAAATTCATTAATGGCTTCGGGTAAAAACGAGGCTCTAGCCAAAGGCATGCAACCCATAGATATTTGCCCAACTTCACGATTATGTAAACTGTTCACTTCGTAGCTGCCTTGAGCCATTTCTAAAAAGGCTAAATTTGCTGCCTTGGCAAAAATTTCAGCTGCTTTGCTGCTTTCTATTCCTCGTTTGACTTTTGTAAAAAAAGTAATGCCTAATATAGCCTCTAAGTCCCGAGTTGAACGATGTAAGGATGATTGTGAAATCCCTACATTGCGTCCCGCTAAGGCAAAATTTTTGGTTTCATTTACAGCGATAAGAGCGTTCAATTGTGTGGTGGTTATTTTCAAAACTGAATGTTCAACTTGGCTGTCATTTATTTTATTTTCAGAGCGAATTGCTTTTTTAGCGCCGTCTAAGATTATTCTAAGTGCCCGCTTTATTCTCACCGCGTAAACGCTACCTGTTTTAGATACATACATCCCGCTACGGCTACGATCAAATAGCTTGGTGTTTAGTGATAATTCTAATTTAGCAATGGCTTGGGTGGTGGCAGGTTGAGATAAAAATACTGTTTCAGCAGCTTTTCCTATGGATTTTGTCTCCATAACCGCTAAAAATATACGCAAATGTTTTAAATTAGGATTTGAAAATTTCATATTTAACCGCCAATATTAAACATTATAAATAAATCATTCTAAAAAATCAATTCTAAAAATAATCTTTGGAATGGAGTTCAATAATATTTCACGTCATATTGTATATAGAAAACCAAACAAACAGTAGAAAAGGGCGTTGAATGATTATTGACTGTCATGGCCATTATACAACCACACCACCCGCCGTTGGCGCGTATCGAGATCAGCAAAAAGCCGACGTGGCTAAAGAGCCTACATTTGTTGGCGAAAAAGGCAGTATCATTATAAGTGATGATGAAATCCGAGACTCGATTGAAAACAACCAATTAAAATTGCAACAAGAACGCGGCACTGACTTTACGATTTTCTCTCCGCGCGCATCTTGGATGGGGCATCATATTGGTAATGAACATACCAGTCGTTTTTGGACTGAGCACCAAAATGAACTTATCAAACGTGTATGTGACCTTTACCCTAATAATTTTGCTCCTGTTGCTCAATTGCCGCAATCACCCAATACCGATCCAGCTAAATCTGTACCAGAAATTATACGCTGCATTGAAGAAATGGATTTTATAGGCATAAATCTAAGCCCTGACACCACCGGCGGCCATTGGAAAGATGCACCTTTGGGTGATAAATCATATTACCCCATTTATGAAAAAATGGTGGAACTCGACATTCCAGCGATGATCCATGTGAGTGCATGTTGTAATGATAGTTTTCATACAACGGGCTCACATTATTTAGGCGCTGACACAACAGCATTTCAACAACTCATCATGTCTGATGTCTTTAAAGACTTCCCCGCTTTAAAGATCATCATTCCCCATGGTGGCGGAGCGGTTCCTTATCATTGGGGGCGGTTTAGAGGTTTGATGCAAGATCAAGGCTATGAAACTTTAGATAAGTCTGCACTTAAAAACATATATTTTGATACCTGCGTTTATCATCAGCGCGGCATTGATCTGCTTCTAGACATTATCCCAGTTGATAATATTCTATTCGCTTCAGAAATGATTGGGGCGGTGCGCGGTATTGATCCAGAGTCTGGGCATTACTATGACGATACAAAACGATATATCGACAACAGTAGCCTCAGCAATGAAGACAAAGCTAAAATATTTGAAGGCAATGCCCGCAAAGTATTTAGTCGTTTAAAAATTTGAGGTAAAAAAATGAGCCATAATATCGTTATACAAAAAATTGAACGGGCTGACCAAAAAATCATTGATGGTTTGGCCAAATGCGGCGTAGCAACTGTCCATGAAAGCCAAGGCCGCCGTGGTCTATTGGCCGATTATATGCGTCCCATTTATAGCGGCAGCTCTATTGCAGGTAGTGCCATCACAATATCAGGTGCAGCAGGCGATAATTGGATGATGCATGTGGCAATTGAGCAATGTCAAAAAGGTGACATCATGGTTTTTGCTCCTACATCTCCTTCTAACTTTGGCTTTTTTGGCGATCTATTAGCAACATCTGCCCAAGCCCGTGGGGTTGTTGGCCTGATCATTGAAGGCGGAGTGCGTGACACGAGAGATTTACAGGAAATGAACTTTCCCGTTTGGGCTAAGCATATCTTTGCCCAAGGCACAATTAAACAAACCATAGGCTCAGTTAATGTGCCAATGGCTTGTGCCAACGAGATTATTAATGCAGGTGATATTATTGTTGCTGATGACGATGGTGTTTGTGTGGTTCGCCGCGAGGAAGCAGAAGAAGTCTTGAAGGCATCTCGAGCACGAGTTGAATTAGAAGAAGAAAAACGCAAGCGTATGGCAAATGGTGAGTTGGGTCTGGATATTTATAATATGCGACCAAGATTGGCGGAAAAAGGACTCAAATATGTCTAAACAAATTTCTGCCAGATGCATGTGGATGCGTGGTGGCACTTTTAAAGGGGCGTAGTTATCGATATCTATCAACATGGTCATGTCAACAATGCTGCAGTTATTAGAACCACACGAAAATTATTTGATGGAGAAGTTTTCGCTTGATAAGCAAAATCTTCAATATTTCAAAAGGAAGATTAATGGATAAAAATTATTTGCCATTTCATGCAAATCCGAGCAAACCAAAATTTGTTGTTCCTGTTGGTGCAGTTGATGCTCATTGCCATGTTTTTGGCCCAGCTGAAGAGTTTCCCTATCACCCAAAACGCAAATACACACCATGTGATGCGTCAAAAGCCACGTTATTTGAACTTCGTGATCATTTGGGGTTTTCGCGCAATGTTATTGTTCAAGCGTCTTGCCACGGAACTGATAATTCTGCTTTACTGGATGCACTTAAAAATGCAGGTGAGTCGGCACGGGGTGTTGCCGTTGTAAATCCAAACATTAGTGATGATGCCTTAAAGTTGATGCACGATGTTGGTGTTCGTGCTGTGCGTTTTAATTTTGTAAAACGTTTAGTTGATAGCACTCCTCGTTCAGTATTTCTAGACATTGCTGATAGAGTGAAAAAATTAGGCTGGCATATTGTGGTTTATTTCGAGGCGCCTGACTTAGAAGACCTCATTCCGTTTTTGAACGAATTAAACTGCACCATCGTTGTTGATCATATGGGACGGCCTGATGTCACCAAAGGCGTTGACCATGAAGATTTTAAACGATTTATTTCCTTGATGGAAAATAATGAAAAAATTTGGACCAAGGTAACTTGTCCAGAACGCTTAACCGCTCAATTGCCTAAGAACGGACAATTGCCAAATTATAGTGATGTAATTCCATTCGCTAAGCTATTGGTCGAAAAATTCCCAGATAGAGTTCTTTGGGGAACTGATTGGCCGCATCCAAACATGAAATCACACGTACCAGATGATGGTCAGTTGGTCGATGTGATTCCACAAATTGCAACAAGTGAAATTTTGCAAAAGAAGCTTCTAATAGACAATCCCCTCTCTCTCTATTGGAACGATTAACAAAGAAAAGGAGCTAAAACATGTCATATCTTGACGATAAAACTCCCATTCCGGGAACCATTATATTTGATGGTACCAAATCTCGTATGGGCTATGGACTGAATAAAATGTGTTTTTCATTTAACGATGAAGCCGCACGAGAAGAATTTAAATCTGATGAAGTTGCTTACTGTAAGAAGTATAATCTTACAGATGGTCAGATTGAAGCGATTCAAAAAAGGGATATTATTTCTCTCTTAGAGCAGGGCGCAAGTGTATATTATCTTGCAAAACTTGCATCAGGTTTACTTGGTTTGAATATGCAAGACATCGGTGCACTCCAAACAGGTTTAACGCTCGAAGAATTTAAACAAAAACTCGTAGATGCAGGAAAATAATCATGGCTAAAATTATCGGAGCCATCGGCTCATCACATATCCCTGCAGTTGGTATGGCAATTGCAAAAAATTTACAACAAGAACCGTATTGGAAAGGCTTCTTTGATGGTCAAAAACCATTATGGGCTTGGTTAAAAGAGAAAAAGCCAGATATTGCAGTTGTATTTTACAATGATCACGGGCTAGAGTTTTTTCTAGATAAAAAACCTACATTTTCCATTGGCGCAGCTGAAGAATATATCAGTTATGATGAAGGTTGGGGCTTAGCGACCATTCCACCAATTAAAGGTGATCCTGAGCTTTCTTGGCATATTTGCAATGCCTTAGTAGAGGATGAATTTGATATCACCATTTGCCAAGAACTGGGCGTGGATCATGGTCTCACGGTGCCAATGCAACTCATGTTTCCAAATGATAAAACATATGGAGGTATTAAAGTCATTCCAGTTATAATTAACTGCGAACTACATCCAATGCCCTCATTAAAGCGTTGCTACAAATTAGGGCAGTCTATTGCCAGAGCAATTGAATCGTATGACAAGGACTTAGACGTTGTCATATTTGGAACTGGTGGTTTATCACATCAATTAGATGGACAAAATGCGGGCTTCATCAATAAAGAATTCGATTTAATGCTGCTTGACCATCTCGTCAAAGACCCTGAGTATTTATTTAAATATTCTATTCGTGATATTATTGAGAACGCAGGTGCACAGGGCGTTGAATTCAATATGTGGATGGGTATGCGTGGAGCTTTGTCAGGTAAAGTTGAGCAACTTCATTTTAACTATACAGTGCCAATTTCAAACACTGGTGCAGGTACAATGCTTTTATCCAATAAGTAACAATACCCAAACTGTATTTTAAAAATAAGTAGTTCTTTTTTTATGCAATCTAAACATCATAGAATTAATCCTAGATTTGCAGCCAAAATTATTGAATATCTCGATCTGCTTGAAATACAAATAGTAAAAACACAAAGAATCGCTCTTTTGCATAATTCTTCAACAAGATGCGTGGAGTTGTCTACTCTTAAAGTTACAACTCCACAACAGCGGCTTTTCGCTACCTAACGGTGTAAAATGTCAGCTTCTATGGGACAGATTTTGCTAGTTGTATGAGATGGGATTTTGGTTCATTGCAACGCACTCAGGGTGAAGATGAAAGCAAAACCAGTATTTAAGCGCACAAAAGGCGAAAGGGTGGATAAAGACATTCGCCGCGCAACTCGTAAGCAATTTTCAGCCAAAGAAAAAGTTCTATTTTGAGGGCGAAACTTGCAAACAATATACTATGTTTTGTACCCATCCAATGAAGCACCTAACAACCCATTTTATCAATGTTATCCCCTTCAAATACTTATTTTTGAAGATCAATATTTGTCCAATCCTGTGGTTCGTATATGGTACAGGTAACTATAGAAAATATCAAAAAATGTCCAATAATGTCCAATAATGTCACAAAATAATCAAAACTTACTGGCTAAAAACACAGTCGAACGCATTGATGCAAAGCGAAAATCACCATATGCGGTCGATAGAGCCTTCTCCGTAGCCCCTATGATCGATTGGACGGATAAACATTGTCGATATTTTCATCGATTGCTCACATCAAATGCTTTGTTATACACTGAAATGGTCACCACAGGTGCGGTGGAGCATGGTGACCGTGAGCGGATTCTGGGTTATAACAGCCAAGAGCATCCCGTTGCGCTGCAATTGGGTGGCAGCGACCCAGACGCTTTGGTCGAATCCTCCCTCATTGCGGAGCAGCTGGGCTATGATGAGATTAATTTAAATGTTGGATGCCCATCTGATCGCGTGCAATCAGGTAAATTTGGTGCCTGTTTAATGGCCGAGCCTGAATTGGTGGCGGCCTGCGTGCAAGCCATGCAAAAAGCAATCTCGGTGCCTGTCACAGTTAAGTGCCGCATTGGCATTGATGATCAGGACAGTGAAGCAGATTTGACTAATTTTGTGCAGCACATGGTTGATGCGGGGCTTGAATCCATCACCATACACGCGAGAAAAGCTTGGTTAAATGGTCTTTCGCCAAAGCAAAATCGCGATGTCCCCCCGCTCGATTATGACCGCGTTTACCGCATTAAACAAAAATTCCCTGCGCTTGAAGTCATCATCAATGGTGGCATAGCTGATCTTGATCAAGCATTGCTGCATTTGCAGCATGTTGATGGCGTTATGCTTGGCCGCGCGGCTTATCAAACACCGTGGATATTAGCTGAGGTTGACGAGCGCATATTTGGCGCCACCAAAAACACCCAAACGAGGCATGACATTGCAAATAAAATGATGGATTATATTGATAATTATCTAACAGCTGATAAAACGGGTAGAGCCCGCGCTCATCACATCACCCGCCACATGATTTTTTTGTTTCAAGGTCTTGCAGGTGCGCGGAAATATCGGCAGATCTTATCGGTTGAAGCCAATAAGCTAGGTGCTGGTGCCGAAGTGTTGCGCAAAGCACTCACACATGTTGCGAATTAGGGGAATATATGCAGGTTTTTGGCTTTGATATTATAGAATTATTGGTATTAATCAGCGCGCTAATTGGCGCAGGCCTCATTGCTGGTGTTTTGGCAGGCCTGCTTGGTGTCGGTGGTGGTGTTATTTTGGTACCTGTTTTATTTCAGGTGTTTACCTCTATTAAAATCGATCCTGATATCGTCATGCATTTATCGGTAGGCACATCTCTAGCCACCATCATTCCCACATCTATTCGCTCTGTCAAAAGCCATATGGCCAAAGGCGCAGTCGATCTTGATTTGCTAAAAACTTGGCTTTGGCCAGTGCTGATCGGCACTTTATTTGGCTCGGTCATCGCCGCCTATGCCGATGGCTTTTGGCTTAAGGCGGTTTTCTCTGGTGTCGTGACAATAGTGGGAATAAAATTATTATTTGGCAAGGAAGATTGGGTGCTGGCCAAAGACATTCCCCTTGGCTGGATTAACAATTTAGTCGCATGGGTTATGGGCATGTTTTCAACTCTTATGGGCATTGGTGGCGGCACATTTGCAGTCACATATATGACATTGTCTAGCCGCAAAATTCACCAAGCCATTGCCACCTCAAGTGGTCTTGGTTTGTTGATCAGCGTACCCGCCACCGTTGGCTATATCGTTGCAGGTTGGGGCAATGCAAGCTTGCCCGCTTTCTCTATTGGTTTTGTGAATCTGTGGGGTGTTGCGCTCATCATTCCTGCTACGGTTTTTGCGGCACCTTTAGGGGTTAAATTAGCCCACAGCTTCTCGCGCCGCACCTTAGAGATAACATTTGCTTTGCTTTTATTCTCAGTAGCCATTCGCT
The DNA here is from genome assembly GCA_002401855.1 of Hyphomicrobiales bacterium. GTDB lineage: Bacteria > Pseudomonadota > Alphaproteobacteria > Rhizobiales > OSC116 > OCS116. The sequence continues at coordinate 12,033 of NVUH01000044.1, forward strand.
TTGGAATCAGCCTTTTATAGCGTAATTAATCCCAGCGTTTGCTCGCAAACAAGCAAAGGTTAACAAAACCTTGCCAGCAAGCAAAAAAATAGGTTAGCTCGCAGATAAAACCAATTAGTTACGCATAATCAAGCGGTCACCACTAAATTCAAAACCCTTAATGCGGCTTAAAAATGTCATACCCAATAGGTTATTTGTCACTTCGTCCGATTGCGCAACCGCCGCCTCGACATTGCGTACTTTTATATTACCAACACTCACCTCGTCTAAAAACACCCGTGCAAACTTGGTTTTGCCCGCTGCGGTGAGAGCCGTATGATCATAATTTAATTTGCGTAAATCTATGCCCACATGGCGAGCTTCTTCGCGGCTGATGAACACAATTGTTGCCCCTGTATCGACCAAAAAATCGACATGTGAGCCATTAATCATCCCGCGGGCGGTAAAATGCCCAGCGCCATTGCTATTCAGTGTCACCGTCGGGTTGGCCTTTGCATCTGCACTGGCCAATATTTGCCGCTCCGAGGTTTTGTCGCTCAATTGCTGATACATATTTATGGCAATGGCACGCAACTCTGGGTCAGCCCAAAACACCGCCCCGCCGATAAACAAAATTGAGATTATGATTATATTTCTCATATAAGACTTTCTTAAATCAACATTTTAGGGCAGCAGATAAAAATTACTGCGTAAATATGACCCCTAGGTGACATTATTTGCGCAATTTGTCTTTTTTCGGGCATATATATTGTTTCACCTAGAAATCTGTATCAAGATTTAATATATATGATGGGCGATTAACAAATGTAAACCATCGCAAAAAAATAAAGAGGATTTATGAGTTTTTCCGTTGCCGCCAAACCATTTGAAGATTTGCGCAAATTATTAGCCTCCATCGCAGATATTAACACCCATCAAGATGAGCAAGATGTCATCTTGTGGATGCAGTCTATTGCCAATGGCTCGGACGATAAAAAGATAGAAATGCACCGCTCGCTCATCACTCTATTTGCTTCATCCAACGGAATTGATGAAGATGTAAGCCGCAGTGCCACCAAACAGCAATTGCGCCAGTTAATGGATGACAGCGCAGCAGGCAACGGACGGCTTAATAAAATGTGCGAAGTCTATGGTCATGGCCTAAGAATATTTGATTTGGCGTTAGATATGCCAACCAAAAAATCATACCTAGAACCCACATTGGATGAAAAAAACGCCGCTGCCACCGTGGCATTTGGCATGGAAGCCATAGCTGGCGGTGCGGATATATTGGCGGTCGGCGCCTTGGCAACAGCTGCTGAACAAGTGGCAGCTTCGGTGGCTTTGGCCATCATGCCCGAAACCGCACAAATTATAGAGGCCGAAATGGCCGATGATTTTGCGTTAATCAGCCGCATCGCGATCAACTGCCAAGAAAATAAACCGCTGGAGATTTTAGCCGCCATTGGCGGGCGCGAAATTGCCGCCATCATCGGCGCAATTATTTCGGCGCGTACCGCTCATGTTGCGGTGATATTGGATGATTTGCCGTCGCTTGTGGCCGCTTTGATTTTGCATCAAGAAAACCCAAACCTCACCAGCCATTGTCGTTTGGCAATCTGCCAGAGTGATTTAGCCAATGCTTTGCTACAAAAAATGCATATGCAATCGGTATTTGCAGCCGATGCGCCCAAGCTAAATGGTGCAAATGCTGCATTAGCTATGGGTATTTTAAAAGGCTCAGTTGCAGCGCAATAGATATGCCTATATAAGAGAATAAAATTATTAATACGGATATAAAAATGAAACCTGTTGTACGTTTTGCACCCAGCCCCACGGGCAATATTCACATTGGCAATTTACGCCCTGCGCTTATCAATTGGCTCTACGCCCAAAAGCATGATGGCACGTTCATTCTGCGCTTTGATGACACCGATAAAAATCGTTCAAAACAGGAATATATGGATAACATCCGCGAGGATCTAACTTGGCTCGGCCTCACATGGGATCGCATCGAACAACAATCCACCCGCTTTGACCGCTACGAAGCTGTGGCGCAAGAGCTACGCGATAAAGACTTGCTTTATGCATGCTACGAAACATCCGACGAACTAGATTTTAAACGCAAACGCCAAATGGCGCGCAGCATGCCGCCAGTATATGACCGCGCGGCACTAAAACTAACTGCCGATGAAATCGCCGCGTTCGAAGCCGAAGGCCGCAAACCACATTGGCGCTTCAAAATGCAACAAAAAGTGGTAGTCTGGCAAGATTTGGTACGTGGCGAACAACATATCGATACAGGCAGCCTATCCGACCCCGTGTTGATCCGCGCCGATGGCACCTGGCTTTACACCCTCGCCAGCATCATTGATGACATCGATATGGGCGTCACCCACATCATCCGCGGTGAAGATCATGTCGCTAATACAGGCGTGCAACTCGAAATTTTTGAAGCCTTAAATGCGACCCCGCCAACTTTCGGCCATCATAACTTGCTGGTTGGCAAAGACGGCGAAGGCCTGTCCAAACGTCTAGGCTCACTATCAATCCGCGAATTGCGCGAGCGCGAGCTAGAACCCATGTCAGTGCTCAGCCTTTCGGCAACCATTGGCAGCTCCAACCCCGTAAAACCCTATGCAGATATTGCAACGCTTTCCGCAGATTTCGACATCAGTAAATTATCCCGCGCCCCCGCTAGGTTCGATGCCGACGAACTGAACAGCCTTAACGCCAAATTATTACACGAAACAGATTTTGCTGATGTAAAAACCCGTTTGGCCGATTTGGGCATTGCCGATGAGCTGGCACAAAATATCTGGACAGCCACCAAAGCCAACATTGTAAAATTCTCCGATGTTAAAATTTGGGCAGACATTGCACAAGGCAAAGCCAAACCAATAGTTGCGGCGGATGATAAGGATTTCATCGCTACCGCACTTTCGCTTTTACCAGCAGGCGATTATGACGAAACCACATGGGGTAAATGGACAAAAGCCATTAAAGACGCCACCGAGCGCAAGGGTAAAACCTTATTCATGCCATTGCGCCTAGCGCTCACAGGGCTTAGCCATGGCGCCGAGCTTAAAACTCTTTTGCCGCTCATTGGCGAGGCGAACGCCAAAAAATACTTGACCTCATAAAGATTTAAACTATGGTGACTGATATGAAAACACACGGCTTAAACATTATTTGTTGCATTATTATCAGCTAGATCA
>NVUH01000045.1 GCA_002401855.1 Hyphomicrobiales bacterium
AAATTCACTCTATCATTGTGGGGGATCTGCAACCTAAAACCCTTGGAAACAAGTGATTCTAGATAACCCATAACGAGTAGACAGGCGCAATAAGGCCCTCTGAATGGTCGCAATATACATTCTAAGCGGTGAGTGTCAAGCGATTGAGTCTATATATGAACGGTTTTATGTTGGGAAGTGGGTGGGAGCATCGCCATCTTTCCAAAGCGGGAATTTTTGGAAAATGGTTTGGAAAGTGGGAGAGGCGATGAAGGCCTCTAGCCATTTTTGAGTGTTTGGGTAGGGGGCTTGATCCCACCATTCGCGGCCTGAATTGGCAAATTGGCGGATGAAAGGTGCGATGGCGTAATCGGCCAGCGTTGGTTTGTTTGCTAGCAAAAATGGGTTGTTCGCGAGCAGACTCTCTAAAGTTTGGATATAAGTTTCTGAGTCTTTACGGGCGTTTAAGGCGGTTGCTTGCTCGCTGACTCGTGAATCATCAGCCTTGTAACGGCTGGCATATTTATAGCGATCTAGGTGATGTTTGAAGTGTGAAGCTTCACTGCCATCGGTTTGTTCTATAAGTTTAATTGTTATTTTTTGATCGGCTGCAAGGAGGTTGTTTGGGTCGTTTTGGTTGAGTGCCCAAAGCAGGATGTCTAGGCTTTCATCGAGGACCGTGCCATTGGGTAATAACAATACGGGTACGGTGGCTTTGGGTGAAATTTGGCGCATATGGGCTGGTTTATCGCGCAGGATGATCTCGCGTAGCTCGACTTTGATATTGGCCTCAAGCAGGCCAATGCGGGCGCGCATGGCGTAGGGGCAGCGGCGGAAGCTGTAAAGAATTGGTAAATCACTCATGGTGTTGATTTGTAATTTATGTTAGCTATCGTGTAAATAGCGAAAGAGAAAATATGACACATTATGATGTGGTGGTAATGGGCGCGGGGGCTGCGGGCTTGATGTGTGCGATTGAGGTGGGCAAAGGCGGTAAGAGCGTTGTTTGCTTGGAGCGTAACCGCCATGCGGCGCAGAAAATACGTATATCTGGCGGTGGGCGGTGTAATTTTACCAATATCAATACCGATAAGAATAAATTTATTTCGGAAAATAAGAATTTTTGTATTTCGGCGTTGAAGCGGTATACGCCGCAGGATTTTATTAAATTAGTTGATGAATATAAAATTGCTTACCATGAGAAAACGTTGGGGCAGTATTTTTGTGACGACAGTGCGATGCAGATTATTGATCTGTTATTGAATGAGTGTGAGAAGGCTGGCGTTGAGATTGTTAAAGAAGTTGAAGTTAAGAAGATTGAGAAAGTTGATGGGGTTTTTGAGCTGAATACCAGTGAAGATATGGTGACAGGGGATAAGCTTGTTTTGGCAACTGGTGGGCCGTCTATTCCTAAAATGGGGGCATCGTCGATTGGGTATATTATTGCCAAGCAATTTGGGCATAGCATTGTGGATACGCGGCCTGGGCTGGTGCCTTTGACGTTTAGTGATGAAACCAAGGGGCATATTGCGGTTTTGTCGGGTATATCGATTGATGATGTTGAGGTGTCGGTTGCCGATAAGAAAATAAAGCAGAAGTTTCGGGAGGCATTGTTGTTTACCCATCGGGGGTTGAGTGGGCCGGCTATTTTGCAAATCTCGTCATTTTGGCGTGAGGGCAAGGAAATTGTGATTAACATGTTGCCTGATGAGGATATGTTTGAGATTTTATTGGCGGCTAAGAAGGATAATCCGAAGCAATTGTTGCACAATAAGTTATCGGCTCATTTTGCTAAGAAATTGGCGGTTTATATCACTGAAGAGACGGATATTGATGGGCAGATGGGCGGTTTGAGCGATAAGAAATTGCGCAAAGTGGCTGATATGGTCAACCGTTGGCATGTGTTGCCTAACGGGTCGGAAGGCAATCGGACTGCGGAGGTGACTTTGGGCGGGGTGAATACCAAAGAGATTTCTAGCCAGACGTTTGAGAGCCAGAAGACTGAAGGGCTGTATATTATTGGTGAATTGTTGGATGTGACGGGGTATTTGGGGGGGTATAATTTTCAATGGGCTTGGAGTAGCGCTCATGCTTGCGGGGCAAGCATGAGCTAGTTTATATTTGGCCGCACCCCAAGGGCACTTCTTCGCTTCGCTCAGGGCGCGGGCGCGATACTCCGTATCGCTTGCTACGGGCTGGCCGCCCGACGGCCGGTCGGCCTTGCCTCAGCCTGTCGGCTTCGGACTCTTTTCCCTTGAAAAGCCTGCTGAGTAAACAGTGTGGCACTGAAATTTGGTATTTCGGCACATTCTAGCTGACTTAGCATAATGAGTTTGAGTTGGGTGGTGAATTGGCATGCGATCAGCGGCTGAGTGGCTTAGCAAGTGCGCGGAGCGAACGCCCGCAGGGGCTGGCAAAAAATACAAACTAAACAGCACCGAAATTTTGGGTTTCGGTGCTATATAGAAATTTTGTGTTTGGTTGGTCTAGGCGGCTGCTACCTTGGTTAGGAAATCGGTGATTGAGGTTTTGAGCTCATCGATTTGGCCGTTCATTTGGGTTGAGGCTTGAGTGACTTCATTGGCCGAAACGTTGGTTTGTTTTATTGAGCTTGAAATATCGGACATGCTGGCGGCCATTTCTTGGGTGCCATTTGAGGCTTGGGCGACATTTTCACTGATTTCGACGGTGGCCATGTTTTGTTCGCTAACCGCATCGCCAATGGAGCTGGTGTAATCGCTAACCTCTTTCATAATTTCGGTGATTTGGTTGATGCCATGCACCGCCTCTTGGGTTGAGGTTTGAATGTCGGTCACTTGGGCTGAAATTTCCTCGGTGGCTTTGGCGGTTTGATTGGCTAAAGATTTAACTTCGGAAGCTACAACTGCAAAGCCCTTGCCCATTTCACCAGCACGTGCTGCCTCAATTGTGGCGTTAAGTGCGAGTAGGTTGGTTTGTTCGGCAATGTCTTGGATCAATGAAACCACGTCGCCGATGCGTTGGCTTTTCTCGGCCAAGCTGACCACTTGTTTATTGGTTTCTTCAGTTGTTATGCTAGCATCTCCAACAATTTTTCTGGTTTGCTCGACTTGGCGGGTGATCTCGGAAATTGAAGATGATAATTCTTCGGCGGCGGCGGCGACGGTGGCAACATTGGTTGAAGCTTCTTCTGACGCGCTGGCGGCAGAGGTGGCTTGTTTGCTGGTGTCGTTGGAAATGTTAAACAATGTATCTGCGGTGATTTTCATTTCGCCGCTATTGTTTGAGACGCTTTCAAGCCCAGTTGAAATGTTGCTTTTGAAATCTTGGATCAATTGATCGATATAGACTTGACGCTCTTGATTGGATTGGTTGCTTTGGTTTTTTTCTACTTCAAGGGCTGCTTGGTCGAGGGCATTTTCTTTGAAAACCAATACGGCTTTGGCAATCAGGCCAATGTCATCTTGGCGTGACAAGTATGGAATTTCAATTTCATTTTGACCTTTGGCAAGGCGGCTCATGATTTGATTCATCTCGGCCAATGGTTTGCCAATGAGTGAACTTGAAGCAAATGCCATCAACACGACCAATGCAATAAGAGCAGCGATGGAGAAGAAAACCATTTGCAAGCTTGCAGTGTTAACTGAGCTTTGGATTTGTTGGTTGCTCCAAGCGATGGCTAGAGTGCCGACAAAGTCGTTATTTTTGCCACTGAAGACGGGAACTGCAGCGATGATATAATCGCCTATATGTTTGGAATAAGCACCAGATTCTGCAGATTTTGCCCATTCAGGAGCTTTTGACAAATCTATATTTGCCTGTTGATCTACGGAGTAATTGGTGAATTGTTGGCCATCGGCAGAGAAAGTGACAAGTTTAGCAATGTCTTTGCCATCGGTTTTGGCGAATTGTTGATAAACTGCCTCAACGGCATCTATTTTGCCCCATTTTAAGCCACCGCCTATATTTTTGCCAAGCAATTTTGTGATGGTGACAAAGGATTTGCTGCCCAATTGATTGAGACTGTTGCTCTGATTGAGAATGCTGATGCCAGATAATGCCACAATGATGATAACTGCCGCGAAGGAAGCTATTAGCGTCATTTTACGACTGACGGTGAATAATCCAGATTTTCGAGCTTTTTTTACGGCTTCTTTGGTATTGATGATTTTAGGTTCATCGGACGCTGTTGAAAGCGTTTGTGGGGAGGTGTTTTGACTCATGTTCTTTAACCTGGATTATTTCATTTTGTATTTTATCGGGCTCTAGTTATAGAGCTGTGATATTGCTTATAGAGCTTCGACATTGACGCCAACGGTGATGGCACCAATGGCTTCGCCAGTGGCGGGGTCTTTGATTGTCATGCTCATTTGGCTTTGCAATGTTTGGGTGGATTCATCGGTTTCTATTTCATCAACAAAGATGGTATCGGGGCCGACAAGGTAAGTTTTTTGCCATTTGCCTTCATCGCCTTGCCAGAAATCGGATGTGATATCTGATTGAGCGACATTCAAGCCTTTATTATCCATAATAAAAATTTCGGTAACCATGCCCGTGGTTGAATCTCTGTAATCAGCCAATGCTTTAGATATATCGCTGTTTAGCAAGCCATCAATCATTGGATGAGATGAGGCTTTGGTTTCAGCGCGCCATTTTTTATCTAACTCGATGATCTGATCTTCTGTGAGAGCGGCATTTTGAGCGTTTTGGGCTTTGATGGCGGCAATTATAGCTGGATTGGCGATCCATTCAGCGACTGTTGTTTTGGCAAATTCTTCGAGCGGTGCCACATGCGGGCCAGCGGCCATAACTTGGGTGGATAGCATAGCTGCAAAGCCTACACCTAGCATTAGGCTTTTTAATGATTTTAAATTCAATTGTTTGTTCCTTAATTTGGGAGGTGATAGATTTTTGAAAATCCGATAAATTGTGAGGGCCCCTTACCACTAAAGGGTGAGCCGATTTGGTAAATAAAAGGTAAAATATCTAAACCAATTGGCCGAAGGGTATATATTCTTGGTCTCATAGACTTTAGTCTAAAGATTGGCTATTTTTTGGAACAAGTTATTGTTATGTGAATAATGGTTCATTGAATATAGGGACTATATACTTAAACTATTGAAATAATTATTGCTATTCAAATAGTGGATTATATTAATATCGGTGAAAATATTAACTTAAAATACTAACATAAATTTTACTAAACCTTAATTAGATAAATTTAATAACAGTGGTTTTTTTTGCTCACTGAGAGTTGTGCATAAAACATAGATGAAACCATTTTTATTGGCAAAAACTTATTACAGGTAAGTTTTTATCGGTTGATCTGATGCTATGCTCGGAGTTTCTCGCTAATGTTGGTTTGTTGAGCGAGAAATTTATGTGTTGCAGGATAATTTAGAGGTTTGCTGAAATAATAGCCTTGGAAATAGCGACAGCCCATGGCTTCAAGCAAAGTAAGTTGCTCGACAGTTTCAACCCCTTCAACGATGCAATGAAGATTTAAATTGTTACATAAATCCAATATAGTCTGAACAATGTTTTTTGTGTCTTTATCGGTGGCGATGTTAGTGACGAAACTGCGATCAATTTTAAGCCTATCAAGGGGCATGCGCTGAACATAACTTAATGATGAATAGCCCGTACCAAAATCATCTAAGGCAATTTGCGCGCCTTGTAATTTGAGCAATTTCAAAGCTTCGTTGGCTTGTTCAAAATCATGCATTACTGCGGATTCGGTAATCTCGAATATAATGCGCTTGCTGGGGAAATCTGATTTTTCGACAATATTCACCAAGCTTAATATGGTTTGTGGAGAGGATAGATCATAGATTGACAGATTAAACGACATAAATATATCGTCAGGCCATTGGCTGGCTGCATGGAGCGCTTTGGTGAGCAAGATGGTGGTTAACTTGTTAATGATGCCCATTTGCTCAGCAGATCGGATGAATATATCGGGTTGCATATGGCCGAGAGTTGTGTTGTGCCAACGGGCCAAAGCTTCAAAGCCGACGGTTTTTTGTAATTGGCTGTCAATGATGGGTTGGAAGACCACGCTTAATTCTTCTTCTAGATCGGACTCGCGCAACTGATGTTCAATGTTTGAAATGTTGCGGATGATGGTTTCATGTTGGGCTGAGAAAATAACCGGTGTGCCTTTGCTATTTTGCTTGGAGTAACATAATGCATAATCGGCGCGTTCGAACAATAATTGCGAGGTGAGCGCCATGGAGGGGAATTCGACAAAGCCAACAGTGGCGCCAATTTGCACGCTGCCCTCCCTAAGGTGAAAAGTTTTGCTCATTTCGTCACAGATTTGCTGGCCGATTTTCTCGACATTGGCAATGTCGTCTTGGTCGGTGATGATGAGGCCAAATTCATCACCGCCAAGCCTGGCGAGCATGATGTTTTCGCCTAAAATATTGCAAAGCCGTTCGCCTGTTTTGACCAATAGGCTATCACCAGCAGGGTGGCCGAATACGTCATTAATGCGTTTGAAGCCATCAAGATCTAGTAAGCCGACAATAAATTTTGGAGCTTGGTTGTTTTGATTGATCTGAGTGAGAGTTTCTAACTGTGCGAAGAAATTGCGGCGGTTGGGCAGTGAGGTGAGGGCATCAGTGTTGGCCAACATGATGTTTTTACCGCCCAATAATAGAGTTTGTTTGAGCAGAGAGTTTTTTTGATCGGTGAGGGTGGTTTTTTGCTCCAAAATATTCTTAATTTTTTGTTGTTGGTGGAATAATAAAGATATAATGCCTGCCGCGAGCAAAAGGCCGGCTAGAAGCGCAATGCCAAAAATGAGGATGTTTTTTGATACACGTTGGTTGTTGATGCGGTCTTTGTTGGCATTTATGCTTAATGTTTCATATTTAGAAATAAGGTGATCAATAATGGGTGAGAAATGGGCGTAAATGGTGTTTAACTGTTCGATTTCGGCATTATAAACGACTTTAATGCGACTCCAATTGTCGAATATTTGATGATAATGTCTTAAGTCTGTTGAAATTTTATTTTTGTCGGGTGATGCTAATTGTGAATATTTAAGTATATTCCTGAATGAAATAATGCCCGTGGCAAATTTTTTAAGATCAGTTTTTGTGCCTCTTAGCATGAAGTCTTTTTCATAGCGGCGCAGTAATAGCATTTGAACTTTAACGCCATCAATATCGCCTGTGTCAAAATGTTTTTGGCTGATCTGGTTTAATCGATTTTCAATATTGTGAACGGCTTGGCTTAGCTCACCTTCCACACCTTCTGAGGCGGTGAGGCCCAAAGTTTCACGCAGGGCGACGATTTTTAGGAATTGTATTTTATGTTTGGTGAGGCCAGTTTGAATTTGAATGAGCTGTTGTTGTTCTTGCTTGGGGTTTCGTTTGATCAAGCCGCGGATATATTTAACGGTGTTGTTGATTTGAGCAAAATATAACTGCTCATATTTTTTGGATTGCTGGATGAGATAGTCTTTCTCATGCTGGCGCATTTGTAAGCCATCTTCGTTTAATCTGTGTAATTGACTGGCAAATTTTGCAAATTCTACACTGATTTGAGTGGAAGTTTCGACCAAATTTATGGAGTTGAAAGATAATATGCTTAAGATGGTGACGATTGAAAAACAAAAAATCGCCAGGCTGATCATTTGGGTTTTTATAGAAAATTTATGCGTGAATTTATACAGGCGGGATAACATTATATGTTTCCTTTAATACGAGACGTGATTCAAAATGTTTGTTTGGTATGGTGTAAAGAATACTATTAAAATAATTTGGTGGGCGTTTGGTTTTATTTTCTCATTTTGCGATTGCCGATTTGTGGTTGATAATTTGTTTATGGCTCAGAAATTTGAGCGCGTCTTCATGGTGCAATGGTTTGCTGAAATAATAGCCTTGGACGTAGCGACAGCCCATTTGTTTTAATATGTCCAATTGTTCCTGGTCTTCGACCCCTTCGATGATGCAATCAAGATTTAAGTTATTACATAAATCTATAATGGTTTGAACAATGTTGCGGGTGTGTTTGTCAGTAGCGATATCGGTGATGAAGCTGCGGTCAATTTTAAGCCGATCGAGCGGCATGCGCTGCACATAGCTGAGTGATGAATAACCTGTGCCAAAATCATCTAAGGCGATTTGTGCACCTTGTAATTTAAGCAAATTTAGGGCCTCGTTGGCTTGTTTGAAATCATTCATCACGGCGGTTTCGGTGATTTCAAATACAATGCGATGGCTAGGAAAATCTGACTTTTCGACAATTGAAATAAGGCCGAGAACTGTTTGTGGTGAAGATAGATCATAAATTGACAAGTTGAATGACATATATAAATCATTTGGCCATTCGCTAGCCGCTTTAAGGGCCTTGCGCAACAAAATTATGGTCAATTTGCCAATGATGCCCATTTGTTCGGCGGCGCCGATGAAAATATCGGGGCTTACATGGCCTAGAGTGGGGTTGTCCCAACGGGCAAGTGCTTCAAAACCTGAGATTTTGTTGGTTTGAACGTTAATAATGGGCTGGAATACGATTGATAATTCTCGTTCTAAATCGGTTTCGCGCAATTGATGTTCAATGTTTGAAATGTTGCGGATGATGGTTTCGTGCTCGGCTGAGAAAATGACTGCTTCGCCCTTGCTATGTTGTTTGGAATAGCAAAGTGCATAATCGGCACGTTCGAATAGAAGTTGTGAGGTTGGTGCCATTTGGGGATATTCGACAAAACCAATGGTGGCGGCAATTTGTACACTGCCTTCTTTTAAATGGAAGACCTGGCGCATGGCATTGCATATGCTTTGGCCGATATCTCGGATGTCGTCAATCTGACTTGGATTGGTTATGATGAGGCCAAACTCATCACCGCCAAGGCGTGATATGTTGATATCTGCACCCAATATATCTTGTAGGCGTTGGCTGGTTTTAACCAATAAGGCATCGCCTGCGGGATGGCCAAAAACATCATTAATGCGTTTAAAACCATCTAAATCCATCAAACCGACCATTAGTTTTTGCGCTGGGCTGCCAGTATTTTTGTTGGTGAGGTGTTCTAGTTGTGCAAAAAAGCTACGGCGATTGGGCAAAGCGGTTAGGGTGTCAATATTGGCCAACTGTAGATTTTGGTCATTCATGATTTCTAATTTTGCGGCTTGCTCTATTAGGGATTGCCTTTGACGGGTAAGTTTGAGTTTTTGATTGATGAGGTTGGTAAGGATTTCATATTGGTTGAATAATAAAAATACAACCGTCAATGCAATGAATGTGGCGTTTAAGGATAAAGCGCTTAACACAATGTTACCTGTCATTACTAGGTATATGGTTGAAGGGATGAGGATAATAACTGACACGAGAACAACGGTTGGCAATACATACATGAGAAAAAAAGCAAATACCGTCAGTGTCATATAGAGGAAAAGCATGATTTGAATTTGAAGTATGGGTATTTCATATGAAAATAATAGGTAAGACCAGATTAAGAGTGCAATGGCAAAAGCACTACTTTCCCACATGGAAGAATATAATTTTTGGGCGATTTCTACATCGCTCCTATGACGTTTTATATTGTTATATTCCATAACCCCATGATGGATGAAAACGGTGATGAAAATACCTGGTATGAGCAGTGATAGAATATGTGAGACATTATCCCAATGTGGATATAGCAATGCGACCATGTTAACAACGAATGCGGCATACATAAGTGGGGCTTGGCGGGTCATCACTTCATGACGCTCGCGATTTAGGGTGACTTGGTTTTCACTGTCAAGATCTTTGATTTTAAAATGCGAAATATATTTTAATAATAATGACATATTTCTTGTATTCCTAAATAAATATAAATTCTATTCTCGGATATACATATAGATACTATGATTTAAGTTTTAGTTAAACTTGGGTGTGATGGTTGTTTACTTAAGCTATTAATTTTTCTGAAATATTATTTTGTTGCTCGATGAAGTCTAAAGCATCTTGCGGGTGCAAAGGTTGGCTGAAATAATAACCTTGAATATAGCGAAAACCCATTTGGTTTACGATGGTGAGTTGTTCTATGGTTTCGACCCCTTCGACAATGCAACGAAGGTTGAGGTTGTTACATAAATCAAAAATAGTGCGCACAATGTTGCGGGTGTGTTTGTCGGTTGCGATGTCAGTGATGAAGCTACGGTCAATTTTAAGTCGATCGAGCGGCATACGCTGCACATAGCTTAAAGATGAATAGCCTGTACCAAAATCATCTAAGGCAATTTTTGCGCCTTGCAATTTGAGTAATTTTAAGGCTTCATTGGCTTGTTTGAAGTCGTTCATCACCGCAGTTTCGGTGATTTCAAACACAATGCGGTGGCTTGGGAATGGGGACTTTTCAATGATGCTGATAATGCTTAAAATGGTTTGTGGCGATGAGAGGTCATAAATCGATAAATTAAATGACATATAAAGATCATCTGGCCATTGGCAGGCCTGCTCTAGTGATTTGCGCAATAATATTGTGGTCAATTTGCCAATGATACCCATTTGCTCGGCGGCTTGGATGAAAACATCGGGTGAAATTTTTCCCAATACGGCATTGTCCCAACGTGCCAAAGTTTCAAAACCCATGGTTTTATGGCTCTGTGTATCGATAATGGGTTGGAGCATAATTGATAGTTCTTGCTCAAGATCGGCTTCGCGCAATTGATATTCAATGTTGGAGAGGTTGCGGATGATGGTTTCGTGTTCGGTGGAGAAGATAACCGGTTGGCCTTTGCTGTGCTGTTTGGAATAGCAAAGGGCGTAATCGGCACGTTCGAACAATAGTTGTGAAGTTGGTGCCATTGACGGGTGTTCAACAAAGCCAATGGTGGCACCAATTTGAATGCTGCCTTCTTTGAGGTGAAACACTTGGCGCATGGCGTCGCATATATTTTCGCCGATTGTTAAAATGTTTTTAATGTCATCGGGATCGCTGATGATGAAACCGAATTCATCGCCGCCAAGCCGTGCCAACATAATGTTATCGCCGACAATGTCCTTAAGCCGTTCACCAGTTTTGACCAGTAAATCATCACCTGCGGGATGGCCGAATACATCGTTTATACGTTTAAAACCATCTAGATCGAGCAAAGCCACAACTAATTTTCGATCTGGTTGGGTTTTATATTGTTTGGTGAGCTTATCAAGTTGATGGAAGAAGTTACGCCGATTGGGTAGTTTGGTTAAGGTGTCCATATTGGCCAGATTGATGTTTTCTGTATTCATCTGTTTTAATTCTTTTGCTTGACGTATCAATGTGGCTTTTTGCTTGACGATGTTTTTAAACTTTTCGTGTTGGCGCAACGCGAAGAATATAATGCCAATGCCGATGATCAGGCTAGCTGTGACGGCTAAATTGATGATTAGGAATTTTTTAGAGGTATGCTCGCTCGAAATGAGTAGATTGTCAGAAATATTTCTGGACGATTGAAATTCCTGAATGGCTAAGTTGATGAGCGGTGAAAATTGCGCAAATACCTTGTTTAAAAGGTTTTTGTTGTTGGTTAAGACAACTTTACTTAGGCTCCAAGTTTGGAATTTCAGGTTGTATGTATTCATAAGCTGAAATATATGTTGTTTGGGGGCGCTGCCAATATTAGATCGCTCCGTTGTAGATTTGAATTTTTCAATTTGCTGCTTGAATTTGACTAAATATTCTGGGCCATATCTGAGCATAAAATCTTTTTCGTGACGGCGCAGCATGAGCATTTCGATGAAAATGGGGTTTATTTCATATTGATTGTCAGGATTTTTCTTCAATTCATTTAATAGGTTTTCGATTTTGTGAACGGCTTGACGTAATTCTCCTTCTAGGCCTTCGTCGGCATTGAGGCCCAGGTTTTTATGATAATTTACAGCTTGTTGAAAGTGGCTGATGTAGGTGGTAATGCCAGTTTTAATTTTGATGAAATTTTGCTTTTCTTGCGCGTCGCTATGGTCTATCAAAACATTGATATGAACGAGAGCGTCGTTTGACTGGATGTTGAATAATTCAATGTGGTGAGGAGAGAGGTGGGCGAAATATTCTTTTTCATGCCGATGCATAAGCATGCTGCTTTTGTTTAACCCATGTAATTTATCAGCTTTATGGTAATAATCTGAATTGTTTTGTTCATGGGTTTCGGTCTGATGTTGCACATTTAATGCGATGATTGTCGTTAATACTATTATGAGTAAGCTGACAATAATGATGGCAGTCACTTGGGTCTTAACAGAGAATTTATTGGCAAATTGGGGGAGCGCCTTGTACATCTAGTTTCCTTTAGATTCTATTCTGCTCAGAGTTAAACATCTATACCTTAACAAAAGTCTAATTTGGGCTTATTTGGAGGGTGTGTTTACATTAGCTTATAATCATATTTTGTTATTTTAATTGATTATTTTTAGTTTAGCATGTTGAAAAACATGGCGGTGCTTCAATGAATTTTATATTTATAAAGGAGAATAGACCGACTACCTAACAATGGGGGACAAGATTAGGCAGCCAGTATGTTAAATTATATATCAGGTAATAAACATAATGTATATTCAACTATAGTATCGAATGATGCGTAATTACTGCAATTTTTGGTATTTTTACTGTTTTCATTAAAATAAGAGAGGTTTTACTATTGTCTGTAAATTGAACTATTGTATTGGTTTTGGCGTGGTGGTAAAAAAGTCGCATATAGCGGCCTTTTGATTGGTCAATGAAATCCATTGGGTGTTGGTGTTGTTTAAGCGCCAGCCACTTTGTCCAAAAACTCGGTGACTGATGTTTTGAGGTCATCGACTTGTTTGTTCATTTCGGTTGAGGCGTGGGCGACATCATTGGCAGAAGAGCTGGTCTGGTTAATTGATGCTGAAATATTTGACATGCTAGAGGCCATTTCTTGGGTGCCGTTTGAGGCTTGTGTCACATTGTCACTAATTTCAATCGTGGCGATATTTTGTTCGGCAACTGACGAGCCAATGGCATCGGTAAATTCATTCACTTCGGTCATGATTTCAGTAATTTCTTGAATGCCTTTTACGGCATCGCTGGTTGAAGCCTGGATGTCGGCCACTTGGGCTGAGATTTCTTCCGTGGCTTTGGCAGTTTGATTGGCTAAAGATTTAACCTCTGAGGCGACAACGGCAAAGCCTTTGCCCATTTCACCGGCGCGTGCCGCTTCGATGGTGGCGTTAAGGGCGAGCAGATTGGTTTGCTCGGCAATGTCTTGAATCAGTGACACCACATCGCCAATTTTTTGGCTTTTATCGGCCAAGCTGACAATTTGTTGGTTGGTCATTTCGGTTGTATCGGTGGCTTTTTGCACGATTTCGTTGGTTTGTTCTACCTGACGGGTGATCTCTGAAATGGATGTAGAGAGTTCTTCGGCGGCAGCGGCTACCGTGCCGACATTGGTTGATGCTTCTTCTGAGGCGCTGGACGCTGAAATGGCTTGCTCGGATGTGGCGTTTGAAATGTTGGACAATGCGTCCGCGGTGGATTTCATATCTGAGCTGTTTTTAATGACATTCTCAAGCCCATCGGTGATGGTAGATCTGAATTCTGAGATTAAACTATCGACATAGGTCTGACGTTCTTGGTCAGACTTTCTAGTGGCATCTTTTTCTTGTTCTAAACGTTTACGTTTGGCATTATTTTGCGCCAAAATGGCAATAGCCCGTGCCATGTCGCCAATTTCATTAGGTTGTTCTCCATAGGGGGTTTCTTCAGTGTTTTCATTATTAGCAAGGGTTGTGAGGATTTCGGTCATCACGGGGATGGGGCGCAGGATAGAGCGGCATATAAAGAATGCAAGGATCAAAAGTACTGCACTTACTAGGGTGATTGCGATGAGTAAACCGCTGCTAATGTCACTTAAAATGGCATCAACACGAGATTTAACAATGCCAACATATAAAATACCGATGACTTGTTTATTGTCTTGGGCGAAAATGGGTTCGTATAGGGTGTAATAAGGAATGCCCAAAATAACTGCTTCACCAACAAATGTTGAGCCTTTAGTAATAATTGGGTAAACGGCCCCTTTTTTACCAAGTGGTGTGCCGACGGCGCGTTTGCCATCAGCTTTAATGATATTGGTGGTTTTGCGCCAAAAATCTTGGGTTTCATCATCCCAAGCGAAAACGGTTGCGGTTTCGGAAGTGACGCCGCCGATGGTGTCGATCATTGAATGATCTTCGAAAGTGGGAATAGATGACATTTGGACGCGGTTAACATTGCCTGTTGAGTCGCGGGTGATGTCAACACCACCAATTGTGGTTTCTAGAATTTGTGCGGCAACGCGAATGCTGGTGTTTTGTTGATTTATAACATCGGCTTTGATTTTGCCGGTTATGGTGAATAATGTTACGGTTGCAACAGATGCCATTGAGACCAGAATCGCTAACGTTATGAGCAGTGTGATTTTGCTAGTGAGATTCCATTTGGCTAAAAATTTCATGCTAGAGACCCTTTAGGATGTATGTTGATCTTTATAGTTAACTAAAATAGTAAATAAATAGTAATGGTTTAGAAGTTTGTGTTATATGCTTTGTTTTTATTGGTTAGTATCGTTTTGCAATGAGGTTAACTTTAAAAAAAAGGTTGGATGTGGCATCCAACCTTTAAACTATTTGTATGTTATTTGTGTCTATTGCAGAATTTTTAAGCTGCAGCCACTTTGCTCAAGAAATCATTGACTGATGATTTTAGCTGATCGACTTGGGTGTTCATTTCGGTTGAGGCGTGAGCGACATCATTGGCAGAAGAGCTGGTCTGGTTAATTGATGCTGAAATATTCGACATGCTAGAGGCCATTTCTTGGGTGCCGTTTGAGGCTTGTGCCACATTGTCACTAATTTCGATAGTGGCGATGTTTTGTTCGGCAACTGATGAGCCAATGGCATCGGTATATTCATTCACCTCAGCCATGATTTCAGTGATTTCTTGAATGCCTTTTACAGCATCGCTGGTGGAGGCTTGAATGTCGGCCACTTGGGCTGAGATTTCTTCGGTGGCTTTGGCGGTTTGATTGGCTAAAGATTTAACCTCTGAGGCGACAACGGCAAAGCCTTTGCCCATTTCACCGGCGCGTGCCGCTTCGATGGTGGCATTAAGGGCGAGCAGATTGGTTTGCTCGGCAA
>NVUH01000046.1 GCA_002401855.1 Hyphomicrobiales bacterium
ATATCTATTTGTATTTAATAAGTAAATTATATTTATCTGTTACAAATATGTATTTTAAATCCATATAAGTATTAATAATGATATTAAATATAATTAAGTTAAATTTGTATAAATGGGCTTGTTTTATTTATTTGCCTTTTCCCACTTCATTTCCCAGTATTTATTTATTTCGTAATTTTTATTTGTTGGCTTTTGATGTGGTGGTTTTTTCGAGGAGCTATGTGTGAATTGGTATGCAAAAGTGACCCACCTATTTATGTTATAATCCGCGCTTTTATGTGAGGGGAGCCGCTCGTCAGTTGGCCTTATTCTTTGATCTAGGTGGGTCACTTTTAAATGCTCATTGACAACTTATGATGACCTTTTGAGAAGACTTAATAATATTATTGAAATGATGAAGCGATAGTTGGGGACATAATGTCTGAAAATGGATAATAGCTAGAAAACTTGAACAACAACTTGCTATGGCGAGCAAGTGCTTTAGCATACAAAACATGAGGATAATGATTCATTATAAAATGTAGTAAATGTGCTGATGTTAACCTGCACAAGCACGATGGGAGCGTAAATAGTTGAACGCTGTAGAGATTGAAGAAGCGATTACTGAGTTATCGGACCAGCCGTTTGATGCTGATAGTTTCCCGTTTGATTTTTTAGAGGCTTTTGGTAACAAATCTACGACCATTAAGCGTCTTAAAAGTGTTAAGGTTGGTACGGCAACTGCATCTGATATTGAAGGTGGTGTTCTACAGCGCCTTAATATACATATGGCCGTTTGTGCTGAGGGTGACGTAACAAAGACCCTACTGGCTCTAAAAGATAGCCCCCTCACAGCCAAAGGCAAAGCAAAGTTCATTCTGGCAACAGATGGTGTTGAGCTTGAGGCCGAAGATATTGCGTCTGGTGAAACGGTTGCATGTGACTATAAAGATTTTACCGATCATTTCGGTTTCTTCCTGCCGTTGGCTGGAATCACTACCATTAAGCAAATCCGTAATAATCCTATTGATATTCAGGCAACAAGTCGTCTGAATCGATTGTATGTAGAACTTCTCAAAAACAATGAAGACTGGTCTAGACAAGAGCGTCGTCATGATATGAATCAGTTTATGGCACGGATGATTTTCTGCTTCTTTGCAGAGGATACCAATATTTTCAAAGGCAAAAATTTGTTTACTGCTACCATTGAAAAGATGAGTGATAGTAAATCAGCAAATACTCATGAAGTGATCAGCGAGTTATTTCGCGCTATGGATACCAAATATGAGGATAGGAAAACATCCAACATACCCCGCTGGGCAGATTTGCCTTACGTTAATGGCGGCCTTTTTACGGGCGGTGTGGAGGTGCCAAAGTTCAGCCGTATTGCCAGAAAATATTTGTTGCATGCTGGCAATCTAGATTGGCAACAGATTAACCCTGATATTTTTGGATCAATGATTCAAGCCGTTGCGGACGATGATGAGCGTGGTTCGCTGGGCATGCATTATACCAGTGTTGAAAACATTTTGAAGCTTTTAAATCCACTGTTCCTTTATGGCTTGCGGGAGAAACTTGAAGAAGCAGGTGGAAATGGTCGTAAGCTTTTGAATTTGCGTAACCGCATTAAAAAAATTCGTGTATTTGATCCAGCCTGTGGCTCTGGTAATTTTCTCGTTATCGCTTATAAGCAAATGCGCGAGATTGAATTTGAAATCAATAAAAGACGTAAAGAAACTCACATGAAGTCTGAAATTCCGCTTACGAATTTCAGGGGTATCGAACTCAAGGATTTCCCAGCTGCCATTGCGAGACTTGCGCTAATCATTGCTGAATATCAGTGCGATGTTCTTTATCGTGGTCAGAAAGATGCTTTGGCTGAATTTCTGCCACTAGATGCCATGAACTGGATAACGTGTGGTAATGCTCTGCAATTAGACTGGCTTTCCATTTGCCCTCCGACAGGCACAACCGTAAGATTGGCAGCCGAGGACTTATTTGAAACACCGCTTGATCAAGCGGAGATTGATTTTGAAAATGAGGGTGGAGAAACCTATATTTGTGGTAATCCCCCTTATTTGGGCAGTAAATGGCAATCTAAAAATCAAAAAGCTGATTTAGAAAGAGTTTTTCAAGGACGTGCTACCAGTTGGAAATCTTTAGACTATGTAGCTGGCTGGTTCATGAAGGCCGCCGACTATGGTAGACATACCAATTCAGTTGCAGCCTTTGTATCCACCAATTCTATTTGTCAGGGCCTACAGGTACCAATTCTTTGGCCGCTATTATTCAAGGCAGGATATGAGATTGTTTTTGCATATACAGGCTTCAAGTGGGCAAACTTAGCCAGTCACAATGCTGGGGTTATAGTAGTAATTGTGGCAATTTCTAACCATGCGCCCCAGATAAGAAGACTCTTTTCATTAGCGCCTGATAGTAAAATAATTGAACGAAAAACAAATAATATCAATGCTTATCTCATATCAGGCCCAAATGTTGATGTGCAACCTGCACGCTCAACAATATCCGAAGGGGCATATATGGCGCTTGGCAACATGCCCAAAGACGGTGGGAACTTGCTTTTAATGCCAGATGTAGCAAGAGATGCTATTGCCGAAGAACCAAATGTAGCTCGGTTTGTGTTTGATTTTGTAGGGTCACAGGAATTTGTAAAAGGTATTGTGCGTCGTTGTTTGTGGATAGAAGATGATGAAATTGATGATGCGAAAGAATCTAGGTTTATATCAAAACGTTTAGATGGTGTTCGTAAAATGAGACTAGAAAGTGATGCTGCGTCAACTCGCGATTTTTCTGAGCGACCGCATCGTTTTAAGCAAATTCAGGGTCGAGGCAAAGTGTTGACAATTGTTATCCCAAAAGTAACTTCCGAGACACGACCTAATCTTCCAGTAGGAGTGCTATCACCAGATTCAATTGTCTCTGATAATGCTTTCGCACTTTACGATGCTCCACTATGGAACATGGCATTTATTGCTTCACGACTTCATCTTGTGTGGATAGCCACAGTTTGCGGTAAGATGAAAACGGACTTCAGGTATTCCAACACTCTTGGCTGGAATACATTTCCAGTACCGAAACTTACCGAAAAAAACAAAACTGATTTAATACGTTGTGCCGAGGATATTTTACTGACTCGGGAGGCTCATTTTCCAAAAACAATTTCTGATCTTTACAAAGTCGATGAAATGCCAAAAGACCTCCGCCATGCTCACGAGCGTAATGATGAAGTGTTGGAGCGCATTTATATTGGTCGCCGTTTTAAAAACGATACCGAGCGACTAGAAAAATTATTTGATTTATATACCAAAATGACCTCTTCAGAGGTTAGGATAAGCGCGAAAGGGGCGCGAGGATAATGACTGATCATAAAACCGTACCATCGGTATCCGTAAACTACGCCTGCAATGGCGGTTCAACTTCATCCAATGAAATGGGGATGAGGGTAATGCAAGAACGTGCGTATGAGAAGCGCGGTGAGCAATATCTGTTGATCAAGTCGCCACCAGCCTCAGGTAAAAGCCGTGCCTTGATGTTTATTGCGCTGGATAAGTTGAATAATCAAGGTGTCAAGAAAGCCATTATCACCGTGCCCGAAAAGTCCATCGGTTCCAGCTTTAACGATGAGCCGCTATCTGATTTTGGTTTTTATTGGGACTGGGAAGTGAATCCCAAGTGGAACCTTTGTAATGTAGAAGGCGAACACGGCAGTAAAGCCAATTCAGTTAAGGCTTTCCTTGAAAGTGATGACACAATTCTTGTTTGCCCTCATGCCACCTTCCGTAACGCGATTGAAAAATTTGGCATTGAAGGTTTTGATGATTGCCTGATTGCTATTGATGAATTTCACCATGTGAGTGCCGATCCCAAGAACAAACTTGGTAATCACTTAAGTCAGCTTATCACTCGTGACAAAGTGCATGTTGTTGCTATGACCGGTTCATATTTTCGTGGTGATGCAATTGCCGTACTTCAGCCCGAAGATGAAGCTAAATTTGATACAGTGACCTACACTTATTATGAGCAGCTAAACGGCTATGAATATCTCAAGAAACTAGATATTGGCTATTATTTCTATTCAGGTACTTATGCCGACAGCATTTTGGAAGTGCTTAATCCGCACGAGAAGACCATCATTCATATTCCAAGTGTAAATTCACGTGAAAGCTCAAAGGATAAATATAAGGAAGTTGAGCATATCATTCATGAACTAGGAGAAGATGTCGGCGTAGACCCAGAGACAGGGTTTAATCTTGTTAAGACCAAAAGCGGTAAAATCATTAAAATTGCTGACCTAGTGGATGATTTTTATCCTAAGAGGCGTGAAAAAGTTCAAAATTCTTTGAAAATGCCTGAGATGAAAAGTGACCGTGGCCATGTAGATATGATCATTGCGCTTGGTATGGCGAAAGAGGGTTTTGATTGGATTTGGTGTGAGCATGCTTTAACCGTTGGTTATCGCTCTAGCCTCACAGAGATTATCCAGATCATTGGACGTGCTACGCGGGATGCTGAGGGTAAAACGCATGCAAGGTTCACCAATTTGATTGCTGAGCCTGATGCATCAGAAGATGCAGTGACCGATGCTGTGAATGACACACTGAAAGCCATTGCTGCAAGCTTGCTGATGGAGCAGGTATTAGCTCCCAAGTTTAATTTCACGTCAAAGACCACTCAGAGTGAGCCTATTGAAGGATTTGACTATGGTGAAGGTGGCTATGACGCTGACAAAACTAATATTGGCTTTAATGAAGTTTCTGGGCAGTTCCAAATTGAAATTAAAGGTCTGGTTGAACCTAAAAGTGATGCTGCCCAGCGCATATGTGAGCAAGACCTCAATGAGGTGATCACAGCGTTCGTGCAGGATAAAACGACTATAGAGCGCGGCCTATTTGATGATGAAATGATCCCAGAAGAACTGACACAGGTTCGTATGGGTAAGATCGTTAAAGACAAGTACCCTGAGCTTGACGAAGAAGATCAAGAAGCGGTTCGTCAACATGCCATTGCGGCCTTGAACTTGACCCAAAAGGCAAAAGAAATAGCTAATGGCGACCTTGAAATAGGCGGCAGTACTGCTTTGATTGACGGTGTGCGTAAATTTGCTATGGATGTTCGTGATTTGGAAATTGATCTTATTGATAGCATTAATCCGTTTGGTGAGGCCTATGCAATTCTTGCTAAGACTATGTCTGAGGAAAGTCTTAAGCAAGTGGCCGCAGTTATATCAGCGAAGAAAGCAAACCTGTCACTTGATGATGCCCGAGAGTTGGTCAAACGCGCTCTTAGGTTTAAGCAAGAGCGTGGTCGTTTGCCATCCTTGACTGCGGCAGACCCATGGGAGCAGCGCATGGCTGAGGGTATTGCTTACTTGCAAAGAATGACAGCGGAGGCGGCAAATGGCTGAGTTATCTGATTTAGAACTTTTGGATGCACTTGGTGTTGATCCTAAGCCTGAAAAAAAGAAAGCACGATCTGCCAAAGAAGAGCGGATCATTGCGGGTTTTGAGGAAATCCAAAAATTTGTTGGAGATCATGGCGATGCCCCCATGCACGGAGAAGGCAAAGATATTTTTGAGCGCCTTTATGCCACGCGTCTTGATCAAATTCGCAGACATGTGGAATGCCGTGATCTTGTTAAAGAGTTAGATCATCAGGGCTTGCTTGATGGTGATTTTGAAGCTATTGAAGCCGCTACCCTAGACATTGAAGATGACGAGCTCTTGTCCCAATTGGGTGTGGAGCCAAAAGGCGATGATGTGACGGTGTTAAAGCACGTTAGACCCCGTGCGGAAGTGAGGGCAGCAGAAGAAATCGGCAATCGCACAAAATGCGAAGACTTTGAAAAATTTAAATCAATATTTCAAGCGGTTCAACAAGAGCTGACAAATGGTATTCGTGAAACAAAAACTTTCGAGAAAAAATCTGAAATTGAGGTCGGGAAATTTTTTATTGTAGGTGGACAAAAAGCATATGTTGCTGAAATGGGGGAGATTTTTCTCGATGGGCGTGGCATGCGGGATTCGAGACTTCGAGTAATATATGACAATGGTACTGAGAGTAATTTACTCCTTCGTTCATTGCAACGGGCGCTGCATAAAGATGAGCACGGTAGGCGTATTACTGAATCGTCAGCAGGACCATTGTTTACTAGCATTGAGGAAGAAGATGACCTGCCAAGTGGCACGATCTATGTGCTTAGAAGTAAGTCTGATCATCCGCTTATAAAAGAGCACCGCGATGTTGTTCACAAGATTGGCGTGACAGGCGGTAGTGTTGAAAAACGGATTGCAAAGGCAAAATTAGACCCAACATTTCTCATGGCTGATGTTGAAATTGTCGCAACATACAAACTCTCGAATATTAACCGCATCAAAATGGAAAAAATTCTTCATAAAGTGTTTGCATCTGCAAAGTTGAATATCGATATTATTGATCGTTTCGGAAATCCTGTATCTCCACAGGAATGGTTTTTGGTCCCAGTTTTCATTGTAGATGAAGTGGTTACTAAAATCCGCGAGGGGACTATCGGTTCTTATTCTTATGATATTGAAAGTGCAAGTTTGAAACAGCGTGGTGGGAACTGATGGCAAATAGTACGGCAGCATTAATGAACCTAAGTGGTGCAATGGATTTAATAGGAAAATCCCAAAACCCGCTTACGCCATTGTATGAGGCTATAACCAATTCATTAGAATCTATTTCACAACGCGACTACCCTGATGATGAGCCGCCGCAGATAACTATTTCTATGAAATTTACTGGTTTGCTTGATGAAATAAAAAAACTTCAGGAAATTGAAATTGTTGATAATGGTGTAGGCTTTACATCAGATAGTTATAGTCGTTTTGTTGAGTTCTTTGACAAAAGTAAAGGGTATGACAATAAGGGTACAGGACGGTTACAGTTTTTACACAGATTTGAAAAAATTAGAATCGAAAGTGTTTATGAAGATGAAGGTAAAAAATTTAAACGTGAGTGTTTGTGTTCCATTAGACAATTTGTCCAAAATGAACAGAATAATGAATGTGATGAAGACACTGAATTTTTAACTAAAGTTTGCTTGTCTACTCCTTCATTAAATAGTGAAGAATCCACTTTTTTTAATGACTTGGAACTTGGTCAGTTACTACAGGAAATTAAAAATCAATTCCTTTTGCGGTTCTACTTGGACACTCAAAAAGAAGGTTTGGTAATGCCACAAATTTCGATTGTCTTTGAAAAAAATGGTAGAGAAATTGCTCGCCAGTCCCTAGAAGCGAATGACATTCTTGTTCCTGAATCTACAGGAGAAATTTTTGTTCCGTATGTAAAAATTGTCAATGCGCATGCAGATAAAATTGAATGGGCTCCTATCAAAGACAAGAACGAGAATATCAAATGGGCGCATTTCAAGATTCCCGAAGATGATTTAAGAAAAAATGGTGTGTATTTGTGTAGCAAAGACATGCCTGTTAAAGAATTGACTTTCAGACAAATAAAAAAGGATGAAAGTGTTGATAAACACCGTTATTTGACAGCTTTTTATGGCGACGTTTTAGATAAGCCTGAAAATGTTAGTGATACAGTTGATAGCTTTAAGTTTCCGTCTAAGAAAGAAACTGAGACGCAGGTTCATGATTTGTATTTTGATGAAAACGAAGAATTTCTATTTTTCGAGGATATTAAAGATCAAGTGAATTCTGCAATGCCTAGCATTTATGAGAAGTTATTTAAGCTTCAAGAAAATCAAATTAAAGACATTGAATCCATCGCTAAAGCACATGGGATTCCTTTGGTTATTGCTTTAAAAGCCAAAATAAACTTAACCGATAATGAAGAAGTCATTACTAAGAAAATTTTTACTGAGCAGGCTACTAGATTGGCGGAAAAAGGTTATAAGGCTAAAATGCTTTATGAAAGTCTGAGTGAGCTCAATCCGACAGCAGATGATTATCAGGAAGAACTAGAAAATAAAACAATCGAGCTATCAGCATTAATTGAAGAGCAGAATAAAGAAGAACTCAGTCGTTATATCCTCAGAAGAGAAATGGTGGCTGGTGTATTGAAAAAAATTTTGGAGGAAAAATTAGATTATCAAACACAACCGAGACCTAAGGGGAAAAACAGAGATAAAGAAGGCTTGGTTCATGATCTGATTTTCAAGAGAAAAAGTACGGATAGTTCAGTGTTAAATGATTTATGGATTCTGAATGAGGAATTTTTGCATTTTGAAGGATGTTCTGAACTTGAAATAAGACAAATTAAAGATAGTTCTGGCAAAAAGTTACTTGAGAATATTCCTGAAGGTAAAATCGAAGAATTGGGATTAAAGACTGATAGAAGGCCTGATATATTCTTATTCGCCGAAGAAGGTAAGTGCGTGCTTGTTGAGCTAAAGGCTCCTGATGTTGATTTATCAGATCATTTAAATCAGATGACAAAATATTGTAATTTGATTGCTAATTATAGCCAGAAATTTGATAGATTTTATTGCTACCTTATAGGTGAAAAAATAAACCCTTCTGTTGATTTGCCTGGTGATTATGTAGAAACAGTTAATGGGGATTGGCTGAAATCAGACCTTCCTATTAGGTCATTCGATAAAAATAGGGATATTATAGCATCTTCACAAATTGAGGTCATTCAATTGTCTTCTATTTATTCAAGAGCTCATCGACGTAATAAGAGCTTCGCAGATAAACTGGGCTTACCCGACCTTCTCACCGAAGGTAGCTAGCCAATCAGATTTTTCTTGATTGAAGATTATCAGGCTTTAGCTAAGGCTTTTCTATGTTGGTTTGAAAGCCATCTCATAATTCATTTTGCGGAATTTATATTTTTTTCCAATTTTTTTAAAGTGCTAATTAATTTATCGTAGGAAATTGGATCATCCTCAAAAAGCATAATTTGGGTTTTTTCGTAATCGGTTTCTAGGTCTTTTAAATGATGATCTGGTGGAATGAGTGTAAATGTTCCAGTTTTTGCGTTGCCGTACCAGTCCCACGACTCTTTAAAATATTCTTTTTTATGGGATACGACTTGTTGCAATAGTTCGGTGTTTTGTAATGCCGAATTTAGTAAATTTGTATTTTTTGACAGCATATACAGGTCGTGATAATGACGGCTCATTCGTTCATTTATAGGTTTGTCACTTGGTTGGTGGGCAATGGAATGCAGAATTGTTGCTTTTTCCCAGAATGTACGTTCCGCAACTAATGCAGTGACATTTATTAAAGGTGCTTTATTTTCAAAAATTTCAGGCAATATTTCAGCAAGATAGGGCGTAATAGTTTTTTTTACGTTTGGTTCTCGCTCGCCTCTTGCGCCAAGTTCTATTCTTACATGTTTTTGAATGTAATCATGGTTGTCGCCAATTACGCTTTGATAATGAAACAATATTGTTTGTTCATCATAGTCAGATATGGCGCATTCACCATATTCAGTTAGCATCTTTTGCAATTCTGGAAGTAAATTTTCTCTAATAACTTTTTTAGATTGTTTTGAAATCTTGTTTGGTCTCAAAGATGTTGAATTTCCAAATGAATTGATGAACTTTTTGTCTAATGTTAAATCAATATCTTCCGAAAACCGTTCGATAAGGCCATAGACTTTTGAAAGTGATGTGCCGCCTTTGAATGTAAGATATTGACCGAATGAAGATTGAAATAGTTTTTCAAGTGCTAAACACACCCAAAAATCTTTTTCAATGATTACAGAAGAAAGGCCGCGCCTTGCGGCTGCCTCTGTGATAAATGTGTGTTTATCTTCTGCTGAAAGGTCGAGGAAGTTTTTCATGATTGGATAATTCTCCTCACCGCATCAGATAACCAAATTCCTTTTAGCGAAGGTATTTGTTTTTGTAATCTGTTTTTGTCTTTGGTTGATGTCATTTCAATACATTTGCGTATTATATCATCTGTTATGTTTCCATCACCGAGATATTTTAATGCCTGTAGAATGAGGTAATCTAATGTTGGATTCACGCGTTTCGTTTTGATTTGGGATGAAATCAAAGTTATTTTCTGCGCCCCAACAGAAACTGTTTTATCGGTGAAGTTGGTGTAATAAACATTCTTAGCTGGGACTTGGGTTGATAGGCCAAGCATATTTAGTGCTTTTGCACCGTCTGGAAAAGCTACGTCACCTTTTTGTCTGGCAATGGCTTGCGCAATTCGTAGTGGATCAGGGCTTAGTGTTCCAAGTTTGGGGTGTGTTTTGGGGTAATAGTATATTCCGCGATCAATGCGCTGCACAATGTTGCTGTCTGTAATCTGTTGTAGGATGGTGTCAATGTTGCTACGGTTGTCTAGGTCGAGCAAATCCTTAGGCGTGAAGACCCAGCCTTTGTTTTTGCCCCTAATCCTTTTGAGCGTTTTTTGCACCGCAGATGTAGTATTCATGTACTTGCTCCAATATCTGAGATAATAGCATATATTTATCTCAGATTAAATATAAAATTATGTAATTTAACACATTGAAAATAAACAATAATTTAAAATTATATAAATTTAGTGCCTATTATTTTATTTTAGAATTCATTTTAAATGGCTGCTATGGGTTGAATGAGATGGATTTTTTCCGTTTTCGTATCATATCCTGATGGGATAATTTTGTAAGTTCCATATTTTGCTGTTCTGGTGATAATTTTAAATATTTACTAATGTCACGATTCAACTTCTTGGTGGTCAATGTATGATGAAAGCGTAATTGTCTAGCGCTGCGAATTGGTTGATTTCGACAGTTATTTGGTTTAATTTTTTTTCTTAGGTAATTAAATTGGTCAGTTAGATACAAAATGAAAATACTATATTCCTTTATGGGTACTATAGCCTTGATTTTTCTATATTTATTAGTCACAGGTCTTTATTACACCCACAGAGTTAATTCAGAGCAAGATAGCTGTAGCTTTGGTTCTGTTTCGAATGGGGACTATCTACAATTACTGAATTCAATGACATATGATTTAAACAATCTGAAAAGAGACTTCGAAATAGTTAAACACAATAATTCTAATGTCAGGGATACTTTTAGCGAGATTTTTGAAAAAGCTCTAAAAAAACAAACAACGGGCGTTGACGATTTCCATGAAATTGTGGCAACTGTTCACGCTTTTATGAGAAAAATTGGCTATTCTAACTATGTTTCAGGTAACTCAGTATGGAACGGGTATTTGTCTGACCGATTGATTTTTACGTATCGATTAGAATATAAGATGATGAGTTCAAAACTCAGCAGTTTTGATTTATTTGGATTAATTACACGTGCGCCATCAACCGTCTTCATCACCATTGAGACCGAAGAGTTTTATAAGAGTTCAAAGTATAAAAGGGTGACTGCATATTATTCTCATAATAATCATTTGAGCAGTATTTCTCATAATTTTAATCAGTCCTCTGGCTGCCCAAACAGATTGAAAATTAATACACATAATTATAGCTATAATATAGAAAACTGAAGGATCTAAAATGACAAACTGATTATCGTTTGAAAATAAATAAAATTAGCGAAATTGGCACATTATGTGGCACATTTGAATCTTAAACTAAAATATATCTTATAAAATCAACTATTTAGTATATAGCGTTGACGGCTCATAACCTGAAGGTCGCAAGTTCAAATCTTGCCCCCGCAACCAAAATAACTTGCTGTTGAGTAACATTACCCAGATC
>NVUH01000047.1 GCA_002401855.1 Hyphomicrobiales bacterium
CACGTGATTTAAACGATATGATTGAAAAATTAGCTTTAATAAGAATTGGTGAACTCAAGCATGCTAGATATTATTTAAATATATCTCAAAGTTCTGAGTAAATTAGTATTTTACGATGTGAGTTGGACATTCTAATAATTCACGTATTTCTTTATATTTACGGAATTTCTGTGGCACACTGTGAATTGGCATACAAAGTTGACCCACCATTTGCGTTTGAAATTACCCCACCTGCATAGGAGAATACGGCCAACTGACGAGCGGATCTCCGCACATAAATGCGCGGATTATAACATAAACGGGTGGATCAATTCCAAACGCCAATTACCGATCTAAGTGGGTCACTTTTGCATGCCAATTCACACCTTGCTGATTTGGAGCACTAAAGTAAATCACGCGGCGGGTAATTAGTGTTTAAAACTAACTCACTAATTTGTTTCAAAATCCGCGCTTAAATGCGAAGAACCACCCGTCAGCGGTGTCCTATTCTTTGAATATGATTGGGCAAATTTAATACGCTGATACTGGTTCACTTTCATGTTCCAATTCATATCCAATATAACTAAAATTACAATTCAACGCACTAAATTAAATTTAACATATTGTTAAATAACATATTTTAAGAATCCACATTTCATCTATTTTTTTTCCATTGACATACATTTTATTTTAAACCTATACTATGGAAACGTTTCCATACAAAGGTACTATAATATGAAATTAGCCAGAATCAACCGCCTATTCGGTAAATCAGGAAATTGTTTTGATGTTGCAATCGACCACGGCATGTTTAACGAACGTAGTTTTTTAGACGGAATTGAAAACATGTCTTCTGCGGTTAAAGTTATTGCAGCCGCTAAACCAGATGCCATTCAATTGCCACCAGGAACTGCGCCCTTGTTGCAATCGATTCCAGGTAAAGACCGCCCTGCACTCGTACTGCGTACAGACATTGCCAACATTTATGGTGCAAAGCTACCGTCTCATTTATTTTCCGAAAGCATTGCCAACCCTGTTGAGCAAGCCGTTACACTAGATGCCGCTTGTGTTGTGGTAAATCTTCTTGAACTCCCTAACCAGCCTGAACTTTATCAAGCATGTGTCAAGAATATAAACGCTCTAAAGCGCGAATGCGAAATTTACGGCATGCCGCTTATGGTTGAGCCACTGGTCATGCAAGATAATTCAGCGCGTGGTGGCTATATGGTAGACGGCGATATTGATAAAATATTACCGATGGTGCGCCAAGCTGCTGAATTGGGAGCAGATATTATTAAAGCCGACCCATGTGATGACGTGTTCGAATATCATCGTATTATTGAAATTGCTCAAGGCCTGCCCGTACTAGTACGCGGTGGTGGCAGAGTGAGTGATGAAGAAATTGTAACTCGCACCAAAGAGCTTATGAAGCAAGGCGCACGCGGCATTGTTTATGGTCGCAATGTCATTCAACACGACAGCCCAGCGGGCATGACAAATGCACTTATGGCTGTCGTACATGATGGTGCTTCGGTCGAAGAAGCCTTGAAATTTTTGGTTTAAGGGGTCGTTATGGCACAGAAAATTATTCGTTTTGGCGTTATTGGTTGTGGGCTTATGGGCCGTGAATTTGCGAGTTCAGCGGCACGTTGGCTGCATTTAACCGACATGAAAACACGGCCAGAAATCATTGCCGTGTGTGACACTAACACAGATTTGATGGACTGGTTTGGCGACAATGTTGCCTCTATCACTCAAAAAACCACCGATTATCGAGAAATGTTGGCAAACCCCGACATTGATGCCATTTACTGTGCTGTACCGCATGTTTTACACGCTAAAATTTACCCAGAAATCATCTCCTCAGGTAAACATTTGTTAGGCGAAAAACCCTTTGGAATGGATCGCGCTCAAAATACTGTCATTCAAACTGCGCTCGATGCTCATCCAGAAGTTTTTGCGCGTTGTTCATCTGAAATTCCATTTTTTCCTGGGGCTCAAAAAGTCATTCAAATGGCTCAGTCGGGCAAAATGGGGGATATTCTGGAGGTTGAGGCGTCTTTCTTGCATTCCTCCGATATCGACCCAAATAAAGTGATTAACTGGAAGCGTGTGGAAGCCGTAAATGGTGAATATGGCTGCATGGGTGATTTAGGAATGCATGTACTACATGTGCCACTACGCTTAGGTTGGAAACCGAAATCAGTATCGGCATCATTGGTTAAACGGGTAACAGAAAGACCAGACGGCAAAGGCGGAATGTCGCCTTGTGAAACTTGGGATAACGCCACAATTACTGGCACTGTACCTATGGAAGGCTATGATTTCCCCTTGGTTCTCAAAACTTGGCGCATTGCACCAGGTGAATCAAATAGTTGGAGCATCCGCATTTTAGGCATGAAGAAAAGCGCTTACTTCACCACTAAAAACCCACGTCAGTGGCAGTGGATGAACTATCAATCTGGTGAAGCACAGGTTTGGCAAACCCAAGATCTCGGTTACCAATCACTCTTTCCTGCCATCACTGGTGGAATATTTGAGTTTGGTTTTGCCGATTCAATCCAGCAAATGTGGGCCGCATTTTTGCACGAATTAGACGGTGGTGACGCCAATGGTTTTCATTGTGCCACCCCACATGAAGTAAGAGACCATCATGCTGTGCTAACTGCCGCGCTTGAAGCTGGCAAAACCAATACAATCGTTGATGTTGATTATTAATAGGAAGCAAAATGAAACGTTCAGAAGTTAATAAAGCTTTGTCAGACGCCAGAGAACTTTTGAATAAATTCAATTGGGCGCTTCCCGAATGGGCATATTGGACTGCAGAGGACTATGTTAAGAATCCCAAAATGGCTGCCCATTTACAATTGCACCAAATGGGGTGGGATGTAACAGACTTTGGTGCGGGCTACTTTTCTGAACGTGGATTAACGCTTTTCTGCGCTCGTAATGGTGTTCAGTCTATTGAAACAACCGTGCCGTACGCAGAAAAACTACTTTTTGTTGAAGAAGAGCAGGAAACACCACTTCATTGCCATTACAAAAAAATGGAAGATATCATCAACCGTGGGGGCGGCAACTTAATTCTCGAATTCTGCACTGGAAATCCTGAAGATACAAATGAAATTCAAGTCTCAGTTGACGGTGATATTAAAAGCCTCGCACCCCATGCTGAACTACGTTTAACACCTGGGCAAAGCGTAACCATGCAACGCGGAATCTATCATCGATTTTATGGTGAAGCTGGCACAGGCACAGTATTGGCTGGCGAGGTTTCACAAGTTAATGACGACGGCGATGACAATTACTTTCTTGATCCAGTGGCTCGTTTTTCTAACATCGAAGAAGATGAAAGCCCGCTGTACCCGCTTTGGAATGAATTAAAAGGACATGCCTTATGATTGATACGTCTCGTTCTGGTGTGATTTGCGCAGGCAACTGGATTGTCGATGTCATACATGACATTGATCGTTGGCCGCAAAAAAACGACCTTGTTCGAATTCAAACCAGCCACACAGGCATTGGTGGTGGCGCAGCGAATGTATTATCCGACTTAAGATCATTTGAAGTTGAGTTTCCACTCATCCCAGTTGGGAAGATCGGCAACGACGCCAATGGTGAGTTAATTTTAACCCATTGCAAAAAGTTTAACTTTCCAACCAATTTCATCATACAGGATGCAAACAGCTCAACCGCCCATACGCAAGTGATGAATTTATCCAAGGACAGCCGCACATTTTTCTATCATGGCGGGGCGAATGATACCCTATGCCAAGACGACATACAAATGGACATATTAGCGCAGAAAAACGCCAAAATATTCTATTTAGGCTATCCAATGTTGTTGCAAAAATTAGATGAATTACAATTAGATGGCTCTACACAAGCAGCCACAATATTGCAACAGGCCAAAGCGGGAGGCATGTTAACCTGTGTTGATTTGGTTTCGGCAGAGTCTCCTAAATATCAACAAATTATCGCAGCATCTTTACCGCATATCGATTATCTCATTCTCAATGAGACAGAGCTATCGCGCGCCAGTGGCGTAGAAATTGAAAACCCACAACAAGAGCTCGATCATGACTTGGTATTACAAGCCGCACAAAAGCTACTTACTGCAGGAATTGGGAAAGCTATTATTGTCCATTCTCCCGAGTTGGGGCTTTGGTTAGCAGCAGATCAAACCGAAACGTGGGTAACTCCACAGCATATACCAGCCGAAAAAATCAAAAGTCCTGTTGGCGCTGGAGATGCATTTTGCGCAGGCATCATATTTGGTATTCACCAAGAATTACCACCTAAAAAAACTCTTAATCTTGCCCACAGTGCTGCACGCGCGGCCTTAGGCGGGATAACCGCAACTGATGGCATCCAATCTATTTCAAGATTGATGCCTGACGAATGGTTTTCGACCCATCAAGCCGAAAGCCGAAATTAGACCTAAACTTAACCCAAATATTTATCCGAGGGAGGAAATCATGGGAAAATCAACTACACTAAACTTACTAAAGGCAACAGCATTTGCTGCGACACTTTTGTTGGGCGGCAATGCTTTTGCAGCCGATAAACCAGTGTTTGCAAGCATTGTGTTTCAAGGTGATCAATTCATGCAATCACTACAAAAAGGCATCCGTGAAGAAGCTGAATCTGGCGGCGCTGAAGTGTTGGAAATCAACGTAGATGGTGATCAAGCGCGTGAAATTCAAGCGATTGATACCTATATCGAACGTGGGGTTGATGCCATCATCGTAGCGCCACTATCAGCAACAAACTCAGCTTCTGCACTTAAACGTGCTCGTGATGCTGGCATTGTTGTTATCGCTCTAAATGGTGGATTAACAGACTCAACCATTGCAAACGCTACCTTCTCTACAGCCAATGTCGACCTAGGCCTTTCAACGGGTGGTGAAGCCGCTAAATTTATTGCAAAAAACATGGGCGGCAAAGCCAATGTTGCAATTTTGGCGTTTTCATCATTGCTACCAGAACAAAGTGGTGCACGTAAAGATGGTTTCAGAGAAAATGCCGCTAAAGGCAACGACATCACATTCGTGACAGATCAAGATGCGTGGGTACCAGAAAAAGCTGTAACGGTTGCTACTGATATTATGACTGCACATCCTGAAGTGAACTTGTTCTATGCTGCCAATGAAGGTGGTACAGTTGGAGCAATGCAAGCCGTTCGTAATGCTGGTAGAGCTGGCGAAGTGTTTGTATTTGGAATTGATGGTTCTGAGCAATTGGCTAAAGGCTTACTTGCTGGTGACAATGTATTACAGGCTGTAACTGCCCAAGCTCCTGAGCTAATGGGTAAACAAGGTGTTCAAGCTGCATTTGATATTTTGGCTGGTAAATCAGTTACACAAAATACAACTGTTCCTGCATTGCTACTTTCACGTGGTAATAAAGATGGAATTATGAAATTTCTAGGCCAATAGAACGCCTATAAATTATTTTTCACAATACAATAAAACAGTTGGGTGCTTACAAATTGAGTACCCAGCTTTATCACCTAGGGAGGGTAGATATGGTTGAATTAGCGTTCAAGGGACTTACCAAACATTATGAAAGTGTGAAAGCACTAGACGGGTTTACCCATCGTTTTGAGAGCGGTAAAATCCATGCTTTAATTGGCAAAAACGGTTCTGGTAAAAGCACATTTATTAAACTGATGTCTGGCGCTATAAGCCCAACGTCTGGCTCTATCTCCATAGACAATGAAACCGTACAATTTTCTGGGCCTAAAGACGCTTTTGAAAAGGGTGTCGTTACCGTTTATCAGGAACTGAGTTTAGTGCCCGAGTTAACAGTGGCCGAAAATATTTTCTTAGGCCGCCTACCCAAAAAAAGCTGGTCTGGTGGAATGATAATAGATTGGCCGAAATTAAAAAAAGACACCACCAATTTACTTGCAGAAATCGCTGCTAGTGATATTGCTCCAGAAAGCATTGTGTCTTCACTTTCAGTCGGTAAACAACAGATTGTTGAAATCGTCAAGGCCATGAGTTTCTCCCCAAAAATCCTCCAATTGGATGAGCCGACATCAGCTTTGGCTCAAACTGAAGTTTCTCAATTATTCAACCTAATACGCAGGCTTCGTAAACTTGGAGTAACCATTATTTATATTTCTCACAGACTGTCAGAACTGCAGCAAATTGCTGATACCGTCACCGCAATTCGCGATGGTATATTTGTCGGCAGTGTGGCAATTGAGGATGCAAACCCTGATGTCATTCTCGATATGATGTTTGGAGATTTGCCACCATTAGAAAAACCTCGACGTGTCATTGACACGACTGACCCAATATTAGAGGGCAAAGGACTTACGCTTACTCCACATTTTGAAGACATAAATTTCAAACTCCACAAAGGAGAAGTCTTGGGCATTGCAGGCATGCTAGGCTCTGGGCGTACGGAATTGTTACATTGTTTGTTTGGTGCGCGTAAGTTAGATTCAGGGCAAATTAGTGTCAAAGGCAGGTTTATTGACAATCCCACCATTCCGACCATGAAAAATGTTGGCATTGGTTATACCTCGGAGGACAGAAAGTCCAGCGGTTTGGTACAGATTTTATCGAGTCACGCAAACCTATGTTTGGCTGGCATGAAACAAATTGCCCCATCCAATTGGATATCAACCGCCAAAGAAGCGCCATTTGTTGCAAAACAAGTCAGCGACCTTCACATTAAGGTTGGTAATCTGCATGACCCCGTTTCCTCACTTTCTGGCGGCAATCAACAAAAAATCGTTGTCGGCAACTGGATGATTAACCACCCAGATATATTGTTATTTGATGAACCTAGCCGAGGCGTTGACGTACAAGCCAAACGCCAAATTTACCAAATAATATGGGAAAAAGCCGAGCAAGGCCTAAGTTCCATCGTTGTTTCAACCGAATTAGAAGATCTTGTCGAATGTTGTGACCGCATTCTCGTACTTCATGAAGGTAAATTAACCAATGAATTTATGAACATTGGGCTAGACCCCAAAACGCTCTATGCCGCTTGCATGCCAAATACGGACAAAACAAGCATAAACAACAATAGTGCAGACATGAAAAAGGAAGCCACTCAGTGACCAATACAAATATCAAAATCTTTTTAAGACGCAATTCAATGCTTGTAATTTTAGGCGTATTATATCTTCTTGTCGCCACCACAGCGCAGGGATTCATGAGTGTTAATAATCAACTGAATATTTTACGCAACATAGCGGTCCCAGGTATGATTGCCTTTGGCATGACATTTGTAATCATCTCGGGTGAAATCGACCTATCCGTAGGCTCGATGGTGGCGGTATCCGCAGTTATGACCGCTTGGATTGTTAAGTGGGCATCAGGCGGAGCGTTTGAGCCTGAATGGTATATTGTAGCGCTCGCATTTGCCTTCACCATTGGCTTTGCCGCAGCAATTGGATTTTTTAACGGCGTATTGAGGCACCGTGTTGGCATGCCAACCTTTATTTCCACACTCGCCATGATGGCAATATTGGCGGGCCTTGCAAATTTAATTAGCAATGGTGCATCCATTGAATCTTTCCCATCATGGTATTATGTCATTGGCAGTGGCCGCCTTTTCGGTGTTCCTGTGCCTGTATATTTATTGGGCATTGCATTTGCTATCACCTTCATAATTCTCAATTACACCACTTTAGGCCGGTCAATTTATTCGGTTGGTGGCAATATGGAGGCCGCAAGGCTATCCGGGATCAATGTTTGGCGAACCAAAGCCATTTGTATGATGTTTACCGCCGTATTCGCTGCCATTGGCGGCATTATATATTCGTCTCTAATTAACTCAGGCAGCCCAACCATTGGCCGTGGCCTTGAATTAGAAGTTATTTCGGCGGTCATCATTGGCGGCATTAGTTTATTTGGCGGCAAGGGCTCAATATGGGGTGCATTTATAGGGGTGTTATTTTTAGGTGTATTAATTAACGCGATGACATTATGGGGCTTTAATCCCTACGCACAACAAATTGTTAAAGGCGGTTTAATCTTAGCAGCGGTGTTTGTGA
Source organism: Hyphomicrobiales bacterium (assembly GCA_002401855.1). GTDB lineage: Bacteria > Pseudomonadota > Alphaproteobacteria > Rhizobiales > OSC116 > OCS116. Next base: position 7,997 of record NVUH01000047.1, read on the forward strand.
ACTTCTTTATTGATAGAAAATGAACCAAATGAATAAAGCCACCCTGACATGGAATCGAGGTAAAGCAGAAATGCATAGTTTAGGTGCAATGTTAGCCCCCGTTGACTTCACACTTCCCAACGGCAGAAATATTTCACCGCTACATATTGCGCCTTGGGCAAATGAACCCAACTTAGAGAACTACCCCGCTATCATAAGAGGGCCACGAGGCGAGTGGCCTTGTGTCCCTTTTGGGGTGCCCCCAATTGAAGCGTCATCAGATGAAATAAGTCATTTAAACATCGGTTCTGAAGAATATCCTCATGGCTATGGTGCTAACCATTATTGGGATTTAAGCTCAATAATACCTGAACAAATAACAGCACAAATCCAATATCCTACAAAATCAGATATTCATCAACTTAAGAGAACGGTAATAGGTGTAAAAGACGAAGCCAGGTTGGAAATAAACCTTTCCATTGAAGCACGACACGATATCTCAATTCCCATTGGTTTGCACCCGACATTTCGTCTGCCGTCGACAATTGGTGGGATGCGGCTCGTCCCCTCTGCTTGCGATCAAATTTGGACTTACCCTGCTAAACTTGAAGCAAATAGACTTTTTAAAGGTAATAAATGTTACTCAGATCTTAGTGCCATTCCGGCAATAGATGGGTCTATTATTGATGCATCACGTGTGCCCTTTAAAGACAAATGTGAAGAAATACTAGTGCTGACCGGGATAGATGGTAAATTCACGTTAGAAAATTTGGAAGAAGGTTATCGAGTAATTCTTAAATGGAACAAAAACCATTTTCCAAGTCTAATGATTTGGGTAAGCAATCTAGGGCGTTCCAAAGAACCCTGGAACGGACGTAACCTGTGTGTTGGTGTAGAACCTATTTGTTCTGTTTTTGATTTTGGTACAAACGTTTCAAACATGCCTAGTAGATTCTCTAAAGATGGCATCCGCACTGCATTGTCTTTGAAAGCTGGCCAAAAATGGGAAACCAATTACTCTATTGAAGTTGAGCCGCTTTAAGAAGGCGCTGCGGTACTGTCACGTTCAATGAGCTTTAGCTCAAGATTATAAGTCTTTGGCGAAACAGGCTTCTTAGGGTCTATTAAACTCAACAATTGTGAGATAGCCGCACGGCCGAGCTCTCTTATAGGTTGCGCCACAGTCGTCAATTGTGGGATTACGAACGCAGTTTCTGGAAGATCATCAAATCCAATAACAGATAAATTTTGAGGAACAGCAAAATTTAGTTTAAATGCAGCGTGAATACAAGCAATGGCCGCTGTGTCTGTTGTGCCAATGATTGCACTTGGTGGATTCGGTACAGACAAAACATCAAATGCTAAATCATAACACGCTTCAAAGCTGTGAGTATCGCCAAGCTTAATTACTGTTGGAGCAAGCCCGTTTTCTGCCATAACCTCTTTTATACCCAAAACTCGCAAACCAATTGGCGGACTATGTTGAGGAGCGCCAATAACTGCGATTCTAGTATGGCCCAAATCCAATAAATGCTTCGCCATAATTCTTCCACCTTCCATATGGTCAACTGTTACAGCGTTATTGGGAAGTTCTGGTAAAGCACGATCTATAGCAATGATTGGAATATTACGTTGAAGAATGCGGGAATAATTCGAGGTTTGATCAAAAACGCTAGCTGCGATAATGCCTTCAACATTTTGGGCTATCAAAGTCGATATATATTTGGCTTCATGCTCTTCATTTTCTGAAGTATTACAGATTAAACTATGATAGCCCTTTTCGAACAAGCGCTGCTCAAGAGTGTGCGCTAAAATACCAAAAAAAGAGACATCAAGAGCTGGTAAAAGAATGCCTATAAGTTTTGTTTTACCACTACGCATTTGGCGGGCACCTGCATTAGGTTCGTAACCAAGTTCCTGAATTGCTTTTTCAACACGTTCACGCGTAGAATCTCTTACATATCCACTTTTGTTAATGACACGTGAAACTGTACCCAATGATGTGTTTGAAATGCGTGCAATATCACGTATGTTACTCATGGTTTTTCTATTTTGTATAATTGATATGCAAATGCAAAAAATATTGATTCATTGATTTCTAGAATAAACTAACAACAGAAAGCAGCAACCTATTTTTTGATTTATTGAGAATTAAGTATGAGTTACACCAAAACATATGGTTAGCGCTAATTCACACCTCTTCATCGCAGTGCCAAACTCAATGATCGTCATAAGAACTGGCAGGTTTTTATTTCTAATGTTATCAACTCACAGATTTGTTTAATAAAACTTACTTTCGCTTTTCCAAACCCTCAACATTGCAAACTGTCAAATTTATATATTAAAGTTCACTAAAATCCCTGGCAAGCTTTAGCTATTCGAGCTTACTCATCAGGTACTATTGAATGAATATATAACAAACAAATTCCATATACATCAGAAAGCCAAATTACAACTGCAGTAAGATAAAGACAGGCTTTTTAAAGCGTTATTTTCGTCCATCCCACGAATGGGAAATCAAAAACAGGACTCAAGCTGTCAATGAACATTTGGAATTGAACGAGCATTGCCAATTAAAATTGGCCCATCCGCATCAGGAGAATAAGACCAACCGATGAGTGGCTCTCCGCACATAAAAACGCGGATTATAACATAAATAGATAGGTCAGTATTAAACGTTAATTACCCACCTAAATATGCATTCCAATTCACAACAACAGAGCTCATAATTGAACTAAAATTTTAGCAGTTAGGTAAAGTGTCAATTTCTGTATTATTGACATCATTATAAACCGAGATAATATTTAAATCAGCTAGTGTGGTAAAAAAATCTTCTTTCGGTGTCAATTGCCAAAAAACATCAGCACGTTGACTAGTGATTGGCATATTAATAATGCGACAGACACTAAATTGAACGGAC
>NVUH01000048.1 GCA_002401855.1 Hyphomicrobiales bacterium
CTCGTGCACGCACCTCAAGTGAAAATTTGTTTCTTGTTTTGCTCATAATAACTCCTTTTACTACAGAATAGGAGCCTCCGGCAAACCTGGAGCGGTTCACTATTGCCAATTATTTTAAGTTTAGTCTTCGATAAATTACGTTTGGTAGAAGACTTTTATTTGTTTATTTCTGTTTGTATATTAGGTTTGCTTTTTGTTTCAACCGCATATGTTATTGTGAGGGAATAAAATGATTAATATAAGTGCATATTATAATGAAAGAGTTGATCAAAATAGAGGTAATTCTATTGACGTAAGACAACGGCATATCGGGTTTTATAGGGATTTAATAATTTTTGTAGATCAAATTCAGTACCGCTTTTGGGTAGAACAATTAGAAAGTAATAATTTTATTCAAAAGCCCTTTTGGTTGAGCTTAAAACAAGGTTTAACCGATATAAGCATTGGGTTTTTTGTTGTGTTCATAGAATTGTGTCTTCATTTTTTTAGTATTTTTTTCGATAATTCAATAATCTCTGAGTCCTCAACTAATTTAATTTCATCATACACCACCGGAATTATATCGACCATTTTGATAGTTGTTCTAGGGACCCAAATATTTACAAACCTTAAAAACTCCAATTTTTTTGTCCCCAGAATATATTATGGTCGTCTAGTAATTGATACTTGGAAGAAATTCGAATCCTCTTGTAAAAAAGCTTCTACGCTGCCTAAGGATAGAAATAAACCCTTGGTAATTAGGTCACAAATTAATTGGTTGCTTCAGGAAAATTTAATTGATGAGCAAGAGTTCTTACGAATCAATCAAATACTAAAAATTAGAAACGCTATTTTGTATGAAAAGAAAGACTTTTCGCTAACCAAAAAATATGATGATATTAGTTTTCTCACAAACATAACAGCAAGATTAAAAATATAACAATGGAATTATCACATAAAGTTGAACTCATAATTTCTATAATTCTGGAAGGGGAGGCCGTCTAACCTAAGTAAATACCCGTTATATATCAATTTGTTAAAGACGACTCAGGTGAAAACTTATGTTACTATTTATGTAATAAACTATGTAACAAAATTTGTTTCGTTCCAGATCACACATTCCTGTAGATTGTTTCCAAATTGGGGAACCTCGTTGACTCTTTGTTTCCAGTTTGGTAACCTACGTAAATAGTATTGGAATATTGATGAGAATAATTGCAAGGCGATCTCTTTTAGAATTTTCTACCAAGCATGCAGATGCCAAAGGCGCATTAAATGAATGGTGGCATATCGTCAAAAGAGCGGATTGGAAAAACCCTCAAGATATTAAAAACATTATGCCAAAGGCTAGCATCATTGCTGACAATAGAGTGGTTTTTAATATCTGTGGTGGTAGCTATAGGCTAATCGTAAAATTCAATTACCAATATGGAGGCGGATGGGTTCGATTTATTGGCACACACGCTGAATATGATAAAATAGACGCAACAAAAATTTGAATGAGTTGGATCAAAGGAGATCAAAATGCCAAATATTGTCCCAGTGAATGACGAAACTTCATATGAAGCAGCCTTGTCTCGTTCTGAAATGCTGATGGATGCAAAGTTAAATACACCCGAAGGTGATGAGCTGGATATTTTACTGACATTGATTACTGCTTACGAAGATAAGGTCTATCCAATGCAACCGTCAGATCCTATATCAGCAATTGAATTTACGATGGAACAAAAGGGTTTTGGCCAATCTGATTTAGCAAAACTTATTGGTAAGTCTCGTGCTTCAGATATTTTGAATAGAAAACGTGGCCTTTCTAGATCTCAGGCTATTACTCTTTACAACGAATGGGGCGTCTCGGCGGAATCTTTACTTTCTGCCTGAGAAAGATAGAACGTGACCCCTTGCCCCCCAGAACCTGTTTATTCTCTGTAACTCGCAGAAAACCTCAAAAAAAGTTGTCCAATGTTACCTCAAATAACCGTGAACAAACCCAGAATACACCACACCATTGGACAACCTTTTAGCGATGCTCCTTTTTCATCATAAATAAGAAAATGTAATGATGTAAAATCAATTTGAATTGAAAATTCGGTGGTAAAATTTAAACTAAGTTATTGACGGAAAACTAGTTGGATAATCAACGACATTAGTTTTTGAATGTGCCGTTCTAATTTTTAACATTAACGCAAAATCGTTTACCATTGCACAACATTAAATAAAATGTTACATTCAACCTATGATCAAAAGTTTCAAACACAAGGGGCTTAAAAAGTTCTTCACCAATGGTGATCAAAAAGGCATAAATTCAAAACATGCCCCGCGATTGGAAGAACGTTTGCAAGCTCTGCATACCGCTACTGAAATTGAAGATATGGATATCCCAGGCTGGAATCTACATGGCCTAAAAGGTAACCGCCAAGATCAATGGTCAATAAGTGTAAGTGGTAACTGGCGCATTGTTTTTGAATTCGAAAATGGCAATGCATATATCGTAAATTATGAGGATTATCACTAATGACTATTATCCAACATAACCCAATGCACCCAGGCGAATTTATCAAGAGAGTATATTTAACACCTTTTGATATCGGCTCAAACGCGCTGGCTCGCAGTTTACACGTCAGCACAGGTCTTATCAGTCGCTTGTTAAATTGTAAGACGGATATATCACCACAAATGGCTCTTAAATTGTCAAAGGTGTTAGGCCGTTCTGCCGAAAGTTGGCTAATTATGCAAGATAATTACAATTTGCACAAAGCCAAGAATGAGGTTAATCTAAACGAATATGAAACTTTATCTTTTGCTAGTTAAACAAACTGGTTTTTTCATTTGTCCATTCAACCTTCTTGCGATTTGAGTTTTAAATGACAATTATCGCAAAAAAGCAGCCATAGATTACGCATAAATATATCTGAGAGTTCTTTGTGTACAGTAAGTCCCATCAAATGATTTGACCGTCGTCGTCTTTGAAGGTCGTGTTCACTTTTATCAGACAAGTCCAAGTATAACCTAAATTACACCAAAACCTGTTTCTTTATTGGGAATCATTTCAAGTAATTACTTTTTTTCTTTATTCATTCAATTCTCATTGGAAATACTAATTATTGATTTTCTTTTTCTTTGAAACTAGCTAAACTCATTTATATATAAAGACTTTTTAACTCAAGAATATGTTAAATTGATCTGGTATTATTATGATTTGAGGATTTTGAATTTGGCCAGAAGACAGGGGCGGCATGGAGAGTTGTTCTTTTCATTGCTATGTGCCAACGAGGGAATGGTTTGTAATGAATCTCGTGACGACCAACATGGTTGGGATCATATTGTTGAAATTGAACAATCAAAAATAAAAAACCTTCCTGCGGATATGCAAGCTGGTGTGGTTCAAAGCCTTGTCCAAATTAAAACAACTCGAGGCAATAAATTAACAACTAGCTTGAAGTTGTCAAATGCTCTTAAGGCAACGAAAGCGGATTTACCATGTTTTTTACTTTTACTAAAATACGACAATTCAAATTCTGATCCTGAAATTTACGGAAAACACATTTGGCGGGCAGATATTTATAAATTTTTAAAGCGCGCGCGCCAAATTGAAGAAGGTGGCAGTCAAGACGTTAGAAAAATAAAAGTATCAATGTCTTTTTCATCTGTTGACAGAATTGATCTGCCGCTCAACGAATGGATGCTAAGGCACATTCAAAAGGTTGATGGCAACTACGCAACTGCAAAACATAAACTAGCTAGCCAGCTGGGTTATGAAAAATCTCCAATTAAAATTGAAATTACATTTGGGGAATTGGGTTCTCCTGACGATATTATCGATCACCAAATTGGTTTAAAGGCAGATTTACCTGTAAAAAATTTTAAAGTTTCTAATAATCGGTTTGATATTTCTTCAAGGCTACCAACTCATCAAATGTCTAGTGGTAGGATTTCTTTTCAAGCAAAACCAGTGCCAATGGTATTGGAGCTCTCTCAACCTGACGAAGGAACAATACAACTGCCAGTTCAGGCTTTTGCTTCCACTTTGTTAGAAACGACTGATAAGAGGTATAAATTTAGAATTGTCGCGGGGCATTTTGAAATGATTTATATTGCAAAAGGTAAAAATCACCGTTTGATTCATTGTTATGATCCGTATGCGAATTTATGTATTATGCAACATATAGGTTATGTTTTTTTAAAAAAATGCTCTGAAAAAGGATCGGTTTCATTTAGCCTAAGCACCGAAGAGGGTGAATTGTTTTCTGGTCAATTAGATATCCCGTTAGACACAAAAGAATGGATTGGCATTACATTGCTTGTAGGAAGGTTTTTGATAGAGAATATAGGTCAGGACAGATGTAACCAAGTGAGAATACCTTTTGTTGACTTTTTTGAAACAATCAAAAATATATATGGATTGGCTACATTGATTGAAACAAATAGTGTTCAAATTTCTGCCGATTTTGAAGGGAAAACAGATAAATTTTCAGCCTTGTTAGGGTATGCTTACGGACAAATAGGGCAATGGTCGTTTGGGCTTATTTGTTCATTTGAACTATTGAGTAGAGATATTAAAGGTAAAAGGGAAAGTTTTATTTTCTCCAAAGCTGAAATAATAAAAAAATCGGTGTTCAAAATGTCAATTGAAAAAATAAAGCGCCATATAGCTAATGAGTTTGAAACATACATTACATCTACAAACATACAGTATGCAACCATAGAGCAGGGTGATTTAATTAAAAGTTTTCAGAAAGCAGATGAGGACGCAGAAGTTTCATTTTATGTTTCGGACTAGTTGAGCTGCTAAGTAGCCTATGACTGGCGTAAATTTGTTTAATTTTCAATTTTTTAAGAAAATCAGATAGAAATTTGAAATGAAAACTAACCATATAGATTATCAATACAGGCTCAAGGGTTTCATATGTGAATTGAAGTTCTGACGATGTACAGGCGCGTTGGTTGCGAATTACATTTACGTTCCCTTAAAGTTAAGCCATATTGTTCATAGAAAGATTAGCGAGAAAGTTCTTGGTGCGCAGCATGGTTAATAGAAAATATTTTAAAAGTTCGATTAAAGATTTAGAAAAACTTTTTAAAAATGAAAGTGGCAATGAGCTTCAAAATAATGAAATTCTGTCTGAACTTGAATTTCGGACCACTCAACGGTCACAGAAATTAAAAGGAAAGATTGAAAAACTAAAAGGGTCAAATATCCGTGTTAAGACAAGGAATGAAGTGCCTCTTCAAGTTCAAGTGGAAGAAAGCTTCGTAGAAACCGAACGAATGAAGCCTAGGGTAAAAGAATTTGTTCGGGTGAAAAAACCTGACATTACTAACCAACCCCAAAATATATTGCATGCTTGGACGGCGCTAGAAGTATTGTCTCCTCGAACGTTTAAAAGGAAATCGGATTTTGCAACAGGGCCGAATAGACAAATAGTTTTAATATCAGATTCTGAATTGCCTTGGGTAAAGGGAGAAAAATCACGCAAAAATAAAAAACTTGTATACGAAATTATATTAGGTTCAATCAATTTGCCGCCAGCTTATGAAGCGCTTCTGAAGGTTTTCTCTGATAATAGACCCGATCAGCACGCAAATAATGGATATACCGCGATTGCTTCGATTATTGTAGATAAGGCCGGTCGGCCAATAGAAGATGAAGCTTGTTATGCTATATCTAGTTTCGCTTGGGGACTTCCAAAAGCCTTAACAGGTGACTTGCTTTCTCTTGCGGATTGGACTTCTTGTGAAGCAAAGATAAAATACAGCTTAAAAAATAAATTAATTCGTAGAGATAGTGATGGTGAAATCTTACCTCTTACAAAAGCCGCAATACAATCTCTTTTTAAATTTTTAGTGAATGAGTTAGACCTTGGAGGACAAAAGGTCTTAGCTCCAGATTTTCTAGTCAGAAGATTTGAGTTCTTTGCCAGTAAAATTCCCCCTGAGCCAAGCTTATTAAATTCGTTCTTTTTAGAAGATTTGTCGCTTGCAGGTGAAAAAATCAAAACTGGGACAGCGTCCAGATCATTAAAGTTATTTTTAGGACAAGAAGAGCCATATTCAAAAACTAACCTTCTTGATGATGAAGAGGGATTAATACATATTCTTAGACCAGAGGCAACACCACTTGGTAGTTGGCCTGCTAAAGGACGTTTCTCTCTGGCTTTATTGCAGCAGGCCGCGATAAATGGAATAAGTAACCATTTAAAAGATAACGGTATTTTATCTGTTAATGGACCACCATGAACGGGAAAAACAACACTTCTTCGTGATGTAGTTGCTGCTCGGTTGGTTGAACGTGCAGAGAAAATGATCACCTTTAAAGATCCATCAATGGCATTCACGGCGAGTTCTCAAAGTATTCAGCGTAACAAAGCTAAAATAACATTTCATCATCTTTCGAATTTGCTGAAAGGTTTCGAAATGGTTGTGGCTTCTTCAAATAATAAAGCAGTTGAAAATGTAAGTGCCGAGCTCCCAGATATTAGCGCAATTGCAAAAGATGCAATAAATTTAAGGTATTTTCCCTCCATCTCTGATCGTGTATTGCAATCTAAAACTTGGGGGATGATTGCAGCGGTATTAGGCAATTCAAACAATAGATATGAATTTTCTCAAGCGTTTTGGAAAGATGAAGAAAACGGCCTGGCAACATATCTAAAACAGGCCGCTGGAGATTCTCAGTTTATAATGGAGAAGCAGCCTGATGGCACACTTCAAAAACGAATTCCTTCTGTCATAGAAAAAGAAAGACCTCCTAAGACAAAAAAAGAAGCAATCGATAATTGGAGAAAATCGTGTAGTGCATTTGCTTCAGCAAAATCAAAAGCTCAAAAAACTAGGAATAGGTTGCAATTTATTCATTCCAAATTAGTTTCTATTTCTGAATTATTGGCTGAAATTGAGGATGTAAAAACTAATTCAATTGTACTAGAAACACAAATTTCGCAACTTTCAGGGGAAATTACACATTCTGAAAAAGAAAAGGAATCACTGTTTTCTAAATTACAAGAAATTGATTCTAAATGCACTTATCACTTGAAATTGGCTCCAAATTTTATTGTTAGGATATTTAATTTAAAGGCTTTCAGGGAGTGGAAAATTCAAAAAAAATATAATGCCTTAGAACTAAATAGCGCTAGCACAGAATATAGAGTGGTAAAGGGGAAGAATGGAAGACAGTGTTCAGATCGAGTTATTCTTGAGCAAGAATATAAATCGAGCGAATTGCTTCTCATTACTTTGAATAAAAGTTATGTTGAATCTACAAAAATTATAGAAGACGCTAAAAAGAACTCGAATGCTCCGATTCCAGACAAAGATTTTTTTAACGGTTCGGTTGAATCTATTCAGCTGGCACATCTTTGGTTTAATGAAGCTGACAGCCTCGAAAGGGATAATGTCTTTGAAGCAGCAATAGTCGTTCATAAATCCTTTATCGATTGCTCCGCCGAAGCAATTCAAGAAAATTTAGCAATATTTATCGAAACTTTTGGAACACGATCATTTGGCAAAGCTGCAAAAGATAAAATGATTCCCGAATTATGGGCAACTTTTTTCTTGGTAGTTCCGGTTATCTCGACAACTTTTGCATCGGTCAACAGCATGTTTTCTCGGTTACCTCAGGAAACGTTGGGTTGGCTGCTAATTGATGAAGCTGGTCAAGCAGTTCCTCAAGCTGCGGTTGGAGCGATTATGCGCACAAAGCGTTCTATTGTGGTTGGTGATCCATTGCAAATTGAACCCGTAGTAACACTACCAAACACTTTAACAGAGGAGATTTGCGCGTATTTTGGAATAGAAGCAGAACAATTTAACGCTCCACAAGCTTCAGTTCAAACACTCGCAGATAAGGCTAGCCCTCATTCGGCGCGTTTTAGTTCAGGTAGTGGCTTTAGAGATGTTGGATCACCTTTATTGGTTCATCGTCGTTGTGACAGTCCGATGTTTGATATTTCAAATAGCATTGCATACGCAAATTTAATGGTTCAAGCCAAGGCTCCTCCCGAAAAAACACCTGTACTTGGAATTTCTAAATGGATTGATATAGTGGGAGAAACAGGCCCCGATAAATGGTGCCAATCTGAAGGCGAAGTGCTTTTAGAAAATTTAAAAATTTTGCGCCAAAGTGGTGCTGACGCGGATCTTTATATAATAACGCCTTTTGTAATTGTTCAAGATAATTTAAGGAGAATACTACAAGCAAGTGGTGTTTTAGAAGGATGGGTAGAAGATCCATCAAATTGGGTTTATGATCATGTAGGCACTGTGCATACAGTACAGGGGAGGGAAGCAGAGATTGTATTCTTTGTGTTGGGTGCTCAAGCAATCAATCAATCTGGAGCAAGATCTTGGGCAGGTAGAAATCCAAACTTGCCAAACGTTGCAGTAACACGAGCAAAATCAGCATTATATATTATTGGAAATAGGACGCTTTGGAAAAAAGCAGGAAATTTTCAAACATTAGACAGGTTGATGAGTTGAGAAGGTTGTTTCTAGGCAGCTCACCCTGCCTTAATTCCTTCTTCTCGGAGTCTTTTTTTGACAAAGAGATCAACAAAGTAAATTTTTATTCAAACGATAGGCATTGGCTTTCTCGTTAGTTCGATCAAAGAGATATTGTCAATTTTTGGAAACATGTCTAGTGAATAAATGAAATTATTTGGGATACGCTGGGGAATGAAAGGCAAAATTTATAAGCTAAACAGGCAAATTACAGCCTATGTGAAAAGCTAAATTTGAATGGAGTGATATTATGAATGCAATATTGAGTTTGACCTTAGAAATACAATTAATAATTGTATGTGGATATCTGGGGTATTGGGTGTCGACCATTGGAATTGGTCATAAATCGACCACAACAGACATTATTATGCAAACATTGGTCTTTGCTACGTTAGCAAAAATTGGATTATTGACTTATCAGGTATTACTTGGCTTTTGGCATATATCTTATTATCTTGGGCAATTGGAAGGACAATATATTGAATTATTTTCAATAGGCGATGCTGCAAATATAACTGGCGCAATCTGCTTTGCTTTGCTGTTTTCCATAGGTGGAGCGATATTATGGAGAAAATCATTTCGAGATATAACTGCACAATGGATGAAAAACCACAATATTCATCGATATGACCATAGGCCAACTGCGCTATCGAGCTTAATAGAAGCTTTTACTTCGACTGATGCTGTTTCTATATCAGTTTGGCTAAAAAATGGTGATTATCTAGAAAGTCGATTGATAGAGGTTGATAGAAGTTTAAAGTTATGGGAAGGGCGTATTGATGCGGACTGGTCGTGTCCCGCTTTCGTGCCGCTTCTATTCTCATTTAAGCAGCCATTCGTTCAAAAGCCAACGGGCTTTTCCAACCTAATGCAGAATGCCTTCTCCTAGGATTGTAAAATCCATTGATATATTCAAATATAGCAATTTCTGCCTGACGTCGAGACTGTTCAGAATTCTGTGTCAGCTAAATTATATGTCTAATACGTCATCTAATCTGCCCCCAAAATATATATGCAATTGGGATAATGTCAAATTCCAGTTATGGATTGGCATTGTCCATTTTTTGGTCATATTCTGTATGCCCACATACAATAGTTTCATCAGACTGTTTTCATTGGGGAACGCGCCCTTGGTTTTGGTCAATTTACGGAACTGCCGATGAACAGATTCAACCGCATTGGTGGTATAAATAACCTTGCGGATTGGTTCTGGGTACTTAAAGAATATCGATAGATTATGCCATTTCTTACGCCAAGATTTAATCACAATCGGGTATTTATCGCCCCACTTACCCTCTAAATCATCAAGTGCAGCCTCAGCCGCTTGCTGGCTCACAGCCTTGTAAACAAGCTTTAAA
>NVUH01000049.1 GCA_002401855.1 Hyphomicrobiales bacterium
CTTTTCATGGAAAAAGAGTCCGAAGCCTTTGGCTGAGGCAAGCGCGACCGCGCGTCGCCGTTAGGCGTGGCAAGAGAGCGGAGCGAACGCACGCTAGTGTTAATAGAGAGCAAAGCGAACGATAAAAAGAGAGGCAAAGCCGAACGAAAAAAGTATCGCTCCACCAGCTCAGAACCCAACCATCAACCATTCCGAAAATGCTTCGACAATTTCAACCCCTGCGCCTGATAATTACTCGTCGACAGCTGCCCATATAATTCCCGCGGCGCATCAGTAAGCTTCTCATAAACCAGCCGCCCAATAATCTGCCCATCTTCCAATATAAACGGCACATCATGGCTGCGCATTTCCAGCACCCCACGGCTGCCATGCCCGCCCGCGGCATCATGCCCAAACCCAGGGTCAAAAAACCCCGCATAATGCACCCGAAACTCACCAACCAGCGTGTTATAAGGCACCATCTCCGCAGCATAATGCGGCGGCACATGCACCGCTTCTTTCGAGGCTAAAATATAAAATTGATCAGGGTCTAACACCAAACTCTTACCCTCATTGGCATAAATAGCTTCCCAATAATCACTAATTTTCAATGCAGCTTTTTTATCGACATCAATCAACCCAGAATGGCGTTTTGCACGGTAGCCAACAAGGTTTGGCCCCGTCTGCCCGTCCACGGCAATGCCCTTTAAATCCACCCGAAAGGCAATCCCATTATCAATATTAATGTCAAAATCGCCATCATCTGGCAATTGCACCAGACCATGCGTTTCGTGCAATTGTCTCAACTCAGCATCACTATGATCCGCGCTACCAATGCGAAATCTCATTTGCGAAAGCCGTGAGCCGGTGCGCACCAATATCGGAAAAGTACGTGGGCTAATTTCGGCATATAATTGGCCTTGATAACCCGCAGGAATCGTATCAAACGCTTGCCCATAATCGGTGATCAAACGCGTAAAAACATCAATACGCCCCGTCGAGCTTTTAGGGTTGGCCATAGCAGAAATATTGTCACCGAGCTTAACACTTTCCAGCAACGGCACAATGTAAACGCAATTGGTTTCCAGCACCGCGCCATCGGTCAGCATAATTTCGTGTAACGACAATTCATTCAACCGTTGACCAACGGTTTTATGCGCCCCTGGCAAAAAACTCGCCTGCACCCGATAGGCAATTTTGCCCAACCGTAAATCTAACGATGCGGGCTGTATCTGGTCATCATCCAGCGGTTTTTCGGTAATAATTTGGCCATCATCGACCAACTTATGAATGCTATGCGCAGGCAAGATGCCGGATTTTTGGCTCATTATATTTTCAATCTTAAAGTATGTATATATGCTGATTAACATAGTTTACAGCAACTACCAATATTAAAGTTGACCACTTGATAACAACGGAGTAAGTTGCTAGCCAAAGGTGGAATTTGCGACTGCTTGCGCCACCCTGTTGATTGTAAAATCAGCTAAATTTAACGCTAAAGGGTCCTGACTTCGGTCACTCCCCAAATATACTGGAATAAAAATGACCGATAAAAAACGCAATGCCAAATATGGCGCGCAAACCAATCTCATTCATGGCGGCACACAACGCTCACAATTTGGCGAAACCTCCGAAGCTATCTTTATGAATAGTGGCTATACATATGACAGTGCCGAAATTGCTGAATTGCGCTTTAAAGGTGAGCAAGAAGGTTTTATTTACACCCGCTTTGGCAACCCAACCACAAAAATGTTTGAAGACCGCCTCGCTATGTTAGATGGCGCAGAATTTTGTTACGCGACCGCCACAGGCATGGCCGCAGCCAACACCTCATTATTTTCGATTCTAAAAGCCGGCGATCACATCGTCGCTGGCCGCGCTATGTTTGGCTCTAACGTTTACATCGCCAATGATTTACTGCCTCGTTTCGGCGTCGAATCTACAATTGTCGATGGTCGCGATGTCAGCGCATGGCAAGCCGCCATTCGCCCCAATACCAAAGTATTTTTGTTGGAGACGCCAACCAACCCAGGCATTGAATTGGTTGACATTAAGGCCGTATCCAAATTGTGCAAAGCCAATGGCATCACCCTAATTGTCGACAACGTATTTGCCACATCCATTTTGCAGCATCCGTTTGAACTGGGCGCTGACATTGTATTTTACAGCGCCACAAAGCTCATAGATGGCCAAGGCCGCGCCATGGCAGGCGCCGTGCTGTGCAATGATGAAGAAATTGCCGCCCAAGTGCTCACTTATATTCGCCAAACTGGCCCTTCATGCTCACCATTTAACGCATGGCTGATGCTCAAAGGCCTCGAGACTTTGGATTTGCGGGTGCAACAGCAAACCAGAAACGCCGAAACAGTGGCTGATTTTTTATACAATCGCAAACACATTAAAAACATGCTTTATCCGTTCCACAAAAGCCACCCGCAATATAAGCTAGCCAAAAGCCAGATGAAAGGCGGTGGCAATATGTTGGCGGTTGAATTTGAAGACCAAGCCACAGCCTTTAAATTTTCCAATGCTTTGGAATTGATCCTCTACAGCAACAATTTGGGTGACACAAAAAGCCTAATCTGCCACCCTGCAACCACCACTCATCAACGTTTAGACGAAGAGTTTAGGCAAAAATTAGGCATCACCGCTGGCTTGCTGCGTCTTAATGTTGGGTTAGAGAATGTCGAAGATTTAATCGCCGATTTAGAGCAAGCGCTTGCGCAGCTTTGACGGTGCTGCTAAAAGTGAGGCTATGAATTTCATGATTGAGGCAAAAAATTGAATTTTCGTCCGCTTTTATTGGTGATAGGCTTGTTCACCTCGATGTTTGGCCTGATGATGTTGCTGCCCGCCATTATTGACCTATTGGCCGATAATGACGATTGGACGGTATTTTTCGCCTCCTCTTTCACCACGGTATTTTTTGGCGCGGTGATGATGGTGTCTGGCTGGGGTAGCCAAGCGCCTTTGCGGGTGCGCGAGGCGTTTTTATTGGTGGCGATTATTTGGACAGCCATGCCATTATTTGGTTCACTACCCTTCATGTTCAGCGCCGAGAATACCAGCTTTACCGATGCCTATTTTGAAGCCATGTCAGGCATCACCACCACAGGCTCGACCATCATTGTCGGCCTCGATATAACCGCACCAGGTATTTTATTGTGGCGTGGTATTTTGCAATGGATGGGCGGCATTGGTATTTTGGTCATGGCAATTTCCATCTCACCCATGTTGCAAATTGGTGGCATGCAGCTATTCCGTATGGAATTTACCGACAATGTCGATGGCGCCGCACCGCGCATTGCCGAAATTTCAGCTTCAATCACTCTGATATATATATCACTCACATTTTTATGCTTTTTGGCCTATCTGTTTTTTGGCATGGATTTATTTGATGCGGTGGTGCATGCCTTAACCACTGTGGCAACAGGCGGCATGGCCAATCATGACCAGTCAATCGGCTATTTTAACAGCCCCGCCATTGAATATGTCGGCGTGGTGTTTATGATTTTGGCCAGCATGCCGTTTTTGCTATATGCACAATATATGAAGGGCAATAGATGGGCCTTATTTCGTGACACCCAAGTCAGGTGGTTCTTGAGCACATTGCTAACTTTCATTATTATAATGAGCATTTATCAATATAATCAAGGCAATACAGATTTAGAGAAAATCATTAGATTCAGCGCCTTTAACGTCACCTCGATTATGACGGGAACCGGCTATGCCACGCTTGACTATACTTTGTGGGGCGTGTTTGCCAGTGTGTTTTTCTTCTTCATCATGTTCATTGGTGGTTGTGCGGGTTCAACCAGTTGCGGCATTAAAATTTTCCGTTTTCAGGTGATTTTCCAAAATTTGAAAGTCCATATTGCGCAAATGTTGCACCCCAATGGCGTGTTCATTCCGCGTTATAATGGCCACAAGATTGATGGTAAAATTTCGGCCTCAGTGATGGGCTTTTTTGTGGTGTTCTTATTTGCCTTTGGTGCTATTGCATTAATTTTAAGCCTATTGGGCTTGGATGACATCACGGCCATTTCGGGCGCTGCATCGGCCATTGCAAATGTCGGCCCAGGCCTTGGTCCTATTATTGGCCCTGCAGGCAATTATGCCCCTTTGCCGGATGCCGCAAAATGGGTTTTGAGCGCATCCATGCTGCTCGGCCGTTTAGAGATTTTCACTTTGTTGGTGCTGCTCACCCCCAAATTTTGGAAATATTAAAACCGACTGCCCAATTCCAATTGTGCAGACTCTAAATTTTCATCAGTTTTTCTCTTAGCCAATAGGGCTTCGTATAAAAATTCATCCTGTATTTTTAAATTCTTAAAAGATAGATCGTGATCCCAAACAAAAAAGTTCACTTCTTTTGAACGCTTTTTGCTGGCGCCGTAAACCACGTTCACTTCAATGCCGCTCTTGCAAAACTGAAGCTCATTTTGCCTATTGGGGTCAAAACGATAGATAGGCAGATAAACATTACGTGGCGAGTTTAATGCAGATTGCCAACATTTACGGTTTTTATAGGTGTCTTGGTCCATATTTTCTAATTGTATGCCAAAATCAAAAAAATATTTGTAATCAATTTGGGAAGTCGAACTGGTTTGATAAGTTGGGTTGCCAAACTTGTCCAACAAACCGCTATCGACAGTAGAAATATCAACTTCATCATCATAATATACAATTCGTCTTATTGATTCAATGCGGCTGCCAAGTAAAGCGCTTGTATAATTTAGTATAATAAAATCATGGGATTTGTTAATCATTGTTTGGCTTCTGCCATATTTATAACTAACCAAATTGCCTTTCAAGTCATCCAAACTGCGGATGACATCATCATTATGGCTAACTTTGTAACCTTGCTTCAAAAGCTCAGGAACCTTAGCTTCCACCTCGTTAATATTCATCAGTAAATGAAACCCAATAATATCAAGGCCAGCATTTTTAGGTAAGTTTTCATCTATCGGTTGATTTTTGACCAAAGGGAATTGGGTGTCTTCGGCATATGCATATGAGGGAAGCAGCAATAATAAACTGCAAAAACCGATAATTCTTTTAAGTAATTTTAATTCGGTTATCATTAGATTCCCATGAAATAGCAATATATGCCCAACGAATACTATCAAGAATCGTCTATTTTGTATAGGTAGTTGTCCACAAGCTTAAAATTATGTTCACGCTAAAAATTCCCAGTAAATTTATGACTATATTATAATCTTATTATAATAATGCGCAGATAGGTAATAGATATATATTTTTTGTGTAGTAAATCAAAATTTTTACTGATTATACAATAGTTTAATAGGTAGAATTTATACTTGTGGAACGCGATCACATTGCTTAAAAATTGATTATGAAAGTGGGGTATATATGAGGTTTCCATCGACAAAAAACGCGGTTTAACCGACATTTTTTGAAAAATCAAAACCTGCAGACGCAATGGTCATCTAGAAGATTAATCGATAAGCGCGATCGATCATTATTTTACTATAAATGCTGAACAAATATCAGCTAAAATCAAAGTCTGCCAAAATCGGCGCATGGTCAGACGGCGCTTCCCAGCTGCGGGGGGCGAGGACAATTTCCATACCCTTATGCTTGTCTTTAAGCGGCTGCGACACCCACACATGATCAAGCCGGCGGCCTTTGTTGGATTGCGTCCAGTCTTTAGAGCGATAGCTCCACCATGAATATAATTTTTCAGACACAGGCACATATTCACGCACCATATCCTGAAAATCCATACTGTCTTGCAGCTTTTTCAGTAGCTCAACTTCAAACGGTGTGTGGCTAACCACTTTAATAAGCTGTTTATGTGACCAAACGTCATTTTCATGCGGCGCAATGTTTAAATCGCCAACCAAAATAGCTGAGTCGTCATTACTTAATTTGCTGAATATCTCGGTCATTTCGCCCAAAAAATCAACTTTATGTTTGAACTTTTCATTTTCATCAACATCGGCGACATCGCCGCCCGCAGGCACATAAAAATTATGCACAGTCACTTCGCCAGATGACGGGGTGTTAAAACTAATCGCCAAATGCCGCGCGTCACCTTTGTTGCAAAATTCAATTTTTTCCACTTTAGTCAGTGGGATTTTAGAAAATGTCGCCACCCCATGATAGGCTTTCATGCCATTAATTTCGACATGTTCAAACCCCATCGCCTTAATCGCCTTCATCGGAAAGGCATCATCATGCACTTTTGTTTCCTGCAGGCATAAAATATCGGGTTTATATTCGGTGACGAAACGCTCGACACTTTCAATGCGGCGGCGGACAGAATTAATGTTCCAAGTTGCGATGCGTACCTTCATAAAAACCTCAAAATTTAAAAATTAAAATACAGCCAGACTATCGCCTGAAAACCCCAGTGGCCAATGGCCAGATTGATATAATTTAATGCGCAATATAAACGGATGATACTCATCATCACCAAAGGTTTTGGCCAAAATATAAGTATGGCAAGCTTGCATGGCACTGCCCATCATTAAGTTTTTAAGCTGGCTATCTTCCAGCTCCCAATTGGCAAAAATCTCGGTGATATGGTCATCAATATGCTCATTCAACGCCGCCGCCAAAAATTGGAATAAAAACTCCATAGCTGGCTCAGACAATTGCTCCGAAGCGCGGAAAGTCAACGCCGCGCGCATTGCCTCTTCTGCTTCCCACGCACCCGTTTGGTAATTATTGGTTTCCATCACTGGAAAAACTTCATCCCAATCTTGTACAATGTGCAATTCTGAATAATTAAAACCCAAAAAATCCATATAATCTTGGGCAATCTGCCGCGTTTCGGCATCAATTTTATCGCCAATATGATGAAACCAATCAACCCGTTTAAGCTCAACTATGGCTTTGCTGACCTCATTCATGATCGGCAATTCATTTAGCATTTCGGCATATTCGGCTTGTTGCGCCGCTTCGTCCTCTTCGGACGTATAATCGGAAAAATCACTCATGCAAGTTTTTACCCTCTCACGCGGCGCTTGTAAATGTTATTTTGATCGGCTAAGAATTTAAAAAAACATCATTGATTTCGGGTGGACTTTGACCATGGCGCAAAAATTTAAAACAAGTGAAGACTGGCTCAATTTTGACCGCGACCATCTGTGGCATCCTTACACATCAATGATTGAACCACTACCCTGTTATGGCGTTGTGGCGGCCGATAAGGTCTATTTAGAGCTGGAAGATGGCCGCAAATTGGTCGATGGCACGGCTTCTTGGTGGAGCGCATTGCACGGTTATAACCACCCCGTGTTGAACCAAGCCTTGCTAGAACAATCACAAAAAATGTCACATGTCATGTTTGGTGGCATTGCCCACCAACCCGCATCAGAACTGGGCAAACGCCTGCTGGATATGACACCTAATGTGTTTGATTATGTATTTTTAGCCGATTCAGGCTCAATATCCATCGAAGTCGCGCTCAAAATGGCCTTGCAATATTGGCAATCACGCGAGGAGCCAAACAAAAATAAATTTCTAACCGTCAGAGGTGGCTATCATGGCGATCCGTTCACCTGCATGTCAGTCGGTGATCCCGAAAATGGCTCGCATCACATGTTCCAGAGCGTAATCGCCAAACATTTCCATGTCGCCCGTCCGCAAACCGAGTTCTACGCCCAATGGGATGACGCTGACATCGAACCATTTAAAACAGCGATTGCAGAAAATCATCAACAATTGGCCGCAGTCATCATCGAGCCGATTGTCCAAGGCGCAGGCGGTATGCATTTTTACCACGCCGAATATCTACGCCAAATGCGCAAATTATGTGACCAATATGGCGTGTTGCTCATTTTTGATGAAATTGCCACTGGCTTTGGCCGCACAGGAAAATTATTTGCTATGGAACATGCGGATATAACACCCGATATCATGTGCATCGGCAAAGCCTTAACGGGTGGCATGATGACCTTAGCCGCCACCATCACCACCAAAAATGTCGCCATGACCATATCGGGCGGCGCAACACCAATATTAATGCATGGCCCCACCTTTATGGCCAACCCGCTAGCCTGTGCCGTGGCCTCAGCCAGCCTTGATTTGTTGATGCAAAAAGCTGATACAAAGAGCGGTCACGAATTTATTTGGCAAAGTAATGTCGCGCGGCTTGAAACTGGCTTGCAGCAATTGCACGACATTGAGGCGCATAAAGCCGTGGCCGATGTGCGTGTTTTGGGCGGCATTGGTGTGGTTGAAATGCGTGAGCCTGTTAATGTCGGTAAATTGCAAGCCAGCCTAGTCGCCAAAGGCGTTTGGGTGCGCCCGTTCGGCAAACTAATTTATGTGATGCCGCCTTATATTATGAGTGAAGACGAGCTGAAAACATTGTGTAACGCCATTATTGACACTATAAACGAGCTATATTAATAGCGGTGCAGCGCAAATCGATCACCCGGAATCGGTTCGTTAACCCGTAAATCAGAGATATAGATGGAGGTTTGACGGCCATGTTCATCGGTAATCGTCCAACTGCTTAAATGCAAATCATCACCACCAAAAATCATCGTCAAGCTGCCCTTCATTTTGCCAGCTTTATCACTCATGGTGATTACCAGATTGCCAGGCTCATAATAAAAATCCTTTATATCAGTTTTTTTCATAATGTCAGGGTCATCAGACAGAATAAAATCCAGCGGCGTTTCACCCAGTGGATACCGATCAGCTTTAGATTTAATTTTTAGATCAACCACCCCAACCCAAATGCCATCAGCAATGATCAGCAGCTTTTCAGGCGCATCATATTCAAACCGCATAAGCCCAGGCCGCCTGATCCAAAATTTACCACCAGTTGTGCCACCATTAGGCGCCACCTGCACAAAATTACCCTGCATAGTGCCAAAGCTTTTAAGATAAGCCGACACACTGTTTATGGTCGCAATCTCATCATCCCTCAACGGAATATTCTCGGCATTAACACTGCTAACAAAACCGCACAGCACAATGACCAGTGCACCAAAAAACCTATGAAACATAAACAACCTTAAACTTGATTCGATGCCCAAACCTAGAATAAATCTGTGGCAAAAGAAAGGCCTAAAGAATATCAGTATAGCGCGCAAATGCTGAACTAGAATGAAAAATAAGTCCGAACCCGTAGGGAGAGGCAAGGCTGACTGGCCGTCGGGCGGTTAGCCCGTAGCAAGCTTGCGGATGCAAGCGCCCGCGCCGTGAGCGAAGCGAGGAAGTGCCCTTGGGGTGCAGGGGCTCACTAGAGAGCGTAGCGAACGAAACAGAGCAAACTTCCAGAGCCTTGGCAGGGACGTTGCCCTGTGGTGACAGAGAAAAGACAGTTAGCTGGTCGTAAAGGCTCTGGAAGTTTGCATTTTTGCTTGGCACTGCGTGCGTTCGCTCCGCTCTCTAGCTAAGCCACTCAGCCGCTGGTCGGAGGCGAATTCGGCACCCCAATCAACTACATTACGCTTAGTGAGCTAGAGTTTGGAGATGCTCCGAATATAGGTGCCACATAGTTTGCTCATTGTGCTTTTCATGGAAAAAGAGTCCGAAGCCTTTGGCTGAGGCAAGCGCGACCGCGCGTCGCCGTTAGGCGTGGCAAGAGAGCGGAGCGAACGC
>NVUH01000023.1 GCA_002401855.1 Hyphomicrobiales bacterium
CTGATGGGCAGAGCTGGTTTTGCGGCATTGGGGGTCATCACAGAGGCTGGAACACCACTGGTGACCCGGGTTGCCTTTGGGTTGGATATTGATGGCGAGCCAATCAGCCTGGTGTCGTCACTGTCGACTCACACCCGCGCCTTACTGGTGAATCCGGCCTGTTCGTTGCTGGTAGGAGAGCCTGGCCCAAAAGGAGATCCACTCACCCATCCGCGACTGAGCCTGGTCTGTCGGGCGTCTTTCCTGCGCCATGGTGAGGATGGATATGGCGCGTTGGCCGCGCATTATCTGCGCGACCACCCCAAAGCCAAGCTTTATATTGGGTTTGCCGATTTTGCCTTTGTCCGTTTCAAGGTCAGCGAGGCCCACCTGAACGGCGGCTTTGGCAAGGCATTTCACCTGACCGCAGAGGACTTTGGCCAAACCTGATCACTTGTCCATACGCAGGGTCAGTTGCACCTCACCCTGCACAGCTTCTTCCCAGACCAGATCAACCTGATCCTTGCTGCTGCCCTGCTCCAGCTTGGCATAAGGCATGGCGTAGCGCGCCGACCCACCGCTGGTGGTGATGGCACCCAGCGCGATCACACTGTCGACGCCGCGCGACCTGCCACCAAAGGGCAGATATCTATTGCGAAAAACCAGTTTCAGAATCTCTTAGCGAAGCGCTTGATATTGCGCGCTATGCCGATGCCAAAGGCATTAAAAACGGCATTGTGCATGATAAATTAGATCTCCCAGGTCTAAAAAAGCTCAAGCGCCTAAGAGATTCTGGATTTTTCGGTGAAATTCTGTCAGTTCGTGGCGAATTCGGCTATTGGGTGTTTGAAGGTGATTGGATGCCCGCCCAACGTCCAAGCTGGAATTATAGAAAAGCTGATGGCGGCGGCATCATATCCGACATGCTCTGCCATTGGCGTTATGTGCTGGACAATGTAATTGCCCCTGTTAAATCAGTCTCTTGCATGGGCGCGACCCACATAAAAAAACGTTGGGACGAAGACGGCAACGAATATGTAGCCAATGCCGATGACGCGGCTTACGCAACATTCGAGCTAGAAGGCGGCATCATCGCCCACATTAATTCATCTTGGTGCGTGCGCGTGCGGCGTGATGATTTAGTCACCTTCCAAGTCGATGGAACCCATGGTTCGGCCGTCGCTGGCTTACATAAATGCTATTCCCAAGCGCGGGTCAACACCCCCAAACCCGTTTGGAACCCAGACCAGCCACAACCCCTAGATTTTTTCGAAAGCTGGGAAGAAGTCCCCGACAATCAAGTGTTTGACAACGGTTTTAAAGTCCAATGGGAACAATTCCTGCGTCACATCGTCGAAGACACTCCATGGCAATACACATTATATGAAGGCGCCAAAGGCGTGCAATTGGTAGAGTGCGGCTTACAAAGCTGGGCAGAACGCCGTTGGATAGACGTTCCAAAATTGGAGCTTTAGCTTATGACATCCCTAAATTTACCAACAGCCGACAGAACCCAATCAAAACTCAACCTATCGATACCAAAAAACCACGTCATAAGGCCCGAAAGCTTCAACCGCACAATTTATGCCGCTGCACATGTGGTTGCCGACCCGCTGGCCGACATCGACCCCTGGTTAGAACCCGCAATTGATTGGGATAAAACCATAGAATTCAGAGAACAGCTATGGAGCCGCGGCCTCGGTGTCGCCGAAGCCATGGATACCGCCCAGCGCGGCATGGGCCTAAACTGGGAGCTATCACTAGAGCTCATAAAACGCTCGATCGCAGCAAGAGATGCACGTGGCGGTGGTCTAATCGCCTGCGGTGCCGGCACCGATCATTTAACACCAAGCCCAGGTGTCACCATTGACGATGTCATCGCCGCCTATGAAATGCAATGCGAGGCCGTAGAGGCCGCTGGCGGGCGCGTCATATTAATGGCCAGCCGCGCCTTAGTTGCCTGTGCCCAAAGCCCCGATGATTACAAAAAAGTCTACGGCCACATATTAAGCCAACTCAAACAACCCGCCATATTGCACTGGCTCGGCGAAATGTTCGACCCCGCCCTGCAAGGCTATTGGGGCGCTGACAATCACGACACCGCCATGGACACCGCAGTCGACATCGTCACAGATAATGCCTCACAAATCGACGGCATAAAAATCTCACTACTTTCGGCCGAAAAAGAAATCAAAATGCGCCGCCGCTTGCCAGCAAGCGTGCTCATGTACACAGGCGATGATTTTAACTACCCAGATTTAATCGAGGGCGACGAACAAGGCCATTCCCATGCATTATTAGGTATTTTTGACGCCATCGCCCCCGCAGCAGCAGCCGCACTCACCGCTTTGGGCGAAGGCCGCATCGATGACTATCACAATATTTTCAAACCCACAGTGCCGCTTTCCCGCCATATATTCAAAGCCCCAACCCGCTTTTACAAAACAGGCATTGTGTTTTTAGCCTATCTAAACGGCTTTCAAGATCATTTCACCATGATAAGCGGCCAGCAAAGCACAAGATCTGCGCTTCACCTCGCCGAACTCATCCGCCTTGCCGACACAGCAGGCGCACTTATAAACCCAGATCTAGCAGCGTCACGCGCAAAATCCGTCTTTTTAACTTATGGAATAGAGGTTTAACCATGCCCAATGCCGCTCAAATGTCATTAAACACCGCAACCGTTAAACAACAATGCAACCTACAACAAGCCATCGAAGGCTGCGCCCGCCACGGAATTGGCGGCATATCACCATGGCGCGATAAATTGCAAGAATGCGGCGCCGATGAAGCCCGCAAAATGATCAAAGACCATGGCCTAGAAGTCACAGGCCTGTGCCGCGGCGGCTGGTTCACCGCAGAGGGCAGCTTAACAGATGCCGTGCTAGACGATAACAAACAAGCCGTTGATGAAGCGGTAACAATTGGTGCCAACTGTTTGGTCATGGTGGTTGGCGGTGTCCTCGATGGCACAACCGACCTGCAATCATCACATCAGATGGTCGAAGAGGGCCTCGCCAAAACCTTAGAATACGCGCGGCAATTCAACCTGCCAATCGCCATCGAACCACTACACCCCATGTATGCCGCCGACCGCGCCTGCGTCAACAGCATGCGCCACGCGTTAGACATTTGTGACCGCCTCGGCGATGGCATTGGCGTGGCTTTAGATGTTTATCATGTCTGGTGGGATGTCGAGCTAGAAACCCAGATAAAACGCGCTGGCAAAGATAGATTATTGGCTTTTCATGTCTGTGATTGGCATAAAAATACCAATGATTTATTGCTAGATCGCGGCATGATGGGCGATGGGGTGATTAACATCCCACTCATTCGCTCATGGGTTGAACGCGAAGGTTATGATGGCCTCATCGAAGTCGAGATTTTTTCAGCAGAGAAATGGTGGAAAAAAGACGCTGACCTAGTGATGCGCACGATGGTCGAACGCGGCCTATCCGCAACTTAAAATCATTAGCCATCAGCAGTTTTCTTCCGTCTATATCCAAATCCGTGATAGGTTCGCCTTAAGGTAAACCCATGGAGGACATCACCGCGTGAATGAAGCAAACCACAATCTATTTTGTCATTTAATTTCACCCGATGAAAGCCGAACCGCCATCAGTTTGCCCACGGGCGAAGAAATCTCCTATGCAGAGCTTGATGCCATGTCGGCCAGATACGCCAACGCGCTAAAAAATCACGGCTTGCAAAAAGGCGACCGCCTCATGGCGCAAACCGAAAAATCGCACCATGCCGTGGCGCTTTATTTGGCAACCATCCGCTTGGGCGCTATTTATGTGACAATCAATTCCGCCTATACCGCGGCAGAAGCCGCTTATTTTGTCGGCGATGCAACACCCAAAATATTTGTCTGCGATCCATCACGTATAGAAGAAACAAATATTTTTTGCACCCCCACCAACAGTCTCGTGGTTTCCCTAAGCCCCAACGGTGATGGCAGCCTAGATTTAGAAGCCTTAAACCAATCAGAAAATTTCAAAACCGAGCTTTGCACCAGCCAAGATTTAGCCGCCATACTCTATACCTCTGGAACCACAGGCAAATCAAAAGGCGCAATGCTGACACATGGCAATTTATTGTCCAACGCCCAAACGCTTTATAAAGTATGGGGTTATGCAAAGGATGATGTTTTAATCCATGCCTTACCAATTTTTCACACCCATGGGCTATTTGTGGCGCTGAATCTCAGCTTTTTGGCCAAAGCAAAAGTCATTCTGCTCACAAAATTCGATAGCCAGCTTATCATAAAATTAATGCCAACAGCCACGGTTCTCATGGGCGTGCCAACCTTCTACACCCGCCTGCTTAACGAAGCGGGGCTGAATCAATCTATCTGCACAAATATGCGCCTATTCGTCTCTGGTTCAGCACCCTTATTGGCCTCAACCCACCAGCAATGGCAGCAAATAACTGGCCATGCGATATTAGAACGCTATGGCATGACCGAAACCAATATGAACACCTCAAACCCACTAAACGGCGAGCGCCGGCCAGGAACCGTCGGCATGGCATTACCCGGCACCGAGCTGCGCATAGCGGTCAAAACAACCACCGAATTAATGCCCACAGGCGAAATTGGCATGCTGCAAGTGCGCGGGCCAAACGTATTTGTTGGCTATTGGAACATGCCCGAAAAAACCGCTGCCGAATTTACTTCAGATGGTTTTTTCATCACTGGCGATCTAGGCCTCATCGATAAAGATGGCTATATTCACATCATCGGCCGCGATAAAGACATGGTAATCTCAGGCGGTTTCAACATTTATCCCAAAGAGATCGAAACCGAATTAGATGCCATGCAGCATATCCTTGAAAGCGCAGTTTTTGGCGTTGATGACGCCGATTTTGGCGAAAAAGTCATCGCCGCCATTATACTTGAACAGGGATGTGAAGAAAATCGCCAAGCCATCGACAGTCACATGACCAACCGCCTCGCGCGCTTCAAACGACCTGCCGAAATTTATTTTATAGAAAACCTACCACGCAATACGATGGGCAAAGTACAAAAAAATATCTTACGCCAAGAATTTTTAACAAACAGTCAGTCTTAAAACTCAAACATTATCAACAGATATTCACTAATCTAAAATATTTATAATAAGAGTAATTAATCAATCAATCTTATTGATCAACCTATTTAAACCGCCTTCTGCATCACATTTATCACCATATGCAGCCATAAATACATATTGACTTAATGAGTATAATTGCCTTGTTTGAAAGTGAATTGTGTAACAGGGGGTGGTTTATGGGTTATATTTTAAACTGACATTTCATCTCATCTTTTTTAAATATTTTTGTAATTTGGTGAGTATAAATGGCATTCAAAAATCTATTGCTGATATTTCTGGTTTTAAATTTATCTGCTTGTTTTGGCACGCCAGAAAAGCCAACAATACAGACCAATCAGTCGGTCTTAACTAAAACCTTAAGCAACGGCCTTACCTATCATTTATTTGAAGCCAAAAATGATCAAGACGACGCCAAAGTGAGTTTTCGCTTTATGGTAGATATTGGTTCATTTCAAGAAGATGCCAGCCAAAAAGGCTATGCGCATTTTGTCGAACATTTAGCATTTAGAGGCAGCAAAAATTTCACCTATGAGCAGAAAAAGCAACATTTATCAGACGGTGGCTTAAATTTTGGCCAACACAGCAATGCATTCACCGATTATGGCAGAACTCTGTATTTTATTGATGAGATCAACGCGACTGAAGCGCGCCTGACAACAGATTTAAAATTATTTAGAGACGTTGCAGATGGCATTCTATTTGCGGATATAGATGTGAATTTAGAACGCAGCATTGTGATTCAAGAACAGCTTCTGCGCCAACAAAAAACTAACAATATCCAACAAAAAATTGCCAAATTATACGACGCAACGGGTGTTTTTGAAGACAAAGATCCAATTGGCACAAGACAGATTATCGAGCTAGCTAACCCGCAACAATTAAAGGAATTTTATCAAAAATGGTATCAACCACAATTTATGCATTTAATGGTGGCAGGGAATTTTGACAAACAAAAAATGGCCACGCAAATCGAAGCTATATTTAATGATTTGCCAAAATCATCACGCACCAAACCCCAAAACCCGCAACCCAATTTACCCACTGGCGCTCATTTCATTGACAATGACCAATATCCCAACAATGAAGTACATTTATTCATCCCCATTGATGACATAGATTATGCATTAAAAACCACCGATCATTTCCAACAAATTATATTTAATGATTTTGTGGTCGGCGGCATCGACAGTCAATTGCATCGCATTAATGACGCGGCTGGCAAACAATTCCCGCTGTTAAAGGTAAGCCTCAATTGGCGACACAACAAACCATTTGTGATTGTAACGGTGCGACATGCTCCTAATCAGAGCATTGCGGCCTTAGAATTCATCACGCAGAACTTAACCAAATTACGCGAGCAAGGTTTTGATAAATCACAATTTGACAATCAAATTGGCTATATTGACGCGCGCGCCAAAAACCCGTCATCACCCTATGGAGTTAAAGGCAATGCAGCCAGTATTGCCAATCAGCTTTATGGTGATGTCGCTAATGGAGTACAACATACAAGTCAAAAACAGCAAGCCGATCAGGCTAGATATTTCATATCTCAGGCCAATCAAGACAATGTAAAAACTCACATTCAAAAATTATTAAACCAGCAACTGGGCATGTTGGTTTTAACGCCTATTCCAGTCACCAATGATGAGCAGAAAAAGCTAACCATCCTGTTTGATGAATTTAACCAAGACCAAACCGTTGCGCTCACTCCTTCGGACTCCAAGCCCAGAAAAGCCGATGAAATCGCTCAATATGATGGCGAATCCGGTTCTATTGTCGAGCAAAACATCATTGAAGGCAGTGCCATAAAACATCTAAAGCTCAGCAATGGCATGAATGTTTTTCTGCAACAACGAAGCGATGATAGTGGGCATATAAGCATAAAACTAATGGCCAAAGGCGGGATTGAGTTTTTGCCTGCCAAACTAGTACCTGCGGGTAAAATCGCAGTGCAAATATTGTCAACAAATGGCATTGGTGGTTTAGGGCAACAGCAATTACTCGAATATCTCAATAAAAATAATTTAGAAATCCGACCATTTTTAGAATTGGTGCGTCATGGCATGAAAATGAATGTGCAGAAAAAGCTCGACCATGAAAAAGCCTTTAATCTGCTGCATCAAGCATTGATCAGGCCTATTGTGCATGAGGGACAATTCACTGCGGCCAAACAAGTTTTCATAACCCAGCTCGAGCAATTTTTTAGCTCACCGCAAGGGCGGCATATGGTCAGTTCTCTAAAAACTGTCTATACCGAAGGTGGCGATCATTTATTGGTCAATATCGAAGTGGCAAAAACCATGACATCAGGTGATGTTTTGGCAGTCTATGATCATTTATTCAGCGACATGAGCCGATGGAATTTGGTAATTGTTGGTGATTTTAATGAAAAAATTATCAAAAATTATCTGAAAAAATACATTGCCTCGCTTCCAACCAAACCGGTTGAGCTACAACAAGCCATAATAAAAACCACAAAACTAGATTTCGAATTAAGAAGCAAGGAAGCCGAAAAAGACCAATCAACCGTCGAGTTGAGCTTCATGAATGAAGGATTTGATAAAAAATCGACAAACCGAAATGCAATTTTTATCGCGTCTGCCATCATTAAGAAACGCCTATTTGAAGAATTACGCACCAAACAAGGGCTGGTTTATGGGGTGAATGCAGGGCTGATAATACAAAAGCTTTCAGTGAATCCAGCTACATTTAGAATTAGTTTTGCCGCTTTACCGCAAAATGAACAGCAATCAATCCGCATCATTCAGCGGGTGTTGAGCGAGGTTAAAGCCAACGGTTTCAGCCCTCAAGAGTTCAAAATCGGCATTGCTGAAGCCAAACAAGCATCTCGTAAATTTAACGATTCTAATGAGGGCATTGCTCATTCGATTGCCAAAAATGTTATTAATGACGAACTTTTCGAAGGCTATATAAATGCCGACAAGAATTTAGCAAAATTAAATCTAGAAACCCTCAATCGAATGTTTAATCAATTTATGGAAAATAGCGTCAAAACCAAATTAATATTTTCTAACCAATGAAAATCGAGTTTAAACAGCATAAAATGACGGTTTTTAGGGCTAGCTGCGGCATGTCAAACATGTTTAATTCGCAACGAGGTTTTAACAATGAACTTAATAACGTTTAAACAAGCATTGGCCAAAATGCCATTGGTTGCCATCATCGGTGGCGTCAAGCTAGATGAAATGTTGGCCATCGCAACCGCCATTAAAGACGCAGGTTTTTACCTAATTGTGAAGTGCCGCTAAATTCCCCAAAACCCTATGAGAGTCTGAAAATAATGGCTTACGCATTGGGTAAAGAAATTCTAATCGGCGCGGGCACGGTGACCAGCCCAGAACAGGTCGATAAAGTACAAGCGGCAGGCGGTCGCTTTGTGGTTTCACCCAATACCAATGTCGAGGTAATTAAGCGAACCAAGCAATGCGGGCTTTATTCTCTGCCGGGTTTCTACACACCGTCCGAGGCATTCCAAGCCATAGATGCAGGTGCAGATGCGCTTTAAAATGTTCCCATCTGATAGCTTGGGAGTGAAGGCCTTAAAGGCCGTATCTGTGGTGCTGCCCGATGAGGTGGCAATTTTTGCGGTTGGCGGTGTTAATATTGACAATATGGCCGATTATGCGGCGGCAGGTGCAGCAGGTTTTGGCCTCGGCACAGGCGTTTATAAAGTCGGTATGTCAGAAAATCAAGTTAGCGACAACGCCAAAGCCCATGTGGCGGCATACAAAAATATACGCAGTCACTCATCGGCTAAAAACCCCAGCCACTAATCACTACTGATGTAAAAGTTTTTTGCCGGTGGCAACAATCATCTCAGAAATATCGGTCATAATTTTACCGTAACTGGAGCTATATTGCCAATAAAGTGGTATATCGATATAGGATTCAGGCACCAATTCAACCAATGTGCCGTTTTCAATATATTCCTCTACCAAAATGAGTGGATGGATGCCCCAACCAATCCCCTCGACGCAAGATTTAATATAACCTTCTAACGAAGGAATCCAATTAATCATGCAATTTACGTTTTTATTGCAGACTTGTTTGATCCATTTTGTCGGCAATTCGTCTTTACGGTTAAAAGTTATGCACGGGGCGGCACTTATACTTTTTGGACTAACAATGCCATTAGCAAAATTATCTACGACGAATTTGGGGCTTGCAATTGCAACATATCTCAAAGAACCAATGTAAGAATTCTGAAACCCTTGGGTCGGATTTTTGCGCGCGGTAATGGCCGCAACCACATCGCCTCTACGCAATAAATTCGTGGTTTGTTCCTGATCATCAATGATGATATCAAACAAAAAATTGCCTGATCGGCTAATCTCACCCATGGCCGCAGGGAACCATGTCGCCATACTATCTTCATTCACGGCCATTCTTAAGTTAAGAGCCCCAGCGGCGTTTAAAGCGGTGTTTTTGGGCAATGTATCAAACAAGTTTTTCTCTAAAACTTCAATTTGTTCGGTGTGTTTAAATAAGGCGTAACCATATTCAGTCGCGGTACATGGTTTCCCGCGAATAATGAGCAACGCTTCAAGCCGGTCTTCTAGCAATTTGACGCGTTGAGAAACAGCAGATGGGGTGATGTTAAGTGACTTGGCGGCAGCTTCAAAACTGCCTTCGCTGATCACGGCTTTCAGGCCCATCAATAATTCGTAGTTTAGCATATGTTAAGCATTCCTAATGTGGCATTAGCATCTTTAATTGTACTGAATTTTTATTACAACTTAAACAAAAAATACGCCTTTTTTTAAAAAAAAGCGATTCCTTAACCAAAACGGGAGACAAATCACATGTCTAGTAAACAACTTAAACAGGTATTTATACGTGAATTCATCGCCTTCAGTAAAAATTCTAATATAGTGGCAGCCGCAATGCTTTGCTTCTATATAGTTCAGATTTTCTCTTTGATTGCAGTGGGATATTATATTTTAGATCATCCTGTTACATTACAAAGCTTAACCATATTTGCCATAATATTCTTATTAGGCACGCGCTTTAGGGCATTAAATAATATTGTGCATGAGTGCACACATTATAGTTTTTGCACAGGCCGAAAATATAACATAATAATGGGCAAAATTGCTGCAAGTTGCATTTTCACCTCCTATATTGACTATAAAGTTGAACATATGTCGCATCATCGCAGCCTCGGCGATTATGAAGTCGATCTGGATTTTCAAAGTCGACAAAAGTTTAAATTTGAAGAAGCGTTGAGTTTTAAAACCATTCTACGTCACGTTATGACCCCAATATTAGGGTTGCATTTCCCGCAATATTTGTCATTCAGTATGACATTTAAAGACGGCTCGGTTTATGGCATGATTAAAGTTCTGCTAATTGCATTTTTGGCCATTATATTATATTTTGCGCCATTGGCAGCTTTGTTATTCCTAATCATTCCGTTCGTTTGGATGTTCAGTGCGGTTAATTATTGGACTGATTGTGTCGATCATGCTGGCTTGTTGCATAAGGAAGACGACCTATATAAATCCAGAAATTTCATTATGAATAGGTTCTTGCGGTCAATATTTTTCCCGCGCAATGACTGTTATCATTTGGTGCATCATCTATTTCCAAGTGTTCCTGCCCATCATATGGAGAGGGCGCACGAAATGTTACTCACCAATGATGAATATTCCGCCGCTGCAAAAATGGCTGCGCATGAAGCCAAACAATATGCAATATCAGATGGATAATAATAAAATTAATTGATTGCATTTAAAATATTTAATGTTACGATTAAGTTGTAATTTTCATTAAGGTTAATGCATTGTGGGAATTCTAAAGTGGTGGCGAAATTTGGATGATGCATCCACGCATTGAGCACGACTAACGACTTGTCCTAACCTTATTGTTACCAAACCGGTCGGTTGCGATCGTTGTCTGAGCAGGTGGTTTTGCTACCTATACTCCCCCAATAGGATATGCGGGGCCACCTGTTCTGAACTTCTCCATGAAACTTTCATCACGCGCTTGGGTTTAAAATGAGCCGAGTATCTTTGCAATTTCACTCATAATATGATCAGGCAATAAATCCATATTGGCCACAGCAAAATTTTCCTCAGCTTGCTTGGTGTTTTTAAAACCCGGCACTGGCAAAGCATGCGGCGAATAAGCCAATATCCAACTCAAAGACCCTTGTGCCACCGTGCGACCACCAAATGTCAGCAAATCCTTAAGAGCATCAAGCTTAGTTAGATATTCTGGGCTGGGTTGGCCATCTTTAAAAAAGCGTAACCAATCAAAAGCTTGCGCCCGCACATCATTATTTGGCAGTTTTTCTCCACCAGAAAATTTGCCCGATAACAAACCCATAGCCAGTGGCAATCGGCAGATAGAAACCGAGCCTCTCTCGGCAATCAACTTCATCATATCCGTTGCAGGCGTAAACAGGTTGAGGTCATTCTCCACCGCACCAAAATGCGGCCGATCAATAAACTGCTCAATGCTTTTGGCGTTATCGTCACTCCAACCATAAGCCGCAATCTTGTTTTCATGCACCAATTCATCAAGCGTATCAAACACCTCAACCGCAGCAGCAACGTCATAACCATTTAAATGCAAAAACACCAAATCCAATGTATCGCGCTTTAAGCGCCTACGGCTGCCTTCAATATTCTCCCGAATGGCCTGCGGCGATACATCAGGCGCACCAGATATATTTTTCACATCATCAATCGGATACCCAAATTTGGTCACAATAACCGCATCATCATGCCGCGAAATCTCTTCACCAATTAATATCTCGCTATGCCCCGCACCATATCCAGATGCAGTATCAAAAAACCGCGCACCCATTTCATAAGCGCGGTTAAGCCCAGCACGCGAGTCATCATCATTAACACTGCCATAAGATGTCGAAGGCCCATCATTGCTTTTGGTGCCACCAATCGCCCAACAACCCACGCCAATACGCGGCACTTCAATCCCATTCCATAATTTAATTTTCTGCATTTTTTTCTCCCTTTATCAAATTGGGCATGGCATTAAAAATTGCCAACACCGTTACTATTTTCATCCACATCGTTTTCCATTTTCACACAGCCCTGATCCATGCCCGACAATTGGTTGACGCATCGCAGCACGGGTGATTTTATCTGTTCAGCACTGATCGCCACAGGCGAGCTGATGCGAAAAGTCTTGGTCTCATCAGGCAACATATTGACCAACATATCATCAACCTCGGCATCAGCATGAATGCGATCAACAAATAAGCACAGATCACGCAAAAAGCTCTTAGCAGTAATATGCACCAAATAATCACCATCTACGTCTTCAACCTTCACTTCATATTCAGCTTCAGGCAAGTCAAGCTCAACATCCTCATTAAAAAAGTGAAACGCCGTGCTGTCATGCATCGTCGCGATGATCATTTCCTCGCGCGGGTTAAGCGCCGTCATCACATCTTGCGGGATTGCATATTCACCCACCTCCAAACGGTCAACACATAAGCGCCAATGCTCATATTCAGCCAGCACAGTGCCGTCAAATTTCACCCGCTTCATATTAACGGGCCCACGCCAAAATAACGTCCGCTCATTCACCGCCACCACAGATAGACCGTCACCTCGCGGCTGAATGGTCAGTAAATGCGGCTCATAAACTTTACGCATTGCATACCAAAGCGGTTTTTTGCGGCCATAACCATCAACTGCCGACCAAGATGTCACAGGCCAACAATCATTCAACTGCCAAATGATACTGCCCATGCAGCGCCCCCGATGGCTGCGGTAATGCTCAATGCCAAATTTAAGCGCCCGCGCTTGGTTAAGCTGAGTGATATAATGCCAATCATCCATACTCTCAGGCCGCTCATTCGGAATCGGCAAATGACCCTGCAACCCGCGGATTAATTTATCATTACCAATGGTCGATTTCTGATGATGCCACACGCCCGATGAAACAGGCGTCAACGGCTCATCATGCACGCTCTGGCTTAATGTCGCCCATGTTGGCGGCGCTTGCCAACCAAACTCAGAGGCAAACCGCGGCACATTATCGGCATAATTCTCATACCCAACCTCATTCCACACATCCCATTCATGCGTGCATCCATGGTTAGGGTCATTAGGGTGAACATCCATACTGCCAGAATAGGGACTGCTCGCCCAATAAGGCCGCGTTGGGTCAGTTTCAGCAACAATTTTGGGCAATATATCAAGATAATAACCCTCACCCCACGTCTCACCCTTGAGCGCTTCTTTCCAGCCCCAATCAAAAAACCCCCAGATATTCTCATTGCTGCCATTCCACATAACCAACGATGGGTAGGGCATCAACCGCTCAACATTCTCCCGCGCTTCGGCTTCAATTTCGGCAGGTAAGTCGCCATCTTCAGGGTAGGCGGCACAAGCAAACAAAAAATCTTGCCACACCAACATGCCCGCCTCATCACAAGCCTCGTAAAATTCATCATTCTCATAAATGCCGCCGCCCCAAATGCGCAATAGGTTCATATTGGCATCTTTGGCTTGGTCAATGCGGGCGGCATAACGCGCCGCGGTCACCCGCGGCAAAAAGCAATCATCAGGTATCCAGTTGGCGCCCATCACAAATATCGGCACATCATTAACCACCAAGGTAAAAGCCCTGCCAATTTCATCCTTACTGGTATCAAGCCGTATAGACCGAAAGCCGACCTTACGCTGCCATGTGTCGCGCGTCTTGCCTCTCTCCATCAGGCTGATATTCAGTTCATAAAGTGGTTGAGCGCCCAAATTATGTGGCCACCAAACTTTCGGATTTTTCACCTCAAGCTCAACCACAGCATGGCTTTCATCCGCCGCAATCGTCACTTTGGTTTTCACCCCCGCAATTTCGGCTTTTAGCCGTAACATCCCATCAGCTATGCCCTCGCGCTCAATTTCAATTTTTACCTTCACGTAACCAGTATCGCCAACCAATGTCACCTCTGGCCGCACAGATTTCAACCGCGCAACTGTCCAAGATTCAATATAACAAGGCTTAAAAATACCCGATGTCGTCATGCTCGGGCCCCAATCCCAACCAAAATCACAAGCCATTTTGCGCATATAATTAAACGGCCCAGGGTAATTATTAGGCCGATGCGCATATTGTTTTTCAAGCGCCAAGCCCGCACGGCGTGGCGAAGTAAAACGCACTTCCAACTTATTAGCACCATCCAACAGAGCATCAGTAATATCAAATCGATAACGACGATTCATATTGGCAGTCTTACCCAATATTTTGCCATTAAAACAAATTTCAGCAATTGTATCTAATCCGTCAAAAACTAAGTTATGAACAGTCATTTCGCTGGCGGAATATTTAAATTCAAGCGCATATGTCCAATCCTGCCACCCAATCCAGTCTTGGCGTATTTCATTAAGGTCAATATACGGATCCGCAACCAAGCCCGCATTCATTAAATCCAAATGCACAACGCTTGGTATAGTTGCAGCAATTTGGTCAGGCAGGGACGGGCGGCCTTTGGCGTTAATGCCAGCGTCAGTCGCGCAAGACAATATCCAGTCAGATGACAGAGTTTTTATTTTAATAGGCATGAGGAATACTTACAATTTAGATTATCGTTAATGCATAACTTATTATAGCCAATGAGCCAGCGCAATCATTTATTCAGTATTGGCCATTTTCACAACCTAAAAACATCATAAATATTTATGTATGTATGTATGAAATTGAATCGGGTGGGTTATTGTGGCAATCCGCCCTTTAATCAGGTTGAAATATTGTTAATTTTTAGTCGACTAACACAAACTCGGTGGTTTCACAGCCATTTTATTTTAGTTTCTGATAGTCCATAATATCTGCCATAATCCATTTAAAATATTTAATGATTGAAGATTAAATTCAAAAAGATTGACATTATTTCAAAGCCTGCCACCATAGTTAAGTTACGTAAAGTAAACTAATATATTGGGAGGATGAAATGAGTTTTTATAGAATATTTAAATTAAATCAACCAGTTAAAACTATTTTTATAATGGCCTTAAGTGTCGCATTACAATCTCCATCAGCTTTTGCTGAAGATTTTATACTTGAAGGCCAACGCGCCACACCCATTGTCGGCACCCAAGGTATGGTGGCAACCAGCCATTCAAAAGCCAGCGAAGTGGCACTAGATGTGCTTAAAAACGGCGGCAATGCCATTGATGCCGCAGTCACTGCAGGCTTTGTTTTGGCGGTCACCCAACCGCGCTCAGGCAATATTGGCGGCGGTGGCTTTATGCTCATCAGCTCCGAAAAAACCGGCAAAGTGGTGGCCATCGATTACCGCGAAAAAGCCCCCAAAGCCGCCTATGAAAAAATGTTCCAAGACGAAAATGGCGAAGTGGTCAAAAACCGCAGCCGCTTCACTCATTTATCTGCAGGTGTCCCCGGCACAGTCGCAGGTTTTGCCTTGGCTCTAGAACAATATGGCACCATGAGCTTGGCCGATAGTCTGGCTCCCGCCATCAAATTGGCCGAACAGGGCTTTATCATTCCCGCACGTTTTGCTGCAGGCGTTAAAAGCCGCGAGGAGCGCCTAAAAAGCCGCCCCGCAGGTGCCAAAATGTTCTTCAAACCCGATGGCAGCTTTTATGAAGCGGGCGATCTATTTGTCCAAACCGATCTTGCCAATACGCTCAAACGCATTGCCGAGCAGGGCATTAAAGGCTTTTATGAAGGAGAAACCGCCAATTTAATCGTCGCCGATATGCAAGCCAATGATGGCCAGATCACTTTGGAGGATTTGAAAGCCTATAAAGCCCGCGAACGTGAGCCAATTCACGGCACATATCGTGGTTACGACATTTATTCCATGTCCGCACCAAGTTCAGGCGGCGCACACATCGTGCAAATTTTAAACACCTTAGAGGCCTATCCGATCCGCGAATACGGCCATAATTCAGCCCAGACCATTCATTTAATGGCCGAAGCCATGAAACATGCTTATGCAGATAGAGCCGAATATTTGGGCGATACCGATTTTGTCGAAGTGCCACTCAAAGGCTTAACATCAAAAGCCTATGCGGCCGAAACTCGCAAAGCCATCGACCCATCCATCGCCATGCCAAGCAAAGACATTAAACCAGGAGATGCACCTGCTTACGAGAGCAATGAGACCACTCATTTCTCCATTGCCGATAATATGGGCAATGCGGTCAGCAATACCTACACCATTAACTTCAGTTATGGTTCGGGTATTGTGGTGCCGGGTGCGGGCTTTTTGCTTAACAATGAAATGGATGATTTTAGCGCCAAACCGGGTGTCGCCAACGCTTACGGCTTACTCGGCGGCGAGGCCAATAAAGTCGAGCCAGAAAAACGCATGCTAAGCTCTATGTCGCCTACCATTGTCAAAAAAGATGGCAGAAACACCATCATTACAGGCAGCCCAGGCGGCTCACGCATCATCACAACCACATTGCAAGTGTTGATGAATGTGATTGATCATGGCATGAACATCCAATCGGCAGTCAACGCACCGCGCATCCATCATCAATGGCTGCCTGATGAAATCCGCATCGAACAAGGGGTTAGCGATGACACAATAAAATTGCTTGAAACCATGGGGCATAAAGTGGTGCAAAAAAGCGCCCAAGGCGCCATTCAAAGCATCCAAATTGATGACAAAGGCACAATGTATGGCGCCGGTGACCCACGCCGCAGCACATCTTTAGCGCTTGGCTATTAAGCCAATAAAATACAATCAAAAAGGCGGTTCACTGATTTCGAACCGCCTTTTTTCATGAAATTGCGCACGGTTTTAAGTTTCAAAAAACCCCTCAATTGAACAATATGACTTGCTTTTTACTATTAAAAGTGTAGCAATATATTAGCTATTAAAACAATAGCATATAAACCCATATCAAAGGGCATAAAATGAAAAATATTATACTATGGATCATACTGGCATCCGTTTGGGGTAGCTCCTATTTGGCCATTAAAATTGCAGTAGAGAGCATCAGTCCGCTCACCTTAGTGGCAATGCGCATGTCAACTGGCACGATCATTTTATTGGTCATTCTGCGCGCCCAATCTCTGTCGTTACCGCGCGATTTGGCATCATGGAAAGTGCTGACCGTCAGTGGTTTATTTGGCAGCATCATCCCTTTTTCACTGATCAGCTTTGGCGAATTACATGTCGAAAGTGGTCTAGCGGCTTTGTTAATGGGCATCGCACCGGTGGTGACAATTCTACTCGCCCCCTTGGCTCATAAAGATGAAAAGCTCACCAAAAATTCACTAATCGGCATTGGTTTCGGCATTGTGGGTTTGCTGGTCTTATTTGGCCCCGTAGTCCTCAATGGCATAGGCAGTCACATTATGGGGCAATTGGCGGTTTTAGGCGCGGCTTTATGTTACGCCTTCACCACGCTTTATGTGCGCAAATATGCCAGTTTGCCCGCAGTCACCATGAGCGCAGGCTCAATGTTAATTGGCACCATCATCATTGTGGTTGCAGCTTTGAGTCTAGACCCGCCACTGCTTAGCAATTTACCCAACCTTCATTCCTTAACCGCTGCGGTTTATTTAGGCATTTTCCCCACCGCCTTGGCCACGTGGATATATTTTTATCTGGTACCACAATTGGGCGCAGCGCGTATGTCTCAAATCAATTTCATGGTGCCAGTGGTCGGCGCACTTCTGGGCATTGTATTTTTAAACGAGGCGCTTGGTGTCAATGCCTTCATTGCTTTGGCGTTGATTCTGCTTGCCATATATTATGTCTCAGTCAAGACTAAATACAGTTAATATGTATTTTTATAAAGTATAAAATTAAATATATTTAATTTTACAGAAAATAAAATAAATTAAAAGGCAGGTGTGTAAATATACTTGCAAAGGCACTGGCAACCATGTTGGTAATAGTGATGGTAAGCTTTGGTTCGGTTGCCGCCGCCAAAGCCAAAACCCATAATATCGACATTGCCAGTTTCAAATTCTCTGTTACATAGCTGAACGTAGAGGTCAGCGATACACTCACATGAACCAATAAAGACGGCGCATCACATACCGCCACCGTGGGTATGGGTTTAGAATATAGATGTAACATTCACCGTAACATGAAAGCCAAGCTCAAAATGTAAGCGGTTAGATATATAGATGGGCCGCGCATTCATTTGCATGTGTTTTTACGCGCTGCAAGACCCGCCACCCAAAACGCAAAACTTAGCACAATGTTGATGGTTAAGCTTCACCGCACCCGCTCTAAAATTACCTTCATTGGCGCTCAGACTAGCCTCTAAGCTTTCGCCCATTTCAAACGCCGCCTCATAAGCGATCAATGTGCAGGGCAACACTTTAAACCCATCTTCACCCTTGCGATGCACCACCATGCGGCTGGTTGCACACATCATATCCATCGGGTCAAGGCTCAAAATATCCCAACAATCTGTGGTAATCTCGGGCACATCCACCCGTTCATCCATTTCAGGAAAAATAATCAATTCAGCACCACTATTGGCATCTATCTGATAATTGCGCTCGGCAATTAATTTGGCAAAGGCCGCGCGGGCTGCCATTTCGTCTTCATTCCAAATAGAGCGCGAGGCAATGTTCAGCTTAAAACCATTTTCACTCAGCCAATCAATGCCTTCAAGCGCTTTGCTGAAATTGCCCAAGCCGCGTTCCTCGTCATGATATTCGGCCGAGTGATGATCAAGCGAAATACGCAATGTAAGCTGCTCACCATATTGTTTTTGCAATCCAAGCAAGTCTTGTTTCACTTTTGGCCGCTGCAAGGGTTGAGTGGCATTGGTCAGCACCAAGGCGTCAAAACCCTGCTCAAGCACCAGCTGCAACATATCGCACATTTGCGGGTTCATAAATGGCTCGCCGCCCGTAAAGGCAATTTCGCGCGTACCCAAATTCAGGTTTCTAATTTCGTCCAACAACCGCGCCAATTCATCTGTGGTAAAATAGACCAAATCATCATTGGTAGGGCTGGACAATATATAGCAATGGGCGCAGGTAATGTTGCACAATGTACCCGTATTGACCCATAAAGTCTCAAGCTTTTTAAGCGGCACCAATGCCCGATCATCACCTTTTGCGGTTTTATCGGGATCGACAAATTTTTGTAACGCCAACGGCGTGATATCTTTTTCATAAGCTAACATTCTGACAAACATAATAAGTTATACAGAAATTGCTATTAAAAAATGCTTATATCACATTTAATTGTTTGCTTGTTTATGAGCTTCATTCGGCCGCTTGATCATTTAAATATTGCGACACACCATGTTCGGTTTTTGCCCAATAAAAAGGGTTTTTGATATATTCACGAATGGCCAGCCAAGCCGCCAACGAAACCAGCAACCAATAAATCGGTGCCGTCAATAAAGTCAATAATAAGCGCCACCGCCTAAACTCCGCAAGCGCCTGATAGTTAGAGCATAACACCGCTCCATATCCAATAATTAAAGTTGAAAAACTAAGTAAAAACAAGCTCATATGTAGGGTTGAATTCATAACGCTAACCAAATCAAAAGTGTAATAAATTACAAATGGCATAACAAATATGAGCGGGTGCAAAAGCGATGAAAATAACATACCCATCATCAGTGACAGAAAACCCGCAAATCGCAGTGGCCCGATGGCCCGATATAGGTTCAAAGGGTGGCGGCTATGCACAATGATGGTCTGCAGCCAGCCCTTTAGCCAGCGTGTGCGTTGCTTAAACCACGGTATAAGACGGTGATTGGCTTCTTCCAAAGTGATCGAATTTAAAACAC
The DNA here is from genome assembly GCA_002401855.1 of Hyphomicrobiales bacterium. GTDB lineage: Bacteria > Pseudomonadota > Alphaproteobacteria > Rhizobiales > OSC116 > OCS116. Next base: position 19,808 of record NVUH01000023.1, read on the forward strand.
AAGAATGATAGCCACAAAGTGTCAAACGAATGCCCAAATCAGCATCTTCAGTGACATTATGGGCATCCCAAGCACCAATTTTACGCAATATATCGACCTTAAAATGGTTAGATGTACCGCCTAAGGGCAGCGGAATACCGAGCCATTCCAAAGCAGGCAAAAAATGGTTAAAAAGCGTCGCATATTCGATGAAAAAATGCCGTGCCATCCAATTTTCATTCCAATTTTCAATTTCTAAACTGGCCTGTAAACATGCCAATTTATCGTCGCCGTGTTTAAATCTATCTACCGCCTTGAGCAATTGGTCTGACGCAGGCTTATCCTCCGCATCATAAATGGTTACATATTCACCGCACACAAACGGCAGGGCAAAATTCATCGCGCGTGGTTTGGTTTGCAATTCATGCGGTGGCACAATGATAAATTCAAAACATTCGGGCAAATTTAATCGTTTCGCCGCCGCAATGGTAGCTTTATCTTCCTGTTCAAAAAGCAATTTTATATCAAGCTTGCTATGTGGGTAGTTTAATTTAAGCAAATTAGATGTAAGTTGTTTGATGAGTTTTTCTTCTTTAAATAATGGCACAAGAATCGAATATATAGGCAATTTATCGACCACCACATCCAAATGAGTCCCATCTTCCTGACTGGGTTTGGCTCTTATATTAGCTGTTTTTGGTAAAAATAGGCTGTAGACCTTAACCGATGAAGCAAATAAAAATACACAAGAAAGTATGATGCTTATATAATAATAGCTGAATTCTGGCCAAATAATTGTTGCCATGATGACGGCAAATAACAAGCCAATAACCACGATTTTTTGCCCTATATGCATGCCAAATTTGGCGGCTAAGTTGGGCGTTTTGTCGGCCAGAAAATGTACCGATTGATGAATGAGTAAATCTTTGTTTTGACGAATGAATAAATCACGAAAATCACGCGCAGTTGCGAATTTTGTATGTGGGCTTTCTAGATTTGATGAATATATTTCATTGAGTGGTTTATAATTCTCAATTAAATTATAACCATTGGTTTCACACAATGTTTGTTTTACATAATAAGGGTTATTTATGGCCTTCCCGTCGACAAATTCAAGCGATAAATTTTGTGAAATGGCAATGGCTTGTTGCAAAATTTTATGCGGAACCAATCCGCTTTTATAGAGATATTCTTCTATGCTTAGACCATGCATCATGGCTTGTTGTTCGCACCTGTCATAGACCGCAGCGCTAATCAGCTTGCCGCTCAATAATAAATCCCTCAATTCAGGAAAAAGATGAGCCGTGGCGGGATTGTTTTCAATAGTTTGCATATAATTGACAAGTAAAAACGAATGATTCTAAGTATATGCTTTAGTTACATTGGCTTGAAACCAACCAGAAAGTGGATTATAGTTAATGCAACCTATAAGTGCTGCAAGCAATTGAATTTATGTTTTGAAATTGTCAAAAACATTATGACACGCAGGCACGATTCTTCATTCACCAAGGGTGATTTATGAAGCGCAATTTTTAGGCCAAGGCGCAGCCATTGCCTTAGATAAAGGCAATCTATTTCAGTGCAATTGTGTCAATCAAGGTTTGGTGAGCCCATCGGATAACGGCCGTTACCAAGAGATTTTCATCGCCCATTTCATCAATAATATTTAGGTTATTTTTTTTTAAATGGAAATTTTAAACTCCACAAAAAATTATATGTCGGCTGGTCAACACTTTCTTTCAGACCGATATCAATGTTCCTATCAGCGTCATAATTCGCCGTATAGCTGGCAAACAACCGATCCCACAGGCTAATTGAAAATCCATAATTACTATCAGTTTCAACCCGCTTGTCGCTATGGTGAATGCGGTGCATATTCGGCGTGACGATAATATATTGCAACACCTTATCCAACCTCTTAGAAATGCGAATATTACTATGATTGAACAATGCCCCCGATGAAAGAATAAGTTCAAACAAAATCACCGCCATCGGTGAGGCACCAATCAATGCAATCACTACAAATTTATACAACATGCTAAAAATAATTTCGAACGGGTGAAACCGCACTGCGGTCGAAACATCCATCTGTTGGTCACTATGATGCACCTTATGCAAGCGCCATAAAAGCGGCCATTTATGCGCCAAAACATGCTGCCAATATATCGCCATATCTAGCAGCAATACACTGACAATCAACACAAAATAATCGTTAAACTGTAACCAATTAAACAGCCCAATGCCTTCAGACGCCATAAGTTGCGCAAACCCAACCGCCACAAACGGAAACATAAACCTAACAATCGCAGTGCTGAAAAAAGACAGCCCAAAATTGGTCGTCCAACGCCATAATGTATGCGCACGGTTTTTATAAATCGGCAAAGCAAACTCGGCCAAACCAAGCACTGCCACCAAGCCAATAAATATATATAATCTGTAATTTTCTAATTCCATAACCGCACTATAGGCCTTTAGTGATAAATTGCATATCAAATATTAGTGACTGCTAATGTTTGATATGCGCCGAGACAAAATATAGTATAAAAAGCTTGCCGCAAAAATGAATATAGCACCAGTTTTAAACGCCGTTGCGATGGAGAATTCATCAGCAATATAGCCAATGAATAAAAGTCCAACAAGGCCGCCTAGCCGTGCCATCAGCGCTTCAAGCGACAACAAAGTCGAGCGTTTGTCATCGGGTATATGCTCATGGAAAATACTTTTATGGGGTGAGCTAGTTGACCCAACAAATAGAGTGTACAGCGCGAGCATCACTATAAATGCATAGATATGCGTCGTGAATGAGATGCCGATAAGGCACAAAGCACAAATGAATGTCAAACCCGCCAATGCTTTGGCAACATCACCGTTAAAAAGCCGAATGGCAGGGGCCGCAATCATCGAACCGAAGGCTTGGGAACTATAATAGCCAAAGGTTATAATGCCAATAATTGACGCTGCATATTCATCATTTAACATGGGTTTCACAAACGGCACCCAAAAGGTCTGAAAGGTGTATAAAGCCAGGCTTGTGCAGGTGGTGCCAACCAACATGAGTAGTATGAAACGATGTTTAAAACCATATATTCCTGAAACATAAATGATATGACCCAAATTAGAAAACCCACTTTTAATCAACACAAGGTCAATTTTATGCCGATCCTCAATAATCAAAAAATGCGTATAAATGAAAACAACAATACCAAGAATAAACGCCCCAACCAACGGCAGTTCAAATTTACCGATGCCATAATCAATAAAGCTCGATCCACAAAAATCAGCAATAAAACCGCCCGCAACCGAAGAAATTGCTTGCCCCATTAACATTGCAAATTGGTTTTTAGCCAAAACAGGTTGGGTAGAAAATTCGGGCGCAAGCCGATTAAATTTTTCGACAAACCATGCCGCCAATGTACCAGACACAAGTGCCATGCGAAGCCCCATAAACACCAAACTCAACATGGTGAGCCAATAGCTTTCAAATAAAATTAAAGTGAGAATGCTCAATAGAAACGCCACAATTGACAGCATAAAAACTGGCTTGCGGCCAATGCCATCGGCCAAACCACCGAGCGGTAATTCAAGCACTAAACTTGTGCCCGAAAACACCGCCAAAAGCACCGCAATATCAAACAACCCAAACCCGCGGCTTTGCAATAGCAGCAAGATAATGACAGCAAAAAACCCCACACTTGCCGCATCTATAAACCGCTGAATGCGAAAAATGCGTGAGTGCTTTTGGGCTTCAATCGGCAGGTCTTTAAGCTTATAATCAGTCCGCATCATCATGCCCTACAACAGGCGTGTTTACCATGCGCTTCGGCAAAACCAGTAAAACAAGGCCAGAGAACACAACTATGCCGCCACCAATTTGCCACGCTGTCGCAATGCTATATTTTTCGGCAATAAAGCCAAGGCCCAACATACCCACCAAGCCGCCAACTTGCATAATAAGCGATTGTAATGACAATAGGGTAGAGCGTTTATTATTGGGTACATAGGCATGAAACAGGCTGTCTCGCGGCGCACCACTTGCGCCTTTGGCCGCGTTAAGCCCAAACAAAGCCAAGGTAAAAATATATATATTGGTTGTATAAGCAAGGCTGATAAAAAATACCCCCGAAAGCCCAACTACAAAAATAAGCGCCTTGATATCTTGCCCTTTAAATAGCTGAACCAACGGCGTTGAAAAACTAACCCCAATGGCGATCGAAAAGAAATATATTGAGGTGATGATGCCAATGATCGAAACCGCATATTGGCTTTCAATCATTGGTTTCGCAAATGGAATCCAAAAATTTTCAAGCACAAAAAATGCCAGCGAGCTAAAACCAACAGACACCAACAAAATCAAGACTATTTGATGCCCCAAACCATATTTAAGCGAGTCACGCAATATAATCGGCACCTTGGCAAAGCCATTTCTTATAGCTTGACGGTTGAACGGGCGGTCAGCTTCTTTAATCACCAAAATGGTATAAAAAAGCATAAAAATAGACACGATAAAATTGGCAATCAACGGCGCATCATATTTTCCATAGCCAATAGTGTGCATATACGAGCCAAAAAAGTCGGCAATAAGCCCGCCAAATATAGCACCAATTGCCAAGCCAATGGCACCACCAAATTGAATTTTGGCCAATATCAACACCGTGCCAAATTTGGGCGCTAATTTATGAAACGTCTCTATATACCAAGCGTCTAAACTGCCAGATGACAAAGCCCTCCCAAACCCATAAAATGCATAACTAGCAACCGCGGCTTCAAATGAACGAAAATACAGCAGGGTCAAAAGCCCTGCAATGTCAGCAAATACGCCCAATATATAAACCGGTTTACGGCCTATGCCATCGGCCAAGCCGCCAAGCGGCAGTTCAAACAATAAAGCTGTGCCAGAATATGTGGCGGTGATAATGGCAATGTCAAATAGGTTGAAACCGCGCTCTTGCAACAATAAAACCAAAACAACAAAAGTGATGCCAAACCCACCCCAACTTAAAAATTGCTGAAATTGGTAAATGCGCACATGCCTTTGGGCTTCAATCGGCAGGTCTTTAAATTTATAATTAGTTTTCATCATTTACCTTCACATCATGGCCAACTATGGGCGTAATTTCCATTCGTTTGGGCAAAACCAACAAAACCAAACCCGCAATAATCACAATCACCCCGCCCAACTGCCAAGCCGCTGCAATGCCAAATTGTTCTGCAATATAACCCAAGCTTACTATACCCAGCAAGCCACCCAATTGCCCGATAACCGATTGTAATGATAATAAAGTCGAGCGTTTATTGTCAGGCACATAATCGTGAAACAGGCTTTCCCTAGGCGCGTTCTGTGCGCCCAATATGCTATTAAGTGCAAACAGTGCCACAATAAAAATAAAAATATTGTTGGTCAGCGACAGATTGATGAAAAGCAGCCCAGAAAGCACCACTAAAAACGTCAATGCTTTGGCATTATGGCCTTTAAATACATTCACCACAGGTTCAGAAAAAGCCGCGCCGATGGCCATCGAAAAGAAATATACCCCGCTAATAATGCCAATGAAAACCACAGCAAATTCACTATCAATCATCGGCTTGGCAAACGGAATCCAAAAAGTTTCGAGTGTAAATAAAGCAGCACTTGCCAGCCCTATTGATACCAAAAGAACTGACACAATTTGATGCCCAGCCGCATAATGGAACGAGTCTTTAATCATCAAGGGCACATTGGCAAAGCTCGATTTTATCACCTGTCGATTGAGCGGATGACGGTCTTCTTTAATGAGCGCAAGGTTGAAAAACAGCACAAATAATGTAATGGCTAGCTCCCCCATAAGTGGCGCATCATAAATACCAAACCCATATACCGCGAGTTTGGGGCCAAAATAATCAGCCATAAAACCGCCCGCAATGGCGCCAATTGCAAGCCCCGTCGCGCCTGCAAAATGCATTTTCGCCAATATCGGCACAGTGCCAAAACGTGGCGCTAACCTGTTAAACGTCTCTATATACCAAGCGTCCATAGTGCCAGAACTGAGCGCGCGGCCAAGGCCATACAAAGCAAAACTTATAAGGGCAGAGGTGTAAGATTGATAGATGAGCAGCACCAAAACACTGACTATATTGGCAAACAGCGAGGCGATGAAAACGGGCTTACGGCCAATGCCATCAGCCAAGCCACCAAGTGGCAGTTCACACAATAATGTTGCAGCCGAATAAATGCCCATTAAAATGGCAATGTCGAACAAGTTATAGCCGCGCTCTTGCAACAATAATACTAAAATAACCATGGTGATGCCCACGGCACCTAAAGTAAAAAACTGATGAACTTGAAACAGCCGCACATGCTTTCGCGCGGCTTCAGGCAGGGTTTTAAATTTATATTTCACTTGCTTTTGCATGGGGAATCGATGTTTTATGAATAAAATATTTTATCACCTTAATACTATCTTTTAGCTTAGCAAGGCAAAGTTATGCGCGTTCGGAAATCAGTCAGATTGCTTATTTTAAATGACAAAAATGAAACACTTTTAAGCCGCTATGAAGGCTTGGATATTTACGAGCCTGGCTTTGGTCGCTTGGATAGCCATTGGGAAACCATCGGTGGTGGTATTGATGAAGGTGAGACATTACTCGAAGCTGCAATGCGTGAAGCCTACGAGGAATCGGGCCTGACGACCGATGACATAAATGTCGGCCCCATCATCTGGCAAGGTCAAAATGAAGTTGTATATAATGGCAAACATCGCACCGCGCACCATACCTATATGCTGGCACATATGAAGCGCGAAATAGCGGCTGATGACATTATACCCCAAGGTCTGACCGAAGAGGAATTAGGCTTTATGGTTGGGTTTAAATGGTGGTCGGCCGACGAGCTTAAAATCACCACAGAAAATATCATTCCACCAGCGTTACGAGTTGAATTGCCCAAAATCATCAAAGGCGACATTCCCACATCACCGCTTACATTGGACACGGCATTTGGTGATGGGAGCATTTGATGCCCATATTTGCTTTAACAGGTGCCTCTGGCGCTGGCAAATCCACAATCATTGCAGAGTTAAAGCGTCGTGGTTTCAACACACAGCAGGAAATTGGCCGTGAGCTCGTGCGTGAGCAACTTGCACAAAATGGCAAAACTTTACCATGGTTAGATATGGCTGCGTTTCGCGAATTACTATTTCACCGCTCGCTGGCATTGTTCGATCAACTATATAATGACAACGGCGTGTGTTTTTTCGACCGCAGCTTTATCGATGCCATTGCAAGTTTTAGAGTGACCAACGAGGCCGTACCACAGCAATATTTAGCTGCTGCGAAGGCGCGCCAATTTGCCAATCCAATTTTAATCTGCACACCTTGGTCAGAAATTTATCAGCAAGATGCTGAGCGCAAGCACAAATTTGAATATGCCTTAAAAGACCATCAAGCCAACATCGAGACATATCAAGATTTTGGCTATAATTTTCTCAAAATTCCACAACTTCCGGTTAAAAAGCGTGTAGATTTTATTCTGTCTAACCAGATGATAAAACAGGCGTTAGCTGACACTTAAACCACTATTCTGCAGGTGTAGCTTGAGTTTTTTGCTTCTTAGCTGCAAAGCCGTTAATCCATTTTTGCCCTTTAAGCTCAATATATTTATAAGTCAACGCCGATACACCCAAAGTAACCGCCAAATAACCCAGCGCCAATAAATCATTAAATGCCATATCGCCAAAATCAACCACAAATTTAACATCGCCAAAGAACATTATTTCATGCTTAAGGCTGACTTTAAATACTTTTTCAAACACGACGATGAATGACATCACAATTTGAATCAGCAAAAAATGCGTTAGATATATAGAATAACTCCATTTGCCCAGCACGTTAATTGGTTTAATTTTCATCAATTGAGACAATGCACCACCTTCATAAGCAAAGATAATAATGGTGAAGGCAAACACACTCGGTGCCAACATATTCAACGCGGTTTTGGATTGGAAAGTCACAAAATAGGCCACTAAAACAACTGCCAAAACCTCAAACAAAGTCGCATATTGTAATTCCCTCTCACTATTTTTGCTGATTTTCATATAAATACCATAGGCAATCGAACCAGAGAAAAACCCCATAACACAGCGGAAAAAGCCAAAATCATAAGCCCAATCAATATACATGCCATTGTCTTTGCTAATATAAATAAGCACAGCGGCAGATAGTCCAACCACCAATATACAAGCCGCATACCAGATTTTCTTAACCGTCACCGCCAGCAGCGCAAACACCATATAGGTATAAAATTCAACACTGATACTCCAACTCGGCAAGTTCCAAGTATTAGTATCATGCAAGCCCATACTATGCAGAAAAAACATATTGCTAAAAATCGCCTCAATGCTGGTACGGTGATCAAAAATCTCACGCGGCGAGTCAATGCCCGCTTTGGTCGCGCCTAAAAGCAAAATTTCATATCCAATCAGCATGATCAACATAAACACATGCAACGGCCACAAACGCGCCACCCGCCTGATCATAAACCCCATCAGATCGCTAATTTTATTGACCCTGTTAAAATAACTATGCGTAATCACAAAACCCGACAATACAAAGAAAAAATCAACCGCCATATAAGTGCCATGCATAAAATCACTGCCACTAAAATGGAACAATACAGGTAAATGATAAAGGGTGATGAGCACGGCGCAAACGCCACGCCAACTGTCTAAGGCTAAAAACCGCATAAAAACTCTCACTAATAATAAATTCAAGTTCACTTTAGCGGCAATTTCTAATTTTTCCGTTAAATTCCGTAGTTAATTCAAGTCTTTATTTTGCGACAATTTAATAGCAATTAGCCTAACCGCCTCTTTCAAACCAATTTTATGCACCGTCACATCTTTGGGAAAAGCCGTTTGCAATCGCGTCGGCATGCGCTTGTCGAGCATCACAAAAACCCCCTTGTCATCGGCACGGCGGATCAGCCGCCCAAACGCCTGCTTTAACTTAAACCGCGTCATCATATCTGCATATTGGTTGCCGCCAAATTCCGCCTTACGCGCGCGCTCCAAAATAGACGGCCGCAACCAAGGCACACGATCATAAACCAGCAAACGCAGGCTGGCGCCAGGCACATCCACACCATCACGCACCGCATCAGTGCCTAATAAACAACTGTTTTTATTGGCACGAAACATATCAATCAACGTACCGATATCCAACGGGTCAACATGTTGCGCATAAAGCTGAATGTCTTTTTCACTCATCGGCAATATCAACCGATCATAGGTTTGCCGCAAACGCGATATGGCAGTGAACAAACCAAGCCCGCCACCACCCGCAGCAATAAACAAAGCCTGCATCGCAGCCGCCACCTGTTCAGGGTTGTCCCGATTAATGTCTTGAATGATAATAATGTCAGTATTTTTCGCATAATCAAACGGCGAGTCACAAGAAAATCGATATGCAGGCACAGGCAAATGGCTCGCCCCCGTACGACTTTCAGCACTTCGCCAATCAAGCAAATTATTATTGTCAGAAGTCAAGTTGACCATATTATTGTCAATGGCGGTAATGTCATCAATATGGTCACGCAAAGTCGCCGAGGTAATCAGCGCTCCATCAGTTTCAGACAATATATATTTAGCCAACGGCTTGCTCGGGTCGATATAATGCCGATACATACCCACATCAAAATCCTTGCCAAACCGCCGGTGAATGTGAAACCAATCCACAAAATCAGGATGATATTGCCCCACAACTTCAATCACCTTGGCGTTAACCTCAAGCTGTTTCAACATCTCAATCCACATCGGAATTTGCATAATCGAGCGCCGTTCAATACCCGTAATCGCCGCCTCAAGCTTGGCCTTTTGCGCAGGCTCCAAATTCTCCGCCTCATCAACCAATTTCCGCGAAAGCCGATTGCACAAAGCCTTAAGCGGCATCACAATCGCAGTCAACGCATCACGCAAATTATCTGCCGCTTCTAACACCCCGTCAATTAGAGGATAGCAATCCACCTCTAAATCATAACTATGGTTAGCTTTAGCACGAGCATAAACTTGCCCCCGCAACACACCCAAAAACGCCTCAGCAGGCCCTTCGGCCATATTCTCACTCAGCCGCGCATTCCAGCGCGGTGCAGGCAATTTCATCGCATTGTGCAACACATCGGCCAAAGCCTCCATACCACTATCATCTTCATAAATCAGCTCTTCAAGTCGCGATTTCAACCCGCGTGTTCGCCCACCAGACATGCCAGTTTCAGCCCCGCGCAACCAACGGCGCAATTCAGCCATTTCAAGCCCCGTCAAATGCGCTGCAAAACAACTATCCGCCGCATCAAACAAATGATGTCCCTCATCAAATACCAACCGTGGCCGTTGCGGTTCAACCTCTTCACCATCAACCATTTGCACCAGCTGCGGTTTGGCGCTGTTATGCTGCTTCATAAAGCCGTCATAAGCTAAAGTATGCATCACCAAAGCATGGTTGCTAATCACCAATTCAGCACGGTTGGCACGGCGCTTGCTTTTTTCAATATAACATTTGCCATAATGCGGGCACGCACCATGAATGCATTCCCCGCGCGTATCAGTCAGGTTAACACTCAAACGGTTAGCCCCATCCTGCGCCCGATGGGTCAGCAAAGGCAATAGCCAACTCGGCAAATCCCCCCCAACCATATCACCATCTAACGTATTCATCCCCCAACGCGCCAACAACCCCGCCACCACGGCCTGCGCACCTTTTTGGTGAATCGCCTTACCCGCCCATTCCTCAAAATTCAACAGGCACATATAATTCTCGCGCCCCTTGCGGATCACGGTCGAAGCCTGCTTAGATTGCTTATTCGGATAAATAAAATCAAGCTGCTGGTCAATTTGCCGCTGCAAAGCCTTGGTATAAGTCGAAATCTGCACCTTGCCGTCATTCTTCCGCGCCCATGCAAGGGCAGGCGCCAAATAACCAAATGTCTTGCCAATGCCAGTGCCCGCTTCGCCCAACACAATATGCGGATGTTGATCACTCTCACGAGCATTAAATGCCTTACTAGCCTCGGCCGCATATTTCTGCTGGCCTTCACGTATTTCGGCATCTTTACCCGTAAACCGCTTCAATAAATCCACAGCTTCCTTGGCCGAAACTTCCAAACTACCCGCAGGTGGCCGTGGCGCAAATTCTTCCCAATTCGGCAACCGCGCCCAAATATTCACCCCAGTGCTATCATGCGCCACTTCAGGCCGATCAGAAACTTCTGCCCCCATCTGCTCCAATATCGGCGCACCCCACACCCATCCAGCCAAATGCATAGCTTGCGCCAGTTGCCGCGCTTGCCGCGGGTCGCTAATGCCCGCTTTGTTAATCTGCTGCGGCGTGCAGCTATTCAGCATAATGCCCACCACTTCATGCAATTTTATCGCCTGCTCTTCCAAACTTTCAGAATTTTCAATGCCCAAAGCATCAAGCAACCCACCAATCGATGGCCGCACAAATACCGTCGGGTGAATAAACGCAAACAACTCCAGCACATCAAAATGCGCCACATTAATCGCCGCCGTAAACAAACCATTGCCATTCTTGCTAGAAAACCGCGCCAACCGATCAATGGTAAACACACTATGCACCACCAAATGCGGCTTGGTTTTTAGTCGCATTAAGGCATCAAATGCATCCAAATTTTCAATGCTGCCATCTTCATCGATTAAGAGGGCTTTTATACCATTATTCAACATAATCGGGCAGTTGCTAAGCGATGGTTTGGCCTCATCAGTCGGAGGCGAATTTGCAGGCTGGCTTTGGGGCAAAACTGATTCTTTGTTTATCTTTTGTTCTGCTTAAACTATACTTAAACCGATTTAATGCAAACCATAAAATGCAAAATACACGTATAATGCGCTCAAAACCAATATTATATTGACTTTTGGGCTTTTTTTCATGATGAAAGAGGTGAAATTAAACCTAAGGAGACAATCATGTCTGACCTACAGCAAGAGCTTAAAAATGTCGCAAATGACAGCAAAGCATGGCCATATTTAGAGGCTAAAAACCTCATAAAACGTCTCGATAAGCTAGGTTCAGACAAGTCCAAACCCGTAGTTTTTCAAACCGGTTACGGCCCTTCAGGCCTGCCGCATATCGGCACATTTGGCGAGGTGGCGCGTACCACAATGGTGCGCCATGCGTTCGAACTTTTAACTGGCCGCCCAACAAGATTAATATGCTTCTCAGATGATATGGATGGTTTTCGCAAAGTCCCAACCAACCTGCCCAACCAAGACATGTTAGCCACCCAATTAGGCTTGCCGCTAACCCAAGTTAAAGACCCGTTCGGCACCAATAAAAGCTTCGCCGAACATAATAATCAACGCCTGCAAGAATTCCTCGACAGCTTCGGTTTTGATTATGAATTTATGAGCGCCACCCAATGCTACAAATCAGGCATGATGGACAAAACTTTGCTGCTAATGTTAGCAAAATTCGATGACATCATGGCCATCATCCTGCCCACATTAGGCGAAGAACGCCGCGCCACCTACAGCCCGTTCTTACCCATCTGCCCCCGCACAGGCATCGTATTGCAAGTGCCAGTGGTTAAGAAGGATTTAGCCGAAGGCACAATAACCTATAAAGACCCCGAAACAGCCGAGCTAGTCACACTACCCGTCACAGGTGGGGCTTGCAAAATGCAATGGAAAGCCGATTGGGCCATGCGCTGGGCAGCCTTAGGCGTTGATTACGAAATGGCAGGTAAAGATTTAAGCGAGTCAGTCATCCTATCCTCCCGCATCGTCCGCGCCCTAGGCAAAACCCCACCCGTCGGTTTTTCTTATGAATTATTCTTAGACGAAGAAGGCAAAAAAATCTCCAAATCCAAAGGCAATGGCCTCACCATGGAAGATTGGCTACGCTACGCCACGCCCGAAAGCCTGTCATATTACATGTTCCAAAGCCCGCGCAAAGCCAAAAGACTATTTTTCGATGTCATCCCCAAAGCGGTTGATGAATATATCACATTTTTAGATAAATATGACGCTCAAGAGCCAAAAGATAAGCTAAGCAATGCCGCCTATCACGTGCATAACGGCAATCTACCCAAAGAAAACATGCCCATCAGCTTCGCGCTTTTGCTCAATCTTGTCAGCGTCGCCAATGTCGACGACAAAGCCACCCTATGGGGCTTTATTCGCAATTATGTCAAACCAATCGATGGCGTAGAAGCCAATGCCGAAACCTATCCATTGCTCGATAGATTGATCAGCTACGCACTCACATATTACGAAGATTTTGTTAAACCCACCAAAAAATTCCGCACTCCAACCGACCAAGAACGCGCCGCCTTGGAAGACCTTGCCAAGCGTTTGGAAAAAATGCCAGAAGACTTAAGCCCCAGCGACATCATGACCGAAGTTTTTGCCGTCGGTAAAGAACATAATTTCGAAAACCTACGCGATTGGTTCAAGGCTCTATACGAGATTCTGCTCGGCCAAAGCCAAGGCCCGCGCTTTGGTGGTTTTGCGGCGCTTTACGGCATCAAAGCCACAAAAGCCCTCATCGAAAAGGCATTGTCTGGCGCAACCATGAGCTAGTCTAAATGCAATTGCGAGTTAATTTAAATATAGACAAGAACTAATTTATATGTAGATATGAGGTAAATCCAAATAACGGTCATATGTTAAGAGATTGCTATGCCGCATTGCATCATTGAATATTCAAAAAATCTACAAAAATCAATTGAACCATCGGCATTAATTTCGGTGGTTCACCAAGCCGCCATTGAGTGTGGCCTGTTCGAACCAGATGACATTCGCTCGCGTGCCGTGGCGTTTGACGATCACCAAATCCGTGCCGATAAACACAGTTTCATACATGTGACTTTGCGTATAATGATCGGCCGCAGCACGGCGCAAAAACAACAACTGAGCCGCGAAATTATGGCAGCTCTTGAGACACTTAAACTGAGTTCAATCATATTTTCGGTTGAAATCTGCGACATTGACCAAACAACTTATACTAAAGTGACTTTATAATGCCCCAAAATATGACATTTGAAAATTTCGGCCACAAACAAATTCTGACCATTGCCATCCCCGTTATCCTGTCCAATATCACCACACCCTTGGTCGGCTTGACCGATATGGCGGTGATAGGCCATGCGCAATTATCTGACGGCATTAGTAGCGCGGCAGCAACCGGCGCGGTGGCGTTTGGCGGCATGATATTCGGCCTGATATTCGGCTCGCTCAGCTTTTTCCGCATGGGCACATCGGGCTTCACCGCGCAAGCCAAAGGCGCGGGTGACAAAACCGAGTTGGCGGCAATTTTTCTGCGCGTCCTATTGGTCGGCTTTGCCATTGGTGTGGCGATCATCTTACTACGCCAACCGGTGATAGACATCATGTTTTACTGGAGCGATGCCAGTGCCGATGTGCAACGCCTGTCAAGCGAATATTATCAAATACGTGCCTTAGCCGCACCCTTCACCTTGATGAATTATGTCATTCTAGGTTGGTTGATGGGGCAGGGGCGCGCCAAGCTTGGCTTGCTCATTCAACTGGTCTTAAACATTTCCAATATAGTGCTTAATCTATATTTTGTATTTGTGCTCAACCTGGCGGTGGCAGGCGTGGCGTGGGCCAGTGCCTTGGCCGAATTAATCGCCTTCACCATTTCCATCACCATTATTTTGGCTATATATAAACCGCAATTTTTCAAAATCCCACGTGTCGAATTTCTCGATCGTGCTAAATTATTGCGCATGTTCAACGTCAATCGCGACATCCTCATCCGTTCAATGGCTCTACTGGCTAGCCTCACTTGGTTCACCTTGCAAAGTGGTAATATGGGCGATACTCTGCTCGCTGCCAATGCCATATTGTTGCAATTCCTTGTGCTTTTTGCCTATATTTTAGATGGTTTTGCCACATCAAGCGAAGTGTTTATCGGTCAATCGGTCGGCGCAAAAAACAATAAAATATTTGACCGTGTGTTTAAATTATCTTTGGGTTGGGCGTTCGCTATGGCAGCATTTTTGGTGGTGCTGACCTTGTTATTTGGCGAGCAATTGGTCAATTTCTTAAGTCAAGATGCCGAGGTGCGATCTGCCGCGATGGATTATCTATTCTGGCCTGCCATTGCGATCATCATTGGCGCGTGGTGCTATACCGTAGATGGTGTATTTCTAGGCGCAACAAGAGGCGCTGACATGCGCAATATGATGCTAATCAGCCTAGCCGTTTATTTTATATCTTGGTTTATTCTGGTCGAATTATTCGGCAATCATGGCCATTGGGCGGCATACGCCATTATGCTCTTCACCCGCGGTATCACCTTGCACAGCCGTATACCCAAATTAAAAGCCGAAGCTTTCTAAAACAAAGCCATCACATTTTCAAGCGGGCGCGCAATCGCCGCTTTGCCGTCTTTAACCACAATTGGCCGCTCCAGCAATATCGGGTTGGCTACAATGGCGGCAATTAATTTTGCCTCGTCATCCTCATTGCCCAGCTCCAATTCTTTATAGACTTTTTCACCCTTACGCATCACATCTTTGGCTTTCACATCAAGCGCCTGCAAAATGTCAGTTATTTTATCAGCCGTCAAACCAGCATCCAAATAAGTCACCAACTCGAACTCTACCTTTTCATCTTCAAGATATTTTAGCGCCGCACGCGATTTGCTGCATCTAGGATTGTGATAAATCGTCACTGTCATGTTAAATTTCCTTATCCGCCCAAAATCCAGCTTGGCTACCCACCGCTTGCTCTATCGTATCAAAACCATCATGCTTAAGTCCGTCCAATATGCCTTGGCGCAAATCATCAATAATGCCCGTGCCGCTATAAATCAGGCAGGAGTATAATTGCACCAATGTCGCACCCGCGCAAATTTTGGCATAAGCAGTCGCCCCATCATATATGCCGCCCGTGCCAATAAGCGGTATTTTGCCGCCCGTCGCTAGGTAAAACCGCGCCAACATATGGGTCGAAAACTCAAATAACGGCTTGCCCGATAGGCCGCCCGCTTCATTCTCATGCACATGCCCCGCAATAAAATCCCGTCTTATCGTGGTGTTAGAAACAATCACCCCATCAAGCTCAGATTCTAAGCATATGGCCGCAATGTCAGCAATATCTTCATCCGTTAAATCAGGCGCAATCTTTAAAATCAATGGCACATATTTATGTAATTTTTCTTGCATTTCATCACGCTTGTCGCAAATCCGCTCAACCAATTGCTCAAGGCTTTGCTTAGATTGCAAGGCGCGCAAACCAGGCGTATTGGGGCTAGAAATATTAGCCACAAAATAATCAGCAACATTGTAAAAAATCTCAATGCCCAATTCATAATCAGCAATAAAATCATCACTGTCTTTATTGGCACCAATATTCACCCCAATTTGCCCAGACGTCTTATTCATCCGCACATTGCGCATACGATCCAGCACCGCCGCATGGCCATCATTGTTAAAGCCCATACGGTTAATCATGCCCAAATGCTCAGGCACACGAAACACCCGCGGCTTGGCATTACCAGCTTGCGGCTTGGGTGTCACACTGCCAATTTCAGCAAACCCGAAGCCGACTTTTATAATCTCATTCGGCACTTCGGCATTTTTATCAAACCCTGCAGCCACACCAATCGGATTGTCAAAATCCAACCCAAAAACCCGTTGCGTCAGCCCGTCATTAGACAAACGACCATCAGGTGCAAGCCTCATTTTCAGCGCCACAATAGCGGCCTTATGGGCTTGTTCAGGCTCCAGTTTAAACAGAGCAGGTTTTATATATTTAAAAATGTCGAGCATAGAATGTCCTTCTATGCTCTTGTAGGAATTTTAGTGGTTCATGACCAGCATTATTTATAGTCAACATCAGCAGTTGTTTTTTGCTTTTGCGAATATTTATAAATCAACGCCAACGGTATCACAACCACAGCCAACATAGCTGCATAACCAGCAACGTTCAATGCGCCCAACAGCAGAAATACAAAAACATCAATGGCAATTAACAGCCCTGCAACAAATACATCAACAATCACAAACACCAACAGGTCAACTGCCATTAAAATGGTCGCCACAACAACATCTAACACCACAAATAAAATGAGATCAACAAAGCCACCAATCAACATGCTGAACATCAGGCCAAGCCCAATGCTAAAGAGGTTAAATATCACCGCCAAAACCACACAGGCAATTGCAATTTTAATCCAAAAATTATTTTTACCTTGAGCTTGCATAATATTTCCCTTTTTCAAATTATAATTTGTCACTAAATGTGCTTTTAATTTTGTCTTCGCGCTTTTTCTCGGATATGCGCATAAATAACCAAACAGGTATCACCACAACCGCACCCGTTATCACATAAGAAATAACTTTTTCGACACTGTCAAAGCTAATATTGATCACATATGCGATGCTTTCGACCGCCCATTCAAACAAACCAACAGGTGTGATATTCAATATTTTAAGCACAAAACCCACAAATAAACACATTAAAATCAATTTAATGATCATTTTTACAGGCTGATTGCCAAATAAACCATTCATATTTTTGCGTCCCAGCATTTCAAATTCTATGCTTAATCATATAGTGATTGCGGGCTAAATTACAA
>NVUH01000024.1 GCA_002401855.1 Hyphomicrobiales bacterium
ACTGAACCGCAAGATTGGCAAGGCTCTGGGTGACGCTCACATATGTTCCGTCGGCACCGTCGTCATAAAAGACCAGATCATCAAGATAATCCGCTCCGCTTGCCGCCAATCGGCCAAGTTCATCGATATCATCAAACAGCGACCAAATAGCGGTATCCCCAAAGGGCCTCTCGCCGTCCTCGATTGCCGAATATGCCAGCGCCGACTGCATAACTGTCAGCGCGTCCCCCTCTGGCCCGACAAACGCGTCGATCCCGGGTATGCTCTCTGCAATGAGCGGGTCGAAAAATGCAGTCCAGAATTCCTCCCCAACGGCTTGCCAATCAGTATGGCCGTGCTCCGCTGCCCATTGCAGATGGATCAAGACGGGAAGGGAATGCAGGCTAGTGGTGCCTAACAAGTTTGCGCCCGAAGAATATTCTCAACCATAATAATTGGTGCCAAACCGCGCTTAAAATTGAAGCCCATCATATTAAAACTTGGCTGCAAAGCGAACACACTCAAAAAATTGTCTGGCCAAATGTCGCGGATATGTTGGTGGCTTGGATCAAGACAGGCAAGCCCGACAGCTTGCCAGAATTATCCAACAAGCTATGGGCACAAATAAAGGCCTGATATTATAAAATCACCTGATGCTCTTTTTGCCCAACCACACCACGTGGCAAAATAGCGAAGGTTTTACCTGCATTTTCACTATCGTCACCATCAGCCGCCGAGGTCACATATATAGTTTGCAAATCAATGCCACCAAACGCGGGGCAAGTGGTTTGTTTAGCAGCGGGAATATCAATCGCGGTTAAAAATTTGCCTTGATTGCTATAACGTGCGATGCGCGATGAACCCCATTGAGCATTCCACAAACAACCTTCACTATCCACCACACTACCATCGGGCGACAGGCCGTCTTCAACCATATCAATAAACACTGCAGGCGCACCAAAAGGCCAACCTTCAGCATCTAGTTTTTGGCACATAATCTGCTTGTCCTTGGTGTCGGCATAATAAGCAATGCCGCCATCGGGCGAAAAACAAATGCTATTAGGAATGGTGACATTGGGGTAAATGCAACGCACTTCACCGCGATAATAACGGTAAATTGCCCCTGCATCTTTTTTTGCCGTCTTGCCCATTGTGCCAATCCAAAAACCGCCTTGCGGGTCGGCACGGCCATCGTTAGAGCGGGTGTCTGAATTGTCCGCTTCGAGTGGGGCAACAATTTCTTGTTCACCACTTTCAATGTCAAATTTTAAAAATGCGGTTTCACTGCAAATCAATAATGTATTTTCATCCACCCAACCAGCAGCCGAAACCTGCTCGTTAAACTGCCACATTTTACGCACCCCATCTTTGCGGCTCAGCAATTGTTTTGCATTAATGTCAAACCAAAAAAACTGTTCGCGTAACGGGTGCCATAACGGGCCTTCGCCAAGCGCGCATTGGGTTTCATCAAAAATAGTGACTGCCATATTCATCTCTCAAATTAATTAATTATAGTTTCATATTAACGCTAATCATAACCATCATCACAATGATTATCTAGAGAAATTTCAAACAATCAACACAGTTGAGCCAGTGGTAGCGCGGCTTTCAAGCGCATCATGCGCCTTGGCCGCATCTTTAAGTGCAAATGTCTGATTAATATTAATCTTAATTTTGCCCGAAATAACCATTTCAAACAATTCACTCGATGCAGCTTCAAGCGCCTCCCGCGTATCAAGATAAGAAAATAATGTCGGACGGGTCAAAAACAAACAACCCTTGGTATTAAGCAATAATGGCGAAAACGGCTCAATCGGGCCAGACGCTTGCCCAAATGTCACCATCAGGCCGCGTTTTTCAACACAATCAAGCGAATCCAAAAACGTAGTTTTGCCCACACTGTCATAAACCACCGGCACGCCGTGACCATTAGTAATTTTTTTCACTTCTTCAACAAAATTCTGCTCAGTATAGATAATCGGATGATGACAACCATGCGCCTTGGCAAGCGCTGCTTTTTCTGCGGTCGAAACCGTGCCAATCACCGTCGCGCCCAAAGCCGCCGCCCATTGGCACATAATCAAGCCAACACCGCCCGCCGCAGCATGCACCAATATGGTATCACCCCGCTTCACTTCATAGACTTGCCGCAATAACATTTGCGCCGTCATACCTTGCAACATCATGCTCGAGGCTTGCTCAAATGAAATCTCATCGGGCAATTTCACCAATTGATCAGCAGCAATCAACCGCTCTTCAGTATAAGAACCACGCGCGCCCGCATAAGCCACCCGATCCCCCACAGCAACATTGGTTACGCCCTCGCCTAACGCCACAACCGTACCAGCCCCTTCAGAGCCAGGAATAAACGGCAAAGCAATGTCATAAAACCCTGTACGATGATAAACATCAATAAAATTAAGCCCGCAAGTCACTTGCTTTAAATGCACTTGCCCCGCGCCAGGCGCTCCAACTGTAATGGGATTAAATTTTAATTGCTCTGAACCGCCAAATTCAGAAACTTGAATAGCTGATGGCATAATGCCCCCTTTAATAATATAATTAACGTGTTGTCGCCATTAAAACGCTACCACCTAAGAAAAAACCACCGCTGGTATAATTCATATTACGGCGCGTCTTTTGGCTGTTGAATATTTTTTTAGCCCGCGCGGCGGCCAATACATATGCCACCAATATAACCCCAACCACAATGGTAGATGTCACCACCAAAATTAAAATCTGAACCATCATATTTGCCGCAGGATTCATAAATTGCGCCAGAAAAGCCATATAAAATATAATGCCTTTGGGGTTTAATGCGGCAGAAACAAAACCATCTCTAAAGCTCTTAGAAAAATCTGCAACATGGTCTTTGTTTATAGCGCTTTCTGAGTTCTTATTTGCATCTCTTATGCTACAAAATCCTAAATAAGCCATATAAGCAACACCCGCCCATTTAACCACTTGAAATAACTCTGCCGATGCTGCCAAAATAGCCCCCACGCCAAGCAGTGATAAGATGATCAAAAATATATCGCCTATTAACACCCCAAGAATGCTCGAAAACGCAGCCTTCACCCCTCGAGTTAATGATTGCCCGATGAGCAATAATACACAAGGCCCAGGAATAAGCGTCACCACAACGCTAGCAAAAACAAATGCCAACCAAGTTTCAATAGTCATATCTTCTTCCCTATAAAAGTCTTTACCGCAGGTTAGATTTGAGAACCGCTATAGTCAAGCAATTTTGGCAAGCAACGAGATCAAAGTTTGCTGTTCGCTCTGCGTTAAATTTTTAAGCATATCAGCTTCAATCTTCACATGAGTTACCACCATCTCATCAGCCAAAG
Organism: Hyphomicrobiales bacterium; assembly: GCA_002401855.1. GTDB lineage: Bacteria > Pseudomonadota > Alphaproteobacteria > Rhizobiales > OSC116 > OCS116. The sequence continues at coordinate 3,330 of NVUH01000024.1, forward strand.
CAAAGCCCTTATCGGTCAGAGAAATTTTTAAACCACGGCGGTCATTGGGGTCAGCCAAGCGTTTTATCAGGCCTTTTTGCTCCAGTCTATCCAAGCGATTGGTCATCGCCGAGGTTGAAAGCATCATTTCAGCCGCTAATTCTGATGGTGAAAGATGACTACCTTTGCCCTGCCGCCGCAGCGTAAATAACACGTCAGACCGCGCCGAATCCATATCATATTTTGCCTGGTTTTTTGCGACTTGTTTGCGCAATCTATCAGCAGTGCGCCACACTTGGCCACAAACCGCCATCGGGCGGCTGTCAATATCTGGCCGTTCTCGTTGCCATTGCTCGAGCAATGATGAAATAGATTTTGAAGCTTGACTCATTTATAGCTTTCCATATACTTTGATATCAAATTACTTTACATGAAACTAAAAAGCAACCCATATGTTAAAAAACCCAATAGCCCTATTGCTAATGACCGGCATTTTAATCGGTTTTAATTTTCCACTCGGTAAAATCGCTGGAGAGGCACAAGTTTCACCCATTTTATGGTCATTAATTGTATCTTTAGGCGCATCAGGTTTTTTACTACCACCCTTGCTGATTAACCGCAAATTTTCAATACCAGACCGTAAAATGATGACCTATATTATGATTTCAGGGCTTATATCATTTGTCATCCCCAACCTCCTGTTATTCAGCGCCATTCCTCATGCAGGGGCAGGCTATACAGGGCTGATGTTTGCATTATCGCCCGTATTCACCCTAACATTGGCGACGTTATTTAAAATGAAAGCTCCAAATAAACTAGGCATAATTGGCATTGCCATCGGCCTCATTGGCGCGATAGTGGTCAGCATCACCCGCGGCGCCAGCCTCCAAGCCCCACCATTCATCTGGCTATTTGCAGCATTACTCATCCCTATGTCACTAGCTTGCGGCAATATATACCGCACATTAGCTTGGCCAAAAGGCGCATCACCCGATATCTTAGCTTTCTGGAGCCACGCATTTTCAACATTGGTTTTTGCAGTCATCCTACTAACCACCACGGGCGCAGTAAATTTGGCCGATGCGTTCATCATCCCAAAAACACTCGCAACACAATTACTAGTCGCAGGCCTCACATTCCCGATATTCTTTAGATTACAGAAAATCGGCGGCCCCGTATTGCTCAGCCAAATTGGCTATGTAGCCGCAGCTGTCGGCCTGCTCTCCGCCACTTTATTCTTGGGCGAAACCTATAGCTTGCTCACTTGGTTAGGCGCAGCGATTATCGCCGTTGGTATTTTAGTCACCATAGGGGCACAAACCAAACAAAACTAATAACCACTTAAAATATCGTTTATAATATTTTTAAGCCATATACGCGCCGGGTCTTTATTATAACGTTTGTGCCAAAATTGAAAATAGCTGAAATTTTGCACCTGCATTGGCAATTCCACGATGCTAAGCACACCCTCTTTAGCCAATTGCTTAGCCATACGGCGCGGGCAGGTGAGAATATAATCGCTATAAAGCAATATATTTTTAGCCTGAATAAAGGTCGGAATGGTCAATTTAATTTGCCGTTTAAAACCATGACTGCTCAAAGCCTTCTCAACATAAAAAGACAATTCATTAAGCGAAACAACCGACAAATGCTCCGCCTCCACATAATTTTTCAGCCTTAGTTTTTCAGTCGCCAAATGGTGATTGGGGCGCATCAGACAAACAAAATCATCAGTATAAATACGGCTCTGGGTTAAATGTTCTGGTGCCGTGCAATTCACCGCCAAAACCAGCTTCATATTGCCATCTTCAAGCTGTTTAGCATCATAATCTTTATCATGCAAAAACAGCGACAGCCTCACTTTTGGCGCTTCATCCGCCAACCGCTCCATTAATTTAGGAATCAGAAAACACTGCAATTCGTCAGCAATGCTCAGCGAAAAATGCGTGGTAATCTCATAAGGCTCAAACACATCATTCTGCTGAAGCCCATCCATTTCATTCAATATATTCTGAATATTACCAATGATTTGGCTAGCCTTTTCAGTCGGTTTCATATCAACCGATGTCCGCACAAATAGGTCGTCATCAAATTGTTCGCGCATAAGTTTAAGCTGTTTACTAGCCGATGATTGGGTAATATTAAGGCTATCAGCCGCACTCTGCAAGCTGCCCTGCTCATAAATTTCTTTAAACAATCTAAACTGCCCGATGCGTAAAATATCTATATTCCTATTTGGCATAACGTTTATTCCTAAAATTCCATTGTGTAATATTGCTTTATTTTATAACTTGTGGCAAGTAGAGTTTAAAAGACGAATGAGGCAAGCATGGTAAAAAATATTTCATCAAGATGGTTGATCGTAGCAATCGGCTTTTTAATTTTAGGCCTCGTCTATACCATCCGCTCCACCATCGGCCTGATGATGCCACTATGGTCAGAAGAATTTGGCTGGTCACGCTCAATGATCTCATCTGGCGGCGCTTTATGCCTCATTGTCATGGCCATAATCGCCCCCTTTGCCGGCAGCGCAGTCGATAAATATGGCCCCCGCCCCTTTGTGGTTGGCGGCTTAATCGCCGTAGCGATTAGCGCCATCCTCATGGCCACCATGCAAAGCGCCTGGATGTTTTTTATAGCGTTTAGCCTATTATCTGGCATCGGTTTTGGCGTCGTGGCTATGCATGTCATTGTGGCTTCAGTCTCCCCATTATTTGATGAAAATAAAGGCCTAGCAGTCGGCATCGCAACAGCAGGCTCAACCGCAGGTCAGCTACTCATCATCCCCATTGTGGCTTTATTCCTCGTATCATTCGGCTGGCGCGAAACTTACATAGTCTATGCCGTCATCTGTGCCGCAGTGGCTTTCCTATGTTGGCGCTTGCTTTCATCGCCCAAGGCGTCAGACAACCAAGCCAAAGCCACAGACCAACCAAGTTTTTGGCAAAATTTCAAATATCTAATCAAAAAACCAGTATTCCACGCCGTATTTTGGAGCTTTACCTTATGCGGCTTCACCTCAACAGGCGTGGTCGAAACTCATCTAATGCCCTATCTAGCCGCTTGTGGTTACCCCACCTTAGATGGCGCATTAAGCTATGGTTTTCTATCAGGTTTTAACATGATCGGCATGATGTTAGCTGGCTATTTATCCGACCGTATGAATAAAGTTCTACTGCTCACCATCATCTATATCATGCGCGGATTAAGCTTCATTGTGCTGATGTTCGTAGTTGGCGATTATGCAGCACTAGCACTATTCACCGTGGCATTTGGCTTATTTGATTATTCAACCGTACCCGTAACCGCAGGCATCATTGTCGAACATTTAGGCCAGAAAATGCTCGGTATCACCATGGGCATCTTGGCCGCAGGCCACGCTCTAGGCGCCGCAGCAGGCGCATATTATGGTGGCTACCTATTTGATCTATTCGCCAGATATCAAGAAATGTGGATAGCATCCATCATCTTAGCCATCATCGCAGGGTTTATTTCATTTGCCATAAAATTCATGCGCCCTGCACCCAGGATGGCCTAATCTCAAATTGGCCTAATCATTCACACCGCATAAAAATGCCAGCTATTTTAACATCATCACTACACATAATGCCGCCCCATTGGTAGGCTTTACGGCCTCCAAACTCAATCTCAAACCAATCATACCCATTCATATCAACCCCAGAATTACCAGTAATCACAATTGAATTACCTTCAAATAAACTACCAACCTGTAAAGAATTCATGCCTGCTTTGTCACGCACCTTACCGCCGAGTGATTTACCACTTATTTCGCCAAAACCTGCTGGCTCTAGCACCACAGGCTTCTCGACATATAGCCCACAATTATATTGCTTCATGCCAATATATAGACGCGTTTTTTCCGCTTCAGGGTAAAATTGCGCCTGCTTAAAAACATTTAGATAACCGTCTTTGTCATTATAAATAACCCCAAATCTATCCGCATGATTAGTAATTTGCGCTCTATTTTCATCAGCAAAAAACTCAACCTCAATCACATCATCCGCGAACCCACATCGATATTTCACCCCCTCATGAGCCAACGCTTGCATTGCAAATTGACTAGAAATCAACACCAAAACCGCTATAAAATACCGCATAATTCTCCTCATTTATAAACCGATTCATTAAACTTTTTAGACATCAAATATATAGCCAATAGCTGCGCCATAGTGCCAAGCGCCAAAGCCAACCACCACAAATCATCACCCTCAAGCGCCAACCAATAGGCCTTATGCACCAAAAATGGCGGAAAAACACCCAACACCCATTGCCAATTTTCAGGCACAAACCACCCACCCATTATAATCCAACCCGCCACCGAAGTAAATTTACCCATGGCAAAACCCTGAATTTTATTCTGCGCCGCTAACGACAAAAATAACGATACCAAGATCGATACCAACGACGCCGAGGCGCAAAGCAACAATAGCTGCCACAATGGCAAAACCTCAATACCCACAATATAAACCATAGCAATCATCATCACAAAGCTAAACAAAGACGCCAAACCAAACCGATAAAATGTATAATGCTGCAACGGCACAGGGGTAACAATCAACGCGGTTAATGTGCCTTCATCTTTTTCATCCAACATTAAAAACCCAGCCACCATGCCCGCCAATAAACCACCATTATAAAGTGAAATAAAACTAACCCACATCGGGTAAGTGTCGTGCAATGCAAAGCTAATATTCTCACTCGGCATAAAACCTTTTTCAATCAGGATGCCATCCATCCACGGCAAAATATACCGCACAGCCAACGAGATTAACAGCGTGAACAGCAACATAAAAATCATAAAACTATCACGGAATATCAGCTTTTTATCATTGTTAAAAAATTTAGGAACCACGTTAAGAAAAGTCATCAATCATTCTCCAATCACATGTTTAGCAAAGGCTGCTTTCGCCCAATAAAAAAGCCCAATAATGCAAATAACACTATAGCCAATCGAATAAATATATTGCCAATTTTGCATCTGCCCAAACGCCCCAAGCATCATCATAGTCGGCGGCGAAACAGGGAATAACAGCAACAACCATGAGTCGGTAAAATCAACAAAATAGAAAATCGGGATTTGCAAAAAGATAATCACCACCGCCATTGGCATAATAAAGTCAGTAATGCTCTTATACCTAACCGCCAAAATAATCCCCATCAGCACAAAAATAATGCAAATCGCAAACAAACTAATGATCAGAATTAAAACATTGGGAATCTCAAACTCAACCCCTTGAAAATACATAATGACCAACGCACCACCAAAGCTAACAAACGACTCCAATGTCGCCAAAATTGTCAGGCTAACGGTTTTTGCCACTATATATTCGGCAATCGTCAATGGCGAAACAATGGTCGCCGATATCGTATCCTCATCACGCTCAAACATCAAAATAGCCGCAACATATAACAAGGTAGAACCACCAATGATCAGCAACATAATGCCAACCATAGTCAGCGACAATATATTGGCACTAATAAGCTGCGAAACAACAATCGCCACCAGCACACCAACCCCAATACCCACATGGTATAAGCCGTTGCGAAACTGCACCACCATTCCTGTTTTAATCTCATTCATCAGCCGTTTCATGCATCTAACTCCTGCCCAGTGAGCTCAATGAAAACATTTTCCAACGTGGTCTCTTCACTATGAATGGTCTCAATATGCTGGCCAGAATTCAGCAGTTCAAAAAACTGTTTATTCTCGCCCAAACCATCCATAGCAAAATTAGCAATTTCAGGTTTCTGAGCCGCCCCAATATATTCAACATCAACAAACCGTTTACCATATTGCTTTTTAAAATTGCTAGGCTTATCAATGGCACGCAAATGCCCATCAGTAACAAACGCCACACGGTCACACATTTGATCAGCCAATGTCATATTATGTGTGGTGATGAAAATAGTTGTACCCTCATCGCGCAGATTAAACGCCAATTTTTTAATTTTAGCCGCATTCACCGGGTCTAAACCCGATGTCGGCTCATCCAAAAACAGTATTTTAGGTTTGTGAATCAACGAACGCGCCACGTTGAGCCTAATCTTCATGCCTTTGGAAAAATCCGACACTTTTTTATCAGCATCATTCGCCAAATCCACCCAATCCATCACCTCCATAACATCATGCTTATCGCCGCTATAAAGCGAAGAAAAATGCTCCAAATTCTCACGCGCCGTCAGTTTTAAAAAATGATTAGGCAGTTCGAACGACACCCCAATATGTTCGTAAAAATCCTTACCCCAATCACTAAGTTCCCGCCCCATAATTTCAATATTGCCAGTATAATTTTTAAGCATGCCAATCAAGATATTTTGCGTGGTAGATTTACCCGCACCTGACGGGCCTAAAAACCCCATAATCTCACCCTTAGCAATTTCAAAGCTCATTCCATGCAAAGTCGGCGCAGCCGCCTTATGATAGGTGAAATCCAAGTTTTTAACTTTAATCATTTATATCTCCGACGTTTATTTATCTTTAAAACTGGCTGGATCAATGCCATATTTAGTTTCAAAATCCGCAATCGCACCCTTAACAATTTGTCGCAAAACCTGCTTACCAGCTTCACTATCCCCGCCATCATTTGGGGTGAGTGCTTTGTCCATAATAAACGCCAGCGTTCTAATCGTATCATCAATCGGTGGTATATTTTCTTCGTTCACCACCTGCCCAATCGACACCAAGCCGTGCGAAATAATATTCATCACATGCGCAGTGGTCAGCGGGTCTAGCTCCTTACGCACGCAGCCCACATCCTGCATCATTTTAATAAATTCATGCCGCGTATTCTGCTGATATCCTTCTTTAAACAAACTATTGGGTTTAAACATATAAGAGCCAAAAAACTGTCCATCCTGCCGCATCATAGCGGTGATAAACACATCCTTATGCATGGCACTAATCATGGCAATATACATACCAGCCATCAAACCGCCTTTAGGATCAGCCTCAACATTCTCCATCCATGCAAAACTAAACTTACCCATTTTGCTCATCAACAAAGTCTCAAACAACGCATCCTTGCTTTTAAAATGCAAATAAATAGCACCCTTAGATATACCCGCCTGCTTGGCAATATCCGCCACCGATGTCTTGTCATAACCAAATTTTATGAACAATATTTCAGCAGCCTTCATAATCGCATCATGGCGTAATTTTTGTTTATTTTGCATGTTATTGACCATTTGACCGATATTGCGTTTTCGGTCAAATTATATGCATTGAAAATAATGTCAAGTCATTTTGTGACAACCCGTAAATCACAAAAGTTTTAAATAGAAATACTATTTCAAGCTTTTCAAATAGCCATCAGGCGCGATTCCAATAAGATTTTTAAAATCTTTGATGAAATGCGCCTGATCATAATAACCAAGCTTAACCGCAAAATCACTCCACTTAATTTCATCAGCAGTTTCAATCTGCTCCAGCGCCTCATGTATGCGGTAACGATTGAGTATCCATTTGGCACTAATGCCAATATATTTACTGAACATCCGCTGCAATTGTCGCTCATCCAAATCAAATTTTTGGCATATATCCGCCACTTTAAACAGGCTCTTATCAGCTTCAATTTGCCTCACCATATCATTAACCCTCAGCACATTTGCATCAAGCTCAGGCACATCGTCAAACAATATCTGCTCGAGTTTTTGAGTTTTTTCTACCAGCCCCTCCAAGGCTAGAATTTCGCTCTCAAATTTCTCAACATCCACATTAAAAAACCGTTCAACCTCAAAAACATGCCCCGTAATCTCAGCCATCTTCAACCCAGCCATTTGCGCAAATGCAAAAAACCCCGCAGGCGTAAAACGCACACCAACCAAATTACCTTGCCCGCTTAAACTATGTTCAAATTGCTGGGTCACAACGCCCGTGATAGAGCTAGCATTTTTCAAAAATGTCAGATGAACACAAGGGTGAGAAATCACCCGTTGCCTATGCATAACTCCATCAGGCAAGCCCCAGCCAATCAGCCAATAATGCTCAATAAAATGCTTCAAATCATCAGACGGAAAAAACCGTTTCAGCTCAAACATCGCCTGGCTTTTCTCAACCCTAACCACGCCGCGTAATTTTTCGTCTTTTTGCCTGTTCACAATTATCTGTCGCTTTTTTACAATATCAATTCATTCAACCAACATAGACTAGGCCTAAAAAAAGGAAAAGAGAATGACAATATATAAAGCATCCTGCCATTGCGACGCGGTTAAATATCAAGTCGAAGGCACGTTAGAAAATCTAATCGAATGCAATTGTTCTATTTGCAGCACACGCGCTCATATCTTATGGTTTGTACCACTTAGCGCAATTAACTTCGAAGGCGGCAAAGACCATTTAACCAGTTATAAATTCGGCAATAAGCATCTAAACCATCGTTCCTGCCAAACTTGCAGCACCGCCATGTTCAGCCATGGCGAATATGAAGGCAGCGAAAAAGCCGGCATCAACATCCGCACATTTGCAGATATTGACTTAACCACATTAGACATCACCCAATATGACGGCAAAGCTTTATAAGCGGTTGATTTTTTCAAGCTCTGTTTGCTAAAATCTCTGAAAACTTAAACATACAAGCCTTAAATACATTATTTCATAAGTTCTAATTTCTGCAAGCGGCTCAGTTTTTTCAACACCGCTTCACGTTTAGAGGCAGCGCTTCTATCTTCAGCCATTTCACAATAAACCAGCACCACAGGCAAACGCGGCTTGGTATATTTCGCGCCTTTGCCCGCATTATGCACCTCTATCCGCTTTGGCACATCATTGCTAATGCCCGTATACAACGTGCCATCCACGCATTTCACAATGTAAACCGCCCAATTTCCCATAATTTTTTGTAAAACCTGCATTCATCATAAAAACTGAATTGTTTTTATCAGTTTACCACGTATATTCACACTATAAAAACGACAGACATCGAGAAAAAATATGACTCAAGGCCGAAAGCATTTATACTTTATCCTATTTGTAATCCTGTTAGAAGTAATCAGCTTTGGCATCATTATCCCCATTTACCCGAGCCTACTGATAGAATTATCAGATGTAAACCTAAGCGACGCCGCAAAAATTGGCGGCTATCTTATATTTTTATACGCATTTATGCAGTTTATTTGCGCCCCCATTGCAGGTGCACTATCAGACAAATTCGGCCGCCGCCCGGTTATTTTAATTTCATTACTTATATTGGCGCTTGATTATGTCTTGCAAGCCAATGCTCCCACTATTTGGTGGTTAGCAGCAGGGCGGTTTTTAGGCGGCATTGTTGGCAGCGCCATCAGCCCCGCCCATGCCTATGTAACCGACATCAGCACCAAAAAAAATAGAGCCAAATATTTTGGCATGTTAGGCGCCGCCATTGGCGTCGGCTTTATTTTAGGTCCTGCTTTAGGCGGCATGTTAGGCCAGATAGATTTACGCCTACCCTTCTGGGTGGCCGCAGCCGTTATGGGCGGTGCGAGCCTGATGGGCTATTTCCTATTGCCCGAAAGCTTACCACCAGAAAAACGCCGCGAGTTCGAATGGAAACGTGCCAACCCCATCGGCACCTTAGTACAAATGGGCAAATATAAATGGGTATTGAGCCTATTCGCTATATTTTTCTGCATGGAAATGGCGGGCCAAGCCTACCCTTCTGTTTGGACATTTTTTACCATCGAACGCTTTGGTTGGTCCATCCAAGAAGTCGGTTATTCACTCACCTTCTTCGGCTTGCTAATGGCCATCGCACAAGGTGGTTTGGTTGGCCCCGCCATTGCCAAGCTCGGCAATCTAAACACCATTTATATTGGTTTTGCCGCCACCATTTCAACCTTTATTGTGGTCAGCTTGGTCACCACAGGCTGGGCATTATATGCCTTCATGCCCATCATGGCATTGGGCGGCTTTGCGGGCGTTGTATTGCGCACAATCCTATCCCATCAAGTGCCAGAAAATAGCCAAGGCGAGCTACAAGGCGCCCTCACCAGCATATCCAGCATTGTAGCCTTCACCTCACCATTAATGATGACCCAAATTTTCGGCTATTTCACCAGCCCCGATGCCTATATTTATATGCCAGGCGCGCCCTATTTAGCCGCCGCCATACTGGCTTCAATCGCCTTTTTACTATTCCTACGAGTCAATAAAAAAGCCAACATCACAGAGCAACATCAGCAAGAGGATGAAATATGAAAATCGGACTTTTAATGGCGGGCGAAAATTCGGGCGAAATCGCCAATAAATATGGTGAATATGAACAGCAGTTTATTGACCTGTTTGAGCCATTGCACTCTAAAAATAATACACCCATAGAGTGGAAAGTCTATTATGTCATGCGTGATGAATTCCCCATCTCTATAGATGATTGTGATGCCTATATCATCACTGGGTCTAGATTTGGGGTTTATGATGAATTGCCGTGGATGATAGATTTGGCGGCGTATATCCGGTTAATCGTTTCGGCAAAGAAACGATTAACCGGCGTGTGCTTCGGCCATCAAATCATTGCCCACGCATTGGGCGGCAAAGTGATCAAAGTTGAGCAAGGTTTTGGCGTTGGCATGCACGAATATAAAATGGTCATCCCATCCGCAATTGCGCATCTGGCGCAAGATAACGATTTCGCGCTAAAAACCACATTTACCGTCAACGTCATGCATGGCGATCAAGTGGTCGAGCGACCGCCAACTGCCGAAATCATCGCCACATCTGATTTTTGCGAATTTGCTGGGCTTTATTACCCCGAAGGCGTTTTAACCTATCAAGGCCATCCCGAATTTGATAACCAATTCATTCGAGACCTGATCGATTATAAATGGAACAATGGCCAAAATTGGGTCGATACACAAGTAAAAAACCAAGCCATCAACAGCGCCCCAAATGGCAAACCATCAAACCGCTTACCCATTGCCAAATTCTTGCTAAATTTCATGACCGAAAAAACAGTTTAGGACCCCCCATGAGCCAAAAAATAATCATCGTCGGCGCCGGCCTTATCGGCACATCAACCGCCTTACGTTTGGCACAAAAAGGCAAGAAAGTCGTGCTGATCGATAAAGATTTTGACGGCAAACCAACCTCAGGCAACAATGCAGGCATCATCGCCTATTGCGATGTTTTTCCCATGCTCAGCGCCAAATCCCTACTCAAAATTCCCTTCTGGCTTGCCGACCCCAAAGCCATGATCGCCCTGCGGCCATCCTACGCCTTCAAAATGCTCCCATGGTTCTACCAACTGGTTAAATCCACCCTACCACACAACCAAAAAGGCGTAATCGAAGCCCGCCTCTCGCTAATGGAAACCGCACTATCTGATCATTATGACCAGATAGACAAAGCCGATCGCAACACCTTCATTGCCGACACAGGCACCTATTATCTCTATCAAAAAGAAAGCAGTTTTAATGGCGATGCCCACATTCGCGACTTAAAACAATCTTACGGCTATGAGCCAGAAATCGTCTCGGCATCTGACGCCTATAAACGCGTCGAAGGCCTAGAGCAAGGCGTCTATAAAGCCGTGTTCGAAAAAGACAGCGCAGTGCTAAAAAGCCCAAGCGGCTTGCTAAAATACCTACGCGACAAAGCCAAAGCTTTGGGTGTAGAATTCTTACAAGGCGAAGTCAAAGACATCAGACGCGATGCCGAATATATCCATATAGATTTAGCCAGTGGCGATCACCTTATGGCCAGCGACATCGTCATCGCGGCAGGCGCCTACTCGCGCAAAATGGTCAAAGATTTGGGCTATAATGTTCCATTAGATACTGAACGTGGCTACAATGTCACCATTGACAACCCACCCTTTAAATTCGATTGCGCGGTCATCGCCAAAGATGCCCAAATCGCCATCAGTTCACTCACCGATGGCTTGCGGGTTGGCGGCGGCGTCGAATTTGCAGGCATTGATGCCGCGCCAGATTATGGCCGCATCGACAAAATGATCAGCTTGGCACAAGACCTTTTCCCTTCTATCCCCAATGACCGCGGCACAAGATGGATGGGCTGCCGCCCCTCAATGGCCGATGACATGCCAGTGATTGGCCGCCACCCACGCGACAGGCGGGTTAATTTTGCTTTCGGTCACGGCCATTTGGGCATGACCATGGCAGCCGTCACCGCCAAACATATTTGCAACCTTATCACTGATGACAAAACCAACGTTGATTTAACCGCTTTTAGAGTTGATAGATTTTAAAATTTCTATATGTTGAAGCTTATCTCACGGGGTGCAAAGCCATAAGGCGGCGCTGAGATGCTCATCCGAGTGACCCGTTGAACCTGATCCAGTTAATATTGGCGGAGGGATGGGATTTGACGGATGTACAAACATATATCCGCCCACTCGCTGCCCAAACGCATGCAAATGCATATGGGAGCTTAAATGCAAAATCTATCTAAAATAATCGCCACCACGGCACTCACCACCAGTCTATTATTAGGCACATCAGCCGCGCAAGCCGCCACGCTGAATGTCTATACATATTCATCATTTTCGGCCGATTGGGGCGTCGGCCCAAAAGTCAAAGAAGGTTTTGAAGCCATTTGCGACTGTGAGTTAAAATTCACCAGCCTAGATGATGGCATCTCGGTGCTAAACCGCATCCGCCTAGAAGGCGCACAAAGCCAAGCCGATATCGTCATCGGTCTCGATACCAACACCACAGAAGCCGCACTAGCCACAGGCCTATTTGTCGAACACGGCCTAGACCTAAGCAAAACACCCGTACCAAATGGCTGGGCACATAGCCATTTTGTACCATTCGATTATGGTTATTTCAGCTTTATTTATAACAGCGAAGTGGTCAAAAACCCGCCCAAATCAATGCAAGAGTTAATCGATGCACCAGATGATTTAAAAATCGTCATCCAAGACCCACGCACCTCAACCCCAGGCCTCGGCTTATTGCTTTGGATGAAGGAAATTTACGGCAATAAAGCCGCTGACATGTGGAAGCAGCTTGCACCAAAAATCGTCACTGTCACCAAAGGCTGGTCAGAATCCTATTACACAATTTTCCAAGAGGGCGAAGCCGACATGGTGCTGTCCTACACCACCTCCCCCGCCTATCACATCACCGTCGAAAAAGACCAAAAATATAAAGGCGCCAACTTTACCGAAGGCCATTATATGCAAATCGAAGTGGCCGCCAAATTAAAAGCCACCAAACAGCCAGAACTTGCCGATATGTTCCTAAAATATATAGGCTCCGATGAGTTCCAAAGCTTCATTCCGCAAGGCCAATGGATGTACCGTTTGGGCAATAGCCAAGACGGCGTGCCAGCCAGCTATGACAGTTTGGTAAAACCATCAAAAGTCCTACTCATCGACCCAATCACGGTCGAAGCCAGCCGCAAAGCTTGGATTTCGGAATGGCAAAACGCCCTTAAATAGCATCAACCTATGGCTCGTGAACACTCATTCGCGGGCCATTTTTTTACGCCAGTTATAAGGCGTATCATCAAAATGCTCATGCCACAAACGCCGCAATGAGCGCGTGGTGCCAATGCCACTTTCAAACGCCACATCTTCCAAACTCTTGGCCTTATTCTGCATCAACCGCTTGGCATAACTCAACCGAATATTCTGAATATATTTCGCCAAACTGGTCTGCGTAATTTCCGAAAACTTGCGCACCAAATGCCGTGCCGACATGCCAATTTCCGCCGCAATAATCTCCGCCGTCCAACTATTTTGCGGGTTATGACAAATCAAATCCTGCGCTTTATGCAACTTATCATCAACATGGTTACGATGCGCCAAATATGGGCTTAACTGCACATCACTGCCTTGCCGCCGATGATAAACCACCATCTCCCGCGCAATCCTAAAAGCCAGTTCCGCCCCCCATGTCAACTCAACAAAATACAGCGCCGCATCAATCCCCGTAGTGATACCCGCACTGGTAAGAATGTTACCATCATGCACAAATATCTGATTGGCACAGGTTTTGGCCGATGGGCTATAACGCGCCAAATCATCCAACCGAGAATAAAATGTCGTACAATATTTACCCTTTAGCAAACCCGCTTTGGCCAACAATAAAGCCCCAATACAAACCGAAATAATCCGCTGATCCTTATGAGTTTTATGCCGCAACCATTCAATTATTTCATCACTCATCGGCGCGGCCATCGCCACCTCAGTATTATGCGCCCCATAAACCATCACAATGTCATCTTTGCCAATCTCATCAGGCATCGGTTCAATGCCTTCAATCCGCGGGCCATAACCCAGTGGCGGCATCAGCGGCAAACTAGCGCATGGCGAAATAAAGTGAAACTCAATATCAATGCCAAATTGTCTTGCAAATAAAAACGGGCTGATAGGCCCCGCAAAATCCAGCAGAAACATATCAGCACCCAATATACAGTATATGTGTGTCACCTTATTCGGCATATTTTTCCAATAAGCTCTCAACCGTATGAATGTCAGCAAAACGCCCCTGCAAAACCAGTTCAGTTTTTAACTTTATTTCGCTAGCGGAATAAGTTTTTCCACTAGCTTGATGCGTCATCGGAAATGTAAGCGTCGCCTCCGTCACATAATCAACATGAAACCCAAAATCAGACGCAACCCGCGTGGTGGTTTCACAACATTGTTCAGTCCGAATGCCCGATATAATAACATTACGGACATTATGCGCCTGTAACCATTCATGCAATCCACTATCAGTTAAGGCATTATGTATCTGCTTTTCAAACAAACCATCAAGATCAGTTGGCATAAAATCCATCGGCACGTTATGACCACTCTGTTTACCCCAAACTTCTGAACTTGGTTCCACATGAATAATTTGCAAAGTGGGAATACCCAACGCCTTTAACCCTGTTAATACAGCCAATTCATTATTTTTAAATTCATCAAACCCATCTTCCACCCAATATGCTGCATGAAAAAAATTATTTTGAATATCGATGGCTAAATGTACAGTTTCAATAGTTTTAGTCATTTCTTCTCCTTAAGTTATAAGGCAAATCTAGACTATAAGGAAAAACCATAAAATACAAGGCCATGCCAATAATCGGACACTTCACGCCAAATAATCACACCAATACCAACGTATAAAGTATTTTCATTCGTCAATATTTCGGAAATGATATAGGCTCAAGAAAAAACACAAGGGTAAAAAAATGGCACGCCACATCTTCCATTGTATCGATGCCCATACCTGCGGCAATCCTGTACGTCTAGTCACCCATGGTGGGCCAGACCTACGCGGCGAAACCATGGCCGAAAAACGCCTAGATTTCCTCAAAAACCATGACTGGATCAGAACAGGCTTAATGTTCGAACCACGCGGCCATGATATGATGTCAGGTTCAATTCTCTACCCCTCAAACCACCCCGATGCCGACATTGGCGTACTCTATATCGAGACCAGCGGCTGCCTACCCATGTGCGGTCACGGCACCATCGGCACCATCACGGCAGGCATTGAATATAATTTCATTTCGCCGAAGAAACAAATTGACAAAAACGGCATCGGCACCCTGACCATCGAAACCCCCGCAGGCCTAGTAAAAATCACCTATCAACAAAAAAACAACAAGGTCGAATGGGTTCGTTTATACAATGTCGCCTCATATTTAGCCCATCAAAACATCAGCATTAACTGCCCCGAACTCGGCACCCTAACCTTCGACATCAGCTATGGCGGCAACTTCTACGCTATATTAGACCCACAAAAAAACTATTCTGGCTTAGACGATATGGGAGCCAGCAAAATACTGCATTTTTCACCCATTATCCGCAATCTACTCAATCAAAAACTCAAAGTCACCCATCCAGAAGACCCCAACATCAACGGCATATCACATATATTATGGACAGGTGATGTGCTGAACCAAGCCAACACCGCCCGCAATGCCGTCTTCTATGGCGATCATGCCATCGACCGCTCACCCTGCGGCACAGGCACTTCCGCCCGCATGGCGCAATGGGCAGCCACAGGCAAACTAAAATTGGGGCAAAAATTCATTCACGAAAGCATTATAGGCAGCGAATTCATCGGCTGCTATGAAGCCAATGCAAAAGTCGGCAGCCACCAAGCCATCATTCCGTCAGTTCAAGGTTGGGCAAAAATCACTGGCAAAAATGAAATCTATATTGACGATGATGACCCCTACAGACACGGCTTTCAACTCGCCTAATCTCCAAGTTTCTTCGGCTCGTCATCATCTTCAATCAAATGTTTATTGATGAACGCCATACTGCCCATAGAAAAAACAATGGTCAACGGCATGATGCCAAACACCTTAAAATCAACCCATGCATCAGTGCTAAAATTACGCCAAACAATCTCGTTAACGACAGCCAAACAGAAGAAAAATACACCCCACATAATGGTAAGCTTACGCCACCCTGCATCATCCAATTTCAAAAATGGCCCCATCACATAGGTGATTAAGTTTTTGCCAAAAAGCAAGCCACCCAGCAAAATACCGCCAAACAGACAATTCACAATGGTCGGCTTTAATTTAATGAATAAATCATCATGCAAATAAAGCGTTAAACCGCCAAAAATCAGCACCACAAACAGGGTAATAATCGGCATCACCGCAATTTTACGATCCATAATCCACCGCACGGTCAACGAGAAAATCAACGTCACCATAAATGCGCCCGTGGCATAGTAAATATTCTCAGATTTTTCGATATCGAAAAACTGATCCGCACGGCTATTGCCAACAAAAAACACCGCCAACGGAAATACTTCTAACAAAAACCCAAATATTTTTTTATTCTTTTCGTTCATCTTTTTCTCTACTGTAAGTTAGTCTGTGTTAATGCATTGGCAAATTCCGCCGCATCAAATGGCTCTAAATCATCTATACTTTCGCCCACCCCAATATAATGCACAGGCAAGTCAAATTTGGCCGCAATCGCCACCAATATGCCGCCTTTCGCTGTCCCATCCAATTTGGTCATCACCAAGCCAGTAATGTCAACTTTCTCGGCAAATATCTGCGCTTGGTTCACTGCATTTTGCCCCGTGGTCGCATCCAATACCAACAGCGATGCATGCGGCGCCGTTGCGTCTTGCTTGCGGATCACCCGCACAATTTTCTCCAGCTCATCCATCAACTCAGTGCGGTTTTGCAACCGCCCCGCCGTGTCAATCAGCAATATATCTATATTCTGTTCACGTGCCTTAGCAATCGCCTCAAATGCCAAACTAGCAGCATCACTACCCGCAGGCGCCGTCACCACAGGCACGCCAGCCCGCTCCCCCCATATCGCCAACTGCTCAACTGCCGCGGCACGAAATGTATCGCCCGCCGCCAACATCACTTTTTTGCCTTCGGCCTGAAATTTCTGCGCCATCTTGCCAATGGTGGTGGTTTTACCCGCACCATTCACCCCAGTCATCAAAATAATATAAGGTTTTATACTGGCATCAATCACCAAAGCCTTGGCCACAGGCTCTAAAATTTCAGTGATTTCTTTGTTCAACAGCTGCCTAATTTCTTCAGGCTCAATCTCTTTATCATACGAAGTTTTCGCCAAACCTTCGCATATTTTTATCGCCGTTTCTGTACCCAAATCAGCTTGAATGAGAATATCCTCAAGCTCTTCTAACGTCTCATCATCAAGCTTACGTTTGGTGAAAATACCACCAATGCCCGAAACCAGATTATTATTGCTTTTCGACAGGCCCTGCGTAAGACGTTTAAACCAAGATTTTTTTGGTTCTGCCTTAACTTCAATCTCTGGCTCAAAAGGTATTTCCTCAACAACAGGCTCGACAATGTCTTCAACGATCGGCTTGGCGACTTCCTCAACCAGCTCTTCAACCGTCTCAACAGCCGTTTCGGTTTTTTTCTTTTTGCCGAATAATTTTTTAAACATTTTTATTCCGTCATTTACAAGCCGTTGCCAGCAATTCATTACCGTTTTTGCCCACAATCATTGCTTTCACAATATGGCCTGCCTGCTGGTCATTATCAAGTGTAACAGGCGTAAAATACTCTGTGCGGCCTTTATTATGTTTTTCAACCAAAATATGCCGTATTTCACCCTTTTCAGCCAATAAATGTTGCTCCAACACAGTTTTGGCTTTTTGCCGCAACCGCTCAGCCCGTTGTTTAACCAACTTGCCGTCCATTTGCGGCATTCGCGCCGCAGGCGTGCCTTTTCGTGCCGAAAACGGGAACACATGCAAATGGGTCAACCCACATACATCCACCAAACTCAAAGAGTTTTCAAACATATCATCCGTCTCAGTCGGAAAACCCGCAATGATATCCGCACCCAACACCACATCAGGCCGTATCTTGCGCACATCTTCACAAAACCGTATCGCATCATCGCGCAAATGCCGCCGCTTCATGCGTTTCAAAATCATGTCATCACCGTGCTGCAAGCTTAAATGCAAACTCGGCATCAACCGCAAATCACTCATCGCATCCATCAATTCAGCATCCGCCTCAACACTATCAATAGAGGAAATCCGCAAACGCGGTAAATCAGGCACCATTTTCAATATACGCTGCACCAAATTGCCCAAAGGTGGCTTACCCGGCAAATCACCTCCATAAGACGTAATATCAACCCCCGTTAAAACCACCTCTTTATAACCATTCCCCACCAGAGTTTTAATCTGATTAACCACCTCACCCGCTGGCACACTACGGCTCACACCACGCCCAAACGGTATAATGCAAAATGTACATCTATGATCACATCCATTTTGCACCTGCACAAAGGCACGCGTATGCTCGCTCATACCTTGAATCAAATGCCCAGCGGTTTCCTTCACGCTCATAATGTCGTTAACTTTAAGCCGCTCTTCTTTGCTGATGCCAAAATCCAAACCCACAAAACTTTTGGCATGCATTTTTTCATCGTTGCCCAGCAATAAATCAACTTCAGGCATCGCCGCATAAGTTTCGGTTTCAATCTGCGCCCCGCAACCCGTCACAATGATACGCGCATCAGGATTATCACGCCGCGCCTTGCGAATGGCCTGCCGAGCTTGGCGGCTGGCCTCATTGGTCACCGCACAAGTGTTAAACACAATGCTATTGTCCATACCCGATTTATCGAGATTATCCTTAATCACTTGCGATTCATAAGCATTCAGCCGACACCCAAATGTCACCACTTGGTTTTCAATAAAATTCTTTTGATTTTGGCTCATTCAGCCGCACCAACATCTTGCAGCAAAAAAATATCAGCAGGCAAAACACCCTCAAAATCCAACATCCAATCACCCGTCATCAATACATTATTGGCCTTCGTCCACTCTATAACTATTTCACCAGCAGGCAAACAAATCGTCACTTTATTGCCAGTAAAACCCCGCCGATGCGCCGAAACTGCTGCCGCACAAGCCGCCGTGCCACAAGCCCGCGTCATGCCAACGCCGCGCTCCCAGGTGCGCAAAATAACTTTGTCATTAGCCAACACCTGCCCAACAGATACATTCACCCGCTCAGGAAACAGCGGATGATTTTCAATCATCGGCCCAAAAGTTTCAAGCCCATATTCATCAGGATGCTTTTCTCCCCAAAAAGTCACATGCGGGTTGCCAATATTCATCACCGAAGGCGTGTGCAAAACAGGTGCGCCCAACGGCCCAACCTCAAGCTCAATACCCGCCGTATCATGAAATTCCTCACTCAGCGGAATCTCATTCCACTTCAACCGAGCTTGGCCAATATTCACAGTCACTAAACGTTGCTCATCCATATGCGTATCTTGGCTACATAAACCATCTTCAAACCGAGCAAATTTCTTGCCATCATTGGTTTCAATGCTACATTCATTTTTCCCTAACGCCTGCATGGTCAGCGCACCAATACACCGCGAGGCATTGCCACAAGCATTCACTTGGCTGCCATCAGCATTATAAATGCGCATAAAAACATCGGCAATTTCAGAATTTTCAAGCACGATAAGCTGGTCATAACCACGCCCCGTAACAGCATCAACTTGCTGTTCCGCAATAGCTTGCAAGGTCGCAACAGACAGCTCAAAACTATGCTTGCGGGCATCAAGCACCACAAAATCATTGCCAAGCCCGTTCATTTTTAAAAATGGAATGTCTAACTGTTGCATAATTTCACCATTGTTTTGCCCATTATAGCGCAAAATACCTCAAATTTGAAGCTCTGTTATAGTGCGACTCACCAGCCAAGAAAAGCCTTATTTATTGCCGTTCAAATTATGCTTTAATCTTAAACCAATATTGTTTATATTAGGGGCTAGTTTGAATGAATGAGAAGCCATATATATGCGCGTGCAAATTGTTTCCGATGCTTGGCACCCACAAGTCAATGGTGTGGTGCGCACTGTCGAATATATTGTTAATGAATCCAAAAACCTCGGTCACGAGGTCGATTTAATCACCAGCGAGGGATTAAGCCTCTACGCTGTGCCAAAATATTCAGAAATTAAAATCGCACCATTTGCCAAAAAACATGTCGCCAAACGCATCAAAACCTTTAATCCAGATTATCTGCACATCGCCACCGAAGGCCCATTAGGCATCGCCGCGCGCAAATATTGCACTAACAACAACATTAAATTCACCACCTGCTACCATACAAATTACCCCGAATATTTTAAAGCCATGTTCCATTTCCCCCAATGGATCACCTACGCCTTTTTACGCCGTTTTCATAAACCCGCCAAAAGCACCTTGGCCACCACCGAGCGCATGGCCAATGATTTACGCAATCACGGCTTCAAAAATGTCGAAGTTTGGGGGCGCGGGGTCGATACCGAGCAGTTTAAGCCCGAAGGCGAAAAAGCTGTCAAACTCGATGGCCCCGTATTTTGCTATATTGGCCGTATATCAATCGAAAAAAACATCAAAGCCTTTTTGGATCTAGATTTGCCAGGCAGCAAAATGGTGGTCGGCGATGGCCCGCAATTGGCAGAGCTAAAAAGCCTCTATAAAGACGTATATTTTGCAGGCAATCAACAAGGTGAAGATTTAGCAGCTCACTATCGCAGCGCCGATTGCTTTGTTTTCGCCAGTAAAACAGATACCTTTGGTTTGGTATTGTTAGAAGCTTTGGCGTGCGGCGTGCCAGTTGCCGCCTACCCTGTACGCGGCCCAATAGACGTTCTACCGGGCTGTGAAGCCGCGGTGATGGATGATGATTTGCAAAAAGCAGCACTGGCTGCAGTTAAACTCAGCAAAACAAAGGCGCGCGAATTTGCACTCAAACACAGCTGGCACGAATGTGTCAAACAATTCCTCACCTATTTTTAACCGCAAATAATTCTATTTTTATATGGCAAGCTCCAACCATTGTTTTCTCACATTTGTTGGTGTTTCACCAAATTGTTTATGAAATGCACGGCTCAACGCCTCGCCAGATTGATAACCATATTTAACCGCAACATTCTGCACCCGCACGCCTTTTACAATGTCTTGCCGCGCCAAAATCAACCGCCAACGGCGCAAATACCCCATCGGTGTTTCTTGCACAACATTCGAAAACAATTCGCAAAACCGACTTAAAGATAGGCCCGCAATTTGCGCCAAATCCTCGTTTTTCCATTTTTTAGAAGGGTTATCATGCATCGCCACAATAGCACGCCCCAACCGCTTATCATTCAAACCACCAAACAAGCCCTTGCGTATTTTACCCTGTTCAATTTGCACCCGCATCAACCGAATGATTAATATTTCCGCCAAACGTGACAATACTGATGCTGAACCACATCTTTTATTGTCGTTTTCCACTTTTAACAAAGTGACAATGGCCGCTGTTTCGCTATCTTGGGTTAAATCCAATTCCAAAACATCAGGCAATGCCGAGAATAACGGGTTGCTTTCCCCGCCCCAACTCACCTCAGCTTTAAACGCCAATCTCTCAGACGTAAATGGCTGATAAGCTAATTTCTTATGCGGGCAAAGCACCACCCGCGATGGCAGGTTAGAAGCTATATCGGCGTAAACAAATAAATCAGCATCATCTGCCTCGGTGGGTTCCACGCCAAGTTCAAAATGTGCCATCAAAGAGGATAATCTATCAAATTTAGTCATAATCGGGTTTTAAATCAGGTTTAAAGGATAAAAACATATTTAAACACTGTTATACACAAGGTCAAGAATAAACTTGAAGGAGATAGGAATGCTAATTCCAAGACAAAAAGTTCCAAACTTAAAATTGAAAACTCTCAATCACGGCGATTTTGATTTGAGCCAAGAAACTGCAAAAGTCGGAACTGTGGTTTGTTTTTACCGCGGCCTACATTGCCCACTTTGCATTAAATATTTAACCCAGCTTTCAAAACTTTTGCCCGAATTTGAAAAACGTGGCGTCAATGTCATTGCCATCAGCGCCGATGGCGAAGAACGCACCAAAGACTTAGCGAGCCGCCTCGAATCAAATGATCTAAGATTGGGCTATGATTTAGACCTTAAAAAAGCTCGCGAATGGGGATTATATATTTCAACATCACGCGGCAAAACCTCTATTGGCATTGAAGAACCTGATTTATTTTCAGAACCTGGTTTATTCATGATAACACCCGACCAAAACCTATATTTTGGCGTTGTGCAAACCATGCCATTTGTGCGTCCGCATTTTTCAGAACTCATTGGTGCAATAGATTTCATAATTGAAAAAGACTATCCAGCACGAGGCCAATATACAGGCCAAGTATAAGACCATTCACCCAATAATGATGCCTCCACACGAGGCATCATATAACTTCATAGCCTACAACAATGATTTTAATCAGGCATTTTTATCTGTATTTTTATATCCAATGCATGACCAGCTGCGGCGCGATCAAACGCTTCAACACTGTCTTTAAAATCATATGTTGCCGATATAAGTGGCGCTAAATCAATTTTTCCCGCTGCAATAATATCAATCGCGCGGTTGTAAATATTGGCATATCTAAACACCGTTTCCATGCGTATTTCTTTGCTCTGCGCCGCCACAATGTCAAGCGCAATGCCTTCAACCGGCATGCCAACGAAAACCAAACACCCACCGGGGCGTATTGGATCAAAAATTCCATTATATGCAGTGGGATGCCCACTACATTCAAACAAAACATCAACCCCCCAACCATCAGTTTCAGCAGCAATCACGTCCTTAACCGAGTTAGCATTTTTCACTAAAATCGGAACAATACCATCATATTGCGCCGCCACATCCAATTTTTCTTGCACCACATCGCTAATATAAACCTTGGCACAACCACCAGCCAAGGCAGATAAAGCCGTCAACACACCAATCGGTCCTGCCCCCATCACCAAGCCAATGTCACCGGGCATAATCTTAGCTTTGCTGGCACTTTGCAAACCAATAGCAAACGGCTCAACCATCGCACCATGCGCAAAACTCACATTATCTGGCAATTTATAAGTAAACGCCGCAGGGTGAACAACCTTATCAGTCAAACATCCATGAATAGGCGGGGTTGCCCAAAAGTTAACCGATGGATCAACATTATATAAGCCCATTTTCGAAGCACGTGATGATAAATCAGGAATGCCAGGCTCCATACACACCCGATCGCCAACTTTAAGACCTTTAACCTCAGCACCAATCCGCACAATAACCCCAGCCGCTTCATGACCCAAAACCATCGGCTCATTCACAATATAAGGGCCAATACGACCATGCGTATAATAATGCACATCACTCCCGCAAATCCCAACAACATCAATACGAATTTCTACGTCCGAGCCACCCAATTCATGCGACAATTCAATCTCACGCAAACTTAATTCATGTTTTTTTTCAAGCACAAGCGCAAGGCTTACGCGCTTTGTATGATCACTCATTACATTTCCTTTAAAATATCTTTACGATAGCAAACAAAACCACCACATTGAAGCGGGGCAAAATAGATTTACTTTTTATAAACCAAAGCTAGTTTCCGTACTGGCGTTATTCCACCATAGCCATGTTAGGCCGCTCATTATTATATGTCCACAACCAGTTTATAGCAGACAATAGCGATATAAAAAGCCTGTTATGTAGAATTCTTACAAAAGCTTCAGGCTCCCATAACTTTTATATTCTCTATACATCGCAAATGACAATGCAAATATTACGCCCTGCAATGCAAAAATGTTAACCCGTTCAACTAGGCCTATGATCGGTAATTCATTGGCAATCACAAATCCCGTTGAAACACCTGATATTGTTATTATTATGCCACTGATAAGAATGTACAGCCCCAATTTTTTCATCCTTTGTATTCTTAGAAATCCAATACCCAATAAAAATGTAAAGCTGATTGTGGTGACGACCACAATAATTGTCACAATTATATGCATCACATTCTGAAACGAAAATTGCTCAATACCAGATGATTCTAACGGAAATAACATATAACCGACAAATGAAACGGCTTCCATTACAACCAATAATAATAGTCCAATTCGCAGCAATTTAGAATCATGTTGTTTTATAAGCCTATATAAAACGACCGCAAAAATTAGAGCCAGAATTCCATACATATTAGTCATCACTGAAAGCAGAGTTTTATTCGGTGCACCAATACTGGTTAAATCACTTATAGATTGCTCCATATGGCTATAGCCACCCCATAAAACCCCTCCAACGACCACGTGCAAAAGATATGTAATCGCACTTATCATCCCGCTCAAAAGAGCAATTTCATAAAATGTTTCTTTATTCAACGATACTGCCCTCAAATTTCTTGGTTTTGAGCAAACGACGTAGGACTATGGTAGTTTAACATTAGCCAAGCGGCCAAGTGTGGTCAAGAGATGCTGAATTATATCAGACTTATTTGAAAGGTGACGCGGTGCCAACAATCAAACATGGTCGAACCCAAATAATAGGTGCAGCAATACTTTTTATGAAAAAATGGTGTGCCATCAGTGATAAAAGTTAGAACTGGATTGAGTTAATTCATTTTACTAAAAATATTTAAATAATAGCGTTTTAGACAAATAGTTAGCTCATATTTATTTCAAATATTAACTTAAAAAATACTCGCCTAAGTCAAAAATTAAGATAGCTAGGAAAACTCCACTTTACTATTTACCTTCAACACTCCCCTCATTGTTTTATTGATACCGCAACGCATCTATTGGGTTTAAGCGTGCAGCCCTGCGTGCTGGAAAATAGCCAAATACAATGCCCACTACAGCCGAAAACAGAAAAGCATATAATATAATCGAAAGGCTGGGTGAAAACGGAATTGATAGCCAGATAGAGCCAGCATAAGCCAATAATAAACCTAGAACGATGCCAAGAACACCACCAATGATTGACAACACCACGGCTTCAACCAAAAACTGCATTAACACTTGCTGTTCAGATGCGCCGACAGCCAAACGAATGCCAATTTCACGGGTGCGTTCTGTCACCGATACCAACATTATATTCATAATGCCGATGCCACCAACCAACAAGCTTACCGCAGCAACTGAAGATAATAAACCAGTCAGTACGCCTGTCACACTGGTCATCATAGTGGCCATTTGCTTCATGTCTCTGACATCAAAGTCATCTTCTTCATCAGTCGTAATGCGGCGACGTTCTCGTAGCAAGTTTTCAATTTCTGTTTTGGCTTTGTCTGTAGAAATGCCATCACGCACAGTTGCATAAATCATAGTCACATCTTGGTTACCCGCTATACGGCGGTGAAACGCCTTAATCGGCATTAAAATAACATTGTCTTGGTCATTACCAAAACTCGAAGCGCCCTTTTCTTCCAATACGCCGATGATTTTACATGAGGCATTTTTTAACCGTATGGTTTCACCAAGCGGATTGCCACTGCCAAAAAGTTCTTCCCTAATCGTTTGACCTAATAGACATACTGATGTACCAGATCTAATTTCACTTTCATAAAATTCACGACCACTTGATAGATCCCAATCTCTAACGATAAAATAACGATTATCTGTTCCGACAATTGAACTTGAGTAATTATTATTACCAAAAATAACTTGCACTTGAGAAGAGCTAGATGGCGCTGCGCTTTGTATTTTGGCGATTTGATCTTCTATCGCATCGACATCTTTGAGCTTAAAACTTGTACCACCACCACCAGCGCTATTCGGGCCACCACCGCGACCAGATGAAATCATCAATAAATTTGTACCCAAAGAGGCGACATTTGCCTCAACTTGATCGGTTGACCCTTGCCCGACAGTTACCATTGAAATAACCGCAGCAACACCAATAATAACCCCCAAAACAGTCAAGAATGAGCGCATAGTGTTGCTGATGATAGCCTGAATTGCAAGGCGTAAGGTTTCAAAAAACATATTATCCCTCCCTCTTACATTGGCTGTCAGATTCAATAATTCCGTCTCTAAAATCAATATGCCGATTGGCATAAACTGCCAGTTCAGGCTCATGAGTGACCATCAAAATTGTAATGCCATCATCCTCATTTAGTTTTTTTAAAATTTCCATAATTTCTTTACTACGCTCAGTATCTAGGTTTCCTGTTGGCTCATCCGCCAATATAACATTAGGGCGTGTTACAATGGCGCGGGCTATCGCCACACGCTGCTGTTGGCCGCCAGAAAGTTGCGACGGCGTATGCTCTTCACGGCCTTTAAGTCCCATTTTATCCAACGCCTCAAGCGCTCGCTGTCGGCGTTCGTCCCGTGCTATACCCTTATAAATCAAAGGTAATTCAACATTTTCTAATGCCGAAGTTCGAGCCAATAAATTATACCCCTGAAAAACAAAACCTAAATAATTACGCCGCAATAAAGCACGTTGATAGCGGTTTAAGTTGCCAACTTCTATGCCTTCAAATTCGTAAACACCAGAAGTTGGGCTGTCTAAACAACCGATAATATTCATCGCTGTCGATTTCCCAGAACCACTAGGTCCCATAATGGCAACAAATTCACCAGTATAAATATTCAAATTAATAGCATTCAATGCGTGTACGCGGGCCTCGCCTTCACCATAGATTTTATTGATGTCTTTGAAGGCAATAAGCGGCACAGCTGTTTTTTGATCATTAATCAGAATTTTTTGCCCAGAAGTTTGCACCATCATTGCGAGGTCTCCATATCGGTAATGATTAGATCACCTGCAGACACATCGCCTTTAAGAATTTGGGTGACAACACCATCACTTAAACCTGTTTCAACGATAACTGCCACGGCTTGTTGGTCTTTCAATATATATATTGTTTTTTCGCCATCAGCTTCTGTTTTAACTTGCTGCCTTTCACCGCCACCTTGAGGGCCACCGCCGCCCATAAACATGCTCAACAGACCCGAAGAGCCACCAGAAGTGTCAGCTTCCTGCGTTGCAGGTGGCGCATAGCGCAACGCAGCATTAGGAACGGCTATAACTTGCTTAATATGCTTCACAGTAATATCCGCAGAGGCTGTCATACCAGGTAATAAAGACAAATCTGAGTTATCGATAGTTAAAATGGCCTCATAACTCACCACACCATCGATTGTTTCTGGTGAAAGTCGAAGCTCAGATATTTCAGCTGGATAGTCCCGATCTTGATAAGCTTCAACACTGAATGAGGCCTCGTTGCCAACTTTGACCAATCCAATATCAGCTTCATTAATATATACTTGCAGTTCCATTTTAGTTAAATCCTCCGCCAAGGTAAATAAAGTAGGTGCTTGCGAAGACACCACAGTCTGCCCAACAACAACATCCCTGCCGAGCACCACACCATCTAGAGACGAATAAATGTAAGCTTTATTTAGGTTCACTTTATCAAGCTGAAGGTTGGCCTCTGCAACCAGCACATTAGCATTGGCAATTCTCACGGCACTTTGGGCGCGAACATAGGCTAATTTAGCAGATAATAGTGCTTCAGAAGACACCACACCACCCATTTCAAGACGCTGATTGCTCTCATAAACTGCGAGAGTTTCTTCCTGCGTGGCGTTGGCATTAGACACTTGTGCTTTCTGGGCAATTAGTGTGGCTTTGCTTTGTTCAATCGAGGCTTCTAAATTTGCTGTATTCAGAGTTGCTAATATTTGGCCTTTTTTAACAGACTCATTAAAATCCACGGCAACAGAACTTATAATTCCAGAAAGTTCACTTGAAATATTGACCGCATTGGTGGGCTCAACAGTACCTGTGGCACTCACCGTCACCATAATGTCTGAAATTTTTGCAGCATCACTGGTATATATATTTTGCGTGGGTTTAATAGAACCACTCCAACCATACCAAATAACCGCTAACAATAATACGCCAACAACAAACCATAAGAATTTACGAATCGGATGTTTTGTGTGGTCACTCGCACCCACAATTGTTTCAAGATCTATTTTTGACTTTACCATATAGCAATCTTTCTTATTACAAATTATTTAAACTTTAGAACCTATCAAACAGAAAATTATCATAACAAATTCATAGGTAAAAACTCAGCGCCTGTTTCAGATAACTTATTAAATTTGAATGAAAATTAATCTCAATCCATCCAAAGCATAAAATAGACAGAAATGAGTTTATTGACATACATCAATAAGACCCGCAAACATTTGTTAAAAAGTGTAACAAGACAAAATCAAATTTGGTCATGAGTTGGCTATCGTCCGTTTTCTTGCCATATTCAACATGCCCACATCTACCAATCTCAGCAACCTAAAAATCGCCAGTAGATTAGTCGACACAGGTTAAAATAAAAACAATAAATACTGGTCGTGTCACGGTTTGATGCCGCTCCTTTAACCGCATATATTACATTAAAGGAGAATATAAATGGGAACAAAAACTACCTTAGAATTTAGGCCGAAGGTTGTGCGTGTTGCACTAACCAGTGGTCTAACACGTAAATTTAATGTGGATTTTAGAATGGTGCACCATTAGTGATGAAAATGTGAACTGGATAGAGTTGATTAAAGTATAACAACATCAAATATTTATGGCTTTGAATGATATCAGAACGCTTTCAACCATCTAATATTGGTAAATTCGTTAGGCAAAGTCGTGAGAAGCACAATATATTTCCGAATATAATTTTTTGATCCGTTTGGAAGGAAAATTAAATGAAAAACCATATATTGTAGTTGATAGAGAAGCTGTGTCCTTAAATCCCTAAATAAAATGAGTTGATGCTCCACTGAGGCCATGTCGTCTTTTGAGACTGTATACTTAATATTTAGAATAAAAAAGCCCCGTTGCGAGTGCTTGATTGGTCTTTTGTCCTTGCGGTTCGGGTCATTTCAAATTACTGGTATAGGTATAAATAATTACTACGCTCGTTTGTTTACAGGATGGCTCAATGATAGATCAGTCCAATGGCAAAAATCTGCCGCTCCACGCAAACGGTACGGCACCGAAAGTGGGTGGTAAGGTTAGCAAAACAACAGGACGTCGCAAGTTGTTTCTAATCCCGCTTGCAATGCTCTGTGCATTTACTAGTGCGGTGGTTGGTATGTATTTTCAACCGCCTACTTTGAAGGCATTCTTTGGTTTAACTGGGCTGGAGCCCGGCGGTGGCTCTGGCGCGCCAATTGCCAGACCAGTCAACCAGATCGTAACTGAACAAGATATTGCCGCGCTTGATGCTGGTGCTGTGGTCGCGTTAGGCCGATTGATCCCAAAAGGTGACGTGATTACGCTGGCACTACCCTTTAGCGCCAGCGATGCACGGATAGAAACCATACCAGTGCATGTCGGACAGTGGGTCGAAGCGGGTGGTATCCTCGCTACGCTTGACAATCGTACAGATTTGGAATTTGCAGTGAGCGCCGCTGTGGCGCAGGTGGCCGTTTCAGAGGCGGTTCTTAACCAGACCCGCCTGTCCGTGGCTGCTAGTCAAGTCGAGACGGAAGCGACTTTGGTGCGCGCAAAAACCGAAGCGGATGTAGCTGAAACTGAAATGACCCGTTCAAGATCGCTTTTTGATCGCGGAGTGGCAACACAGGCAATTTTGGATCGGGCAGAGACGACCTTTCGGCAGGCAGAACAAGAAGTGCTTAGCTTGCGCGCAACAGTTGCGCGTTTTCACGCTGGTTCCGAGATGGCGCAGGCAGATATTCTTCTGGTCGAACGGCAGCTAGATGCAGCCAATGTGGCTCTTGCCATCGCCCGTGGGAATACCGAAAAAGCTATCTTACGGGCACCATCTGCTGGCACGGTGTTAGACATTCATGTCCGTCCTGGTGAGCGCCCAGGTAGCAATGGTGTGCTCGATTTTGGCAACACACAACAGATGACAGCAGAGGTGGAAATCTACCAAAATCAAATCAGCCGTATCTCTATAGGCGACGCAGTACGTTTGAGCGCTGAAGCTTTTTCGCAAACCTTAATCGGAGAGGTAGTGGAAATTGGGCTAGAAGTTGGCCGTCAAAGTATCATTGATTCCGACCCCGCAGCCAATACTGACGCGCGGGTAATCACCGTAACCGTGCAACTGGATTCGCCTTCAACGGCGGTTGCCGGACGTTTCATTAATCTTGAAGTGTTAGCTTGGTTTCACGAAGGAAGCACCGAATGAGCGCTTTATTGACCAGAATACTAGGCCGAATGCCCATTGGTTGGTTGCAACTTGTTCACAATAAAGGGCGGTTGGCGGCAGCTTTGGCAGGCGTTGCATTTGCCAATATTCTTGTCTTCGTGCAGCTTGGGATGCTAGGAGCCATTACCGCCACGACTGTACAACCCTATTCATTACTCAAAGCCGACATTATGATTTCATCTGCCGATTCTAACACATTGGAAGATGGTGGTAATGTGGCTCGCCAATATATGCTGCGAGCCTTGTCCGTGCCCGGAATAACTGCCGCTGCTCCGATCTATATTGGCAAGCTTAGCTGGCAGGTGGACGAGCGGCGTTCATCCACCCTGATGGCTATGGCCTTGCCAGTCGACGCGGGTGACTTCATCTCTTCGAAACTCAGGGCACAGTTTTTGCATTTGGCACTACCCGATACCGCTATAATCGACCGAGGTACGCGCGGCGGTTCACCAGAGATTTTTGATAAGATCACCCTAGATCACCCAGTGGTGTATGAGCTGAACAACCGGCAAATTCAATTTGTCGACACAATGTTGGTTGGAGCTGGTTTTACATCTGACGGCAATATTTTAATGGCAGATCAGAGCTTTCTTCATCTTTTTGCCAATCGCAGCTCTTCCGCTCCCAGCCATCTGTTGTTGCAAGTGGAAGAAGGCGCCAGCGTTGCCCGCAGCATTGAGCTATTACAACAGATTTTGCCGACCGATATTTTGCGTATCCGCAGCCTAGCAGACGCCCAAGCCGATGACAGCAGTTATCAGACCACTGAGCGACCCATCGGAATAATTTTTGGGTTAGGAACGCTTGTCGGTATTCTTGTGGGGTTGGTTATCGTTTATCAGGTACTCAGCACTGATGTCGCAGATCACCTAAAGGAATACGCTACTTTCAAGGCGATGGGCTATGGCCAGCCATTCTTTCTTGGGGTCGTTTTTGAAGAAGCCCTTATCCTTGCTATAATGGGCTTTATTCCTGGGATTTTGGCATCATTGGGATTGTATCAGATATTAGAGGCTAAAGCGGGCGTGCCCGTTGATATGACAGCAGCGCGTGCGATTGTGGTTCTATTGGGTACGCTTGCAGCATGTACACTTTCAGGAGCCATTGCGACACGGCGTCTGGCACGGGCTGATCCCGCAGATCTGTTCTGAGGATTATATGACAGCATCTTCCCCGATCATTATCAAAGGCCTTAACCACTGGTTTGGACAAGGCGAAGCCCGCAAACAAGCGATTTTTGACGTTAATCTCAAAATCGCACCAGGCAGCCTCACAGTGCTGATGGGGCCATCTGGATCAGGCAAAACCACAGTCCTGACCTTGATGGCCTGCCTGAGAAACGTCCAAGAAGGTAGTGTCACGCTTTTGGGACAAGAGCTGTTGGGGGCAGAAGAGAACCAGATGGTGGCTCTGCGGCGCCGAGCTGGGGTAATTTTTCAAGCTCATAATCTGCACGAAAGCCTGACTGCTGAGCAGAATGTCCGCATGGGGCTAGAGGTGCATGGTAAGGGGGATGTCGCTCAACAGAGTCTCGCTGCAAAACACATTTTAACCCAGCTTGGATTGGGCACTCGGATCAACTACCTACCGTCAAGCCTATCGGGTGGCCAGAAACAGCGCGTTGCCGTAGCCCGCGCGCTAGCACCAAACCCTGAAATTATCTTTGCAGATGAGCCGACCGCGGCGCTCGATAAAGAATCTGGCATGACCGTGGTGAAGATGCTGAAAGATCTCGGGCGCTTGCGTGGCACCACCACCATAATGGTTACCCATGACAACCGCATTCTGGAGCTCGCCGATCGCATTATCACACTAGAAGAGGGCGCAGTGGTGAAGGATGAAAACATCTGAGATAGATCAACAGCAGGAGATTATTCTCTCTTTTTTTGGAGAAAACCAATTCTTAACAACCAAAGAAATCGCCAATATTTTGGACATATATACCAGAACTGCATTAAACCTATGCAAGAAATTGACGGATATATTATAGGCTGAGAAGAATTCGAACTGCAAATCTTAAAATAAAACAATAACTTGCGACTTTTTACTAAAAATCAAAAAGGCAGAAGTCAAAATATAGGCAAGTATATGCTCATTAATCATACATGACCCAAATCAATATTCTGAACAAACTGGCAATTCTCTAAATTTAAAATTAAATTCGTGCATAATTGCGTGGAATTTCAGACTCATTGAAAACATTTGTGAGGGAATGATGTCGAGCCATCGTTTTGATAAAAAACTAGCTATTTTGCTAACGTCTATGCCGCTATCTGTTTTGCGGCCCATTGCCCAACATATCACCACTAAGATTGGTAAAAAGCATCCGCATTTATTTGCACGATTGGGTACGCATACAAAAACTAGATATCTTATAAAACCAACCAATATCCCGTGGGTGGCTTTGCTGATACCAGATCAAGATAAGCCAATAATGCGTATATATAGTCGCACTCAACCCCCCGCCCACGATGCGGTGATAGAAGGAAAATTTTTATTTTTATTGAGTATGTTAGATGGCGCATCGGATGGTGACGCGCTGTTTTTTAACCGAGCATTAAGCATTGGTGGGGATACCGAGGCGGTGGTGTGCTTGCGCAATGCTTTAGATGATGTTGAAGGTAGTGTGGCAGGTGATATTGCTGATGCCTTCGGGCCCATTGGGCGTGCTACATTGTCTTTCTTACGCAAAAAGGAAGCCTGAATAATATGACAAAAACCAGCATTCAATCGGCTGTGAAAGATTATAAGCGGCCCGAACTCATTTGCCCAGCAGGGACACCAGCCTCTATGCGTGTTGCGGTTCAAGCGGGCGCTGATGCGGTATATTGTGGCTTTCAAAACGCCACCAATGCGCGTAATTTCCCAGGGTTAAATTTCACCCCAGATGAGATGCAAAAATCAGTTATTCATGCTCATGAAAATGACACGAAGGTGTTGCTGGCGGTGAATACCAACCCGCCTGCGGGTAAAACTCAATTGTGGAAAGATGCGGTGGATTTAGGCGCAAAATTAGGTGTTGATGCCTTTATTGTGGCTGACATTGGATTGGCCGATTATATTGCGCGATGCCACCCCGAAATCCGATTGCATTTATCGGTACAGGCAGCCGCCTCTACCCCTTGTTAATGAGCATGCAAAAGTGATCCAGTTGGTGGCCAATTGGCGTTTAAAATTGAGCCACCAATTTTGTTGTATTCTGTGTATTTTACACGGAGAAT
>NVUH01000050.1 GCA_002401855.1 Hyphomicrobiales bacterium
AACTTATGAGTTGAGCTATGTTCGGGCTGATAAATTAGGCGCTATATGCCGCGTTAAAGGCATAGACAATCCCGAATTTATGCAAAGCCTTAAAGGCACTTTGTTGTATGTTAATCGCGATCTATTGCCCGAAACTGATGATGATGAAGAATTTTATCATGTCGATTTAGTTGGCCTTGATGTGCGTGATGATGAAGGCACATCGATTGGCAGCATAAAATCGGTACAAGATTTTGGTGCGGGTGATTTGTTGGAGATTGATCCATCGGTTACTGATGGCGAAGCAGAGCCGACGTTTTTTATTCCGTTTACGCTTGAGGTTGTGCCTGAAGTGAAGGTGAAAGACGGTTATGTGGTGTTTGCGCGCGAAGAATTATTGTCATCAGCCGATGATGATTTAGAAAATTACCTCAGCGAAATTGGTCATAAAGATGCCCCAAAACAGTAAATGTTGGCAGGCGAGTGTGATGACGTTATATCCCGAAATGTTTCCGGGATCATTAGGCGTGTCGATTGCTGGGCGGGCGTTGAAAAATGGCCGTTGGTCTTGTGAGACGGTGCAAATACGTGATTATGCCGAAGGCAAACATAAAAATGTTGATGACACGCCGACAGGCGGCGGCGCAGGCATGGTGCTGCGGCCAGATGTGCTGAGTGAATGCATTGTGGCGACGAAGCCTGAAGGTGATGCGCGGCCGTTGATTTATCTTTCGCCGCGCGGGAAGACGTTGACGCAGGAGCGGGTGCGAGAACTAGCGGCAGGCGAGGGTGTTATCTTGCTATGCGGCAGGTTTGAAGGGGTTGATCAGCGTTTGCTTGACCTTGAAAATATCGAAGAGATTAGCATTGGCGATTATATTCTATCTGGCGGCGAGGTTGCGGCTTTGACTTTGCTTGATGCCTGCGTGAGATTGCTGCCTGACGTGATGGGCAGTCATGCCTCGGGCGAAGACGAAAGCTTCGAAAATGGATTGCTGGAGTATCCGCATTATACCAAGCCGCGCGAATGGCAAGGCCTAGAAGCGCCCGATATATTGCGCAGCGGCGACCACGGCAAGATTGCGAAGTGGCGCAGGGAACAAGCGAAAAAGGTGACGCAGGAGCGGCGACCTGACTTGTGGGCGAAATATTCTGAGCCTGATGACTAGCCAAAAATTCTGAGTTTCTATTAACCCCTCATATCCAAACAACGTGCCATTCAGTGAGTGCGCATGCGGCCGTTCGAAGCCGCTGCTGACTGACGTGCGGTCGGCTAGCAAGCCCAACTTGTTTGGGATTGCGCACGCAAGTGTCAACAGAGAGCCTCAAGGCTAACGTGAGAATGAAGTACCCGAGTGTTGGCAGGACAGCTAACTTTCTAAAAACATACACGTTTAGTTCATTAGTCTCGATTCATATTGCTAATATACAAGGCCAATGTTATTTTGTTATTGGATTGGTTCAGTGGAATCAGTCTGGGGTTTAGTATCCCCTTTCCAAGTGGCTGCATCGGCCGCAATGATGCCCACATCTCGATCCTATGGTCGGGGTGATGGCGCTATGTTCAGGTGCGTGCTTCGGCACGGACTAAAATCGCCATGGCTGACTTGGTTCGGCATACTAACACCCCGATCACCAGAGAAATCTGGTGGTTTTTCTCTAGTGGGGTGAAATATGAATGTAAATTATCTACTCATAGCAGCTGGTCTTTGTATCCCTGTGTTTGCGTTTTTATGGCACTTTTGGGAGAGCAACATTCGTTCGATGTTCATTCCAGATGCTGAAATCCAAAAATTTGCAACCCAGCTTATCGAAATTTACGGCGATGATGCTTATGATTTTGTTTATATGCATGAAAGGCATTGTAGTGAAATTTATGAGCAAGTGAAATGGAGAAAGGTCGGCAAGGCAATTCGTCAAAAGCAACCGCACTTATATGGCTAGCACTCGTAAAAGTAAACTCTGAGTTTCTGTTTGCCCCTCGCGTCCAAATAACGTGCTGTTCGGTGAGTGCGAGTGCGGTCGTTCGAAACCGCTGCCGACGGACGCGCGGTCGGCTAGAAGACGCGCCCGCTAGGGTGTGGCTTCGCACGCAAGTGCTAACAGAGACAAGGCCGATAGGCCGTAGGAACGTATGAATGAGACTTCCAGAGTGGGGGAGGGGTTAGGTGTCTTTATAGAATCGGCGGCTGGCATTAAGGTTTTGTAGTATAGATTTTAATTTATTTAACTCAATAGTTGCATTTTATTTAACACAACCATTGAATATTTAAATATTAACCTTATATTAGTTAAATCACTTATGTGAAAAACTCTTAAACAAGAAAAGGGAAAAGTAATGGTTAAAAAAAATTCAGAAGTAACTAGTAAAAAGGCGGCTACAGCAGCTTCTAAGGTTTTACGTAATCCAAAGTCAAGTAAGGCAGCTAAAACAGCGGCTGGTTCCGCTTTGACACAAAGACCAAATAAGAAAAAGTAATAAATAATATTGAAATTGACCGATTGAGAATCACATTCTGCATCGGTTTTTCATTTTGCCCAGTGTATTGAATTTTTATATAAGGAACATTGCGTTAATGACGATTAATAAAATTCATCTGAATAAGCTATTAAAACTTTTTTATTTGCCAGAAAAAGAACTAAAAAGTGAGCTAGGAAAAGATATTAGAGCCGAAAATCGTAAAGCACGTGGTGAAAAGGGTGGTGGAGGTGATTTCTACGGGTCATTTTGGAGTGATGCAAAAAAACATATATTAGGCGAATTAGATATAACTGAGGCGACACTTAATCGTATCGAAGGAAATTATAGGCGAAGAAATTTATATCCTAGACTTGAGGCAGGTTTCCTTGAATTGTGGAATAGAGGTAATAATCAAGATGTGAGATTGCTAGATTTTAAAGTAAAGGGAGTGCACAAAATTGAAGAATGTGAACTCACAATAAAAATAGAAAATCTTATTGCGCTTTCAATCGATGGGAAGGAAAGAATTGTTTATCCATATTGGTTTCCAGATCCAGCGTTAAGCTTAGACTCTGTAAGGCTTGGCCTTTGGGTGATAAAAAAGGCTTTGCCCAATCT
The DNA here is from genome assembly GCA_002401855.1 of Hyphomicrobiales bacterium. Lineage (GTDB taxonomy): Bacteria > Pseudomonadota > Alphaproteobacteria > Rhizobiales > OSC116 > OCS116. The sequence goes on from NVUH01000050.1 coordinate 3,059, forward strand.
CATTTTAGAAAATGTTCGTTTTTATGATATTATACACGCAGAATATTTCTCACTATCTGACGCACCATTAATAGGGAATGAAGAGGATCTTCTGATTGAAAAATTTAGAGAAATGCAGTCTGTAAGAAAAGAGTTGCTGAAATAGCTAGAAAAAAACACCCCGATCCTGCCAACACTCTGGAAGTTTGCATTTATACGTTCCTACGGCCTATCGGCCTTGTCACTGTTAGCACTTGCGTGCGCAGCACGCACCTAGCGGCGCGCACAGCTAGCTGACCGCGCGTTGGCCGCAGAGTTTGCCTTGAGGCTTCTGGGCGCACTCGCCGAATCGCTGGGATTCTTGGGGGTAGATAGTAGCTCGGAAGTTGTTTGGGTTAGTGGCGGTGGGGTATGGAGTGAGAAAATTTGACATCATTGATTGCATTGATTATAATGAGATCAAATTAGGAGTGTGTTATGGCTAACATTACCGTTCGGGATTTGCCTGATCAGACGAAGGAAAATTTACGTGTGAAGGCGGCGCAATCGGGGGTTTCGCTTGAGGCTTATGTGCGGTTGATTTTACAAACGGCTTCGGCGTCTGATCGTTTGGTTCAATTTAACGTTGTGGAATTGGCAGATAAATATTTTGGTGGGCAAAATGGTGTTGAGTTGGAATTGCCTAGCCGTGCCACCAAACGCCAAGAAATTGTGTTTGAATGATGATTATATTAGATACGAATGTCATTTCTGAGCTGATGAAACCGTCGCCTGACTTAGCTGTGAAAGACTGGGTGGCTAGGCAGAAGGCCGTTAATTTGGCGGTTAGCACAATTACCATTGCTGAAATTCAGTATGGGATATTGTTATTGCCGCAGGGTAAGCGGAGATTGCGATTGCAATCGAATTTTGAAGCGTTTATTGATGGTGCGTTTTTGGGTCGGATATTTGCGTTTGATGAAGCTTCGGCTTATATTTTTGGCGAGATTGCGGCGGAACGTAAGAAAAGTGGGTTTAATACGGATTCTGTGGATTTGATGATTGCTGCCATTGCAAAGCAAAATAGGGCGGATATAGCCACGCGGAATGTTAAAGATTTTGTGGGTTGTGGTATTGGTGTTATTAATCCTTGGTTGGGCGGTTGAGTTTTTAGAGATGAAGACAGTTAGCGCTCCTGCCGATACAGGGGTGCTTGCATTTATACGTTCCTACGGCCTATCGGCCTTGTCACTGGGGTGGACGGGGACTCGGAGTTTGCTTTTTGTTGGTTTGCCGTTAGCTCACAAAAAAAGCCCAAAGCGGGTGCTTTGGGCTTGAAATTGTAATCTGAGTTTGGGCTTAAATCCACGGCGTGGCTTCGGCCATTTTTTCTTCGAAATTGTCGATGGATTTTTCTTTTTCCATGGTTAGGCCGATGTCATCCAAGCCTTCGAGCAGGCAATGTTTTTTGAAGGCGTCGATTTCAAATTTGATGACGCCGCCGTCGGGGCCTTTGATTTCTTGGTTGATTAGGTCGATTGTCATGGTGGCGTTGGCGCCGCGGCGGGCGTCGTCCATTAGGAGGTCGACTTTGTCTTGTGGGAGTTTAATGGGTAAAATACCATTTTTGAAGCAGTTGCCGTAGAAGATGTCGGCGAAGCTTGTGCTGATGATCACTTTAATGCCTAGATCGCCGATTGCCCATGGGGCATGTTCGCGGCTTGAGCCGCAGCCGAAATTATCGCCTGCGACAATGATTTTTGTGTTGCGATAGCCAGCTTGGTTGAGAATGAAATCGGGGTTTTCTGTGCCATCTTCGTGGTAGCGCATTTCGGCGAAGGCGTGGACGCCTAGGCCTGAGCGCTTGATGGTTTTTAGGAATTGCTTGGGGATGATCATATCGGTATCGATGTTGATCAACGGCATAGGAGCGGCAACGCCTTCGACTGTTTCAAATTTATCCATTTTTTTATTCCCTTCCTATATATCACGTACGTCAGTTAAGTGGCCTTTGATGGCAGCGGCAGCGGCCATTGCTGGTGACACTAAATGTGTGCGGCCTTTAAAGCCTTGGCGGCCTTCGAAATTACGGTTTGAAGTTGATGCACAACGCTCACCGGGTTTGAGCTGGTCGTCATTCATGGCTAGGCACATTGAGCAGCCTGGTTCGCGCCAATCAAAACCTGCGTCTTTGAAAATTGTGTCTAGGCCTTCTTCTTCGGCTAGCATTTTCACCAAGCCAGAGCCTGGCACGACCATGGCATCGACTGTGTCGGCGACTTTGCGGCCTTTCAGAATGGCTGCGGCGGCGCGTAAATCTTCGATGCGGCCATTGGTGCAAGAACCGACAAATACGCGGTCGATTTTGATGTCAGTTAGCTTCATGCCAGCTTCTAAGCCCATATAATCTAGGGCGCGTTGTGTGGCTTCTTGGCGGGCTATGTCTTTAAAGTCTGTGGGGAATGGCACGGTGCCGTCGATTGGCAATACGTCTTGTGGGCTTGTGCCCCACGTTGCATTGGGAATAAGTTCTGCGGCATCCATTTCGATTTCTAGGTCGAATTTGGCGTCTTCATCGGTGAAGAGTGTTTTCCAGTTTTCTACCGCTTGATCCCACATTTCGCCTTTTGGCGCGCGGGGTTTGCCTTTTAGGTAGGCAAATGTGGTTTCGTCTGGGGCGATGAGGCCAGCGCGGGCGCCGCCTTCGATGGCCATGTTACAGACCGTCATGCGGCCTTCCATTGACAATTCGCGGATGGCTTGGCCTGCATATTCTAACACATAACCTGTGCCGCCAGCTGTGCCTGTTTTGCCGATGATGGCCATGGTGATGTCTTTTGCGGTCACGCCATTTGGCAAGCTGCCGTTAATGGTAACACGCATGTTTTTGGATTTGGATTGGATGAGCGTTTGGGTGGCAAGCACATGTTCAACTTCGGATGTGCCAATGCCATGCGCCAACGCGCCGAACGCGCCATGAGTGGCGGTGTGGCTATCGCCGCACACAACGGTCATGCCGGGCAAAGTAAAACCTTGCTCGGGGCCAATGATGTGCACCACGCCGCGGCGGGCGTCATTTGTATCAAAATATTCGATGCCGAATTCTTTGACATTTTTTTCTAATGCTTGAATTTGAATGCGTGATTCATTGTTTTTAATCGCGGCCACGCCGCCAACCATGGGGCTTGTGGGCACGTTATGATCAGCTACGGCTAGTACTTTTTCGGGCGCTCTTACTTTGCGGCCAGACATGCGTAAGCCTTCGAATGCTTGTGGGCTGGTGACTTCATGTACCATATGGCGGTCAATATATAGCAAGCATGTGCCGTCATCGGCTTCGTGCGCTATGTGCGCATCCCAAATTTTGTCATATAAAGTTTTGGCCATTTTTTTTATCCTGTGGGGTAGTAATTAACACTGAAACAAAAACAGCGACTGACCAAAAAGGAAAGTCGCTGCTAAAACAATATAAGCTATATGCTAGTTAACTAGCAAGCGGCTTATTTCTTTTTCAAAAGTCTTTTATGATCAACTTTTTCAACGATACGGGCAGCTTTACCGCGTAGTTCACGTAGATAGTAAAGTTTCGCACGTCTTACTTTACCACGACGGATTACATCGATGCTTTCAATAAGCGGGCTATAAAGTGGGAATTTACGTTCAACACCTTCACCATAAGAGATTTTACGTACGTTGAAGCTTTCGTTAATGCCGCCGCCTGTACGGGCGATGCATACGCCTTCATAAGCTTGCACGCGTTCGCGGTTGCCCTCTTTAATCTTTACGTTTACACGTAAAGTATCACCAGGTTGAAACTTTGGAATGGGGCGTTTTGAAGCAAGCTCGTCTTGTAGCTCTTTTTCAATTTCTTGTAATAGATTCATAATCTTTACCTAAAAATGCAGATGACATAGGTTTTGCCCTAAATAGCGGTAGGCGGTTAAGCGTTCAGGGCATCATTATCCCATCACAAAACGTGTCATTAGCTTTTGTTGAGGGGTTTTTGACATATTATGCGCATCTTGGCAAGCAAGATTCGCACTTTGTTTAAGGTTTTTTCGTTCGCGTTGCTCTCTATTAGCCCCTGCGGGCGTTCGCTCCGCTCTCTTGCCACGCCTAACGGCGACGCGCGGTCGCGCTTGCCTCACCCTACGGGCGAGGACTTTTTTACCATGAAAGGCACATTGAGTAAACTATATAGCATCTATGCTCGGAGTTTCGCCAAACTCTAGCTCACTAAGCGTAATGCGGTTAGGTTGGGTGGTGATTTTACCGCTGATCAGCGGCTGAGTGGCTTAGCTAGATGTGATGTTTCAATAGGTTGTTCATTCAATATCAACTATGCTGATTGGAGCTACCAAACCACAATCCATCATGGAGAGATTGAATGAACATTC
>NVUH01000025.1 GCA_002401855.1 Hyphomicrobiales bacterium
AAAGCAATCTTAAAGTCTGATGCAACTTGCTTTTGTGTCAGACCACTAGTCAGTGCAACACGAACAACCTCTTGTTTAAATTCTGATGTAACTTTGTGTAAGACGACACTTGTAATGATACCAAGATAATTGTGGGATTTACTGGGACTATTCGGGATATATCGGGATAAGAACCCCAGTTTATAAGACTTTCAACAAAAAATTACTTTTTCAGGCTGTCTCTTTTAACGACATTTGGATTGATACCAAAAACCGCCGATTGTGCGGTTATTTTTTTGTTTGGCGTTTGACGGCGTTTTGTTTGATACCGAATGAAAGGCTTTTAAATAGGGGTTTAAACGGTGTTTTTGGTGATTTTAATTACTTTGGAACTCTGACGTAACTCTGACTTTTCATTATTTTGGTCAGAGTTGTGTTTTAGTTAATAAATTCAAACTATTGTTAAATTCCACGGCCAAACCACATGACGCGTCCAGCAATGTGAAGCTGATGGATTTCATCAAACAAAATCTCTTCATCGGGATAGTTTGAGTTATCTGAAATTAGGGTTATGGAGCGGTTTAATTTGATGTGAACACGCTTAACCATTGTCATGCCATTTACGATCACAATATATATGCCATTGTCTCTGATCTCATTAATAGATGTATCGATTAAAAGTGTGTCGCCGTTTCTAATAGTCGGATCCATACTGTCACCAGCAACTGTAATGGCGGATGCAAATGCAGGGTTTATGTCGTGCCTTCTTAGCCATTCTTTTTTGAACGCAATGTGATTTTCGACAATTTCGTGATCACCGTTTACGAGACCTAGTCCTGCTGATGCTTCTATATTTAGCTGAGGCACTAAAGCAAAATCATTACTAAGAGAGTTTAAGTCATTTGAGTTGCCACTAGTTTCATCTCCAATCAGCCAGTCTAGACTTACATTACATGCCTCAGCGATTTCTTTTAATTTTGTCAGCTTAAAATCTGATTTACCAGCGATGTAAAAATCCAACGTGCTTAATGGAATGTTTGATTTTTTGGCAACTGCTCTGTTGCCGCCTGCATTATGCACAGCTTCTCTAATCTTGTTAGACGTTGATTTAATTATATCTTTTCTAGTCAAAACAGTAAACTTTATTATAAATTGACAAAACTGGTTGATAAATTGAGTTTTCTCAATTATCGTTAGTTATGCCTAGTCGCATATTAACAAAAAAACAGTGTGTCAGCACTGTCCAACTTTAAGAGGCTCAGAATGGCCAATAAAAAAGAAATCTGGGATCGTTTTGCGATTGCCGCAGAGGTGAAACGTAGAGGCTCATCATTGCGTAGATTATCACGCGAGAACGGGCTTAGTAACAATGCTTGCTCTGCCGCTATGCACATACCAATACCACGTGCAAATAAAGCGATAGCTAAATTGTTAGCTGTGCCAGTGCATGTTTTATGGCCTGATTGGTACGCGAAAAACGGTGACCGTATTCTTTCTTCTGCTCACAGTAGCAGAAAAATAATTGCACTGCATAGTAAAATGGGAGAAGCGGCGTGAACAAGTATGTCTACATCCAAAATAGTGAATTGGAATATCTCACTAATTACGGAATGGTTATTCGTTGGGATAGCAAAATTTGCTCTGCGCTTAACTTGAAAACTGTCGGCGAAGCCAAGGCCGTTGTTAAAAATAACAAGCTTAGCGATGTTTGGATTACCACCATGAATTACATCAAATAGGAGTTATAGCATGGGTAAAATTTTCTGGATTAAAAACAGTGATGATGAATTGTTTCGCTCTGAAATGTATGGGGATGAAAATGTGTCGCTATTGTATCGGGATGAAAATCCATCGTTTACCAATAAGTTTTTAGAGGCGCGAATTTACAATAGCCGCCGTGGAGCTGAACGCTCAATTATTCGAAATAACCTTAAAAATTGCCAAGTAATTGAAGCGCGAAAAGTCGTTAAATTATTGCCAAATATGGAAGCCCCAAACGCGAGGATTGATCGTTTGGAACAGCATAGAAAAAAATAGAGATTGTTAGATGCGGTCAGTTGGAGTGTTTTGCGTATGGCCAAGATGAAGAAAGATAGTTTGACGGGTGATTTGCTGAGTTGGCAGCCTGCCAAAATTACAAAAGAATTTAAAGAGCGGGATATTAGGGCGCAAAATATAGGCGCTAAATATGCCAAGGCGATTGCCTTAACGCTTAACGAATGTGAATTGACGAGAGACGAGATTGCTATGGGAATGAGTGATTATTTAGGTGAAAAATTTGGTAAAAATATGCTTGATGCATATGCTGCTGAAACTCGCCACACCCACATGATACCGCTGACTAGATTGGAAGCGTTGATACATGTGACTGGTGATTTAAGATTGATCTCTTTGCTTGCTACGCAGTTTAAAAATATTGTGGTGGATGCTGTTTATAGCCATTTGATTAAGGCCACAATGTATGGCGAAAAAATTGCAGAAATGGAAACTGAATTAAAAACTCATAACCGTAAATTCAATGCCATTGCGACTCAGCGCGGTATCGAATTATGAGCAGTATTATTCCGAAAAATATATTCTTAAACGCGCAAGAGATTGCAGATAATAGCTTTGATGGCTTACCCACTACTGAGAGTGCAATTATTAGAAAATCTAAAGACGAAAAATGGCAAGACGCTGGCGAGGATCTGGCTCGCAAACGCTCTGGCCGTGGCGGTGGATGGGAATATAATCCCTCCATTTTCCCTGAAACCGCCCAACTTGATTTTATTAGAAAATACTATGCAAATATTAACGCCGAAGCACAGGCTAGAAACCCTGAGTTTTTTGCTGAGATGCAGGCTGAAAAACATGCTGTTGAGATAATTGATGCCAGCCGCATTTTAACTGAAAATGAAGCTAGCGAGCGTGATGCTAAGCTTGATATTCTGTCTCGCTCTACACGATTTAGAGACCAATATGATGGCACAAAAAAACAGGCCGATATTGCGTTTTGTGAAATGTACAATAGTGGTCAGGCTGATTTTGAATGTGTGATTTATCCAGCCGTTAAAAGTATATCATTACCTAGCCTAAAACGCTGGCGTAAAAAGTTGCAATCTGGTGATTATGCGAAGCTTGCCAGTAACCACGGTGGCCGCAAAGGCACATCTATTTTTGACACTTATAATAAGGGTGAAATTGGCCTTAAAATTGTTGGTTATATTTTGCATCAATCACATTATACGGCTCACCATATTCGGGATTTAATTATTGTTGATTTTGGCGAAGCTATTGAAATTGATGGCGCTCTAAAACCTATGCCGCATGTGCGGACTTTTGAACGGTGGATTACTAATTTTCATGCTGAAAACCGTAACCTAGTGACGCGAATTACCGACCCAGACGCATATAAAAATAAGATTAAGTTTGTTGGTCAAAATATGAATAGTCATATTAAATATTTTAACCAAAAATGGGAAATTGATGCTAGTCCGACTGACATTTTGACGACCAAAGGGCGGCGCAACCTCTATGCCTTGATTGATATTTATAGTCGCCGCGTAATGATTTATATTAGCAAATCAGCATCTACTGAAGCGAGTTTAACACTCATTCGCCGCGCTATTATGGAATGGGGTGTGCCTGACGAAATATCTACCGACAACGGTACGGATTTTGTTTCTAAACGCTTTAAAATGGCTTTAAACAGCCTCGCAATACACCAGCATATTTGTTCACCTTTCAGCCCTGAGCAAAAGGGAACTGTGGAGCGGGTGATTGGTACAATAAACCGTGATTTAATGCCGACTTTGGCAGGGTTTGTAGGGCATAATGTGACTGATCGTAAAAAGCTTGAAGCTAGAAATAGCTTTTCTAAGCGGTTGGGCGAAAAAAGCACTGATGCCTTTGATGTTGAGGTTACGCCTGAGCAACTGCAGGAATATTGTGATAGCTGGGCAAATAATAAATATGCCCACCGCAAGCATGGAACTTTAGGCGTTACACCATTTGAAAAACAGCAAAGTTGCAAGAAGCCAGTACGGATTATTGAGAATGAACGGGCGCTTGATTTGCTGCTTGCTGATATTGCCTCTGGCGGTGGTTATCGGATTGTTTCTAAACACGGCATCAAGCTTGATGGTGAAAATTATTGGGGCAGCCAATTGGTTGTTGGTGACACTGTATTTATTCGCCATGACCCAACTAATGCAGGCCGTTTATTGGTGTTTGATGAAGATAAAACTACATTTTTATGTGAAGCCATTTGCGCCACATTACACGGTGTTGACCCTAAGCAGTTGATTAAAGAAATTAAGGCTGAACAGGCGGCTAATTTTGCCCGTGATGCAGCGCCAATGATTAGAGAAGCTAAGAAAGTAAAAGCAAGCGAAGTGGCGACTAAAATATTATCTCGCCATGCAGCGAATAGCGAAGGTGTTACGGCATTTCCGAAGCAAGAAATTGCCCATACAACTGACAGTTTAAAAACTGCTGAGGCGACATTTGAAGGCTATGAACCAGTTGGAAGCCATGATGTGCCTGAGGCTGTAATTGTTGATTTAGCTGATGTTAAAAAATCTAAGAAACGTGGCGTGAAAGAGATAACCGCCGATTACAAAAAATGTTGCAAGGTTTTGGCCGATGTTGAGGCTGGAAAAGAAGTAAATACCGAGCTGGCTAGCTGGGCAAATATCTTTCAAAATTCGGTTGATTTTAAATCTGAGCAACAGCTTGAAAAGTATTTCGCGAAGGCGAATGGAGAATAGTTCTGCGTAAAAAAATAGACCACCAAATGCTCGAACATTTGATGATCTGAATTTAAAAACTGCCCGTGTATGAGGTTATCAGTATACGGCTAATTTAGGAAAGAAAATGACAGATAAAATTATAAATGTCAAACGCAGACTGGGGGCTTGTTATGTCTAGCCAATATGCACAACTAACAAATGTTAAAAAGTTCAATAATCTTATGCAGTATGTAATGCATAGAGACCCTAACTTACCCTCAATGGTGGTGTTTTACGGCGCTTCTGGACTTGGTAAAACTACCAGTGCCATATTCGGTGCAATGCTCAGTGATGCGCGTTATATCCAAGTGGGTGCAAGTTGGACAAAAAAGAAGCTTATTACCGAAATTGCAAAGCAACACGGCATTCATGATGTGCGCACTATTGGTAGTGGCATGGAACAAATTATTGATGCCGTCAATTATGAGCCGAAGCCAATCATTATTGATGAAGCTGATTATTTGGTAGCTGGCAATATGATACAGCTAATTCGCGAAATACATGACGAGACGCATTGTCCAATCGTATTGATGGGTGAAGGTCAATTGTCCATGAAATTGCGCAAATATGAAATGGTTTATAACCGTGTTTTGAAGTGGGAACAGGCAGAAAAATGTAGCATTGAAGACACAATATTGTTAGCCGATATGTATGCTACTGGCCTTGATATGGCTGAGGACTTAATACAGGCCTTAAACACCAATAGTGACGGCATTGCACGGCGTATTGTAGTGAACACCACAAAGATTAAAGCGGCGGCTCTAGGTGCTGGTATTGCTTCTATCGATTTGGCTAAGTTTATAGAGCTATCGAGCTTTAACACTGCCCTTGTACCAACTGGTGGGAGGTCTGTTTAATGGATGCCTTAACAATTGATTTGTTTCAAAATATTACCGTGCGTTTGCCACTTCGTGCGCAGCAAGGCTATTGGAATATCATTCGCGCATTGGGCGCTGAGGGGCAAGAGTTTGTATTGAACGATGTTTATTTGCGAACTTTTGCGGCTCGACCTTCGATTGCAGAATTTGTACGCAGGCTAACAAAAGCAAAATATTTAAAAACTGCGCGAAGTGTCAAAAAACACGGTGCAATTAGAGAAAAATATTATGTGGTTTTGAAGAATGTAAGCACTGCGCCAAGGCTAAAACGTGATGGCACGGAAGTGCAGCCAAAATTAACTGACTTTATGTGGCGTGCCATGAAAATGTTGCCACCGTTTGATGCTCATGAATTGGTGAAGGTTTGTGAAGTTGATGGCCGTAAAATAGCCCTAGACACTGCTAAATATTACCTAAAATGCTTGCATAAAGCGGGTTATTTGAGGGTGCATATTGAGCATACCCACAATGCCCTTGCGATCTATCATTTTATTAAATCAAAAAATACAGGGCATTACCCGCCATTGGTTCTGCGAACTAAAATAGTTTGGGATCAGAACATCGAGCAAGTTATGGGTGAATATCCTGAGTTTGAGGAGGCAGCATGAACACTCCTAACGTGTCGTCATTAAACAAAGCTCTGGTTGCATGGGGCGTTGATATGCCTGATTGGGTTGAAGTCTTGGCTAATGCCAATGATGCAACTAGCCAGAATAAAGTAGCTGACAGGCTCGGAGTTTCGGGCACTCAAATAAGTATGATTATTAAGAATACTTATGCAGGTGATTACTCGAAGGCCGAAGGCGCTGTGCGCTCTCATTTGATGAGTGAAATTGTGCAATGTCCTGTGGTTGGTTTGCCGATAAAGCTGGCGCGATGTTTAGACACGCAAAGTCGATTGAATAACAAAGTAATGGGTGGAGCTGAGCGCGTTGTCTTTAAAAACGCATGCCCCGAATGCCCGAATTTTAAACAAAAATAGAAAACAAGATTGATAATTTGTATTGCGTATATCGGCTTGTCCTTAAGTGAAAGGAAAAGTTATGAGTAAATTAGAATTGATACCCCAGAATTTTGAAGCGATTTTTGTTGAGGCAGAAATTAGCGATCATCTATCCAGTATTGCATCACGCATGCTGAATAACCCAGAAGCATTTGTTAAAAACATTGTGCCTAATGGTGATTGGTTGTTGTTTTTGGCTGATAAAACCACCGAAGCCGAAGTGAAGCTTGAGACATTTTTGCAGATTGAGCAATCGGGCAAAAATGCGGTGATTAATATTGAAAATATTGTGGCCTTTAAGCCTATTGGCAATATTAAAGGTGCTGACCATTATACACGTGGCCTTGGTGATGATGATGGGGGGTGTGTGGCATGAGGTGTGAAATAAAAATGGATGACGATTTAATTGGCCGCGTTGCGGATGGCTCAATATGTCAAACAATATTGCCTGTGCGCCATGATGTTAATGCATCGTGCGTGGGTAAACCGTTGGATATAAAATTTTCTAATGATCAGCATGTTGGTGGTTTGAAAATAAAGAGTGTTCGCATAGTGCGAATTAGTAGGTTGGAGATAACTTTAGACGGGGTTGTTTTAATGCACGGGCGACCATTTACCGTCGCTACAAAACATAAGTTCGATATGCCATTTGCTGAGGCGTGCGGCTATGAAGATGTGTTTTCGCTTTCTGCTGATATTTATGAAAAATACCCACCGATGTTCTTTAGTGAATTTATTGGGCGCGTAGTTGAATGGCAGCATATTCAAGATAAAAACGAGGTGGCGGCATGAGTGTTCGAATTCAACTTAAACAGCAAATGTCTGCTTTGACGATTGCGATTGAAGAGGCTGAGACTGCGTGGGGTGTAAAAGCGCGGCGCGGGACAGTGACGACTACCCAGAAAAATTACCATGTGATGGCGCTTAAAGCGGCCTTTAATAATTTGGCTAAGCTTTATGAATTGCCTGAGGCGTTTGTTGTGACGCTTAAGGAATTAGATAGCGGAAATTTAACAAACTAGTTGTGCGTTTAAACCAAAAGAAAGAATAGAAATGTCAGAAAATAACGAGAAATTGTGGAAAGATGCGAAGGGCAGGTTTACGCCTGATAGCTTGGTGAAACCAATCGACAAGATTTGTGATGAATTGGTTTTAGAGACAATTGAACGCGCTAAACGGGCGCATAAAATGTTGGCTGAATTGAAGTTTAACACCTTTGATGAAATTGCTAGTTTTGTTGATTTGTCATCGGCTGAATATGGCATTACGCGTGGCGGCATCAAGGGTAATTTGCGGTTACATAGCTATGACGGGAAATATAAAATTGAAATTGCCAATGCTGATTTTATCGATTTTGGACACCAGCTACACCATGCCAAAGAATTGGTTGACCAGTGCTTGCATGAATGGAGTGAAGATGCTCGCCCCGAAATTAAGGTGCTGATTTCAGGTGCGTTTGATGTCGATAAGCAGGGTAATTTGAGTACCGCTAAAATCTTAGCTTTGCGGCGCATTGATATTGATGATGCGAAGTGGAAACAGGCGATGCAAGCCATTGCCGACAGCATGACGACATCAATGTCTAAAAAGTATGTTCGGTTTTATGAGCGTGATGAAGATGGTGGGTATGAAGCTATTTCTTTGGATTTTGCGAAGATTAAGGCGGTGGCGTGATGGGAGTAAAAAAAATAAAAAACCCGTCTGAGGGCAAATTATATAACCGCCATCTTGCCGATTTTATGGAAAACCCAAGAAAAATAGGCAACTTTAGAGCTAAGGGGGCAGCTTTGTTTTCTGCTGGGGCGCTAATCCAATCAAGCGAGCGGATTGTTGAATATTTAACAGAATGTCAGGCTGAATTTTTAGCCTCAATTAAGGAGAGAAGATAATGGATATCGAAAGTTTAAATGATGGTGTTGGTAGCTCTGGTGTTGCTCGTGATCGCCTAAAAACTTTTATTGAGCGTGTTGAGCGTTTGGAAGAAGAGAAGAAAGCCATCACAGATGATATGAAAGAAATATTCGCCGAAGCTAAAGGGGAAGGGTTTGACGTGAAGATTATTCGCAAGATTATCACGATCCGCAAACAAGACAGTAACGAACGAGCTGAACAAGAAGCTATTACCGATCTTTATTTACATGCCCTTGGCATGAAAGAATAGAGGACATTATGGCTCGTGATGCATTGTTGGCGCAAATACATATCGCTAAAAAAGAGGTTGGAATGGACGATGACACTTATCGTTTATTTTTGGAAAACACGACAGGTCGGACAAGCTCTAAAGGCATGTCTGACCGTATGAAGCGGTCGGTTATTACTGCTTTTAAAGATAAAGGGTGGAAGCCTAGCACACGTAAGAAAAGTGCTAAGCAGCGTTACATTCCGAAAGCCAATGACGCACGGGCTAGGATGATTTTTGGCTTGTGGACTGAATTGGGCAAGCTTGGTGGCTTGGATAAACCAAACCGAGCTGGTTTATTTTCTTTTTGCAGACGAATGACAAAAGAGAGGCACGCGCCTGATGGGATTGATAACCCAGACTGGCTGACCGAAAACGAAGACTTTGACAGCATAATTATACCGCTCAAGAGGATGATTGAGCGGCGTGAATTAGAAATTTTGAATAAATAATAATGGGATCAATTGAAGTGTCGGACGATAACATACAATTTAAGCAGAGCCTTTTGGCTGAAATTGCAGAGGTGCTTGATGCGCGTTCTGCGCTGCTTATTGCCAAAAATTATGGCGGCAAACGTGTGTATTTTCCTGCACGGCCAAAAGTTGGTTGTGAATTGTCGGCGCTTATTGGCCATGATAATGCTGTTAAGCTGTGTAAGTATTTTGCCACGGGTGAGGCTTTGAGCCGTGGTGCTGAGTTTGAAGTTCCTGTTTCGTTATTTGGCAGCCGTGCGAAAATTCACAGGCAGATTGACAAAATGACTCAGTCTGGTAAATCTGGCGCTGAGATTGCCCATGCTTTAGGTGTGGCACACCGTACCGTTACCCGCCAGCGCAAACGCGGAAAAACCCAAATGACACCGACAAATCAGATTGATTTGTTTGCAGATGACTAACAATCATGTTGCCTTGGACAGTTGACCAACTGCCGCCAAATATCAAAATCTATATTCTAAATTTATCCGATCCTTACGGCTTTTAAGGAATTGGCCGAGCGATTTACGCATATCTCCAAAATATTGTTTTCTTGCGCTCGGCCTTTTACCCATTTTAAATTTAGAGGCTAGAGATGTAATGCCATTCCCTAAAATACTACCGCATATATTCCGAGAAGAAGGCGGGTATGTAGATCATCCGCGCGACCCAGGAGGCGCTACAAATATGGGTATTACCCATAAGACATTAGCGGCTTGGCGCGGCCGTTCTGTGACTAAACGTGATGTGAAAAACCTAAGCAAAAAAGAAGCTGGCAATATTTACCGCAAGAATTATTGGAACAAAGTGAATGGCGATAATGTTGATGACATTAGCCCTGCCATTGCTTATGTGCTGGTAGATTGTGCGGTAAACCGTGGCACAAGTCGCGCCGCCAAAACATTACAGAAATGCTTGGGCGTAAAGGTTGATGGTGACATTGGCAATAAAACCATTGGTGCTTTGGAGCGTTGCTCAAACCACCACCGCTTGCTTGCTAAGTTTTTAGCACGGCGCATGTTTAACTATGGCAATTTAACCAGTTTATTTAGAACCTTTGGCCTTGGCTGGGCGCGGCGTTTGATGCGTGTTTCTTTGATTGCGGGCGAAATGATGGGGAGTGAAAAATAATGGACAAACTTATTGAAATGGGTTGGGAAGTTTTTGAGAGATTTTTTCCTGATCCTGCTGATGCGGCCAAGGCGAAGCTTGAATATGATAAATTGATGGTGCGAATGGCCGAAGGCCAAATGGCAGTAAATCAAGCAGAAGCCTCACATGCAAGTTTGTTTGTTTCTGGTTGGCGACCATTTGTCGGTTGGGTTTGTGCAATCGCGCTAGCTTGGCACTTTATGGGTATGCCAATTTTGCAATGGGCTTTGTTGTTAATTATGAACAATCCACCTGAGCCGCCCAAAATGGATTTGTTTGAATTGATTACAATTTTAACAGGCATGTTGGGGCTTGGTGGCATTCGCATGACTGAAAAAGTTAAGGGTGTGGCTCGCAACAATATGAAGGCCACATCGAGTGTCGCTCAGCCTTTGCCAGAAAACACCAGCTTTTCAAATTTACTGGGTGATTGATGTGGCAGATATTGCAGATGCAGCCAAAGATTATGAAGAGCGTGACCGACAGGCCGCGCTCTCACAAATGCAATTGAATAAACAATATGGCAAATCTAACGGCCTGTGTGTTGATTGTGGTTTGCCAATTAATGAACGGCGAATAAAAATTATGGCGAATGCACAAAGATGCATGAAGTGCCAAGAAAAATTAGAGGCATAATATGGACGGTAGCTCTGAGCTAGGAATAAAAATAGCTGAATTTGGTTGGCAGATTTTCGCTACTATTGTTGCTGTTGCATATCATTTTATTACGATAAATCGCAAGGCAACAAAAACCGAAATTGATGCTTTGGTGAAAGCTTTAGCTTCTGAAAAGGAAGCGCGACAAGAGGAAATAAGTCGGCTTCGTGAGCGTATCAACAATCTAGAAATGCAGTTCCAACATTTACCAGATAAAGACGATTTCCAGAAGCTGCAACTAACTATGGCTGAAATGGTTGGTAAAATGAATACGTTGAATCAAGGTCAGGTGACTGTGTCTAATACCGTCAAAATGCTTGATAAAGTAGTGAGAGGTTTAAGCTAATGGGTTCTTTAGAATTAATAGCCGAAAGTCGCCGACTTGCAATATTGCGTTGTCTGGCTGAAATCAATGGGCATATGATAAATGCTAGCGTAATGCTTACTATTTTGCCAACTTGGGGGTTTGTTGAAATCCCTACCACAGTTGAAAATGATTATATTTGGCTTGCTGAGCAAGGGCTTATTAAATGTGATGATGAGCTTGATGTAATGATTGCTACCCTTACTAAACGGGGCTTGTACGTGTCTAAGGGGTTGGCGAAATGCAAAGGCGTTTCAACGCCTAGCCCAGATTGAGCGGTGATTTATGCCACGACCTTCCACTATTAGTGTGTTGCCCGATGAAATTGTTGACGCAATTCAAGAGTGCTTTAACGCCAAGATGACACTTGATGACATTGTTGAACGCATCAAAGAAATGGGCGCAAAAGTTAGTCGCTCGGCGCTTGGTCGCCATAAGCTTAAATTTGATGACATGATGGATAAGGTGCGGCATTCGCGCATTATGGCTGAAACCCTTGTTGAGAATTTGGGTGATGCATCCGAGAGCAAAATTGCCCGTGCCAATATTGAATTGATGCATAGCGCCCTACTTAAAATAAGCCTTGAGAGCGAAGACGGTTTAGATCCGAAAGAAGTTTATGCTCTTTCTAAGGCGCTTGAGGCTTTGGCTAAGGCTAAGAAAATTGATCAAGATACGATTATTGAAGCTGGAAAAGTGATGCAGAAAAAGGCAGCACAAGCTGTCGACAAAGCAGCTGTGAGTATGGGTATGACTGCCGAAACTCGCGAAAAATTTAACAGAATTATATTTGGTATTGAGGCTTAAAATGCCCTTAAATGATAAAACATCCCCTGAAACTCCTGACGTATTTCTAGCTTATCAAAAAGAGCTTAAAAGTGGCGTTTCGCATTTTGCAATTACTTTGGTTGAAAAATCGCGCCGTATTGGTATGACGTGGGCTGTTGCTGAGGTTGCGGTTGAACATTCTAGTTTGCGCAAATCTGATGGTGGCATGAACACCTTTTATATGGGTTACAATCTAGAAATGGCACGGGACTTCATTAATGAGTGCGCGAATTGGGCGCGGGCTTACGATGCGGCAGCAGCGGATGTTGAAGAGTTTGTTTTTACTGACGCACCTAATAATGAAGATGGCGGCAAAGACATAAAGGCGTTTAGGATTAAATTTGCGTCTGGTTATGAAATTGTCGCTTTGCCATCTAGCCCCCGCGTGTTGCGCGGTAAACAGGGCTTGGTAATTATTGATGAAGCGGCTTTCCATGATGATTTAGAGGAATTATTAAAAGCCGCATTTGCTCTAAAAATGTGGGGTGGTAAAATTGTTATTTTATCAACGCATGATGGTGTTGATAATGAATTTAACCAGCTCGTTGAAAAAGCTAGAAAAAAAGTAAAAGGTTTTGAAAAATATAACCTAATTAGAGTGACTTTGGATGACGCGCTTGCTGATGGCTTGTATGAACGAATTTGCTTGGTTTCTAAGAAAGAATACAGCTTAGAGGCAGAGCAAGAATGGCGACAAGAATTGGTTGATAGTTATGGTGATGCTGCCGATGAAGAGTTGCATGTTATACCGCGTTCAAGCTCTGGCGGTTGGTTGCCTTACACATTAATTAACGCCCGAATGCAAGATGGTATACTTGTCATTCGCATTGAGCGGCCAGATGAATTTAAAAACGTTGCCCCTATTATGCGTGAGCAAGAGATTGGCGATTGGCTTGAAAAAACTATAAAACCGCTACTTGATAATTTAGACCCAAAACTAGATTATTATCTAGGTGGCGATATTGGCCGTACTGGCGATGGGACAACATTTTGGCCGTTGGCGAAATTGCAAAACACTAAATTACATACGCCCTTTGTTGTTGAAATTCACAACATGCCATTTAGTGAGCAAGAACAAATATTATTTTACATCATTGATGGCATTCGCAGAATTGCCGCTATTGCTCTTGATGCTCGTGGCATCGGCATGCAGTTTGCCGAGCGGTGTGCGGATAGATATGGCCGCCATATTGTCCATGAGGTTATGGTTACAGAAGGTTGGTATAGAGATGAAATGCCACCAGTAAAAGCCGCTTTAGAAGACGATGCTTTGAGTGTGCCACGTGATGCAGATATTGAGCGCGACTTAAGGTCGGTGCAAATTATTCGTGGCGTTCCGCGTATTCCTGATAAGCGCACCAAAGGCAATAATAAAAAGCAAAGGCATGGCGAGACAGTAATTGCACTGGCTAAAGCTGTTTTTGCATCTAAACAAAAATTTGTTGAATATGCATATCGTGCCGTGCCACGGCCAAGCGCTCAAGCGGATAAAATACCCAGTAATAAATATAGCATGCCCTCACGCTTCGGCAGCAATAAAAGGAGTTTAATGTAATGGCCGAAAGAAAATTATTAGACCAATATGGTAACCCGATAAAGCTTGATAAAGGCTTGATGAAAGAGGTGATTGCCACTCCTTCGCTTAAGGGTGTTAGGGCGGTTAAAACCAATTCAGTCGCCACGGGGCTTAACCCTGTTAAATGCGCTCGGCTTATTAAAGCTGCAAATGAAGGTGAAATTTTTGACTATTTAACGATGGCCGAAGAAGCCGAAGAATTAAGCGGCCATTATTACAGTGTGCTTTCAACGCGCAAGTTGGCAATTCGTGGTGTCGAACCAATCGTTGCCGCTGCTTCGGATGATAAAAAAGATATTGAGATCGCCGAGGAAGTGAGGGCGATTGTTGAAGCTGCTGAGTTTACTGATTTGGTGGCTGGCTTGATTGACGCGATATCAAAGGGCTTTTCGGTTTGTGAGGTTATTTATAATACTGACCCGAATAAATGGACACCAACGAGCTATAATTGGATTGACCCGCGCAATTTCACCTTTGATAAGGAAAGTCGCACCATACCGCTATTATTGCAAGATGGAGGCGACCCTAGCTTACTTGCTTATGGCAAATTTGTTTATCATACGCCAAAGCTTAAAAGCGGCATCACCATTAGAGGCGGTTTGGCGCGGGTGGTATTGTGGCCGCTTATGTTTGCTTCATTCTCTGAACGCGATTGGATGGCATTTACCGAAGTGTTTGGCATGCCCATTCGGGTTGGTAAATATTCTGGCAAGCCAACAGAAGAAGAAATAAACGTTTTGTGGCAGGCCGTGGCTGGTATTGCTTCTAACAGTGCTGCGGTTATTCCTGAGAGTATGACAATTGATTTTGTTACATCATCCAATAGCGCAAACGGGGATAAAATATTTGCATCGGCGGCTGATCATTTCAATGCCACCATAAGTAAGATTGTGCTTGGCCAGACCATGACCACGGAAGATGGGTCTAGCAATGCGCAAGCTCAGGTTCATAATGATGTGCGGTTAGATATATTGGAAGCGGATTGCAAAGGGTTGGCTTCGACAATTCAGCGGGATTTGATTGACCCTTATATAGTGTGGAATTATGGCGCGAATGTTAAAGCGCCGAAAATTAGCTTTCCTGTGCCTAAGCCAGAAGATATTGCGGCCTATGTTGAAGCTTTAACCAAGCTTGTGCCAATGGGGCTTGAGGTTTCTGAGCAAGACGTGCGCGATAAACTTGGCATTTCCGAACCCGCAAAAGGTGCTAAATTACTGACAATTTCTGGTGGTGATGTTTCTCCTGGGCGGGACAATCAAAAAACCAATGAAACTGCGCTTAACGCGTTATTGAACGGTAAAAAAAGGCGCTCTGCAGATGATTTATTGGATGAATTTGAAGATGATTATTTTGATGATTTTGTCGCGGTCTCAGGTGGGCTAGCGGATGCTGTGCTTGATGGATTGGATGAAGCCGATAGCTTTGTAGATTTTAAAGATGCTCTTGATGATGCGATTAAAAGCGGTTCGAGTTTGGTAGATTTTAGAGAGCAGCTTGCAATGAATGGATTTTTAGCCCGTACGGCGGGTGATGTGAATGACTGATAAAGTTGCCGCGTTATCGCAAGGCGTGATTGATTATCTGCAGCGGAAAAATTTGCAGCCTGAATTTCACTGGCAAGATGTGTGGGAGCAAGAACATGCCCATGCCTTTACCGTGGCAAAGGCTATGCAGCTTGACTTGCTCGAAGATATTAGAGGTGAATTAATTGCAGCCGAAAAAAGCGGCTTAGGTTTTAAGGCGTTTAAAGACAATCTGAAACCTAAATTAGTTGATCGGGGTTGGTGGGGCAAGCAAACTCAAACCGACCCACTTACGGGTGAAATAAAAACCGTGCAGCTCGGCTCTAATCGGCGTTTAAAAACTATTTACCGCGCTAATATTCGATCTGCTCGTGCTGCTGGGCAGTGGGAACGTGCCCAGCGCACCAAGAAAACACGGCCATATTTTATATATTTACTAGGCGCATCGGAGCATCATCGTGAGCATCATGTTGCAATCGCTGGTGTTGTTTTGCCTGTTGATCATGCTTTTTGGGATACGCATTTCCCGCCTAATGGCTGGAACTGCAAGTGCCGTGTGAGGCAAATAACCCAGCGCCAAGCTGAGCGTATGGGGTATGATGCTAGTAAAGCTTCGCCTAAAATACAATATGTTGAGTTTGAAAATAAGCGCACTGGTGAGTTGTTAAAAATTCCAAACGATATTGATGCAGGCTGGGCAACTAATGCAGGCAAAGCTCGTGCAAATACGCTTATGCAGCATTTAACAGGTCGCATAAGTGCGGCTGGTGATGTTGCTGGACGTGCTGTTGTGCGACAGTTATGGCAAGATAAGACTTATATTAAAGCGATTGCGGCTTTGCCGAATGAACAGAGTGTAAATGTTCCAATTGCAGTTTCTGGCCGCATGGCTAAGGCTTTTAAAACTGATAAACCTGTTGTGGCTATTTCTAGCGGATTGTTAAATTTTGAAGTGAATGGGTTTGATAACTTTACTAATGTGCAGGCTGTATTAGATGATGGGGTGATGGCATATAATAGCGGCAACAATGATTTTTCGGTAGTTTTGAGGGGTGGTGGTTCTTTAAGCACTATTATTATTGAGAAGACTTCACAGGGGTTTTTACAAATTGCATCAATATACCTTCTTTCTAGATAATAGTGTGTCTTTGTTGCCATTAAGAATATATTAATTTAAATAGTAAGCATCAATAATTATTACAGGTTTAAATAAGCATGAAAAATAAGACAAAAAAATGTGGGATCATTATGCCAATCGCATCTATGGATGATGGCTATACAAAACAACATTGGGGTTTAGTTAGAGATGAAATAATTTCTGCAGTTAATTCTTCTGGATACAAGTGCGAGATGGTTTCGGAAACTAGTGTAGAACCAATAATAATGAAATCAATCGTTACAAACATTGCTAATAACCCAATAATTGTTTGTGATGTTAGTAATAACAATCCAAATGTATTGTTCGAGTTAGGCTTGCGATTTGCTTTAGGAAAACCAACAATTATTATAAAAGATGAGAATACAAAGTTTATATTTGATCTAGGCTCATATAGGCAAATCTTATATAATAAGAATTTAAAACCAGATACTGTCAAAAAACTAAAAGATGACATTGTAAAGGCAATACTTCGAATAGAAAATGCTACTGATGTGGAATTGATCCAGCACTCATTTTTGAAGGCGTTTCTAAAAGATGAAAGTTACATAAAGGTAATGCAAAGTGATACTACTGCAATCGATAATTTGGCTCGATTAGTTGAAGGGATGAGCAAGGAGATAAAAGAGCTGAAAAGTAGATCGATGTCTCGTGGTCAAAAGTTATTCTATTCTTAATAAATTTTGAAAATGTAATATTATTTATTGTCTTAACTGGTGTTCTATGAAAAAAATATTTTTGTGTTTGTTTTTTTGTCTAATCGCTTTCAATGTTTCTGCAAGTGAACGTTTGAATTCAATGGTAACAGCCGATAGAGTTACTTACTGTTCGATGAACGATCACAATTTAGATAAGTGCATTGCTTACTATAAATGGTTCGTGATTGGATACAATGACGGTTTGGCTGGTGGCTCTGCTACCCAACGTACAGAATTGATGGCACGGGAATGTATCGGGGAGATTACTCCAGATACATATTGTTTTGATTTATTGGATGGATTTGATGACGGTTTTCAATTTTATGTAGATATTATTGACCTTAAACCAGTTGAGATGTTGGTGTCTTCTAAAAGGTTGGAAACTATCTATTTTGAAATGAAGCATTATTTATTGCAGAATCAAGATCGGTATCTTTCCTCCTATCTTGAAATTGATATTTTTAAAAAAGTTTGGGAACGGGAAATAAAATCAAGTTTTATTGGGCGCACTGATGCTCCTAGAATGTTAACTTATCTAATACTACAGGAAATCCTCTAGCGTGGGAATGAGAAACGTTTGTTTTAATACGCATACAGCGCCATGACTACCTGCTTCTAAACTCTGCGTTTGTTTCTTGCAAATGGCGTTTCTACCCTTTTTAAGACCCTTTTAACGGCGAAATAAATAACGACTATAATATGCGCATTTGCTTTTTTGATTGAATTTGCATATCTAAGGATTATTCCGTTTATTTACACCTAAATAGTTTTGCCTTGGACAGTTGACCAACTGCCGAATGGTTTTTGCTCATGCCATTATCGCTGCATGATAAAAAAACATGCACAAAAACACATACATTTAAACAATGTTGAAGCCGCTAATATTAGTTATGCTTCGGCAATTGAGCTTAACGCTGACGGCAAAAACGTGCCAACTAGCTTTATGGCCATTCCTGCTGGCGTAGTTTTTGGCCGTGATGGCCGTAAATGGACAAATGATCACCCAATTAATATTGTAAATGCCTTTGATGCTGAGGGTGTTGATCTGCCTGTTGATTATCAACATGGCAGTGAATATCACAAAACGGATGGCAAGCCTGTTCCTGCTGCGGGGTGGATTAAGGCTGTTCGCAACGTTGATGGCGCGATTTGGGTTGATGTTGAATGGACTGCAAAAGCATCCGAAATGATTATCGCTAAAGAATATCGTTATATCTCGCCTGCATTCGCCCGAAACTTGGATAATTCAATTCTCGCGCTTTCATCTATTGCTTTGGTGTTGAAACCAAATCTAGCAGCTTTGCCTGCTTTGAATAATAAAACTCCCAATTCTGATAATCCCAACCCCGTGAAGGAAAGAGAAATGAAGAAAGAACAGCTAATTATTTTATGTGCTTTGCTTGGCTTGTCACCAGATGCAGCCGATGAGGTGGTTGTTGCCGCCGTTAAAAAAATTAAAGACGATGGCGAGATTGCACTCAACAGCCTTAATAAAGCGCCAAGTCTAGAAACCCATGTGCCGCGTGCAGATTATGATCTAGTTAAAATTGATCTTGCCAACAAAACTACCGAATTAAACACAATTCAAACCAATGCCAAAAACACTGAAATTGAAACGCTGGTTAGTGATGCTGTGGCTGCTGGCAAAGTTTCTCCAGCTAGTAAGCAACAATATATCGATGTTTGTAATTTGGGTGATGACGGCATCAAAGCATTTAAAAATCTGATTGCCGATGCCCCTGTTCTGAACAATAAGGGCATTATCACTCCTGCAAATGTGCCAAATGGCGAGATTAAAACCCTCACTGATCAGCAAATTGAGATTTGCAGCATGACTGGCCAATCACAAGAAGACTATTTGAAATCACTTAACGCTGCTTAGGCGCTGGCTTTCAAAAGTCTAATCATATTCAACCTCATTAATTGAACGGAAAATATCATGAAAAAAGGTGTTGCAACCCTTGGGCATAGTTTTAGCTATCCTCTCAAAGCCGCTGCAGTCATTCGCAAGGGTGCGATTGCCTGCTTGCAGGGTGGCTATCTTATCGAAGGCAAAGAAGCTGACGATCTAACCACGCTTGGCCGTATTGAAGAAACCATCGACAATAGCACTGGTGCAAATGGTGATTTGTCTGCCCCTGTTATGCGTGAAAAAATTGGTTTCAAACATGATGGCTCTATTTTGCCTACGCATGTTGGCCAAGAAGTCTATGTGGTTGATGCTGAAACGCTGTCAGCCGATAGCAATACCAGCGCACGTAGTGTGGCTGGTAAATTATTCGCCATCCAAGATGGTCTCGCAATTATTAACTATGGAGCATAATCATGAAAATTGACGGCATCGTTATTACTGATTTAGGTACAAGCTTTAAATCATCATATCAAAGAGGCTATACCTCAAAAGAGCAATTATACTCGCGTGTGGCAACAATTGTGCCGAGTAGCTCAGGTTCAAACACCTACGCATGGTTAGGCGATTTTGATGGCATGCGTGAATGGCTTGGCGCACGCTTGATTAAAGAGCTTTCTGAGCATGGTTATGTAATTACAAATAAGCTCTTTGAATTGACTATTGGCGTTAAAGCAACTGACATTAAAGATGATAATATCGGCATTTATGCCCCGCGCTTTATAGGTATGGGCGAAAGCGCAGCCGCTCATCCAGATGAGTTAGTATTTGGTTTGCTTAAATCTGGCTTTGAACAAGATTGTTATGATGGCCAACCATTTTTTGACACAGATCACCCAACCGAAGTTAACGGCGAAGAAGCTCATTATTCAAACATGCAAGCTGGTGCTGGTGAGCCTTG
This sequence comes from Hyphomicrobiales bacterium, assembly GCA_002401855.1. Taxonomy (GTDB): domain Bacteria; phylum Pseudomonadota; class Alphaproteobacteria; order Rhizobiales; family OSC116; genus OCS116. The sequence goes on from NVUH01000025.1 coordinate 20,046, forward strand.
GTATTTGCTTGATACAACCCGCCACCTAAAACCGCTTATTTGGCAAACTCGCGAAGCGGCTGAATTTGAGTCCAAAGAAGATAGTTCAAAAAGTGATTATGTGTTTAACAACGCTAAATATCTTTATGGCGTAGAAGCTAGATATAATGCTGGCTTTGGTTTTCCTCAAATGGCATTTGCTTCAAAAGCCGATTTGACGATTGCCAACGTTAAACTTAATCGCCGCGCAATGACTGGTCTTAAAGACAGTAAAGATAAACCTATGGGCATCCGTCCTAACTTGTTGGTTGTCGGTACATCTAATGAAGATGCTGCAAATGACATTGTCGGTCAAAAAATGATTAATGGCTCAAATAACACGCTTTACGGCAAGTTTGAAGTGCTGGTCGTGCCATGGCTTGATTGATTTAGGTTTTTGCATATTTCCTAAATCTACGTGGCTAGACCTGACATATGTCTAGCCACTTTTTTCTTAAAATTACTATTGGAGGCTATTGTGCCTAAAGATTTTTCACCCACTCATATTGTTATTACCGCTCTTGCAAACCGTGGCCGCAATGCTATTCGTTTTGTTAAGAATGTAGCCCAAACCCTAAAGTTATCGGACTTCACACTTGATCAGCTTCAAGCTTTTGAAAAAGACCCCAAATTAACTCACGCCTATATTGTTGATGAAGAGCTTGTCGCCGTTGAACAAAAAGCCGCCGAAGAACATGCCAAACAAGTTGCGGAAATTGCGGGTAATAAAGATGCGCTTGATGCTGCTGCCGCGCTTAAGCTTAAAAATAGAGCCGCTCTTATTGCTGCTTTAAAAGATTATCCAGAAGCTGACCTGACTAAAGCAGGCAAGCCCGACCTATCCAAATTGGGTAAAAAACTGGGCTTTAAAATTGATCGCAAACAATTGGAAGTGGCTCAAGCTGAAATGGCGAAGTCCAACGCCAAATAATTCAATTTAAACCACCTTTAAATCCTCTTTTAAAAGCCTTTTAAAATGTACGCCACTAAGCAAAATCTCATAAATAAATATGATGAAAAAACGCTCATCCGCTTTAGCAGTAAATCTGCTAATGGCACTATGGATGATGATGTGATTGCTGCTGCCTTAGATGAAGCCAGCGCCATCATTGATGGTTATATTTCGAAGCAATATGATTTACCGCTTTCAAATGTGCCTGTGTTGCTAGTTGGCTATTGTATCGATATTTCTATTCACAACCTTGCCACCGGCAAGGGCGCGATTACTGATGACATTACTCGCCGCTATGACAATGCAATCAAATTCCTAAAAGATGTGGCAAGAGGCGACTTGGGCTTAGGTTTACCAAAAAAGCAGGCCGAGGCCGCAAGTTCTAGCAAGATTTTATTTACCCAAGCCTCACCGCGCCTATTTGAGCGGGGTACTTTCTAATGGCTGGTATTGCATTCGATTTTAGACTTGATGGCTTAGACATTGCCATCCAATCACTAGATAAATTCTCAGCTTTTCAAACTTCTGAATTGCTTGAGCAAATGGGTGGCCTTATTGAAACCCAAACGCTTGAGCGCTTAGATGACACCAAGCAAAGCCCAGATGGCTCGGAGTGGGATGATTGGACAGACTCATATACCCAAACCCGCAATGGTGGCCATAGCCTGCTTGATGGTGAAGGTAATTTGATTAATAGCATCACCTATATTGTGGGATCAGATGAAGTGTCGGTGGGTTCACCTTTGGTTTATGCCGCTGCTCACCAATTTGGAAATGAAGCAAATAGCACATCAGCACGGCCATATCTTGGCTTTTCAGATGACAATATCGCCGAGATCGAACTAGAGCTATCGGACTTTTTGCGAGGTGCTTTCCAATGAGCCAATTAATTGCATTCCGCAAAGCTGTTATTGACAGTATTAATGCCGAGATCCCCGATTTAGACGTGCAACCCTATGACGGTAAATTTAACAAAGAAACGCTAGCCGAAATTTCAATTTCTGTACCCGCTTTATTGGTAGCTTGTTTAGGTTGGTCAAAAACTGAGTATGCTATTGATCGGGAAGTCGAAGGCACAGTCAACTTTATTGCTTATCTCATTACCAACACTGAGGCTGGCTCAAGTGATGAGCAAACCGCATTATTCTTAGCCGACAAGCTCACGGGCTTCATTGCCGACAATTGCTTTGGTCAACAAGTGATGCCGCCACTAGCGCCGCCACATGCTGTTAATTTGTTCTCTGGTAAAACACAGGGTGATCAAATCAACCTTTGGGCATTCGCGTGGCAACAAGTTATTGAATTTGGCGGCTCACAAGCCGCATTATTAGCTGATGATGGTGATGGTTCAGTCTACACCCCTGATGAGGATGGTGCGAATGACTGACCTTGTCACATTAGTAAAAGCCGAAGTTGACCGCGCCATGCAACAGCTAATTGTGCGCACCACAATTGCGGAAGTTGACCATGAAAAACAGCGCATCAAAGTAAATGTCGGTGATGGGACTAGCGGCTGGGTTGAAGTTTCTGGCTCTAAGAGTTCCTGGACTGCGCCAGAGAAAGACCAGCCTGTCATCATGCTAAACCCGTGTGGTGATTTAGACCAAGGCATAGCCATAAATGGCGGCTATAGCGATGCACACCCATCACCTTCAAGTGAGGCTGGGGCATTTGTAGAACAACGCGGCTCATCAACTGTCACCATTAAAGATGGTGAAGTGACTATTCGGAGCGATAAAATCACAGTGATTGCACCAGATATTACGCTAGAAGGTTCAACCGTAAATGTTACAGCGCCCAACATAACCCTCGATGGCACAACTGTGCTTAACGGCATAGTCAAACTAGGCGGCGCTGGTGCTGCTTTGGGTGTCATGGGTAGCGGCAGCGTATTTACAGTTTTATAGACAATTTTAAAGGAAGAAAAATGACCAAAACCAAACCAGAACTAAAAAATTACGTCACCAAGCAAGACGGCTGGGTAGACGGAAAACATCGTAAAAAAGGTGCGCCTTTGTTGCCTATGACTGAGCTGCAAGCCGAGCATGATTTGATCGGCGGCAAGATTGAGCTTGCACCAAAAACCACGTCTGCAGCTAAAAAAGCCACAAAAGAAAAACCATGAGGCGAATGTAAATGATCGGCGTGGATGCAGAAACAGGCAAGGCAATTACGGGCAAAGCGCATTTGCGCCAGTCTATTAGCCGCATTCTGTTCACGCCGCTTGGCAGTGTCATCATGCGGCCAGATTTTGGTTCAAGATTATTTGAGCTAATCGGCAAGAATTTAGATGATTATTTGCAGCTCGAAATATTTGTTGCCACGGCTGAGGCTCTAGAAAAATGGGAGCCGCGTATTTTGGTAAAGCGTGTGCAATTTGAGCGAAGTGATCTTGGTGTGGCGATTTTAACGCTGCATTACGAAAATGTAGAAACAGGCGAACTTGTCGCCGAAACTTTTGAAAAGGAGGTTAAACAATGATGCAATTTACAGCCATAGATTTAAGTAAACTTCCTGCGCCTAATATCATCCAGCCTTTGAATTTTGATGATGTTCTGGCCGAAAATATCGCGCTTTATAAAATTGAATTTCCTGAATGGGATGCCACGGTGGAGAGTGACCCCATTATGTCGGCTCTGCGTGTAACTGCATACAAAGAAATTGGCTTGCGTGGCCAAATTAATGACGGTGCTAAAGCCTGCATGATTGCAAAAGCAGAAAAAGAAGATTTAGACAATTTAGTCGCTGATTTTGGCTTGGTGCGCGAAACCATAACGCCCGCAACTGATGACACGCCTGCTGTGATGGAAAGCGATGACCGCCTGCGCAAGCGCCGCATTCTTGCGCCAGAAGGCCTTACTAATGCAGGTTCTGTCGGTGCTTATATGTATTGGGCGATGAATAATAACATCATCGAGGATGCACTGGTTGAAACGCCAGTTGAAGGCACGGTTAAAATCACCCTTATGGCCTTTGGCGATAGCGGTGCTGCTAGCCCTTCAAATATTGCCTATATGGCTGGTGTGCTCAGTGTTGATTTGCGCCGCCCGTTAACAGACAATTTGTTATTGGAAAGTGTCGCAGTCATTAACTACACGATAACCGCGATTTTGAGAATTTATGCAGGCTTAGACTTTGCCGAGATTGAAGCGCAGGCGCTTGAAAGCTTAAATGCCTATATTGCGGACATGCGCAAAATGGGTTCAGACATTACCCTGTCTGGCATTAATGCTGCGCTAAAAGTTGAAGGCGTTGAGCGCGTAATTATCAGCTCACCCGCTGTCGACATAGCCATTAGCGCCACTCAAAAGGCCTATTGCGACCCAGCTAACATCAATATCAGCTCGGAGGTTGCAGTATGAGTGATTTATTGCCAGTAAACGCCACCAAGTTGGAACATGCTTTGGCCAATATTACCGAACAAAAGTTAGATTTGCCTGTCGATATTGGCGATTTGTGGAATGCCGACAAATGCCCCGTTCAATTTTTGCCGTGGCTGGCCTATCAACATAGTGTTGATTTTTGGGATGCTGATTGGCATGAAGATGTAAAACGCGCCGCCATTAAAAACGCGATTTACACCCATTCAATCAAAGGCACTAGAAATGCCATTGAGAACGCTTTGTTAGTTATTGGCATCACTGCTGATGTGACGGCATGGCATGAGTTTGAACCCAAAAAAGACCCTTATACTTTTGAAGTTGTGGCATGGGTGAGTAAGCAAATTAAAGATGGTGTGTTTTTCATTGCTCCTGATTTACACAACCAAGCCCGCGCCATGATTGATAGCCATAAATCTGCCCGTGATAGCTATGTGCTGGCCGTTGGAGCAAAAATGCCCGCCGCCATAAATGTTACCATTGCCTCAGTGGCTGAACTTGAAATTCATACTGTCGGGGTGATGTCATGACAATCAGTCTTTCACCAACTTTTACAACTGCTGGCCTTGCCGCTATTACTGCCGCTATTGGCAATGGCGATACGCTTTATGTTTCACATATTGCTGTTGGCGATGGTGATACAGGCAGTGGCGCGGAAGGTTATGCGCCAGATAGAAGCGAAACCGCTTTGCGCAATGAACTTTCACGTGAGGCTGTGTCTGGCTATCAACTAGCAGATACGCAATTTACGGTTGAAGTTTTGTTTAATACTGCAACCACAATATCAGCTTTTGAAATTGGCTATTTTTTAAATGATGGCACTTTGCTTGCTGTTTGGTCTGATGCCACAGCTTTAACAGAAATTGAAGACGGTAAATCTCTAAAAATTCGAATGCTGTTTAATGTCGGTTCACAAGAAGCAACGGTTGTTAATTTTGTTGTGCCTGTTGATGCCACGTTACGTTTAGATGGCATGAACAGAGTGATTGCCGATATTAATTGGAATAATAAAGGCATTAAAAACCTTGCTGACGCGATAGCGGCTTCTGATGCCATAAACCTTGGCCAAGTGGTGGCATTGATTGATGCGGCCACGCCTGATTATACGATTGTTGAAGCTTCAATGACTGCCGAGGCTGGCGATGTGCTTTATGTGTTTTCCGATATTGAAAACATTAAAATCACCTTGCCATTAAATACATCCGATAAAGGCGATGTGACTATTTATGCAATGGGTGGCCACCCGTTCAAAGCCTTACGCAATGGCGCAACCATAAAAAACAAAGCAGAAGATTTATTATTTAACCGCAAATGCAAAGCTAAGCTTGTGAGTTTTGATGGCAATTGGAGCGCCGTCATCACTTTCTTAGCGTAAAAGGATTTATCAGAATGATAAGTATAGCAACAATAAACCAACCAAAATATGGTATCGAGATCCCAACTTCCAAGGGCGTCTATCAAATCAGTAGAGATTGGGAGGCCTCAGACGTTGACGGCACTTCTAATGGTTTGGAAAAGTTTACTAAAGCTGGTGGTTGGGTAGCTTCTAACGATGATCTTGAAGCAATACTTAAAGCCGATGCAGAAGCAAAAAAGATATCTGATGAAGATAAAAAATATCACTATGATTTTGCATCTGGAAATAACACAATTATTAGAACGCATAAACAAATTGGTCGCGTTGAAACTGCAACATCAAGCGGCTGGACCTTTTCATCTGGTTTTAATGGCGTGAATTCTGATGCAGCTGGCACAGGATTAGCTATTGATTACGATCCAGATAATTCACTCACCGTTGGCGGACTCAAATTAGTTGAGAATGCTGGCTACGCAAGCGGTGTATCATTCGTTCTAAGTGACGGATTATTGTATACTTTTGACGGCAAAAGCAGTGATGGTATGCCCGCTTCTGCGAGAATTTCAATCCAAACACAAATTATTAGCCAGGATTATGTGAGTTCAATATCTGAACCCAATAGCATTGAGAGTGATAGCTACATTGGTGATAAATTTTGGAAACACCCAACTAAAGACATAATCTACTTTCTTGCTCAAAAATATATCGCGCCCGATAACGTTTATAAATTTGGCATCATCGACATGACAAATGGTGGTATGCCTACAATATCAGTAATGATTAATATTGATAACACACATAATTATGCACCTCATTTTAAGTTGAGCGTCATTGATGATGACCATGTTTTATTTGCGTTTAATGAATATATAGCTGGCTCAGGCCAGTCACCAAAAGCATATTTTAGGATTATTAATGTTGAAGAAAACGTTCCGAGTTTGGTCGGCTCCGTTAGCGAAATCACTTATGGAAATTCTGCCACCCTTCACGAAATTGTAGCCATGTCCGCCACTGGCGGTTATTTATTATACTATTATAATAGCAGTTCTTTTGGTTATAAATATCAGAAAATCACCATCAACACCACAACTGGTATAGTTGCCGTTGATGGTTCACAAGAAAATTGGTCAACGACTAGTGGCGGCACCAATTCAACATTAAAGATTGATGAAAACAGATTTCTTAGAATTGATTGTTTGGATACTGGCGCGAAAGTGACAGCTTATTTATACGATTGTTCTACTGGCACATACGGCCATATTGATCTGTTTACCTCTGGCAACAATGTAGCCCAATATTGTATAATTTTGCCACCTGATGAAGAGGGTATTTGCTTAGTTTTTGCTGGCGATAGGATTGGCAAGGTAATCATTCCCAAAACAGGAATTAATGTCCAAGCATGGCCAACCGTTGAGTCACCTATACAGATTACCAACATACAGGTTACTGAAAAAACAGCGCTAAAAAGCGGCGTTCAAATATTCAATAGAGTATCTATCGGCTCAGCGCCCGAATGGTACGCAATCATTTTATAAGGAATTAGCATGTCTATATTAGATCAAGATGAAAAAGACGATCTGTTGGCTGAATTGGCAGGTGAAAACACCATAAAATTGACTTTGGTGGCCAACGGTATTGAGATTGAAAAAGACGCCATAAATGTTGGCCGTATTCGGATTGGCGACACAATTAATTTTCGTGCCTTTAATGCATTTATTATTGAGCCAGTGAATACGCTCATTCCGAAAATATTATTCAAACTGCGGTTTGGTGTGATGGAATGGGTGGCAATGGAGATATTGGCCGAAGGCACAGCAGAGGTTATAGAATTCGGCGCAGATGGTGACCCTGATTATGTTGCAGCCGCGCCCGCTATTGTTCCAGATCGTATCGCTAAATATTGGTTGGATATGTATGCCGAGCCAAGCCTTGTTAATGTCGATTTGGCCGACACTGGCACAATTAGTATTATTGGATATTTGGAAAGCAAAGGCTTGTTAACCGCCGAACGCGGGGCTGAAATTTTAGCGGTCGAGGTTTGATATGAGCAGCTTTACCGATGAACCTGAATATGAAATATCACCCGATGGCCGCACTGCCACTATCACGCATGGTTTTGAGTTTCATCTTGGCCATAAAAATAGCGGTGATTATGTAGCGGTATTGGCAGGACAAACTACCGATGGTCTAACTATGCCAGCATGGGCAGAGCCATTGTTTAGGCGTTTTGCGCCACGTTGGAGCTGCATTAAAGCCGTTATGGTTCATGACCAGCTTTGTAAAGATCGGTTCTATATCGATCAGACACATTATGGAACGGCGGTCGATTATCAGATCGATCAAAAAACCATCGATGGAATATTTTTAGAAGCTTTACTGGTTTCTAAAATCAACCCAATTCGCGCCCATGTCTATTACTGTTTGGTGCGCATTTATCAAGATTACACAGCGTTCAAGCGCTGGGCAATGGATTTTTAAAAGCCTTTTAAAAGGCCAATTAAGAGAGGAGGCTTAAATGCCTGATACAATAAAAAAACTGCGGGGCATCCGCATTTGGAATGAAGGTGGTGGCGCGAATGTGCTTAATCCTGTTGACGGTTCAATTGCGGGGGTGATTGGCACTGCCCCTGATGCAAATGCTGAAGCTTTCCCATATGATGCCAATGTGCTGATTATCAGCAATATGGCACAGGCGTTGTTGCTTGGTCGCGCTGGTACGTTGCTAACACAAATTGAATTGCTATTTGCACAAGGTGACGGCAATGGCGCAACCATTGTAGTGCGCCGTGTCGAAAAAGACGCTGATACTGCTGTAACCACTTCTAATTTTGTGGGTTCATTGGCTGCCAAAACGGGGTTTTATGGTTTTATTGATGCTGAGAATGATGTTGGTGTTAAACCAAGCCTATTCTTCGCGCCTAGCTATGGCACTGCCACCGAAGACGCGGAGACAAAAAACCCTGTAACAGTCGCAGGCCAAGCGGTTGCCGATAAAATGCATGGTTATCTGTTTGCCGAGGCAGATAGCAGTACAAAAGAAGCCGCTGTTGCATGGCGCGATTTGCACGGCCATGAGCGCACCCATATTATCGCCCAATCGGTAAAAGTTTGGTCTGTTGAATTGGCTGTTAATGTCACGGTTTCGGCACTTGGTTTGGTTGTTGGCTTGGTGCTTAAAAAAGATGCTGATGAAGGTTTGGGCAAAAGCCCAGAGAATATGCCTGTATCTGGCATCACTGGTCTTAATCGCGCGGTTGATTTCAATTTGCATGATCCGAATAGTGAGGCTCAATATCTGGCGGATCATCAAATCAACTGCATTGTGCATGTTGGCGGTCGGTGGGTGCTTTGGGGCGCGTTGCTTGCCACTGAAACGGTAAATAAGCAATTCCTAAAAGTTGAGCGGGTTAATGATTTTATTGCTGGCACAATTCAACAGGGGTTTTTATGGGCTGTTGGTATGGATAATAGCTCAGCTTTGGCTGATCTTATTCTTGAAGATGTAAATCTAATGTTGCGGGAGCTGCATGAAGCTAAGGTTATCCTTGGCGGTAAAGCATGGTGGCCACCTGAGATGAACCCATTAACGGCGCTTATCGCAGGGAAAATGTCAATTGATTTTGATAAGTCTATCGCTAGCCCAATGCAAGATTTGCGCTTCCGCATGTACGAAAATTCAAACTATCTGCTTGCTGATTTTGGTCGTTTAACGACTGACGTTGCGGCTTAACCCTTAACTATAGAAACTATAAAAAGGAGTTTTTAAAATGGCTAGAGAGGTATTAGTCGCTGCAAGCCTTGCCGTGCAAGGCGTGCATAAAAGAGAGAAGCTGGATAATGTAACCATGCCAGTTTTAAAGCATACCACCGAAACATGGCGTGGTGCTGGTGGCCTTGTTGATCAAGAAATCAGCCTAGGCTTAGAGGTAATTGTCGCTCAATTCAGTATTGTTGGTTTAGATTTAGATCTTCAAAACGCCATCTCGCTAAGTAAGCGTGACAAGCTATTTGTCATTTATGCTTATGCCCGTCAAAAAGGTGGCGCAAATGTCAAAGTTAAAGTGACCATGCGCGGCTTACTAAAGCCGTCTGATCAAGATGCCGTTGAAGGCAATAACTTGGTTAAAAACGGTTGGGAGTTTGTTTGTGATTATTACAAATATGAACAAGCTGGCAAGATTGTTCATGAGGTTGATGTAAATGGCACTGTTATGATTATAGGCGGCGTTGATGAAGCTGCTGCGCATAATGAAGGTTTGGGGTTGTAGATTATGAAAAATGATAGACATCCCCTAAAAACACCCTTCGACTTTGGTGGTCAGGAAATCAAAGATATTGGCTTTAACACCCTTAAAGTTAGTGATCGTCTTATGATTGCGGGCTTTATTGATGAGTTGCCCGAAACACATAATTCGGTTGCGAGTTTAGAGTTTGAAGTCAATTGCTTGTCCGTCATCACAGGCATGGACACTATGGCTTTTGACGATATGTCTGATCCTGATTTTGCTGAGTTAAGGGAAAAAGCCGCGCCTTTTATGCCAACGGGGTGGGCTTCGATGCTGCACTCATCCGCCGCATAATTGGCATTATTGCCAAAAACTTTAGATGGTCAAAATCTGAAATATACGAGTTAGATTTTGACCATTTCTTAGAATATTTTACCCAAATTACCGAGTTAAATAATGCCCGATCTTAATGCCAGAGTGGTCTTGTCAGCTAAAGCTGATGGCCTTAAAAAAGGAGTTAAAACCTCTGTTAAAGACCTTAAAGGTTTGGCTAAGAGCGGCACTGACACGGCTAAAAAACTGGGTGCAATAGATAAATCAAGCATCAAATCCACCAAATCAATTAAAAAATTGGGATCAGGTAGCAAAAAGCTCACTGGCCAATTAAAGAAAACCAGCCGCGCCACAAAAGACACGGCACGGGCGTTTGACAATGCCAGCCGCACAACAGGCAATTTTGCTCGAAAAGAAAATGCCCTTGGCACTGCAATCGGCAATACCACCCGCAAAATTAAAAACCAAATCACCCAAACTAGAGCGCTTGCCCGCGCCCAGAAAAACGCCTCAAAGAAACGAGTTGCGGCGGGTGTTTCTGGTGTGGCTAACGCTAAAGCCATCGGCGCTGGTGGTGTTGGTGGCAGGCGTGGCGGCATCATTGCTGGAGCATCTAAAAGTTTGCTCGGCGGCATTATGGCTTTTGGCGCGGCCTCTGCAGCTAAACGCACCTATGATGCCTTGATTGGCTCAATACGTGAGATCGATGTCGGTAAAGGTGGCTTAAAATCATTGGGCATGACCGACACGTCATTTGTAGTCAATGAAGGGTTAAAACTTCAAAGTGAATATGCTGGCATATATGCCGCTGATTTTACCAAGGCAGCTTATGACATTAAATCTGGCATTGAGACTTTGACTAATAAAGGCGTCGCTGATGTTACTGCCGCTGCTGTTATTACCGCCAAAGCCACCAAAGGCGATGCCGCCAATATGACCAGCCTTTTTGCAACCGCTTATGGCATGTTTAAAGATCAAGATCCTGATATGTCCGATAGTGATTGGGGGAATATGTTTGCCTCTGTTATCGCCACCGCCGTTAAAAAGAATAAAACCGATGGCGCTAAGATGCAACAGGCTATTGAAGCTGCTGGCGATGGTGTTTTAAAGCTTGGCATGAGCATGGAAGAATATATCGCCATATTGGGCATTTTGCAAAAAACCAAACAAGCTGGCGTGGCTGGTACAAATTTAAAAGCCTATGGCTCAAATGTCGCCAATGCCGAAGCCAAATTCAATGCTGATAAAGGCAAAACAAAAATAAAACTACTGGATGAAAACGGCAAAATATTAGAAATCGAAAAAGCAATTGCAAATCTTAAAGAGCGTTATGGCGATGAGCTAGATGGCCACGAAATGGCCGAGATTAAAAAGGCTTTTGGTTCCGAAGAGGCTGTCTCATTTGTTACCGCATTTTGGAAAACTGCAAATGAAATAACTAAGCAAGCTACTGATCTTAATGCCGTTGGTAATGACGGACTTAAAGTCGCTAAAAATATGGCAAAATCACATGATGATGGAAACATTGATTCAGAAATGAAAATCAGAGACCAGCGCCGTGACATTATGTTGGTGAATGCTGCAGAAGTAAGCCGTCAAGATTTGTTGTCAGAATATAAAGCCACGGGCGAACAATATATGGAAGCTGCCAACAAAATAAAAGAAGTCGGCAAGGCTTTTACAAGCTCAGAAGTGTTGAAATTAATGGCATCAGCAAAGTTTCGTGATGAAACTGGCATTGCACAATTAGCGGGTGGACAAGCGGTTGAGGCGGCTTCTAGTGGCTTGTTAGGTTGGGCTATGGATATTTTTAAAACTGGATATGAAAATAATAAAAAATACCGTGAAATGGCAGAAAATAGCGGTGCTGCAAATTACCCCGAAACCGCACCTGCTTACAAATCTAATCCCTCCAATTTAAGCAAATCAGATTATGCGCGACAAGCGTTTAATGCGGCTGGTGTTGACCCTAAAGGCGGCATGGCCAATGAAGCTTCTAACGCCTATTCTGGTGGAGATATTGACAAAGATCACATTGATATTCTGGTTAAACGCATTTCGGATGGTGTCGCGGTTGAGAAAATCCAGTCCCTGCTTGAGCAAATGATGAACCAAGCTTTTGAGCGTTCAAAAGATCAATCATATGCTGAGGAAGCGGTCAAAGAGGGCGACCAGCCTCAAGATAACCGTCAATATGACAATCGCACCAGTGTAACAAATCACATTACCGTCAAAGTCACCACTAATGCTAGCCCTCAAGCGATTGGCAACAGTGTGGCTGCAGCTCAAAATAAAGTGAAATATCCTGCCGCTGAAACTCTTGCAGATGGAGGGTATTGACTATGTTAATGGCACTTGGACGATTTAACTTTGTTATTGGTGATGCAATTTACCAATCAATTGTTGAAGAAATTGACGTTCGTCATCGTGAGATTAACCCAATTGGCGGTGCAACCCGCCATCATCTAGCTGGGCGCGGTGTTGTGACGAAAACCTTAGAAGGTGTGTTTTATCCGCTTAAGCATGGCGGCATGGCTTCGCTTGAAGCCTTTAAAGCTCGAGCTGGCACGGGTGTCGGTATGATTATGATGTCGGGCTTTGGTTTTCATTTGGGGGGCTGGTCGGTCAATCATGTTTCTATAACAAATACCTATTTGCTTAAAGGCAACGCGCCGCAAAGGGTAGAATTTAGCGTGGAGTTATTAGCCGTATGATTGATGCAAATACCATAAAATATATGATGATTGATGGTGATCGGTTGGATTTGATTATTTACAATCATTATGGCATTGAGCCTGAGCAACTATCTGGCGCATTGGATTTTATCCTAGATCATAACTCGCATTTGGCAGGCGTTAAACAGCCGTTTAAAATGGGTTCAGCACCCTTTATTATTGAGCTGCCGCCACTGCCTGTTTTTGAACAGGCGCAGGAGGTGAACTTATGGTCTTAAGAGTGCCTAAAGCTGAAGTTTTTATTGATGGCCAGTCGCTTGGTGTTGCGACCTCAGTCGCTATCCATGATGGCGCTGGAGTGGATGCTGATAGCCTGACATTTACCGTTACAGGCCTCACCACTTGGCCTGTCATTAAAGATAAAAAATGCAGCGCTTTAATTGGTTATGAGGGCGGTGTTCAAAACTTGTTTGGCGATTATAAATTAAACACTGTGAAATATGACGAGGCAACTGAAACTTTTACTTTCACTGGCCATTCGGTTGATTTTAGCAAGGAAGCTAAAGCCAAAAAAACCCGCACTCATACCGAAATCACCATTGAGGATTTGACTGCAAAACTGGCTGGTGAAATGGGGCTTAAGCCGCGTGTTTCTCAGGAATATAAAAGCATCAAATTTGATGCCATAACCCAGACCAACGAAACCAATTTGAACTTTTTGCTCAGGCTGGCCAAAGACCAAGGCGCGTTAGCCAAAGTCGGTAATGGATATTTGATATTTATTGAGCGCGGCAAAGGAAAAACTGCGTCTGGCGCGGACTTGCCAAACATACCATTATTCAAACGTGATAGGCTTGAAGGTTTTCAGGTTTTGGAGCGTGAACGCAAGAAATATAAATCAGCCAAAGCGGATTATTATGATGCCGCACAAGCCGAGCAGAAAACCGAAAAAGTCGGAAGCGGTGAACCTGAATTATCACTACGCCAAATCTATAAAAACAAAGCTGCTGCCAAGGCTGCCGCACAGGCCGAATTAAACAATAAAAAACGCGAAACTTATATCGCGTCTGGCTCGATTGAGGGTAACCCATTCATCATTGCTGAAAGCCCCATAACCACTGTTGATTTATTAACGCCAGATGGCAATCAGTGGATTGTAAAGACGGTTGATCATAACATTACAGATGGCGCGTATATCACCACTATTGAAGCTGAAATCAAAGTGTAACTATGAGCAAAATTTAGCAAAGTAATAATTCAATAATAGGGGCGCAGGAATATCGCTATTCCTGCACCTGATGCCCTAGATTTCGAAGCCAAGAGCATCAAGACAAAAGTAGAATTATTGTCACCTATCGGGAGGTGATATTCTTAGGAAATAATTTAAATGTCATTAACAAATGAAACAAAATATGACGAAGTAAAACCGACAGTTCCCGTAGCGCCATATATGGGCGGCAAGAGCAGGTTAGCAAAAACAATTATCACCCGAATTAATTCAATTGAGCATGATACTTATTGTGAGCCGTTTGTTGGCATGGGTGGTATATTTTTTAGACGTAATATGCGGCCACGGGCTGAATTTATAAATGACTTTAATGGCGAGGTTGTGAATTTGTTTCGTATTTTGCGTGAGCATTATCCGCAATTTATGGAGGTTATGAAGTTTCAGATTACGAGCCGCCGTGAGTTTGATCGGTTGGCTAAGATTGACCCGAGTACGTTGACTGATTTGCAGCGGGCAGCTCGGTTTTTATATCTGCAGAAGACGTCATTTGGCGGTAAGGTATCTGGTCAGAATTTTGGCGTTAGTAAAGACCGTGGCGGGCGGTTTGATATTACGAAAATTGCACCGATCTTGGAGGATGTTTATGAGCGGTTGGCGGGTGTAACAATTGAGAATTTGAGTTTTGAAAAGTTTATTCCCCGCTATGATAAGGCTGGTGCATTATTCTACATTGACCCGCCATATTACACCAATGAAAATGACTATGGAAAAGGGATGTTTAAGCAGTCTGACTTTGAGGTTTTAAACGAGCTTTTAAAAGGGCTTAAAGGTCGGTTTATATTGTCGTTAAATGATAGGCCAGAAGTGCGTGAGATATTTAACTCGTTTGAAATTGAGGTGGTGAATGTAACTTATACTTTGGCGAGTAAGAGCGCTAAGAAAGTTGGGGAAGTGATGGTTTCAAATTAAAGCTTTCTATTGAAGCAGTGTTTCAAAAGGTGAACTATCTAATTAATGCAAGAATGGGACTTTGTGATGACTGGATCATCTTGAATAAAATTACCATATACTATAGACTACTACGGTATATGGTGATATTTTTTTAAATTAATTCGCTCTCATCAAAATATTAACAAATTTGAGATTAAATAATATGGCATTGATAAAGCTAAGGCATTTTAAGAAGGCTATAGAAGATATAAGCTATAGAGGGGATAATGATACAATGCCCTTCGATTTTGACAATAAGTTTATTTCAGATAACAAAGATAATTTAGCAAGCTTGGCATATGAATATTTCGTGAAATTGGAAGGTTTGGGAAAGGCAGAGGCTAGGGTGTGAACCCAATTCATTTATTGCTTTAGTTAGTCATTCTGTGATTCACTCTGTCAAAAGATGGAGTTTTACATGGGACGATTTGATTTAAC
>NVUH01000026.1 GCA_002401855.1 Hyphomicrobiales bacterium
TGAATGAAAGACGGGTGAAAATAGTTTACCAGCCTTTGGTGCATAGTGCGACGGGGCAGATTGAAAGCTATGAATGCCTGATCAGGATTATGGACCGACATGGTGAAATGATACCCAATGGCCAGCTGATTCCGGTGGCAGAGCAGCTTAACTTAATGCGTTTGCTTGACCATAGAGTGCTTGAAATTGCGGTGCAGAAATTATTTGATGAGCCGCAGGTGAATTTGGCGATTAATATATCGGCCAATACAATTGCCGATTCGACTTGGTTGGATTGTTTGGTGGCTAATATTGGCAATAAACTACATATTGGCCAACGCTTAACCATTGAAATTACCGAAACGACCTTGTTGGGCGACATGGCCTATACCAATGAATTTGTGAATAAATTACATGCATTGGGCTGCAAAGTGGCGATTGATGATTTTGGTGCGGGCTATACCAGTTTTCAGAATTTGAAAATGATGGATGTGGACGTGGTGAAAATTGATGGCTCATTCATTGCCAATATGCGCAACAGTGCGGATGATAAGTTTTTTGTGAAAACCATGAATGATTTGGCTAAACATTTTAACATTAAAACTGTGGCCGAATGGGTCGAGCATGAAGAAGATGTGGTGACCCTGCGCGAGATTGGCATTGATTATTTGCAAGGCTTTTATTTTGGCAGTGGCCAAGATGAGTTGCGTGATACAGATATACTTGGTGAGATGTATATTGCTGGCGAAGTGCATGATGATGAGTTGAGCGCTTAAGGCTGTTTTTAAAAATGAAGTATCTGAGTGTTTGAAGGAGCGCTGCCCAGTATGGGCTGTTGAAAGACAGCTGGCTGGTCGTTGAGGCTCTGGAAGTTTGCATTTTTGCTGGGCACTGCGTGCGTTCGCTCCGCTCTCTAGCTAAGACACTCAGCCGCTGGTGGGACGCGAACTCACCACCCAACCTAAGCTCACTGCACCTAGGTGGCGAGGATATGACGCAACTCTGAGCTTCGGTGCGCCCAACAAATTCAGAATCTGCGGTGAATCCACACCACAACAAGCTCAGAATGTGCAGCAAGCCCACAACATATTCTGCATATCATTATGGCACCTGAGCGCGGAGTTTCGCCAAATTCCAGCTCCCTAAGCATAATGCGGTTAGATTGGGTGGTGTATCTGCTCCCGATCAGCGGCTGAGTGGCTTAGCAAGCACGCGGATGCGTGCGCCCGCAGGGGCCACTAGCCCACCGAAAGGTGGGCGTAAAAATGCAGACTTCCAGAGCCTCAACGACCAGCCAACTGTCTTTTTACAGCCTATACAGGGTTGCACTCCTGCCTAAGCTCTGGAAGTCTGCATTTAAGAGCGTAAATAGAAAATCTGAGTCTGCGGTTAGTCTTTTGGCTCAGAATACGCCACCCACAGATCAGGCCGCCGCTCTTGGGTTATTTTTTCAGACTGAGCTTTGCGCCACTTAGCAATCTTGCCATGGTCGCCGCTACGTAATATGTCAGGGGCTTCTAGGCCTTGCCACTCACGCGGTTTGGTATAATGCGGATATTCCAGCAAGCCATTTTCGAAGCTTTCATCATCACCTGAGGCATGACTGCCCATCACATCGGGCAACAATCTCACGCAGGCATCGAGCAAGGTTAACGCTGCAACTTCGCCGCCTGAAAGAATATAATCGCCAATGCTGATCTCTTCGATATTTTCATGATCTAGCAGGCGTTGATCCACACCTTCAAACCGACCGCAGAGTAAGATAACGCCGTTGCCTACTGCCAATTCACGCACCCGTTTTTGGGTCAGTGTTTTGCCGCGSGGAGAAAGATAAATCAGTGGCCGCGTATCGCCTTCAGGCTTTGTCGCCGCAATACATTCACTCAGCACATCTGGCCGCAACACCATGCCTGCGCCGCCACCTGTTGGGGTGTCATCAACATTTTTATGTTTACCTTCGGCATAATCACGTATCTGCACTGTTTCGCAAGACCAACGGTTATTTGCCAAAGCGCGGCCAGCGATGGACATACCTAATGAACCCGGAAACATTTCGGGGTATAGAGTCATCACGCTGGCGCGCCATGTTGAATTATTGTTATTGTTCTGGCGCATCTTTATGGCCAATTTCGCTCAGGTAATTTTCCAAATCATCATCGGCGGTCGATAATAATTCTTCGCGGGCAAACACCACATAACCGTCTTTTACCTTCACTTCAGGCACAACCTCAAGCGTGAAAGGAATGAAAAACGAAGGTTCTGCTTCGCCATCGGTGACCGAAGGGTCAATTTCCAGCAAATCACCCGCACCAAAATCTTGCACTGATTTTATGCTGCCAATCGATGCGCCTTCTTCATCACGCACATCAAGGCCGATTAAATCGACATGATAAAACTCTTCATCATCATCTTCAATTTCGGGCAGTAAATCACGGTTCACATACAACAATGTGCCTTTGAGGCTTTGCATAAATTCGCGATTGTCTATGCCTTTRACGCGGCATATAGCGCCTAATTTATCAGCCCGAAYRTAGCTCAACTCATAAGTTGTTTTGCCATCTTCGGACTGTAATTTGCCATAAGAACAAATATCRGCGGCGTTTTCGGTGAAACATTTAACTTTAGTTTCACCCCGCACGCCATGCGAGCCAGCAAAAGCGCCTAAACAGATTCTATCATTATCATTCGCTTTTGCCATACTATTTCCTAATTATTCAGCAGATGCTTCAGCAGCAGCTTCTTTAGCAGCCACAGCAGCTTCAGCCGCATCAGTAACTTTTTGTGCAGCTTCTTCTAAACGTTCCTGAGCTTTACGGCCAGGTTTTGCTCTATTAGGATTATTGCGTGGTGCACGTTTAAGAATGCCAGCAGCATCTAGAAAACGAAGTACACGGTCTGTAGGTTGAGCACCTGTAGACAACCAATGTTTAATACGGTCTTCAATCAAAATCACCCGATTTTCATCGTCTTTTGCCAAAGCTGGGTTATATGTACCCACTTTTTCGATATAACGGCCATCGCGCGGAGAACGCTCATCAGCCACAACAATACGGTAATAAGGACGCTTTTTAGAACCACCACGGGCCAAACGAATTTTAACTGCCATTTTCTTTTCTTTCTAGTTTATGAGCATGATGCTCAATTCTTTAATTTTAATTCTAACTTTATTTTTTCTTATTAGGTAGACCGCCCAAACCTGGCAAGCCTCCCAAACCGCCACCGCCTAAACCAGGCAAGCCGCCGCCCAAACCACGCGGCGCAGCGCCTAGTTGTTTTTGCATTTCTTCTAGCTTATTCACGTCAGGCATTTGTCCCGCCAAAGCCGATGTATCAATCTCTGGCATGGCTTGACCACCGCCGCCAAACATATTGCCCAACATGCTACCACGGCCACCTTTGGCCATTTTCTTCATCATATCAGCCATTTGGCGGTGCATTTTCAGCAATTTGTTAATTTCTGGCACACCGCGTCCACAACCAGCGGCAATACGCTTTTTGCGCGAGGCGTTTAATAATTTCGGGTTGCGGCGTTCTTTTTTGGTCATCGACGAAATAATGGCCATTTGATATTTAAACATATCATCATCTAAATTCGCGCCCGCAAGCTGCTTTTTCATCTTGCCAATGCCGGGCAACAAGCTCATCACGCCGCTCATACCGCCCATTTTTTCCATCTGTTTCAGCTGGTCAGAAAGGTCGTTAAGGTCAAATTGGCCTTTGCGCATTTTCTTGGCCATGGCTTCGGCTTTTTCGGCATCAATCGCGTCAGCGGCTTTTTCCACCAAGGCCACAATATCGCCCATGCCCAAAATACGGCCAGCCACCCGTTTAGGGTCAAACACATCTAAATCTTCAGGCCGCTCGCCTGTGCCCAAAAACTTAATTGGGCAACCAGTTACAGCGCGCATAGACAATGCCGCACCGCCGCGGCCATCACCGTCAATACGAGTGAGAGCAATGCCTGTCACAGTCACTTTTTCATTAAACGCCCGCGCTACATTCACCGCGTCTTGACCTGTCAGGCTATCAGCCACAAGTAAGGTTTCGGCAGGCTTGATAATGTCACGCACCGCAGCCACTTCACCCATCAATTCATCATCAATGTGCAAACGACCAGCCGTGTCAATCATCAACACATCATAACCGCCTAATTTGGCCGCAATTTGTGCGCGTTTGGCGATATCTAAAGGCTTTTGGCCTTCAACAATCGGCAGGGTTTCAACCCCAATGCTGCGGCCCAAAATAGCCAACTGTTCCTGCGCCGCTGGACGGTAGATATCCAACGAGGCCATCAAAACTTTTTTCTTATCCCGCTCGGTTAAGCGCTTGGCAAGCTTGGCTGTCATAGTGGTTTTACCAGAGCCTTGCAAACCAACCATCATCATGCCAACCGGCGGTACAGCATTCAGGTTCAAAGGCACAGCCTCATCACCCAACATGGCGACAAGTTCATCATGAACAATCTTGACCACCATCTGCCCCGGCTGCACAGATTTTACCACCGCAGCGCCAATGGCTTGTTCTTTAACAGTGGCAATAAAGGCTTTGACCACATCTAATGAAACGTCAGCTTCAATCAGCGCGCGTCTAATTTCGCGCATGGCGGCGTTGACATCAGACTCGCTAAGCGCACCGCGCCCTGTAATCTTGTCAAATATATCGCCTAATCGGTCTGATAAGCTTTCAAACATTTAAAATACCTTATAAATCAAAACCCAAACAGCAATGAAATCACCCAAGGGCGCAACGCGCTATTGGATGTTAACTTTCATATCTCCCATTATATATTGGTTTAAATACCCAAAATACAATATGTATATGACCGTTTAGAGTTTAGACTCTTAATGAACTTGGCCGCAAAATATGCCGATGTTCCCCACATGTCAAGTAAAGAATATTAGCTTCCCCTATATAGGCTTATGGTTAATCAATGGTTAAGTTAGCAATCTACACACGCCTTGCAAACAGGTATATTTATCAGCCGTTTAATATGTTGACTTGGCATACAAAAAAACTAGAATCCAGCCCACTGAATCGTTTTGATACAACAATAACCGAGGCAATGATGAAAACAATTATACTACCTGTAAGCATGTTAAGCGCGCTAGCACTTACCGCTTGCATCCCCCTAGATAGTGATAAAGTTGGATTGGATTTTGATTTTGCATCCGAATCCACTACAGCATTAACAAAAGGCAACTTCGACCCAACAAAAACCAAATTCAGCGCATCAAAAAAAACCAGTGCTGGACTTAACGGTGTCGACATCTCGACCAATGTATCTGCCCTTGCCAACGGCACCAGCCTCATTAAAAGTGGCGATGGTTGGGACCGAGTGCAAAACCACCCTATAACCATCGGCATGGATATAAAAGTGAGTGTAGCCCTTGCCGCTGCGACCAGCGGTAACATTGATGCCGCAACAATCGGAAACGCCAACCTAGCCATTAAAGGCAATTTGGGCAGCACAGCCACATTTGCCGAATTTGAATCAGACCCCGATGGAACGTTAAACGGCAAAAGCGTATCCGATTTATCCGCCAGTGATTTTATCCCTGCAGGCGGCACCATCAGAGCCATTATCAGCGATGGTACATTGCTGGAATATGCCACCAACCTATTAACTCCTTACGAGGAGATTACTGAAACAAACTTATACGGTGCCTACAGAAATGGCGATCAATATACCGCATTTTTTGCCGCAGGTACCGATGGCACCGTCGCCAGCACTGTGGCAAACAAATCCACTGCCAGCAAATATGACATAGATTTCCGCGGCATGGCCAATTGGGGCGGCACAGATTACTACGGCCTGAAAGGCACAGGTAACTTGAATGTTAACTTTAATGCTGGCACATACACGGGCGACATTACGGTTACAAACGACTCCTCCACCCTTGGTGAGATTGCTTTTTCAGGTTCATCAACCAACACTGTCACCTTTACGACCAATGAAGCCACCTATACGCCCACTAGCCAAGACGCAGTCACTGGTTATATAGAAGGCAGCGCTTATGGCAGTGACGCTGCCACCTTTATGGGCACCGCTGATTTTATTGATGGTACAGATATATTGGTCGGCGCATACAATGCCACGATCAAATAATTTATTCAAGCAAAGGGGTGCATCTGCCCTCTTTGCTTTTTTACAACTTAATGTTATATCTTGGCTAAGTTATGAAAAAAAATTCTAAATTATGAGCCTTCAATAAATGATTCGCCCCCCAAAAATAGCAATTCTACTTTCCACCCTTTACATAGTTTTCATGTCGGCTTTGATGCCAACATTAGCTTCAGCTGCAACTGAACAAATTCAAACCATCGACTTAACCAAAATGGCTGATGGCAAACGCCTCAAATTCGCAGCTTATCTGATCGAAAACAACCAGGCCGACAAAGCCATTCAGGCCATCACCTTTAAAAAATTTGCAACCAAACCCGATATCATCTCGGCTGAGAGCATGCTAGCTGATGCATTATTTTTTATGGGAAAAAAGAACCAAGCCATTGTCATTTTGCGCAAATTATTAGCGCTCGACCCAAATCTAACCTTAGTTCGCTATAAATTAGCCAGAATGCTATTTGCCACTGAAGATGATTTGGCAGCAAAACATCATTTCCAAATCTTGCGTGCCGCAATTGACGATGACAAAGTTCAATTCCTCATCAACAAATCTTTAAGCCAAATCGATTTGCGCAAAAGGTGGTTTTTCAACGTCGGCGGTAATATATTGCCGCAAAGCAATATTAATGGCGGCAGCTCCGAAGATACATATTATTGCGAAGACACCGCATCAACCCCAGAGGGCATTGAACAATGGACCAATCTACTCGCCTCTTTTGGCCTAGATTGCAAAGCTGGCATCCCAATAGCCTCAAACGATCAAGCCCAATCAGGCATGGTCATCAGCGCCAATATGTCGGGCGGTTATCGTTTCAGATTGGCACAAAATGCCAGTTGGACCATACGTGCCACGGGCGGATATATGCGATACCCTACCACAGACGATGTCATCACCTTAGCCATGAATATGGGTCCAACCATTCGCTTAAGCAATGCCAGTAAAGTGAACATCGATGCGCAGGCTTCAATCAGCATATCCGCTAAAAAAATCAGCCAAAAACATTATGCCATCAGCACTACATTTGACCAAGTTTTCACCCCCAAACTATTGGGCAGTTTAACCGCCGCTTGGGGCAAAACCGAAAACCTAGTCAATACCGACTATAGCAACACACTCGCTAGTTTAAATGGCTCACTACAAATCTCAATCGACAAAACCAGCTTTGTGCGCTTACTTGGTGGTGTGTCACGCAGCGAATATCTTGCCCCCAACCTATCTTATTGGGAGCTCAGCGGCGGACTTGGCTATTATAAAGAGTTTAAACATGGCATCACCTTATATTCTGAAGCTGATATTGCCTATAAAACCAAACCGCTTGAAGCCATCACAAATTATAAATTCAGCACCAAATTATCCAAACGCGATTTCAATTTTTTGGGCTTCACCCCGCAACTTATTTATACTTATAATCGAGACGATAGTAACATTAACCGCAATGATACAGATGCCCATACATGGAGCATTGGCTTAACTAGGTCATTTTAAATGCGCGCAGGATGGCAAGCTGAAAAGCAGATACTCATCTCTAATCAGCTTATCAACCAAATGTGCCAAATGGCCTTTGGCAGCGCCGACTATAGCAATATCACCTTGCTGAGTGGCGGACGCTCACACCAAAATCATTTAGTGACATTGAAAAGCGGTATACAGGTGGTTTTACGCGTTGGTAAAAATCAAGCCAGCTTGCAAAAACAATATGCCCTGTCACAAAAATTATGGGGCAAATTGCCTGTACCGCGTTTTATATCGCAAGTCATGAGTGCAAACGAAAATAACCATTTCGCTTTTTTAGAGTTTAAACGTGGCGAAAGGCTGGCAAATTTACAACAATTACCAACCGCCGACCAAGCCCAATTGGCCTTTGAATTGGGTGAATATCTGGCCTTAATACATAGCCAGGCTTTTAAAACCTCTGGTGAATTTGGCATAAGTTTAACAGTCGATCACGCCTATGATATGAGCCCTAAAGGTTTGATAGAGTTTGTTGCCATTTCCCTCAACAAAGCCGTCGATAATGGCTATATATCCACGGCACAAAGCCGCTCATATTGCGCCAAATTTGAGATAAAAATACAAATATTAAATGAGTGGCAACATGGCAATTGCCTAATCCATGCTGATTTGAATGAAGACAATATCCTACATTATGATGGCCACATCAGCGCCATATTGGATTGGGAATTTACCTTAGCTGGCCATCCAGCTATGGACTTTGGTAAATTCACCCGCACACCTTATATAAACTGTCCTATATTCTTAGAAAACCTGTGTGATAGCTATTATCTAACCCACAAAAACCTGCCCGCCAATTGGGATGACATAGCGAGCGTAGTGGATTTAATCTCATGGGCAGAATTTTTGAGTCGTAAAAATCTAAACCCCGATGTTAAAATCAGTGCAATTAAAAAATTTAAGGCAATTTTAGCAGGCTAAAATGAGACATCTAAAAATCTATACCACTATATTTCTGTCTATGTGCTTCGCATTCCCTGCCCTCGCTGCCCAAGATGAATATTTAACTGCCCAAGAGCTGCAAGACATTATGCGTGGCGACAATCTTTGGTGCTATAATTACACAGATTCATGTGGCTGGATTGAAGACATAAATTTAAGTGAAAACAAACTCACCCAATGGTTTAAAGAATATGACACGGGCGATAGAATCATGCTTAAATTTGCTCCTATTCACCTTTCAGATCAAATGATGTGCGACGTAACAGCCATACCCAATGAAAACTTTAACATTCAATATTACGCTGACCTCACCAATAGCTGGCAAGCAGTCGAAAAAATTGCCGAAATTCTTGAATATTCCGAGCAACATAAAACTCAAACTTTGGCCGATTACAACGAATTTGCCAGCTGCTATAGCTATATTAACCGCGGCTTCACCGATAAAGGCCATCGCCAATTGGAACAAGTGATATTTACCAACGGCAAACGCCAAGCCCATACCGACATGGTATCCATCATCCCCAAATTACAAATGCACGGCGTAAAGCTAACAGTAAAACCCTAAAGCTGCGCTTTAGGGTCGGTTTATACTTGGCCCCTGCGGGCGCTTGCATCCGCAAGCTTGCTACGCCTAACGGCGACGGCCAGTCGGCCTTGCCTCACCCTACGGGCGAGGACTTTTTTCCCATGAAAAGCACAATGAGTAAATTATATGGCACTTATACTCGGTGTATCGCCAAACTCTAGCTCACTAAGCGTAATGTAGTTAAGTTGGGTGGTGAACCCGCCCCCAACCAACGGCTGAGTGGCTTAGCTAGAGAACGGAGCGAACGAGCGCGCCCGAGCGAAGCACAAAGTGCCCTTGGGGTGCAGTGCCAAACATAAATCATTCTTAACTCAATTGGGGTTAAGAATGTATCTGGCGCTTATCAACCGCCATCGCCGCTTCCTTAACAGCTTCTGACATAGTTGGATGCGCATGACATGAACGGGCTAAATCTTCTGATGAGCCGCCAAATTCCATCAGCAACACAACTTCATGAATCATCTCGCCAGCACTCGCACCGACAATATGGCAACCCAATACTTTATCCGTGGCTTTATCAGCAATAAATTTTACAAAACCATCTGTTTTAAGCATGGCTTTGGCGCGTCCGTTGGCACTGAACGGGAATTTGCCAACATTATAAGCCACACCTTCGGCTTTTAACTGCTCTTCCGTTTTACCAACAGTGGCAATTTCAGGCATGGTGTAAACCACACCAGGAATGACATCATAATTCACATGGCCAGCTTGGCCGACCAAAATCTCGGCCAGAGCCACACCTTCTTCTTCAGCTTTATGCGCCAACATCGGGCCAACCACCACATCACCAATCGCGTAAATTCCATCAACATTGGTTTTAAAATGCCTATCAATCGCCACACGGCCGCGTTCATCCAATTTAACCCCAACCGCATCTAAACCAAGGCCAGCAGTAAACGGGCGGCGGCCAATCGCCACCAATACAATGTCGGCATCCAGCACTTCAGCTTTGCCACCTTTGGCAGCCTCAACCGAAACTTTAACACCTTTTGCCGATGTTTCAGTGCCGACAACTTTCGTACCAAGTTTAAAGTTAAAGCCTTGCTTTTTCAGCATGCGGGTAAAGTTTTTAACCACTTCACCATCCATACCTGGCAGAATATTATCCAAAAATTCAACCACTGTCACTTCAGCACCCAAACGGCTCCACACACTGCCAAGCTCAAGGCCAATGACACCGCCACCAACCACAATCAGTTTTTTCGGCACGCCTTTTAACTCTAGGCCACCAGTCGAGGAAACAATCTTGTCCTCATCAATCTCAACACCAGGCAGAGGCATCACTTCAGAGCCTGTGGCAATGATGATATTCTTGGCACTAAGCTCAGTCACTTTGCCATCATCATCAGTCACGGCAACTTTACCCACCGCTAAAATTTTTCCCATGCCTTGGAATACAGTGATTTTATTTTTCTTAAACAGATAATCAATGCCAGCTGTATTGCCGTCTATAACCTTCTGTTTATGTGACATCATATTGCCAAGGTTAAGCTTAGGCGCGCCAACATCAATGCCCAAAGTGGCAAAATTATGTTCGGCTTCTTCAAACATTTCAGAGGCATGCAACAAAGCTTTTGAAGGAATGCAACCAACATTAAGGCAAGTGCCGCCATGCGCATGGCGTTTTTCAACCACAGCCACTTTTAGGCCGAGTTGCGCCGCACGTATCGCACCAACATAACCGCCAGGGCCTGTACCAATCACCACAATATCAAAATCACTCATTTCAAAAAATCCTTAGTTATTTATCCTCGCCCAACCAATTGTCCAATTAAATCAAGCTAACTTTATGTTTACCCTTTGGCGGCGATACCAAAGCCCAAATATGTCCAAACGGGTCTTTAATTTCGCCATAATATTCACCCCAAAACATATCGACAAATGGGTAAATAACCTCACAGCCCGCATCAATCGCATTTTCCAAAAATCCTTCAACATCGATATGGCTGTCAAAAATCCAATGCATAATCATCGAGCGGCTTTGGCTTTTACTGGGAATATTTCTTTCTTGTTTCACTTCAGCAATATAATCAGACATCATAAATTCCAGCTCGCCAATTTTAAAATGCGCATGAATGATACGCATACCATCCTCCGCAACTTGGTGGCTCACCAACCGCGCGCCAAACGCCTGCTGATAAAAGGTCAGCGCATCGGCACCATTTTCAACAATTAAATAGGGTATTAAGGCCGTAGGCCTCATTGGTCGCGCCATGCACTTTCCTCATTTTTTTATAAATCAAGCACAAGTCTTTGTGGGTCTTCTAAAGCCTCTTTCACGCGCACCAAGAAGGTTACAGCTTCTTTGCCATCAACAATTCTATGATCATAAGACAGAGCCAAATACATCATCGGTCTAATCTCAATCTTACCGTCAACCACCATCGGGCGCTGTTGAATTTTATGCATACCCAATATGCCAGATTGCGGAGCATTCAAAATTGGCGTGCTCATCAACGAGCCATAAACCCCGCCATTGGTGATGGTGAATGTACCACCTTGCATATCATCCATGCCCAATTTACCGCTACGGGCTTTAACTGCATAATCAACAATCGCACCTTCAACACCTGCAAAAGACAACTGATCACAATCACGCAATACCGGCACGAATAAGCCTTTATCAGTGCCAATCGCCACCGCCACATTATAGTAGTTTTTATAAATGATGTCGCCGCCATCAATTTCAGCATTAACCGCCGGAATGTCTTTAAGCGCAGCAACACAGGCTTTAACAAAAAAGCTCATAAAGCCCAATTTTGTGCCATGCTTTTTAAGGAAAAGGTCTTTATATTGGTTGCGCATTTCCATAACCGCTGTCATATCAACTTCGTTAAACGTAGTCAGCATAGCGGCAGTATTTTGCACGTCTTTTAAACGCGTAGCAATTGTTTTGCGCAAACGCGTCATCTTAACCCGCTCTTCGCGCGCACCTTGATCTTGCGCGGCAGGGGCAGAGGTTGCAACAGGCGCAGGGTTTGCAATTGCATTTTGCATATCCGCTTTGGTCACATTACCTTTAGGCCCGCTCGCGGCAACACTTGATGCAGCAATACCAGATTCAGCCGCCAATTTGGCCACCGCAGGGCTAGCAGTAGAAGCTGCGGGGCTGGAAACAATAGCCGCCGCCACAGGCGCAGGCGCTGGCGCAGGTGCCGCCTCAACCGCAGGTGCAGTTGCCACAGCGCCGTCGCCTTCTTCAATTTTTGCAAGCAACGCATCGGGGCCAACCACATCGCCATCATTGGCCAAAATTTCAGTCAACACACCACTGGCAGGAGCCAACACTTCAAGCGTCACTTTATCAGTTTCCAGCTCAATGAGAATTTCATCAGCCACAACGGTATCGCCAACTTTTTTGTTCCAAGTCACTAATTCGGCTTCAGAAACAGATTCGCCCATAGCAGGTACACGAATTTCAATTGTCATTTTATTGTCTTTCTTTGCTTGCCTTGCGGCGTATATTATTCAAATGCTTCATCCAGGAATGTCTTAAGCTCTAACTTATGTTTGCCCCCATTGCCTGTCGCGGGCGATGCCGCAGCTTTGCGGCCCACATAGGTCGCGCGGCTATTATTCATGCCCGCTTTAATCAACACTTCTTCCAGCGGCTCATTCACAAATGTCCAATATCCCATATTCCTTGGCTCTTCTTGACACCAGATAAATTCTGCATTTCCAAACCGCGATAATTCCGTCGCCAATGCCGATTTAGGGAACGGATATAATTGCTCCACCCGCAATAAATAAACATCATCAATCCCGCGCTCAATACGCTCTTCATATAGGTCGTAATAAACTTTACCCGTGCACAAAACCACTTTGCGAATTTTATCATCAGCTTGTAGTTTAATTTCACTATCAGACAAATATTGTGCATCATCCCACAACACCCGATGAAACTCGCTATCAATACCAAATTCTTCAAGCGTCGAAACACAACGTTTATGGCGTAACAAGCTTTTTGGCGTCATCACAATCAATGGTTTGCGGTAATCACGTTTTAACTGGCGGCGCAGAACATGAAAATAATTAGCCGGTGTGGTGATGTTGACGACAATCATATTGTCTTCAGCACAAAGCTGCAAAAACCGTTCAGGCCGCGCGCTAGAATGTTCTGGCCCTTGGCCTTCATAACCATGCGGTAACAAACAAACAAGCCCCGACATACGCAACCATTTTTGCTCACCAGATGAGATAAATTGATCAAATAACACTTGTGCGCCATTGGCAAAATCGCCAAATTGCGCTTCCCAAATGGTCAAGCAATCAGGCTCAGCCAATGAATAGCCATACTCAAAACCCAACACCGCCTCTTCGGACAACATCGAGTTAATCACCTCATAACGCCCTTGGCCTTCGGTCAAATGGTTAAGTGGTTTATAGGTGCTTTCATTCACTTGGTCATTGAGCACACTATGGCGATGCACAAATGTACCACGTTCACAATCTTGGCCAGATAGGCGCACTGGAAAACCTTCTTCAAGCAAAGTGGCAAATGCCAAAGCTTCGCCCGTACCCCAGTCAATACCATCGCCATTGGCAATGCTTTCACCTCGACGTTTATATATACGTTTAAGCGTTCTATGTACGTTAAAGCCTTCAGGCAAATAAGTCAGCCGCTCGCCCAGATCTTTAATTTTAGCAACGTCAAAGCCCGTTTTACCACGCCGCGCCGTGCCATCATCTTTAGTGCTGGTTTTCTCAGCCCATTTGCCATCCAGCCAATCGGCTTTACCGGGCACAAAATCATCCGATTCTTCAAATTCAATGTCCAAGAATTTACGAAAATTCTCTTTCATATCCGTCACATCTTCGGCGCTTAACAAGCCTTCACCTACCAATTTTTCGGCATATAAATCCAATGTGGTTTTATGCGTTTTGATGGTTTTATACATAATCGGCTGCGTCATGCTCGGATCATCGCCCTCATTATGGCCAAAACGCCGATAACAGAACATATCAATCACCACAGGTTTACCAAATTTTTGGCGATATTCAGTGGCGATGCGCGATACATAAACCACGCTTTCAGGGTCATCGCCATTAACATGAAAAATCGGCGCTTCAATCATTTTCGCCACATCAGATGGGTAAGGCGATGAACGCGAATAATGCGGTGCTGTGGTGAAACCAATTTGGTTATTGACAATAAAGTGAATGCTACCGCCCGTTCTATGGCCTTTAAGCCCGGACAAACCAAAACATTCAGCCACCACGCCTTGACCAGCAAACGCGGCATCACCATGCAATAACAAGGGCATAACTTGCTGGCGGTTGGTATCAGTTGTATGTTTAGGGAATTTGCTATGCTGATCTTGCTTAGCCCGCACTTTACCCAACACAACAGGGTTTACAATTTCAAGATGTGAAGGGTTTGCAGTTAAAGATAAATGCACCCTATTGCCATCAAAATCACGGTCAGATGAAGCGCCTAAATGATATTTCACATCGCCCGAGCCATCAATTTCATCAGGCGTAGATGCCCCGCCTCTAAATTCATGAAACAACGCCCGATATGGCTTGCCCATCACCGAAGTGATCACATTCAAACGGCCACGATGCGGCATACCAAGCACAATGTCTTTAACCCCCATTTGGCCACCAACTTTAATGATTTGCTCCAAAGCAGGGATCAGCGCTTCACCACCATCAAGCCCAAAGCGTTTGGTGCCTGTATATTTTTTGTCGATAAAATTTTCAAGACCTTGAGTTTCGATCAATTTATTCAAAATCGCCTTTTTACCATTGGCGGTAAATTCAATTTCTTTGTCTTTGCCTTCTATGCGCATTTGCAACCAAGCTTTTTGCTCAGGGTCAGTAATGTGCATAAATTCAATGCCGATTTTTGAACAATAGGTACGTTTCAGAATTTCCAACATTTCAGTCAGGGTTGCATATTCCAAACCCAAAACATTGTCGATAAAAATCGGACGATTATAATCAGCCGCGGTAAAACCAAAAGCTTCAGCCGTGAGCATTTTTTCGCGGCCTTGGCTTTCCATTTTCAGCGGGTCAAGATCTGCCGCCAAATGCCCAATAGCCCGAAAAGCCCTAATCATCATAATGGCGCGAATGCTATCAAGCGTCGCGGCTTTAATTTCCATCGCCGACGCACCACTTGCAGCAACAGCTGCAGGCACGGCAGTTGCTGGCGCCGTTGCGCCGTTAGAAATACCGGTAGATTTGGCTAATTTTTGCGCCGCTGCTTTGGCATTAGCAGCAATTTTACTGGCAATATTACTCTCAAACGCACCCCAATCACCGCTTAAGGCTGCCGTGTCTTCGGCAATGTCAGCAGGCGGCCAATTAGGTCGTTCCCAAGAGGCACCCATCGCATTGCTGGCGACACTATTTTCGTCATCACCAAGTTCAGCAAAAAAACCTTGCCAACCTGCATCTACTGAATTTGGATTTTGTTTATAGTCTGCATACAAATTTTCGATGAAACTAGCGTTACCACCATAAAGAAACGAAGTGCGATCAAACGCTTCGTTCTGCTCTTGCTTTGCCATATTACTCGACCAAGCCTTAAAGGCTTAATCCCTTGAGTTTAGCGCTCAATAAAACTCTATAGAAAAACCCTATTAGAGCTTTCTCGATCGTTTAATTTCGTCCTAATGTTCAGCGTAAATCACCAAACATCCCTATCTCAAATGCCAATATAAGTCACTATATCTATAACTTATATTAGATTCTTATAGTTAACGGCTTCTTTGTTAAAAAATCAATAAAATAATTGTTCAGACAAAAAACCGTTAATCTTAATGTGTATGAGTGTTTATAAACATGGTACATAAGCATTGGTCATAAACAGGCGAAAAAAAACCGACCATTCGATCGGTTTTTCATCTAATCGATTAGCTCTTTAACAGCTCAACCAGTGTTTTGCCTAACATTGCAGGGCTTGGCGAAACGCGAATGCCCGCTTCTTCCATCGCTGCAATCTTATCTTCAGCACCGCCCTTACCGCCCGAAATAATCGCACCAGCATGGCCCATTGTACGCCCTGGAGGCGCTGTACGACCAGCAATAAAGCCAACAATCGGTTTTTTAATCTTATGGTTGATCAAAAATTCAGCGGCTTCTTCTTCAGCAGATCCACCAATTTCACCAATCATCACAATAGATTGTGTGTCTTCATCATGTAAAAACAGATCTAGACAATCGATAAAGCTAGTGCCGTTAACAGGATCACCACCAATACCGATACATGTGGTTTGGCCAAGGCCTTCAGCAGTGGTTTGCGCCACAGCTTCATAAGTCAGTGTACCAGAACGTGATACAATGCCCACGCTGCCTGGCATATGAATATGACCCGGCATAATGCCGATCTTACATTGACCAGGAGTGATAACACCTGGGCAGTTAGGGCCAACAAGCCGTGTTTTAGAGCCAGTTAAAGCCCGTTTCACTTTAATCATATCCGCAACCGGAATGCCTTCTGTGATACAGATAGCCAGTTCAATTTCAGCATCAATGGCTTCTAAAATAGCATCAGCAGCAAATGGTGGCGGCACATAAATAACCGTCGCATTGGCATTTGTTTTGGCTTTGGCATCAAGCACACTGTCAAACACAGGCAGGTCTAAATGGGTTTGACCACCTTTACCAGGTGTCACACCACCAACCATATTGGTGCCATAGGCAATGGCTTGTTCGCTATGAAAAGTACCTTGGCTACCAGTGAAGCCTTGGCAAATTAATCTTGTATCTTTACCGACTAAAACGCTCATGATTTTGCCTCCTTCACAGCTTTAACAATTTTCTGGGCGGCATCATCCAAATTATCAGCAGAGATAATTGCCATGCCAGATTTGGCTAAAATTTCTTTGCCCAATTCAACATTCGTACCTTCAAGACGAACCACCAAAGGCACTGTCAAATGCAATTCTTTAGCGGCAGCAATCACGCCTTCAGCGATGATGTCACAGCGCATAATGCCACCAAAGATATTAACCAAAATACCTTTAACTTTAGGGTCAGAGGTAATGATTTTGAAAGCTTCTGTCACCTTTTCGCGCGTCGCCCCGCCACCAACATCCAAGAAGTTCGCAGGAGAAGAACCATATAGATTGATAATATCCATAGTCGCCATCGCCAAGCCAGCACCATTGACCATGCAACCAATTTCGCCATCAAGCGCAATATAGTTCAAGTCATATTCAGCAGCTTTCACTTCTTTTGCATCTTCTTCAGTCAAGTCGCGAAGTTCCATAATGTCTTTATGGCGGTATAACGCATTGCCATCAAAGCTCACTTTGGCATCCAAACAAACCAGATCACCAGTGTCAGTCACAACAAGTGGGTTAATTTCTAGCATTGCCATGTCTTTTTCAACAAAGGCTTTGTAAAGCTTAGCAGCCAAGGCGCCAGCTTGTTTAGCCGTAGCACCTTTAAGGCCAAGCGCAGCTGCCAAACGACGGCCATGCAAAGCAGAAATACCCGTTGCAGGGTCAACTGTAAAAGTGATGATTTTTTCAGGTGTTTCGTTGGCCACTGTTTCAATGTCCATGCCGCCCTCAGTAGAGGCCACAAATGAAACACGGCTAGACGCACGGTCAACAAGCAGTGACAAATAAAGCTCATCAGCAATCGCGCAGCCACCTTCTATATAAAGACGGTTAACTTGCTTGCCTTCTGGGCCAGTTTGATGTGTCACCAAAACATTGCCGAGCATTTCTTTAGCGAATTGCTCAACTTCTTCGCGAGATTTTGCCAAACGCACACCACCAAGTTCGCCAGCGGCGGCCTCTTTAAATGTACCTTTACCACGCCCACCAGCATGGATTTGTGATTTCACCACCCAGATAGGCCCAGGTAATTTTTTGGCTGCGTCAACAGCTTCAGCAACAGTTAAAGCTGGATAGCCTTCACCCGTCACAATGCCAAATTCGCGCAAAACCGCTTTGGCTTGATATTCATGTATATTCATATTTATTCCTTTATTTCATGGGAATGAGAAGACAATCACTAACTATTTAAGGCTTGGCTCAATATTCTGACAAGCTTCGATCAGACCTTTAACAGCACTTACACTCTTTTCGAACTGAGATTTTTCATCTTCGTTCAAATCAATTTCGATGATTTTTTCAATGCCATTTTCACCAATAACGGTCGGCACACCAACATAAATATCTTTTTGGCCATAAATGCCGTCTAAATAAGCAGCACAAGGCAAAATACGTTTTTGATCTTTAAGATAAGCTTCGGCCATAGATACGGCAGAGGCAGCAGGCGCATAAAAAGCTGAGCCTGTTTTAAGCAAACCCACAATTTCAGCACCGCCATCACGTGTGCGTTGCACAATTTCATCAAGCTTAGTTTGGCTCAACCAACCCATTTTAACCACATCGTCAAGGCTAATGCCACCAACGGTAGAATAACGGGTAGACGGCACCATGGTGTCACCATGACCGCCCAATACAAAAGCCGATACATCTTGCACCGACACACCTAATTCTTCAGATAAGAAAAAGCGGAAGCGCGAGCTATCCAACACGCCAGCCATGCCCACAACTTTATTGGTCGGCAAACCAGAGAATTTTTGCAACGCCCAAACCATCGCATCAAGCGGGTTGGTGATACAAATCACAAACGCATCAGGTGCATATTTGGCAATGCCTGCTCCCACTTGGTTCATCACTTTTAGGTTAATCGCCACCAAATCATCACGGCTCATGCCAGGTTTGCGCGGCACACCAGCAGTCACAATAATCACATCACTACCTGCAATGTCTTTATACTCGGTTGTGCCTTTTAGGCTGATATTAAAACCATTCACCGGCGCACTTTCGGCAATGTCAAGTGCTTTGCCATGCGGAATGCCATCAGCAATGTCAAACATGACGACATCGCCAAGTTCTTTAAGGCCAATGAGATGTGCTAATGTGCCGCCAATTTGGCCTGCGCCAATGAGTGCAATTTTTTTACGCGCCATGAATATGTTTCCTTAAAAAATGTGTGTTCGAACGGATAACGCCCATTACCCTTACATCATTTTGAATAAGCCCATTTAGCGGCGAATTCAAGCTGATAGAGAGATTTTTTCCAATTTTATGGCGGCAAATCATATTTTTTTTATGAATCAGAACCACAAAGTCGAAAATGACAAAGAATGGCCCATATTTGGTTCAAACAGACTAGAAGTTATACACCCTACGACAATTTCATTTTTTGGATTTTACTGATTCGTTATACATAATATTAGGCAATAATATATCACGAATAACCAAAATAGTTTTCACATTACAAACACCTGGCACATTATATATGTGTTTTCGTAAAAATAACTCAAATTCTACTGTACTTTTTAGTGATATTTTTAACAAAAAGTCAAATTCACCAGCAACAATACTAGCTTCTTCAATGTCAGGAATAATTCTTACCGCCTTTTCAAATTAAGATAAGCTCTTTTCATCATGCTTATCCATTGTCACTTGAATCATTAATGTCTCAGCACGGCCACTAATAATTGCATTGGCAACCTGAAATCACCCCTTGTATCTTCCAAATTTTTTACCCATGCCCAACAAGATAGACCAACCCTTCGTGCCAATTCCGCAAAGCTCAGCCGCCCATTAATTTTCAATTGTTCAATAATTTTTTTGTCAAATTTATTCAATTTATACTTCCGCACATTACTCTCAAAAGTTAAATATACTGTCTTTTAAAGTATATAATAATATTATGCTTAAAAAATTTAAAATTTATAGGAATTGCAAAGACTATATTGGTTTTATAATGCATAATATATTTTCAATTATTGAGCATTCTTTAAAAAGGAAAGATAAATGAAATATGAACCAATAAATTTAGAACAGAAATTTTCATTGTTTAGTGAACAATGGAAACCAAAAGTTATTGCTGAAATGAATGATTATCAATTCAAAATAGTAAAACTAGAGGGAGACTTCGTATGGCATGATCATCCAGAAACTGATGAAACATTCATCGTCCTGGAAGGTAAATTACGTATTGATTTTAGAGATGGTTCAGTAAACATTCAGGCTGGAGAAATGTATGTTGTGCCTAAAGGCGTTGAACATAAACCATATGCAGAAAATGAAGTGAAGCTAATCCTAATTGAGCCGCGCGGTGTTTTAAATACCGGTGAAGCTGGTGGAGACATCACTGCACAAAATAACATTTGGATCTAATCCATAATTTATTCAAGCCGCCAAATATTCTTTCGAGCGCATTTCCATCAGGCGCGATATGGTGCGGTCAAACTCAAACACACCGTCGCCTTTTAAGTATAAGTCTGTCACCTTTACTTCGGCCGAGCAAACAAAATTCACCCCATGCTCATAAAGTGCATCAATAAAAATCACAAACCGTTTGGCCTCATTGCGGTATTCAGCACTTAATTGCGGAATGTCATCCATCAAAACCGTATGATAATTCTGTGCCACCGCCAAATAGTCAGCCGCACCCAAATTAACCGCGCACATGCCATCAAAATCAAGTCGCGCAATTCCCTTATGCTGCAATGGAATTTTCACTTCGCGTCCCTGAATATTCAGCACGGCTGGCGCGCCTGCAGCTTTATCAGTCAGTTCAGCCCACACCTCATCCATCTCCACTCGTGCTTTAGCATCATTGGGGTAAAAATACGCGTCATGGCCCAGCAAACGATCAAGCCGATAATCCTTTTTAGAATCCAAACTCACCACATCACATTTCTGTTGCAACAAATCAATAAATGGCGTGAATAATTGGCGGTTTATGCCGTGTTTATACAAATCGTCAGGCACACGGTTAGATGTCGCCACCACCACCACCCCAGCGGCAAATAATTTGGTGAACAAACGCCCCAAAATCATCGCATCCGCAATATCAGTCACCTGAAACTCATCAAAACACAATAATCTGGCCTTATCGCTAATCGCCTTGGCCAAAGGCTCAAGCGGGTCGGAAATTCTATCTTTACCCTTAAGTTGCCGCGCCGCATGAATGCCCGCATGCACCTCTTGCATAAATTCATGAAAATGCACCCGTCGTTTATGCGCAATGTCAACATGATCAAAAAACAAATCCATCAACATCGATTTACCACGCCCCACATCGCCATATATATAAAGCCCATTAAAATCAGGCATTGGCTTTTTATAAATGCCAAAATTTGCCGATAATTTTTGCCAATAAGGCACAGGCTTACTGCCCAAATTCATCAACTCTTCACCCAGTGATTGTAATTTCTGCATCACCATCAATTGCGCATCATCTGCGGTTAAATTGTTATCATCAATAAGCTGCTGATAGGCTTGGGTCAGTTTCATAATCTTTGGCCATTTGTTTTTTTCAACATTAACCAATAAAAATAAATAAACCCTAGTCAAAAATTTAATTTTACACTATAAATAAAGGAACATAAAGTGAACATATAAAGTTAGGTGTAAAATGCACAATCTCGACCTATTGGCAAAAAAATTCGAAACAGCATCAGATAAATATTGCGCGGCATATAATATCAAGCGCGACGATGATTGGGTGCTGATGAAATTGCAAGAAGAGGTTGGCGAATTATTCCAAGCTTGGCTCATGCACACAAATCGCGCCCGCGACAAAGGCCAAAGCCCCGATGAGCTAAAAGATATGGTCGCCTCCGAAACCGCAGATATATTGGGCATGATATTAATATTCGCCAGCACACAAGGTGTGGATTTAAATAAATACATTGAAAAAAAATGGCGGTTTAAAGTCGAAGCAGATTAATCTTTATCCAGCTTGGCCAATTCAATCTCTAACGTTTCACGCGCTTTGTCTTTATGCTCTGGCTTGACATATTGCGACACCAAACCAAATGCCGTCATCAAAACCGTAGCATCATCACTAAACCCTAGCCCGATGATAAAATCGGGCACAAAATCTATCGGCAAAATAAAATAAGCCAAGGCTGCCAACAAAACACCACGCACTTTACGGGGTGTTTTGGTATCAAAAGCACAATAATAAGCCGCCAGCAAATCATCACTAAATGGCACTCTACCCACAAACCGTCTAAATTTCGGCCAAAAGCCGAGCTTCACCCGCGCCTGTTTTTTATAATTATATTGGTTAACCGCCAAATATTTACCCGCCATTTTTTCATCCATTTTGGCAAGTTGGCTGCTTTTAACCCTAATTTTTTTATTTTTGTTAAAATTAATTTTCATTTTAATCTCAAATTCCATGTCTTTTATAGATAGATATTGTGGCGCAAATGTCAATATATTGCAACCATAACAATCACTTAATTTACCCATCTAGACAAATAAAAACCCGCCATCTAGCTCATATAAAAATCATCTACACCATTGAAATATAACGAGAAAAATAAAAAATCATTAACTTTTATATGTTCTTTTTCAATCACATGAACAATAGAGATGGATGAGATGAACACACTATTAAACAAAATGTCAAAGATCGCCTTTAAATTGCCCGCAACCATTATTTTAGCCGCAACCGTCACCGCATTAAGCGCAGGCTTTTTTGGTTATTACGAAATTGACACCAACATCAAGACCGCAGTTGATAATAAAGTTAAAATTATTTTAGCGGCACAAAAATCTCGCCTATCTAGCTATTTGTTAGAAATTGAAAATGATTTGCACCAAAAAGCCATCAATGGTGATGTGGTGCAAGCCATTAACGAATTCAACCAAGCATGGAACGATCTGAATATAGATCAAGAAGCCAAACTTCAACAAGCCTATATCACCAATAACTCAAATAAATTAGGCGAAAAAGAAAAGCTTGATTTTGCCCCCGGCCCGACGGCCTATAACCAGGTGCATAAAAAACACCATCCCATCATGCGCGAATTCCTATACACCCGCGGCTATTACGATATTTTTCTGTTCAACTTAGAAGGCGATTTAATTTACAGTGTATTTAAAGAATTAGATTATGCCACCAATTTAGCCACTGGTAAATATGCAGGTACTGGTCTTGGCACAGTTTTTAAAGCCGCACTAAATTTAAATGACGGCCAACAAGTATTTGATGACTTCAAACCCTATTCGCCTAGTCATGGCGCCGCCGCTGCATTTATAGCCCAACCAATTTTTGATTCTGCAAACAACCGTGTAGGTGTCATTGCCTATCAAATGCCAATAGACAATATGAACAATATCATGAAATCAAACGGTCAATTAGGCCAAACCGGCGAAACTTTTATCATTGGTTCAGACGGTTTGATGCGCAGCGACTCTGAATTGCACGAAGAGTTTAAAATCCTGACCACAAAAATTGAGGTGCCACTTTTGGCAAAATCCAATAAACAACAAATCACCCTAAGCCATCAAGAAATTTATAATGACAAAAATTCGATTATGGCCGTTACCGATCTGTCATTTTTAGGTGCGACATGGACATTAATTGCGGTGCAAGAACTGGCCGAAATTTATGCCCCTTTAAACAAAGCGCGTGATTTGTTAATCATCGTGGTGTTAAGCATATTATCATTGGTCGGTTTTATTGGGTTTTTTGTATCTCGCTCAATCACCAAGCCAATCTCCAAGCTCACAAACACCATGTCACTTGTTGCCAATGGGGCTCTAGAAACAAAAATTGATGGCGCAGGCCGCCATGATGAAATTGGCGACATGGCAAATGCTGTTTTGGTATTTAAAGACAATGCAGTAAACAACTTAACACTGAAAGCCAAACAAGAAACCGACCGCGAAGCTATGGAGCAATCCGCCAAAGACGAGCAACAAAAATTTGCCACTGATTTTAAAGACAATATCATGGGTTTCATAGACAATGTCAGCAATAGCTGCAAAGAAATTGGTGGCAATGCACGTGATTTAATCACCGATTCAATCCAAAGCATCGAACAATCGAACACTGCCAAAACTGCATCAGACAACGCGTCATCAAATGTCCAAAATGTAGCGGCAGCATCCGAAGAATTATCATCTTCAATCGAAGAAATTGCCCGCCAAGTCAATGAAAGCCGCGGTATAGTGAATGAAGCAATGAGCGGCGCTGAAACCACCAATAAAACAGTGGCCGAATTATCCAATGCAGCCAACGGCATTGGCGAGGTAATCAGTCTCATTCAATCAATTGCCGAGCAAACCAACTTACTGGCACTCAATGCCACCATCGAAGCCGCGCGAGCTGGCGATGCAGGCAAAGGCTTTGCCGTGGTCGCAACCGAGGTCAAAGCATTGGCCAGCCAAACCGCCCGCGCCACCGAAGAAATTAGCACCCATATTAATTCAATTCAACAATCAACCGGCCTAACCGTCAACTCAATCGCCGAAATTACAACCACCATGAATAAGGTCAATGACATCACCGCCTTAATCGCCACCGCAATCCAAGAACAAGGCAACGCCACCCTCCTCATATCTGAAAACATCCAAGAGGCATCATCCGAAACCAATTTGGTGTCCGACAATATGACAATAATGACCAACCGTGCCGACAAAGCCAACAAAAGCGCCCAAGATATGAACAATGCCACCGAAATGATGTCCGTACAAACCCAAGAATTGCACACTCAGGTTGATGAGTTTATTAATAAGATTTTGGTCGGATGATAAGCAAAACGGGGTTTGGTTTTTTTGCTGGGCACTGCACCCCAAGGGCACTTTGTCGCTTAGCTCGGGCGCGGCTCGTTCGCTCCGCGCATTATGTTCGGCACTGCGTGCGTTCGCTCCGCTCTCTAGCTAAGCCACTCGGCCGCTGGTCGGATGTGAATTCGGCACCCAACCTAACCTCATTATACTAAGTTAGCTCGAGTTTGGTGAAGCTCTGAATATAGGTGCCAAATTATTACTCATTGTGCGTTGCTTGGGAAAAGAGTCCGAAGCCTTTAGGCTGAGGCAAGCGCGACTGCGCGTCGCCGTTAGGCGTGGCAAGAGAGCGGAGCGAACGCACGCAGTGCTTATAGAGAGCAAAGCGAACGGTAAAAGAGAGGCGAAGCCGAACGAAAAAATGAGACTTCCAGAGCGTTGGCAGGATGCCTCCCAGCATATGCCTTATCCATGCAACTCCACATAGGCTTCGATGAGTTGTTTTGTGATGGTGGATGGGGTGTAGTTGTGGGTGTCGATTTGGCGGACGGGCATGATCTCTATGGCGGTGCCGCAGAGGAAGCACTCGTCGAAAGTGGCGAGTTCATCGGGGGTTATGGTTCTTACGTTGACTTTTATGCCTGCATCTTCGGCCAATTTTATGATGGTTTGGCGGGTGATGCCGTTTAGGAAGCAATATGGGTCTGGGGTGTGGAGTTCGCCGTCTTTTACGAAGAAGATGTTGGAGCCTGTGGATTCGGCTATATTGCCTTGGTAATCTAGCATTAGGGCATCATCGAAGCCTTTGGCTTCTGCCGCGTGTTTGGATAGGGTGCAGATCATATATAGGCCTGCGGCTTTGGCGCGGAAGGGGGCTGTATCGGGCGCGGGGCGTTGGTATAGGGCGGCTGTGAGGCGGATGCCTTTCATTTTATCTTCTATTGAGAAGTAGCTCGGCCAATCCCATACGGCGATGGCGACGTTGATTTTTGTGTCTTGGGCGCTGATGCCCATTTGTTCGGAGCCGCGCCAGACTATGGGGCGCATGTAGGCGCTTTTGATGTTTTGTTTGGTTAGGATGTCTTTGCAGGCTTGGTTAATTTCGCCTTTGGTATAAGGGATTTTCATATCCAAAATATCGGCTGATTTGAACAGGCGGGCTGTGTGCTCTTCTAGTTTGAACACTTTGCCGTTATAGGCGCGGTTGCCTTCGAACACGCTGCTTGCATAATGCATGGCGTGGTTGATGACGTGGACTTTGGCATCTGCCCATTTTATGAATTCGCCGTTCATCCAGATATAACCTGGGAGGTTGTCGTATGATGTGTTTTCCATTTTTTTCTCCTGATTATGCGGTTTTGCCGACTAGTTTATAATAGGCGTCCATTAGCTGTGCGGTGACGGCGGCTGGTTTGTAGTTGTGATCTTCAATGACTGATACGGGGGTGATTTCGGCGGCTGTTCCTGTGAGGAAGCATTCAGTGAAATCGCCTAGTTCTTCGGGTTTTATGTATCCTTCGTGGACTTTTAAGTTTGCGTCTTTGGCCAAAGCGATGACTGTGCGGCGGGTGATGCCGTTTAGGAAGCTATCGGCTTTTGGGGTGTGTAGCTCGCCATCTTTGACGAAGAAGATGTTGGCTGAGGTGGCTTCGGCGACATTGCCGCGATAATCTAGCATGAGGGCATCGCTATAGCCTTTGGCTTCTGCTTTGTGTTTTGACAGGGTGCAGATGACGTATAGGCCGGCGGCTTTGGCCTCGAAGGGGGCGGTTGCTGGGGACGGGCGTTTATATTCGGCGAAGCATAGTTTGATGCCTTGCATGAGCTCGTCTTTGCTGTAATAGCTTGGCCATTCCCACATGGCGATGAGCAGGTTGATT
The DNA here is from genome assembly GCA_002401855.1 of Hyphomicrobiales bacterium. Taxonomy (GTDB): domain Bacteria; phylum Pseudomonadota; class Alphaproteobacteria; order Rhizobiales; family OSC116; genus OCS116. The sequence goes on from NVUH01000026.1 coordinate 26,537, forward strand.
TTGTTATTATCGCCTGCGATGGACAGGCCGTCGCCGACGCCGCGCCATACATAGGGGCGGACGTAGGCATTGGTAAAGCCTTGTTTTTTTAGGGTGTCTATGCAGGCTTGGTTGATTTCGTCTGCTGTGTAGGGGACTTTCATGCCGAGGATTTCGGCGGATCTGATGAGGCGTTTGCTGTGTTCATCTAGCTTGAAAATTTTGCCGTTATAGGCGCGGTCGCCTTCGAACACGCTGGAGCCATAATGCATGGCGTGGTTGAGAATGTGCTCGTAGCTTTCGTTCCATTTGACGAATTCGCCATTGATCCAGATATAGCCTGGTTTGTTTTCGAAGCCTGATGCTGACATTTTACTCTCCGTTGCGTGCGTGCTGTTTGGGTAATTTTGTTGCGTTTTTTTGGCGCACGAGACATAAAATTACCTAATTTATGCTAAATATGTAACCTTTTATCAAAACAATGTCAACATTGTTGACGTATTATTTTTGGATGAAGTGTGTAAAAAAATCTGCTATTCATTAACTAACTGAAAAATATGAGGCAAATTATGGAATTTGATAAGGACGAGCAGGGGCTGTATGAATTTATTGAATTGTTGTTTTTTGCCTATCGGGATTTTACGGCGGGGCCTGATGGGGAATTGATGGCGTTTGGGTTTGGGCGGGCGCATCATCGGGTTTTACATTTTGTATCGCGGAACCCTGGGTTGATGGTGGCGGAACTGTTGGATATTTTGCGGGTGAGTAAGCAGAGTTTGAACCGTGTTTTGAAGCAGTTGATTGAAGAGAAATTTGTGTTTCAGGAGCAGGGTGCTGGGGATCGGCGGCGGCGGCATTTGTTTTTGACGGCTAAGGGGCAGGAGTTGGCTGACCGATTGGGGGCGATACAATTTGAGCAGATATCTGGGAGTTTGAAAGGTTTTTCTCCTGAGGCTTATCAGAATATATGTGATGGATTACTGTCGTTGATTGCGGATGATGACCAGAAAGAAGTTTTGGGGCGGTTTGATGAGGCGCGGAAACGGAATAGGGGGAGTGATGAGTGAAATTGCGATTGTGACGGGGGCGAGCCGCGGTATTGGGCGGGCGGTGGCGTTGAAATTGGCGGCGAGTGGGTATGATGTTTGTGTGAATTATTGTGCGGATGAATGCGGTGCGGCCGGGGATTATTGACACTGATATGCATGCATCTGGTGGGGTGCTTGACCGATTTGAGCGGTTGGGGGTGACTTTGCCGATGGGGCGTGGGGGAACGCCTGAAGAGGTGGCGGATGTGATTTGTTATTTGCTGAGTGATGCGGCGAGTTATGTGACGGCGACGATTGTGGATGTTGCTGGTGGGCGCTAGGTGATGTAAATTTAAGATATAACCCTTTGAACGGCAGGTTTTTATGAAGAAAGTTAAAATTTCAGTTGCTACTGTTGGATATATAAATACAAATTTTGACCGCCAAAAAATTTTAAAATGGAAGTCAAAGCTGTTTGAGGTGAACAAAGAAATCTTAAGCTATGAGGTGTTAAACAACTCTGACGGAGTTTCTTGGGAATATTCTGACTTAAATATGGCTGCTAATCTGCCAACAGATTTTGAAAGTGATTTGTTGATCTGCATAGTCAATGTGCCACTTAAAGATAACTTTTATACCCGTAGGTTGAATAAAAATAGGGTAGTTTTTACATTTCATGAAATTCAAACAATATTGGAATATTCCAACATTCCACTTGAGAATATCGTGTATCGACTTCTTTATTCGTATGCATTAATTTATAAAGGTTTGAAGGGAATCCCGCCTAATAGTGAGTTTGCTAACTTTACTCATGATGATACGCGAGGGTGTTTGTATGACATGAATGGAATAAAAACTGATATTATTCATTCTTGTAACAAACCAATTATTTGTCCAATGTGCGTTGAACGGCTTAAAAATAACAAAATTCCGAATGAAATTATTGACGATGTACAAAGGGAGTTGAAATTAATTCGAAAATCACTTTTTTTTAGATTTACGCATTTCCTAAAAAAATACCCCATATGGTCGCTTATAATTTCTACTTTTTCCGTTATTATCCTAGGTGTTGTTAGTTCACTTGTTGCCTCCGTGATTTTGGATCTGTGGAGCCAATTTTACATTAATTTTTGACCTTGTTTGACATTGTTGGAATGGGTGACGAGTTCGACGTTTTTGTTGTTGTCGTAGAAGCCTAGGACTAGGACTTCGGACATTATGGGGCCGATTTGGCGTGGGGGGAAATTTACTACGGCCATTATGTTTTTGCCGACTAGGTCATCGCAGGTGTAGTTTTCGGTGATTTGGGCGGAGGATTTTTTGATGCCGATTTTTGGGCCGAAGTCTATTTGTAGTTTGTAGGCGGGTTTGCGGGCTTCGGGGAAAGGTTCGGCTTTTATAATTTTGCCGCTGCGGATGTCGATGTTTTGGAAATCGTCGAAGGTGATTGTGTCGGACATGTTATTTGGCCTTGTGGTTTAGCCTAGTTCTTCGCCGCGTTGTTTGGCGGCGGCTATGGTTTTTATCATTAGTTTTTCTAGCGCGTTGTTGCCCATTAATATATCTAGGCCTGCGGCGGTGGTGCCTTTGGGGGAGGTGACGTTTTGGCGGAGGATGCTGGGGTGGTCATCGCTTTGTGCCATTAGGTTGCCTGCGCCTTTGATGGTTTGTAGGGCTAATGTGTGGGCTAGGGATTCTGGCAGGCCAGCTTCTACGCCGGCTTTGGTCATGGCTTCGGCCATGTGGAAGACGTAGGCGGGGCCGCTGCCTGATAGGGCGGTGACGGCGTCCATTAGGGATTCGTCATCTATATATTCGGCGAGGCCGACTGTGCGGGCTAGGGCTAGGGCTAGTTTTTTGTGATGGGGGGTGACGTTTTTGTTGCCGACTAGGACGCTCATGCCATCGCCAATTGCAGCTGGGGTGTTGGGCATGAGGCGGATTATGTTGGCATCTGTGCCTAGGCTTGCCTCGTATGATTTGATTTTTTTGCCTGCGGCTACTGAGATGAATAGGCTTTTGGGATTGGTGAAAGCTTTTAGGTTTGGTAGGACGGCATCCATGACTTGGGGTTTGACGGCTAGAATGATGACTTCGGGGTTGAAAATGCCAGGTGCGGCATCGCCATAGGCGATGTTATTATGTTGTAGATATTGTGCCATGTCGGGGGCTATATGCGGGTCTTGCACATAGACGCCATTGGGGTTGAGGCCTGCTTTGAACCAGCCTTTGAGCATGGCACTGCCCATTTTTCCTGCGCCGACTAGTAATAATCTATCGATATGTTTGATCATATTGGCCTCGAATTTTATATGTTTGATTTTATTTTTATAGGCGGGGTTGGTTTTATAGCTCATTTTTGGTGCCTAGGCGCTGCCTGTAATGTCTAGTAGGCAGGCCATGAGGGCTTGTTCGGCGGATTTTTCTGCCCATAAAGCGAATTGGAATGCGGCATAATATTGCTCGCAGGTTTCGACGCTGTGGTTGATGATCATGTGGCATTGTTTGTCAGTAAAGTTCTGACCGCCGGCGATTAGCGTGCCGTAGCGGAACATGAGGATGTCGCTATTGGCCCAATATTCGAAATGGCCCATCCACAATTGCTCGTTGATGAGGAGGAGGAGTTTTTCTAGCTCACCGACCCGCGCGTGTGGGGGTTGGAAATCGAACGCGATGCCGAGATGTAGGCCATCGATTTGCGGATTCCAATGCACTGTGAGGTTATATTTACACCATTCGCCAACAATGTGGATGTTGATCTCATCAGTATTAATGCGTTGGGCGTGCCATTCAAAACTCTTGGTTAGATGTTCGACAACATCTATTGGATGTACTGTTAAATCGTCATTATCATCAAATTTCAAGATACCACCTTTTACTCGTTTTGATAAAAGGGAGCATGGCGTTATTTGTATGATTTGCCAAGTGAATTTTTGATTATTGTTATGCGTGGCAGAGTTTTGTGAAGATATTGGCCATTTTTACTGTGGCTTGGGTGAGTTGAGCTGGGGTGAACGGGGCAAAGCCAAGCAGCAGGCCTTGTTGCGTGGGGGGCAATGGGGTGAGGCCATAAAGTGACAAGGCGCGGATGGAAATGTCGTTTTGGCGTAGATGCTTGGCGATTTGTGTATCGCCTAATATTTGCAATTTGGGGTGAATGATTTTTACGGCGAAATGCATGCCTGCATTGGTGGACATGGGTTTTATATATTGGCTTAGATGTTGATCTATCGCGCTTAGCAGAGTGAGGCGGCGCTCGTTATATAGCACCCGCATTTTGCGAATGTGGCTGGTGAATTGGCCGTTATTGATGAATTCTGTAAGGGCTAATTGGATGATGTTGGGCACATTGATGCCGGCATTGAACGAAGCTGCGGTGAAGGGGTTTACCAGTTGTGGGGGCAGCACCATGTAGGCGCAGCGTAGGGCGGGGGAGAGGATTTTGGAAAATGTGCCAATATATATTGTGCGGTGGCTCTGATCTAGGCCTTGTAGGGCGGCGATGGGGCGGCCATCATAGCGGTATTCGCTGTCATAATCATCTTCGATGAGCCAGAAATTGCGTTCTTCGGCCAATTGCAGCATGGTTTGGCGGTGTTTTAGGCTCATGGTGGCGCCTGTGGGGTGTTGGTGTGAGGGGGTGATGTAGGCTAATTTGGGGTGTGGGCAGCTGTTTATGGCGGCGGCGAATTGATGTTGATCATCTATAATTGGCATGGCGTGGAAATTTGCGCCAACGGCGGCGAAGACGGAGTGTGCGCCGCCATAGCCGGGGTGTTCGAACCAAATGTCGTTACCTTTATCGATTAGTAATCTGGCTGTTAGGTCTAGTGCGGCTTGGGAGCCTGAGACGATGAGCACTTGCTCTGGCTGGCAAATGACGCCGCGTGAGGCGCCCAAATAGGTGGCGATGGCTTGTTTGAAGGGTTTTAAGCCGCCTGTATAATTGTAATCTAGTTGATCTATGGCGGCGGTTTTGGTGACTTGGCTTAATAGTTTGGCGAATTCGGCGCGGGGGAATTGAGTGAGATCGGGCAGGCTAGATTGGAAGGGGATGTAGCGCCATGTTTGGTTGAAGCTGGCGCGTTTTACGGCTGCCATCTCCATGCCGTGTTGGCTTAGGTTGAGTTTTTTTGGCGCAGGCGGTTTGGTAGGGGTGGGGGTGAAAAACTGTTGATCGGGTGAAATGTTGGCGACATAGGTGCCGCTGCCTTGTTTGGCGACTAGATAGCCTTCGGCGATGAGTTGATCGAAGGCGCTGATGATGGTGTTGCGGCTTAAGGACAGCTGTTTGGCTAGGGTGCGGCTGGGGGGGAGGCGTAGATCGGCCTTTAATTTATCGGTTAGGATGGCGGTTTTTATTTGATGATAGAGATTGCGCCATTGCGGTAGGTTTTGGTCTGGCGCGGTGGTGAGTAGGGCTTGGATGTCGAAATGAGTGGATTTGGACAATTGGTACTGCCTAATTGTTTGAATTGGTGCTTTTTATAGAACCAATTATGTGAGAAAACAAGTTTTGAATGAATGAAGGTGATTTATGAGTGATACAAGTTATCCGCAGACTGATTTGAATAAAGTGAAGCAAACGCGTGTGCGTGCGACCTATGACCGAGATATTGTGCATGCGATATTGGATGAGGCTTATGTGGTGCAGGTGGGATTTGTGGTGGAGGGGCGGCCGCAAATTATACCTATGTATGGAATTCGGGATGGTGAGACCATGGTGTTTCATGGTTCGCGGAAATCGCGGTTTATGCGCAAATTGGCTGATGGGGTGGCGCTTTGTTTGAATGTGACGCATGTTGATGGGTTGTTGTTTGGGCGGTCGGCGTTTCATCATTCGATGAATTATCGCAGTGTGGTGATACATTCTGTGGGGCGGTTGGCGCGTGAGGAGGAAAAAGCGCGGTTGGCGATTGCGGTGACGGATCGGTTTGCTGAGGGGCGTTATGCTGATGTGCGCGGGACGGCGGCGAATGAAATGAAGGCTACGGATTTTTTGATTGTGCCAATAGAAAATGTGGTGGCGAAGGTGCGCACGGGTGACCCTGTTGATGATAAGGATGATTTGGATTTGCCGCATTGGGCGGGTGAAATTACGGTTTCGCGGGCGTTTGGGGTGCCTCGGGCGGCTAAGGGTTTGAAAGCTGGCATTGAGGTGCCGCAGAATTTGATTGAAAAATATGGTGAGTGAAATGATTAAAATTGCTGAGACTAGAGATGAGTTAGTGGCTTGTTACGCGATTGTGCATGAGCTGCGGGATCACTTATCGGTTGATGAGTATTTGGCTATGCTGGAGGTGATGAAAGGCGAGGGGTATCGGCTTGCTTTTTTGGAGGCTGATGGGCTGGTTGTTTGTTGCGCGGGGTTTCATATGCAGAGCACGTTATTTATGGGGCGGTACATGTATGTTGATGATTTGGTGACGGGGGCGGCGCATCGATCTTTGCAATATGGGGAGCAGATGATGGATTGGTTGAAGGGGTATGCGCGGGATGCGGGCTGTGGGCATTTGACTTTATGCTCGGGTGTGCAAAGATTTAGTGCGCATAAGTTTTATTTGAATCAGGGGTTTAAGATTGCATCGCATTATTTTAGCCAAGAATTATAGAATCACTTGCTAATGTTCTCTTTATGTTCTAATTTGAATGAAAGGAGATTTTATGCAAGCACGGATGAGTATGATTACACTGGGTGTGGCGGATTTGCCACGGGCTCGGGCTTTTTATAAAGATGGGCTTGGGTTGCCATTGTTAGATTTAGGCGATGGCGATGAGGTTGCGTTTTTTAATTTGAATGGGACTTGGTTGGGGCTTTTTCCGTGGGATGAGTTGGCTAAGGATGCTGGTATTCCGGTGGAGGATTTTGTGCCGCAAAAAGATAGCATGTTTAGAGGTGTGACGGTTGGGCATAATTTAATTTCGGAAGCTGCGGTGGATGCGCAAATGGATGAAGCGGTTGAAGCTGGTGCGACTTTGGTGAAGCGGCCGCAAAAAGTTTTTTGGGGCGGTTATAGTGGTTATTTTAAGGATTTGGATGGGCATTTGTGGGAGCTGGCGCATAATCCATTTTCTTGGATTGGACCAAAGGATGAAAAAGCTGAGGGTTGAATGAAAAATGAGTGCATAAAAGTGGCAACATGCTTAAAATTTGTGTGGTTTTGCTTGGCAGATGCGGTGGATGGGCATAGCATATATGCGTAACTAACCCGCTTAATTCAGGAGCTGATTATGGGCTTTATTTCTGACACTCTTTCTCGTGTAAAACCATCTGCCACTATTGCTGTAACCACTAAGGCGCGCGAGCTTAAAGCTGCGGGTGTTGATGTGATTGGTTTGGGTGCTGGTGAGCCTGATTTTGACACACCGGACAATATTAAAGCTGCGGCGATTGACGCGATTAACCGTGGTGAGACAAAATATACTGCGGTTGATGGTATACCTGAATTAAAGCAGGCCGTTATTGATAAATTTAAACGCGAAAATGGTTTGGATTATGAATTGAACCAAGCGTTTGTGGCGCCTGGTGGCAAGCCGATTATATATAATGCCATGATGGCAACTTTGAACGCTGGTGATGAAGTGATTATTCCGACGCCTTATTGGGTTTCATACCCTGATATTGTATTGTTGGCTGGTGGTACGCCGGTATTTGCCGAAGCGACATTGGAAACTGATTTTAAATTATCGGCCGAAGTGCTTGAAGCGGCGATTACGCCAAAAACCAAATGGGTGATTTTTAACAGCCCGAGCAATCCATCGGGTGCGGCTTATAGCTATGATGAGCTAAAGGCGTTGACTGATGTATTGGTGCGCCACCCGCATGTTTGGATATTATCTGACGATATGTATGAGCATTTGGTTTATGATGATTTTGAATTTGTGACACCTGCGCAGATTGAGCCGAAATTATATGACCGTACATTGACGATGAATGGGGTGTCAAAAGCTTATGCGATGACAGGATGGCGGATTGGTTATTGTGCGGGGCCTGTTGAATTGATCAATGCGATGCGTAAAATTCAGAGCCAATCGACATCTAACGCATGTTCGATTAGCCAATGGGCGGCGGTTGAAGCGCTGAATGGCACACAAGATTTTATCCCTAAGAATGCTGAAATATTTAAAGGCCGCCGTGATTTGGTGGTGAGTAAATTGAACCAAATTGAAGGTATGATTTGCCCGAAACCTGAAGGTGCGTTTTATGTTTATCCGTCTATCAAAGGCTTGATTGGTAAGAAAACGCCTAAGGGGGTGGAAATTACTTCTGATGCGGTTTTTGCGGCTGAATTGTTGGTCGATAAAGGCGTTGCGGTTGTGCATGGTGAAGCGTTTGGTTTGAGCCCGAATTTTAGGATTTCTTATGCGACAAGTAATGAAGCGTTAGAAGCGGCTTGCATACGTATTGCTGAGTTTTGTAATTCGCTTGTTTGAGGGTAGGTGTTAGAAATTGAATATAAACACATAGCAGCGCTATGTGTTTAGTGCATAGCTAATACATCTTTTCTATGCTTTTCATCTTTGTATAAAAAACCTATATTCATTTCAACAGATCGCTCTAGGATCTTCAGGAACTTCCCTCCCTCTTTTGTTCCTGATATCGTTAATC
>NVUH01000006.1 GCA_002401855.1 Hyphomicrobiales bacterium
TGGTGGCAGCATTGCCAATGCCAATGCGCGGTTGGCGACTGTGCTTAACTCATCTGTAAGACGGGTTATGGGCGGCGAGAGCTTGGTATCTGTGGTGCGTGATAAACGTGCTGAATTGATGCTGAGAATCAAAGATCAAACCAATGTCGAAGCCGCTGATTTTGGGGTTGAAGTGGTGGATGTTAAAATTCGTCGTGCCGATTTACCTGAAGCCAACTCAGCCAGCGTGTTTAGCCGTATGCAAACCGAACGTCAGCAAGAAGCTGCTGAATATCGGGCGCGTGGTGCTCAGCTTGCCAAGCGTATTCGCGCTGAAGCCGATAGAGACGCGACAGTGATTGTGGCCAAAGCCAGCCAAGAAGGTGAAATTCTTCGGGGTGATGGTGATGCTGAAAAGAATAAAATCTTTGCCGAAGCTTATGGCAAAGACCCTGAATTCTTTAGATTCTATCGCTCGATGCAAGCTTATGAAACTGGCCTAGCTGGTGACAATACCAGCTTGGTGCTTTCACCTGATGGTGATTTCTTTAGCTATTTTACTAAAAGTAAATGATCGCATTTGAACAATATTTCAAAAAGCAAGGTTTCGACCTTGCTTTTTTTATGCCCATCACATTTTTGTGAGTGACTGGCCGCATTTATGCCCTATTTAACGGCATATTAGAGGATAGATTCTTTTATATAAGAATCCTCATAAATTTAAGGAGACTAACTCAATGAGCATCGCTACTGAAATCGCGACATTTGGGCAACAAATTATATATAAATCTTCAAAAACGGCGGCTGTCGCATCCATTGTCATTATGTCAGTGTTTAGCTTTAGTGCCGCACAGGCCGTAAGTTTAGGCCCCGACACCATTGCTGATATGGTTGAGAAAAACCTTGATGCGGTGGTTAATATTTCGACCACAAGACTGGTTGATGCTAGGCGCAGGGTTGAAATGCCAAATATGCCAGAAGGCTCGCCTTTTGAAGATCTGTTTAAGCAGTTTTTTAATGAAAAATTATTTGAACAAAATGGTGAGAATGGTCAAGATGAGGACGAAGACGGCAAAGCGCCAAAACGCTCACAACAACGGGTTGGCAGTTTGGGTTCTGGTTTTGTAATTTCTGACGATGGCTATGTGGTGACCAATGCACATGTGATTGCTGATGCCGAAGAAATTACGGTTATCTTTAATGATGGCGAAGAGCTTATGGCCAAAGTGATTGGTACGGATAAGAAAACCGACATTGCCTTATTGAAAGTTGAAGCCGAAGGTGATTTGAAATTTGTCGAATTTGGCGACAATAAGAAATTACGCATTGGCTCTTGGGTGGTGACGATTGGTAACCCATTTGGTTTGGGTGTATCGGTTAGTGCTGGTATTGTTTCGGCCAAAAACCGTGATATCCGTTCTGGCCCTTATGATGATTTTATTCAGACTGATGCTGGCATTAACAAAGGCAATAGCGGTGGCCCGTTATTTAACCTAGAGGGCAAAGTTGTGGGCGTGAATACTGCGCTTATTTCGCCAACTGGTGGTAGTGTTGGTGTTGGTTTTTCTGTTCCTGCTTCTACTGTTGAGCCTGTGGTTGCACAGCTTAAAGAATTTGGCACAACCCGCCGCGGTTGGTTGGGTGTGGTCATTCAAAATGTATCTGATGACATTGCTGAAAGCTTAGGTATGGACGAAGCTAAAGGTGCATTTGTGTCTAAAATCTTCCTCGATAGCCCTGCTGAGGATGCGGGGGTAGAGCGTGGTGATGTGATCATTAAGTTTAACGATCAAGATGTTGAAGACCAATCGGCCTTACCGCGCATTGTGGCTGCCACTGAAATTGATAAAGACGTAACCGTTGTGGTGATACGCGATGGAGAAGAGCTTGAATTGGCTGTTAAAGTTGGCTTGCTTAAAGAAGGTGAAGAAAAAGCCTTGGCTGAAATTACCTCGGACAATGTGAAAACTGATGCGGCTGAGATATTGGGTTTAGAACTACAAGAATTGAACGATGAGATTATCGAGCAATTTAAGCTGGATCCTGAAACCAAAGGCCTGATGGTTATGGGTGTTGAAGCTGATAGTGCTGCTGCCGAAAAATCTGTTCGCTCTGGTGATCGTATTTTAGAAGCTGCGCAGACTGAGGTGAATACCTATGCTGAGCTTGAAGCGAAAATTGCTGAGATGAAAGATAAAGGCCGTAAGTCTATTCTTTTGCTGATTGAGCAAAGCAATGGCAATGTGCGCTTTGTGGCATTGCCAATTAAGTAAAGCTGGCTTAAGATTGATGGGAAGGGCGTGGGCTCTTCCCATTTTTATGTTGAGGAGAATGTTATGAAGAGATCTAATATTTTAAAGCTTGGCATGGTGGCTTTTTTGTCATTGGGGCTGACATCTTGCTTCATTTCTGATCAAGAAGAAGCGGATGTGGCTTTGGCCAAATGGCAGGGTAAGAAGATAAATGATTTTTTCTTTGCTTATGGTAAGGGCGAATTTCAGGCGCAAAGTAGTGGGGGGGCGAAGGCTTATCGCTGGAAATCTGCCTCGCGGCGGGTTGAAATTGTTGGTGTTAGCTATGCGGTGCGGGTTGAGGATAGTTATATTCCGGGTCGGTTTTATGAAAAAGTGGTTTATGCGCCGAGTTCGTATCGGAATTATCAGTGTGTTTTGCGGATTGAGACTAGTGCAGGTGGGGTGATTAGAAGCTTGAACAATGTGAACGGTACTGGTGAATGTGCGAGATACTTTTCGCTGAGTAAGGCGGAGATTGATGCTTTGCTTGAGGCGCGGAAGTAAGGGCTGCGGCTGGGGTGGTGATGCGCAGGGTTGTGCCCTTGTTGGCGCTCTGGAAGTTTGCATTTATTTTGGCCCCTGCGGGCGCTTGCATCCGCAAGCTTGCTACGCCTAACGGCGACGCGCGGTCGCGCTTGCCTCTCCCTCCGGGATCGGGCTTTTTTTCCACGAAAAGCACAATGAGTAAATTATATGGCACCTATACTCGGTGTTTCGGCAAACTCTAGTTAACTTAGTTTAATGAGTTGACCTTGGGTGCCGAATTCGCATCCGACCAGCGGCCGAGTGGCTTAGCTAGAGAGCGGAGCGAACGAGCGCGCCCGAGCGAAGCGACAAAGTGCCCTTGGGGTGCAGTGCCCAACAAAAAAAGCAAACTTCCAGAGCATTAGCTAACAGCCAAGTGTCTTTTTGCGGCTTATACTGGGTAGCATGCTGCCTAAGCTCTGGAAGTCTGCATTTATACGTTCGCCTTAAGGCTCTCTGTTAGCACTGCGTGCGTTCGCTCCGCTCTCTTGCTACGCCTAACGGCGACGCGCGGTCGCGCTTGCCTCACCCTTTGGGTTCGGGCTTTTTTACCATTTTAATGTTGCTTGGTGTTATGCGGTTGGTTTTGGTTAGACATGTACTGAAAGCATTTGGGTTAGTTTGGGGCAGAGGAAATTGATGAATTGTTGGCGGATTTTGTGGTTGTTGTTGGTTGATTCTAGCATCCATAAGGTTGAATCGGCTAGTGGTGGTAATTGGTTTATATGGTCTAGGGTTTGTAGTTGTGGGGGGATGTTTAGGCTGTTGCGTATGGTGAGGCCAAGGCCTGCTTCGGCGGCTGCCCAAATGCTGAGCATATTGCCAGAAATATAATCTAGCTGCCAATTTAGTTTTTGCTCTTTTAATCTGTTTTGCGCCATGTCTCTATAATGACAGGGTGCGGGAGGGACAATCAGTGAAAGTGGTGTGTTGTCGTTAAATACATAATCCTTGGCGCCAATCCATTTGGTGGCGAGGCTGCTGATGAATGTCGCGTCCTCAATTTTAATTGTGCTGAATAAGAAGGCAATATCTAATTCACTTTCTCTCACCCGAACCGAAAGATTGTGATTGGAATCAACATGGGTGATGATGCGTATATTGGGGTAGGCGCGTTTATATTGGCCTAATAATTCAGGTATATATTTAAGACCTAAATCTTGCGGGATGCCTAATCTTAATACGCCTTGTAAATTGCTGGATTCGGTGGCGGTGATGGCTTCGTCATTAATGGATAATATTTTGCGGGCGTAGGTGAGCATATTTGTGCCAGCTTCGGTTAATTTGACGCCTGATTTGCTGCGGAAAAATAATTTTTGACCGACCATATCTTCTAATTTGCTGATTTGCATGCTGAGCGCGCCTTGGCTGCGGCTTACATATTCGGCGGCCAATACCAGGCTGCCATAATCAGCTGCAGCAACGAAACTTCTTAAAATAGCAATGTCTAAGTTTTTCATGTATTAGTTTTTCTAAATTAATATATTTGTATTATCATCTTTTCTAAATTTAAAGTCAAGTTTAATGTGTAGCTACTTTATGAAAGGAATGAAGATGAATATTTTTTTAAAAGATGCCAAGAGCATACTGCTACGCGACAAAGTTTCAGCCAATGAGGTGAAGAATATTTCACCCAATTTGGAAATTGAAATTAATAAATTAAACGCTGATGAAGAGCCGCAACCAAAACCAAAAAAATATGCGAAATTTGGTTTTAGGATGTGATTAGTTGATAAATTCTTCGGCCTTATAGCCTTGCAAATAAAGCAGGGCTGTGAGGTCGCAGTGGTTGATTGCCACTTTGGCTTGTGCCGCGACAATTGGTTGGGCGTGGTAGGCCACACCGAGGCCAGCTTTGGTCACCATGGCTAAATCATTTGCGCCATCGCCAACTGCCAATGCGTCAGCTAGCCCAATATTTCGCATGTCACAAAATTCATTCATGCTGTCTAGTTTGGCTTGCTGCCCCAATATCGGTTCGCCGACTGTGCCATCTAATTTATCGTCAACAAAATTTAGAATGTTAGCGCGGGTGGTGTCAAAACCAGTTTGTGCCTGCACTTGTGCGGTAAAAAATGTGAAGCCGCCCGAAACCAAAGCGGTGTAAGCGCCATTGGCTTTCATGGTTTGCACCAATGTTCGCGCGCCAGCGTTGAGAGTGATCTTATTATCAAAGGCTTGTTGTAAAGCGGTGCGTGGCATGTTTTTAAGTAGGTTCACGCGCTCTTTTAAGGCTGAGTCAAATTCTAATTCACCGCTCATCGCGCGTTCGGTAATCTCTGATACTTTATCTTTAATGCCGACAAAATCGGCCAATTCATCAATGCATTCTTGGCCAATCACGGTGCTGTCCATATCGGCGATTAGTAGTTTTTTGCGGCGGTTCTCATCGGTATGAAAGGCATAATCAATCGGCAAAGCGCTGATCAGCGATAATATTTTGGTTTGCACACCACTGGCTAGCTCTTCGTGTAATATAATGTCCATGGCTTCATTTTCGGACAGCCAAACCGCGGCCATAAAATCTTCACCAATCACCTGTTTAATTTTTAAGATTAGCTCATCAGAAATTGCCTTTTTACTTTTTGGCGTGATTAGGGTAATTAGATGAGCCATGAGCAATCCTTTTTTAAACCTTGGCGATCATATCCGCATTGATGCCGATCATAAATCCAATGTCATTCTTATTGCAGGCGCAACGGCCAGTGGCAAGTCTTCAATTGCAATATCCCTTGCCAAAGAGTTTGACGGGGTGATTTTGAATGCTGATAGCATGCAAGTTTATAAAGAATTGCGGGTGATATCGGCGCGGCCTTCTGCTGAAGATGCGGCAGCGGCTGAACATCGGATGTTTGGGCATATGTCGGCGGCTGAGCCTTACAGCGTTGGCCATTGGCTTGATCAGGTGAGTGTTGAGATTGTTGATGTGCTTAAAAGTGGCAGAACTCCGATTATTGTGGGTGGCACGGGGTTGTATTTTACCTCTCTGGTTGATGGCATTTCGCCGATACCAGAGATTGCGCCTGATATACGAAGTCATTGGCGCGGGCAACAAGATGGGTTGTATGAGGGGTTGGTGAAAATTGACCCAACACTGGCTGAACGGCTTGAGCCAAATGATAGGCAACGCATCATTCGTGGTTTGGAAGTTTATCATAGCACGGGCCGTATGTTGTCTGATTGGCAGACTAATGAGCCACTTAAGCAGTTTTTACCGCCGATGGATGGGTTGCAATTGCATAAATTTACGTTACAGCCAGAGCGGCAATATCTTTATGACCGTATCAATCAACGATTTGATATGATGGTTGAGTTGGGCGGCATTGAAGAGGTGAAGAGCTTAATGGCCATGGGTTTGCCTGCTGATATGACGGCGCTTAAAGCTATTGGTGTGCGGCAGATTAATGAAGCTTTGATTGGCAATGTGAGCATGGATGAAGCCATCGAAAAATCTAAAACCGAAAGCAGACGATATGCCAAGCGGCAAATGACATGGCAAAAAGGTAATTTAATTACTTATAATTTAATAAATGAGCAACAATCGGAAAGAAAATTAGTTAATATCTTGTCAAAAATATCATTTTAGGCTTGACCTTACTAAAAAATGGCCTTAAATGTGGTTGGATATCTCGCGAAATGGGTTTTGTGGGGGTGTTTTTATGATTATCCATCTTTTCGATGGATGTATTGAAGTTTTTACGATAGAAACACGTAGCGTAATTCGATTGTAACCGTATAAATCGGATTTTGGTTTAAGGATGATGTTATGGCTATTAAAGCAACAGGTGCCGAAATTATTTTGAATGTTCTGAAAGATCAGGGTGTCGATACTTTATTTGGATATCCTGGTGGCGCTGTCCTGCCTATCTATGACGCTATTTATCAGCAAAATCATATCAATCATTATTTAGTGCGCCATGAGCAAGGTGCGACCCATGCGGCAGAAGGTTATGCGAGATCTACAGGCAAAGTTGGCTGTGTGTTGGTAACATCTGGCCCCGGCGCGACCAATGCCATAACGGGCATTGCTGATGCGTTGTTGGATAGCATTCCGATGATTGTGATTACAGGCCAAGTTGGCACGCCGTTGATTGGTACAGATGCTTTTCAAGAAGCTGATATTGTTGGCATCACTCGTTCATGTTCTAAACATAATTATCTTGTACGTAATGTTGAAGATTTAGAACGGGTTATGCATGAAGCGTTTTATATTGCCTCATCTGGCCGCCCTGGCCCTGTGGTTATTGACGTTCCAAAAGACGTGCAATTTGCCGAATATGAATATACTGGCGAATTGGTGAACGAACATAAAACTTATAAGCCGATTATTGATGGCGCACCTGATGCGATTGCTGAAGCGATCAAGTTGATTAAAAATGCCAAAAAGCCGATTTTTTACACTGGCGGTGGCGTTATTAATTCTGGCCCAGAAGCTAGTGAAGCATTGCGTGAGTTTGTTGAACTTACAGGCGCGCCAGTGACCTCGACCCTTATGGGTTTGGGTGCTTATCCTGCGTCTGGCGATAAATGGCTGAATATGCTGGGTATGCATGGTAGTTATGAAGCCAATATGGCGATGCATGATTGTGATGTGATGATTTGTGTTGGTGCGCGGTTCGATGATCGCATCACTGGCCGTATTGATGCATTCGCGCCGCATTGCAAAAAAATTCATATTGATATTGACCCAAGCAGCATCAATAAAATTATTCAAGTTGATGTGCCGATTGTGGGCGATGTGAAGTCGGTTTTGACTGATATGATCAAGTTGTGGAAAGCTGGAAATTGTAGCAAAACTCAGCCTTCGCTTAAGCCGTGGTTTAAAGAGATTGATGCTTGGCGGGCGCGTAACAGCTTTGCCTATAATAAAACTGATGATGTGATTGCGCCGCAATATGCGATTGAGCGGTTGTATGAGCTGACCAAAGATCAAGACACATATATCACCACTGAGGTTGGCCAACATCAAATGTGGGCGGCACAACATTATAAATTTGACGAGCCGAATAGATGGATGACATCTGGTGGTTTGGGCACGATGGGTTATGGCTTGCCTGCTGCGCTTGGTGTGCAAGTGGCGCATCCTGATGCGTTGGTGATTGACATTGCGGGCGAGGGCAGCATTCAAATGTGCATGCAGGAAATGGCGACTGCGATGCAATTTGGTTTGCCGATTAAAATTTTTATTTTGAACAATGAACGGTTGGGCATGGTGCGTCAATGGCAACAATTGTTGCATGGCGAGCGTTATTCGGCTACCTATAGCGAAAGCATACCTGATTTTGTGATTATGGCTCAAGCGTTTGGCTGTTTGGGCTTGCGGGTTTCTGACCCGGCTAAGCTTGATGACACCATCAAGGAAATGATGGCGTATAACGGCCCTGTGCTGGTTGATGTTGAGGTCGAAAAACATGCAAATTGCTTGCCGATGATACCATCTGGCGCGGTACATAATGAAATGATATTAGAAGATGTTTTGGCGGATGTCGAAGTGTCTGACGCTGGTAAAAGATTGGTATAGGGGGTAGGAAAATGCAAGATAATCAACATACACTTTCTATATTGGTAGATAATGAAGCGGGCGTTTTGGCGCGGGTTATTGGCTTGTTTTCAGCGCGTGGTTATAATATCGAAAGCCTAACGGTGAGTGAGATTGACCAAGCTACAAACATGTCACGCATTACGGTGGTGACAAGTGGTAATGAAAAAATCATTACGCAGATTAAACAACAAATTGTGCGGCTTGTGCCTGTACATAGTGTGGTTGACCTGTCATTAGGTGAGGCGTCTGTCGAGCGTGAAATGGCTTTGGTTAAGGTCGCGGGCGTTGGGCAAAAACGGGTTGAAGCGTTGCGTTTAGCTGATGCATTCCGTGCCCATACCGTGGATGCGGCTGTGGATAGTTTTATCTTTGAGATAACTGGCCGTACTGATAAAGTGACACAATTTATTAATTTGATGAAGCCATTGGGCTTGGTCGAAGCTTCACGAACTGGCATTGCCGCCACATCACGTGGTGCAGAAGCGGTTCACGCCGAATAGAATTAGAAACAAAATTGTAAAAATTAAAACGTATATTAAAAGGATAAAACTATGCGCGTTTATTATGATCAAGATGCAGATATCAATCTGATTAAAGGCAAAAAAGTAGCGATTGTTGGCTATGGTTCACAAGGTCATGCGCATACGCTTAACCTGCGTGATAGCGGCGTTAAAGACATTGTTGTGGCTTTGCGTAGTGATTCAAAATCAATCAAAAAAGCTGAAGGCGAAGGCCTTAAGGTCATGTCTGTTGCCGATGCTGCCAAATGGGCTGATGTGGTGATGATGTTGACACCAGATGAGCTACAAGCTGATATTTATTATGCTGACCTGCATGATAATATGAATGAAGGCGCTGCGCTTTTATTCGCTCATGGTTTGAACATTCACTTTGACTTGATCGAAGCGCGTAAAGACATTGACGTGATCATGGTTGCCCCAAAAGGCCCAGGCCATACAGTGCGCGGTGAATATCTAATCGGTGGCGGTGTGCCTTGCTTAATTGCGATTGATCAAGATTATTCGGGTAATGCTCACGACCTTGGTTTGTCATACGCTTCTGGCGTTGGTGGTGGCCGTGCTGGTATCATCGAAACGACTTTCCAAGAAGAATGTGAAACTGACCTGTTCGGTGAACAAGTTGTGCTTTGTGGCGGTTTGGTTGAATTGATCAAAGCTGGTTTTGAAACATTGGTTGAAGGTGGCTATGCCCCTGAAATGGCTTATTTCGAATGCTTGCATGAAGTTAAATTGATTGTTGACCTTATCTATCAAGGTGGTATTGCCAACATGAATTATTCAATTTCGAACACAGCTGAATATGGCGAATATGTAACGGGTCCTCGGATCATTACGGCTGAAACTAAAGCTGAAATGAAACGCGTGCTTGAAGACATTCAATCTGGTAAATTTACACGTGACTGGATGCTTGAAAATAAAGTGGCACAGACTAGCTTTAAAGCGACACGTGCTCGTTTAGCGGCTCATCCAATTGAAGAAGTTGGCCGTAACTTGCGCGAAATGATGCCTTGGATTGCTAAAGGTGCGTTGGTTGATCAAACTAAGAACTAGATTCTGAGATAGACGTATGATTTCTAAAGCTTCAACTTGGTGACGGGTTGGGGCTTTTTTATGGCGTTTGCATTTTTACGTTCGCTTTGCTCTCTAGTGAGCCCCTGCACCCCGAGGGCACTTCCTCGCTACGCTCACGGCGCGGGCGCTTGCATCCGCAAGCTTGCAACGCCTAACGGCGACGCGCAGTCGCGCTTGCCTCACCCTACGGGTTCGGACTTTTTTTCCCGAGAAAAGCACAATGAGTACCAATTTGGCACCTATATTCGGAGTGTCACCAAACTCTAGCTCACTAGGCTTAATGAAATCAGGTTGGGTGGTGAATTTACCTCCGACCAGCGGCTGAGTGGCTTAGCTAGAGAGCGGAGCGAACGCACGCAGTGCTTAGCAAAAATGCAAACTTCCAGAGCATCAGCTATCAGCCAACTGCCTTTTTACAGCCAGTGGGTATGTTGAAACTCAGTGCTTGCCCAAAATCATTTGCGCGGCCTTTTCGGCAATCATAATTATTGGCGCGTTGGTGTTGCCGCTGGTGATGTTGGGCATGATTGAGCCATCGGCGATGCGTAGGTTTTTGATGCCGTGCACTTGTAGCTTGTCATTGACCACGGCCATTTCATCGTCTGCCTTGCCCATTTTGCAGGTGCCGACGGGGTGGAAGATTGTGGTGCTGATGTCGCCGATGGTTTTTAGTAGTTCGGCATCTGAAATAATTTCTGCGCCTGGTTTATATTCGGTGGGGTTAAACTCGTTCATTACTTTGGTTTGCATGAGTTTGCGGGCGTGTTTTATGCTGTCTATTGCCACTTGTTTGTCATCTTTATGGCTTAAATAATTGGCTTTGATTATGGGGGCGTCATTGACGTTATTGCTGATGATATTCACATAGCCGCGGCTTTTGGGGCGTAAGTTACAGACTGAAATGGTGACGGCGGAGAATTTGTGTAGTGGTTCGCCGAATTTTTCTAAGCTTAGTGGTTGTACGTGATATTCGATGTTGGCGCGTTGATGTGCCTCGGATGATTTGGTGAAAATGCCAAATTGGCTGGGTGCCATGGCGAGGGGGCCAGAGCGGTTGATTATATATTCCATGCCGATTTTAAATTTGCCCCATAGGGTTTTGGATATATCATTTAATGTTGTGGCGCCCTTGAGCTTGAAGATTGTTCTGATTTGTAAATGATCTTGCAAATTCTGGCCGACACCTGCCAATTGGTGGGTGGGTTTAACGCCAACATTGTGCAAAAATTCGGCATCACCTATGCCTGAAAGTTGTAATATTTGTACGCTGCCGATTGAGCCAGCGGAAAGGATGATTTCAGCTTCTGCATGTGCGGTTTTCATCAGGCCATTTACTTCATAGGATACTGAGGTCGCAACTTTATCGACTAGGTTAATTTTATGTACCAATGCTTGGGTTACGATGGTTAAATTGTCGCGATGTTTAATTGGGTCTAAGAATGCCCGCGCGGCACTATAGCGTGAGCCGTTTATTTGGTTTACATCAAAATAGCCGCAGCCTTCATTGTCGCCATCATTAAAATCATCTGTGCTGTTGATGCCAATCTCATTGGCGGCATGTTCGACATGGTTTAAAATGTCCCAACTTAAACGTTGTTCGACTACGGGTAGTTCGCCTAGTTGGCTGTGATTTTGGTCTTTTAAGCGGTGGTGGTTCTCGCTTTTTTTAAATAAAGGTAGAATATCTTGCCATGCCCATCCTTGGTTGCCTAATGCTGCCCAATTGTCATAATCTTGGCTTTGGCCGCGGCTGTAAATCATGCCGTTAATGGCGCTGCAGCCACCTAAGGTTTTGCCGCGTGGGTAGGGCAGGGAGCGGCCGTTTAAGCCTTGGTCAGGTGCAGTATTATAGCCCCAATCAATCACTTTGTTATTCATGAAATATAAATAACCAACAGGCACTCTAATTAGTGGGTGGGTGTCTTTTTTACCAGCTTCAATGAGCAGCACTTTATGTTTGGAGTTGGCCGATAGACGGTTGGCTAAAACACAACCGGCGCTGCCTGCGCCGATGATTATATAATCCCATATTTCAGCCATTATTTCCCCTTTTTTCTAGTTGAGTGGGGCATAATTTTTGATTTAAGTCAAATTCATAATTAGGTTTTTGTTAAGCATGTTAGCAATTAGAATCGTGGGATCTGCCACTGGTTTACCACGTTAATATATTGTAAAATATTTTGTTATAGAGTTCTAGTACTTTAGATGAGGTCCCCCCCTATGTTAGAAAACCTGACAAAATTAGCCTTAGTTGAATCCAGCGAAAAACGCCGTGAATTAATGTCTGGCATTGCCACTTTATTTATTTCGAATAAAGATAATATCAGCGATAATGAGAATAGCCTGTTTGGTGATATTCTGACTAAACTGCTCAATGTCATGGATGATGCCGATAAAGTTGATATAGCAAATGACTTTGCTGAAACGCATAATGCACCAGTAGGTTTTGCGATGGCTTTGGCGGGAGAGGCTGCAATAGTTGCTGCGCCTATTTTGACAAAATCTAAAGTTTTTTCGGATGAAAACTTAGTTGAAATTAGTGAAAATTCTAGCCAAGATCATCGTTTGGCTATTTCTCACCGCGAACAGATTAGCAGTTATGTGACCGATTCGTTGATTAGCTTTGGCGAAAATGTGGTTTTGCGTTCCATTTCTGTGAATGAAGGTGCGCAGATTTCTGATTCAGGCTTACGTAAAATGGTTGAGTATTCAGAGGGTGATAAAACTTTATTATCGAATATCATCAACCGTGATGGTTTATTTGATCAGCTTAAATCAGTGGTCAAGACCTTGGCTAAATCCGCCCAAACGCAGTTGATTAAATTATTGGCAGATGAGAATCCAGAAAAATTAACGGCTTTGATGCAAATCGCCAATAAACATTTGGCAAAAGATCGCTTGGGTAAACGGGTTGATCAAATTCAGGCTAAAACTGATTTGCAGCATATTGCCAATGGCGCGCTGGATAAAGATGATGTGATTATGGATTTTGCGCGTAAAGATAAGCCGTTAAAAATTGCCACATTATTTGCTTCATTTTCTGATTTGAAAGAAAAATATATTGCTAACAGCATGTTGCAAATTAATGGCGATGCGTTGATTGTTATGTGTAAATCGGCGGATATTGGCATTTCTGCTGTTCGCGAAATTGCTGAAATGCGCTGCCGTATTTTAAAAACTCCGTCTTCTTCGGTTGAAAAATTTGTCAAAGATTTTATGGATTTAGATGAAAATGCTTCACAGCGGACTATGCGTTTTGTTAAATTACAAGTGAATTTAAAAGACAAAGCACAGGCTTATTAATCGCTAACTTATTCATTCGACCAGTATAAAATGGCTATCGGTAGCACCTATGCGTTGTGCCAAAAGCGGTGCGTAAAGCCTACTTTTATACCAATCCATTGCTTGTTTTTTATCGGGAAACTCTAGCAATACGACGCGTTGGCAGTCAGGCTTGCCTTCTAGTGTGGTGATGGTGTTTGAGTTGGTTAAATAGCGCCCGTTAAAGGCGGTTATTGAGGCTGCGGTTGGTTGTTGATAGCCTTGCATGGCATCAGCATCAATATTGTTTAACCGCGCTATAAAATGCACAACCATATATTATTCCCTCATATTCATGTGAATATGAGGGAATATAGCGGCTACCAATCTTGGCGTCCAAGTAATTTTTCGCCCAATGGGTTTAATGTGGCGGGGCCGTATTTATTTTTCTCCCATTCACGCGGGTCGCCAGGGAAGGCGCTGCGTGGTGGGGTGTCGCAATTTTCAAAAGAGCTTACGCGGGCGGCTTTAAATTCTGTATTTTTTGGCTCGGCCGGGAACATGCTTATATATTGTGCCATGCGCACTTTATCATCCGATGTGTTAGGGGCAACACCGTGAGCTAACAATGAATTGAAAATCAGCAAGTCACCAGGTTCTAGCTCAACTTTTATTGGTTTTAAGCCTTGCATATCGGGGAAATAGCTGTGGCGATCTTCGGGTTGGGTTTTTACCCATTCATTAAAATGTTCAAATAAATACGGCACGCACTGAAAGCCGCCAATGTCGCCATCACCTGTTTGGTGGACGAGTGACAAAACACCCTGCACACTCACTGCAGGTACGTCTAGTTTACTGTTTACATCCCAATGGATGAAACCTTCGGATTTGCGATTGCCTTTATTGGGTGTGTTTAAATTGGCGCGGTCAATGGTCACCCAAAGTTGTTCTCTGTCCCAAATATCGACAAATGCATCATAAACCTTTTGTTGGCTTCGGTTGTCCCATAAGGTTTGATTGTGGTAAATTTCTACCATACCTGCGTTATTCAACTCTTTCATGGCATGTTCGCGGCGTTGTTTGGCATACCATGTGCTTGTGTCATTCGGGTCTTTGTCTTCAAATTCCCATAGTATGGCTTTTAGGGCTTCGACATTTTCTTGTGGCACAACATTTTTTACCACCACAAAGCCTTTTTGTTGCCAATCGGCGAAATCTTGTTCAGATAAAACGCGTAAAGGTAGTTTTTTCTTTATGTCTTTTAGCTGGGTTAGAGCGACTTCACTAATTCTGTGACCAGCGCGTTTTTCTGTTGTTGCGTCAATAATGTCTTGCATTTTCTTTTCCCTTTTGCCTTGTTTGATATCGGTCAAGCTTAGTGGTAAATATGTTTGCATGTTGTGGTTTTTGGTCTAGTATTAATACTATTCGGGCGTTTGTGAGTAACGATATTAGAATAATGAGTGATGAAGCTTAATTTAGAAAAAATTCCACCTGCTAAAAGCTCATCTTGGATGATGATGAATAGGCAGTTAGATGAAGCCATTCCGTTTGAATGGCATCATCATAAAGAATATGAATTAACGCTGACGCTTAATTCACGCGGCCAGCGTTATATTGGCGATAATATTGGTGAATATGCTGATGGTGATTTGGTGCTGCTGGGGCCGAATTTGCCGCATACATGGCATTCTAGCTCGAAAATAAATGCTGAAAAACCACATCATGCGGTTGTTATGTGGTTCACGCGTGAATGGGTGGAAAATTTATTTTCCGCCATGCCTGAATTGCAGGTGATTGATGATTTGCTCGGGCGGGCTAGCCGTGGTGTTTGGTTTTCGGTCAAAGCAGCTAAAGCATTGCGGCCATCTATTATGGCGCTAATTACCCAATCAGAGGCTGAAAAGACCATCAGCCTGATGAACATTTTACAACAGCTTAATATGGATGCGGAGTCTAAAAACCTCGCTAGCCCGATTTATACGGAGCAACAAACCAACTCATCAGAGCATATGCGGATAGACCGTGTGCTGGAATATATCCATGCTCATTATCATGAAGAGTTAAAGATAGACGATTTGGCCAATTTGGCGGCTTTAAGCCATTCTGGTTTTTACCGTATGTTTCTGCGCTATACGCATCATAAACCTAGTGATTACATCATCCGCCTACGCATCGGCAAGGCTTGTGCGTTGCTTATAGAAAGCCAAAAACCCATTGCTAACATTAGCGATGAGGTTGGTTTTTATTCGTTAGCTAATTTTAACCGCCAATTTAAACGCATTAAATTGGTTACACCGCGCGAATTTAAACGCGGTTATGGGAAATAATGGAAATACAAGATGGCAATAAGGTTTTGATAATGTTTTCGAGTTATAGTTGGTTAACCATATCTAATTTTTTATATTCAATAAAGGAATATTAAGCAATGAACATCGCCAAAATAGTGACTATTTCTGTGTTTGTAATGTTACTGGCAGCATGCGAGACAACTAAAGTGAGAACAGCAGATGGTGACGGTAAAATATCGAATTGCGTTATCTTATGCTTCCAATAGGGTCATAAAGGGAGAATTTTAAGGGGTTTAAACCACCCTAGCGGTTGCACCCCCAATTTTTTAAACACAAGCTGACATGCCGCCATCTACATAAAGTGTGATGCCGTTGACATAAGTGGACGCGTCTGATGATAAAAATATCGCTGCGCCGACAAGTTCTTCAATATTGCCCCACCGCCCTGCTGGTGTGCGTTTTGCCACCCAAGCGCTAAACTCTGGATCATCCACTAGGGCTTGGTTTAGCTCGGTTTTAAAGTAACCAGGAGCAATGGCGTTGATTTGTAGGCCTCTGGGGCCCCAATCTGTTGCCATGCCTTTGGTAAAATTGGCCACCGCGCCTTTAGAGGCGGTGTAAGGCGCAATAGAAGGCCGTGCCAATGCGGTTTGGATTGAGGCTATGTTGATGATTTTGCCCGCTCCGCGTTTGAGCATATGCACTGCGCAAGCTTGGCCAACATTGAATACAGAATATATATTAGTGCGCATTAAATCATCAAAGGCATCGGCGGGAAATTCTTCTAACGGGGCGCGATGCTGCATGCCTGCATTATTGATTAAGATGTCAATTGCACCTGTTTCAGCTTCAAATTTATCAATGGCTGCTTTGCTGGCGGTATGGTCGGTCACATCGAAGATGAGCTCATATACGGTGGCGCCCGTGGCGCGTATTTCGGCGGCAGCTTTGGCGACGGCATCGGCGTTGCGGCCATTAATTATCAGTTCAGCACCTGCGCTGGCAAGACCTTTTGCAAGTGCAAAGCCAATGCCGCGGCTTGAACCAGTTATAAGGCAACGTTTTTGGCTTAAATTAAATAGGTCAAGTGAAGACATGGTGTGAATCCCTAAATTTATAAATGGTTATATAATTTCATTGTGCAATGTGAACGTTAATATTGTCAAGCCATCATGTGGTTGTTAGTAGATTTAAGTCTTAATTACATTGGGCTAATGAGTATCGTTAATTATATGTTAATTAGATTCATCCACGATGTATGTATTCTATAGTAATTTCTAGAATTTTTAAGTAAATTCAGTAGGTTTGCTTCAGAAAACATGATGATTCAGCGGAGTGGGGGTGCCTATAGCTGCATTTGTAGCGACTTTTTTAAATTAAGTGAGGTCGAGCGCGTAATCAAAAAATATCAGCACCATTGCTGATGTTTATACCGCCACGTTTTAATATCATTATGGTGATGTTGGACTGAATGTAATTTTTTGAAGTGAAAACATATATGTTTAATAAACAAAATAGTGATGTGATGGATCCAGAATCTGTACAAAATGCGTCACAAAAAACTTCCACAAAAGCTAATGAGATAAGGCCAACAGGCAACCAATTGAGCCTTGATGATCATGAGATTATTGTTTCAAAAACCGATTTAACCGGTAAAATAAAATACGTGAATGATACATTTATTAGAATTTCGGGTTATAGCGAAGTTGAGATGATGGGTGTGCAACATAATGTGGTGCGCCACCCTGATATGCCACGGGCTATTTTTCATCTATTATGGGAGCGTTTGGGGCGCGGTAAACATGTTTTTGTCTATTTAATCAATCTTAGTAAAAATGGTGATCATTATTGGGTGATGGCACATATTTGCCCGAGTTTTGATGCTGCGGGCAGTGTTGTTGGTTATCATTCGAGCCGCCGTAAACCAGATATGAAAATTGTCAATGACACTATCATACCACTTTATAAGCAGCTTTCAGACATTGAAACTGCTGAAACTAGTAAAAAAGCAGGACTAGAAAAATCAGCAGATGCGTTTGACAAAATTTTTAGAGCTGAAGGAGTGAAATATAATGAATTTATCCTATCTCTCTAAATTAACAATTGCTTGTGCTTTGGTCACTGCACTGGTTTTACTCGATGCAACTTTGATGGCAATTGAACATGGCTGGACGGGCATACATTTATCGTTTGCAGCTATTTTCTCCGTTCAAATTATGATTCTTTTGTTTGGTATTCACGCTATTTATAAGCATCGCCTTGGTATAAAGCACGCCAATTCTGTGGTGCGCGGTGTGGCGGCGGGTGATTTTGAAAAACGCATATTATTCATTGATGACAATGCCGAAATGAAAGAATTTTATTTGTCTATCAACCGATTGATTGACAATACGGATGTTTATATTCGTGGTTCTAGTGCGGCGATGACCGCTGTGGGCAATAATAGATATTATCTAAAGGTTAGTGAAGTTGGCATTGATGGCAGCTATTTATATGGCGCAAGAACCATCAACGCGGCGATGGAAGCTATGGCGGCACGGGTTGGTGAGTTTTCTAAAGTCACGGGTAAGTTTGAAACTAATGTTGAGTCGATTATTATGCAGTTGAATGATGCATCTGAGCATTTGGGCGAAACTGCTAAGGATATGCAAAGCGTTGCTGATAATACCATGGACAGAGCCACAGGTTTAAGCGGCTCGGCTGATGTTACATCGGAGAATGTGCAAACTGTGTCCAGCGCGACGGAGGATCTTTCTAGTAGCATTCGTGAAATTTCAGCGCAGGTTGAAATGTCGGGTGCTAAAATCACTCAGGCGGTAGAAGAGATAAATGACACTGAAAAGAATATGACTGAATTGAGCGAGTCGGGCAGGCGCATTGGTGATGTGGTGGCGATGATTACTAACATTGCGGCACAAACTAACTTGTTGGCGCTTAACGCCACCATAGAAGCATCACGTGCTGGTGAGGCTGGACGTGGTTTTGCGGTGGTGGCGAATGAAGTTAAATCATTGGCTGATCAAACCTCTAAAGCCACGACTGAGGTGAGCGATTTGGTGGCTAGCATTCAAACGGCTACCGAAAATGCTTCGGCTAGTTTCGCCAATGCAGGCAAAACAGTTGTGTCGGTTGATGAGATTATCAAATCCATTATTGAAGCGGTGGAAAATCAAAATGTTGCAACTGGTGATATTGCCAAATCAATTAATGAGGTTTCAAGTGGCAGTCAAAAAATGTTGGCTGATGTGAAGCAAGTGTCAACAGGCGCGGTTTCGACACAGAAATCAGCATCTGGGCTAACCAGTGCGGCTTCGGGCATTTCGATGCAATCTCATACATTAAGTGATGAGGTAGATAATTTCCTAAAAGAAATTAGAATGGTTATCTAGCTTATTGACTTGATGATGAAAGATTTCCCTTACAGATCTGAAGATCCGTTTAAGTAGGTGCTCATGGTGTTTGGATATTCTCGAATGTCAGTAAGAATAAATATGCCTCATATACAAGTTAGTTAATAACCTATATACGCTAGGTATTGTTTTAATGAAGATTCTAGGATTCTATTGATGACTACACCACCAAATGCCGAAACACTTACTCATATAATTGAAGGACTTTTGGATTTTCAAGCAGAAACTGAGAACATGACTTTCAGTCAGTTGGTTATCTTGTTGGAAATTGGCAAATACCCAACAGGTGTGGCGTATGATGATATTGCGCAAACTCTTAATATACAACGCAATGGAATAGCGAGTACCGCGAAAAAGTACGATTCGTTGGTATCCCGTGTTGTGCGTATAGATAGACGTGTCATTTTCAAGCTAACGCCGCAGGGCAACCTTCTCATAAGTCGTTTTAGTGATATTTTATCTGATAAGTAATTTGTTGTTGTTTTCAACTTCAAAGACACCCATGCTCGCTAGATCGACCACAGACCTTCATAGGATTGTCTCAGAGCTTACTGACGCGCGTATTTTGCTCAAGGTTATAGATCACCTAACATTGAAACTGTGACCAGTACGGGCAAGCTCATGTTTGCTGTATTGGCTGCTACATTTAAAGGTGAATTTGAATATCGGCCTGATTTATTAGATTACAGATTAGCTACGTTGGATGGCTTGATGTCCCTCATCAACATCAAGCTAGTCAATCGGCGATGGTACAAATTTCAGCAACGAGATTATGTAACGAGCTTTGGCGTTATGGAATGGGGGCGGTATGGAGTTAACCCGCATTATCATATTTTACTTGATGTGCCCAATACACAAAAACAGACTTATGAGGCGCTAAACAAAATCGTCAACAATCCTAAGTTTGTACTAAGATTCGAAAGCTTCATCTTGCCAAGCGATCTGAATCAAATCAACTTGCGAGCTATCTTCTAAAAGAAAATCATTGGCAGGATGCCCACATATATGCCTTTTGCGCTAATAACCTTAATAAGAGTTTGTGAATGTTTTGAGTTTGCGACCAATACACGCGCCCGCGCGAGGTTAAAGTCCAATAATTAGGAGTTCAAGATTTGAATTGAATGTACACTGCTCCGCGAATAACTTCATTCAACAGTTGAAGCAATGGCCTATATTATTTTAGTTGTTTATCGCCAATTACCTTCAAATACATATGTATAGTCAGTTGGTTCAATCTCATAAGCATGCTCACATTTGACTTTGTAGTGCTTATTGTCAGCAATATTTGTTAACTCTAGTTTTGCCCGCCAAATAGTATTTTCGCCAATATTCTTATGTGATATTAGTTGGTCTTTGTCATATGTCGATCGAGTAAAACCATTGTGATAAGCATAGGCTGGTATTAAAAACAAAAAGTTCATTTTATGAAGAAGTTTGCCACACATGCTTTTTCCATTGGCATAGGAAAATACTTTGCTGTTAATGAACCTACGTATAATTGATACATTCGTTGAGATATACCATGCGCCCAAATCCCAATCTAACCCAACAGTCAAACTTGGCTTTGCTATTAAATTTTCATCACGTTCGAGTTTTAATGGAAATGCTATAGTTTCAATATTGAAATCTATCTCATGGTCTTCAAAGAATTTTAAACTCGAATAAGATAAATCTAAAAACCTATCCATCATGGTTACATTTTCATTTATCATCATTTTTTGAAGACTTGTTGGTTCGGCAATTACATTGTTAACTAAGCTGAATGAAGTTAATATTGCTGAGATAATTAATAGTCTTATTTTAAGCATAGGGAGCACCATTATATAAATCTAATTGAAAAATAACACGAAATACAATTAAAATAAATGTAAAAGGAAAATATTCAGTATTGAATGTCACCCTGAAACTTTGCAATAGTTGCTGCTATAACAAACAAAATGGGCAATCAAAACCAAATCGACCATCAATACTGGTCTACGCAACAGAAATAATCAATTGATGTTTGACACTTAACCTTTAGTAGATAGTATGTTTTCATTTAATACGAGGAATGATATGAAGAAAATAGCATTTATAATTCTTAGCTTTTTTTCACTTATATTGTCAGGTTGTGTAACCGCGCCTGTGGTGGGCGACGATTTCCAATATCTTAAAAAGGTCTGCCAAAGTTTGGTTCCGTTAGGTAAAGGTAATAATGACTCGAAAGAGTATAAATGTATTTCTGAATCTGGTAGAACCCATCTCTATGAAGTGAAAAACCAAAAAATTGTAACTGTTTTTCCTCGCTCAGAGGTGGTTTCGAGGTCTGATCACTTGGTTTGTGTTAAAGAGTTTAAAACTAAAGCTGGTACATCAGCCTACGTGGAGTGCCGCAGTCTTTTGGCCAGCAATCGTTACAAATCTTTAAGTTTGGAACAGCAACGCTTAGAAGCTAATCGTGCATACTGGCAAAGACAGAGCGAAATCAACAATGCTAGGAATAATCGTTATTTGAATAATTTGCCAACTTATACCAACTGCCAATCTAATTTATCATTTAATACGCTTAACACCAATTGCACCACGCGGTAAGTTGGCAGGCTGATTGAAAAAAAGTTGAATTTCTTGTTTGTGCGGATATAGCTTTGTATCTTACAATCACTATCTATAAGGCTCTGTAAGTTAACGTGAGAAGACAATTGTCGAAGTTTATTGAAAGTGTATAAAGTTATTTAGCTATAATTTATGTGGTTACTGGGTGGTTACGCGTAAGCTTCAAATAATCTCGTGCTGAATCAAGTTGGGAATTACAAACAAAAAACCCCTGCCGAAGCAAGGGTTTGATTTGGTGAGCCCTGATGGGTTCGAACCATCGACCTACTGATTAAAAGTCAGTTGCTCTACCAGCTGAGCTAAGGGCCCGTCGGCAATACAATTAAAGCGTTAGCTCTTTGTTTGCGTCTGTTGAAGCGGTTTATATGACAGGCTAATGGCTCTGTCCATTTATTTTTTGAGTTTAAGCATTTTTTTTTGGGTAAAACTTTAATGTGTTGTTAAAAAACCGTTATCTAGCACTAAAGATGGGTATGTTTTACCCCGAAACATAACAGTTTGCGTGAAAAATCAATAAATTAACCATAAAGCCGTATTATTCTATTGCTATATAAATAGAATCCAATAAGCTAATTATATTGGAAACTGAGCAATAGAGGATGTTTCATGATGAATAATCATTATAGAAACCACCATAATCAACCTAAAGCGCGTGCGATTGCTGCCTCTGTGGCTGCTGAGCAAGATTTTTTGCGCAAAGTTGCACTCATTACCACTTTTACAATTTCTAGCCTGCTGCTTCTCCTGCTTATCAACCCCTAAGCATTTTGAGAAATAGCGAAAATTTACCTAAAGAATTTTGGCAAATGTTTAGGGGACAGTTAAACAAAGGTTTAGCTGCGGCCTAACGGCATCTTTCATCCAAATTAAAATTTAAAAATACAGGAACTGCGCTTAACCATAAGGGCAGCTTTAGCTATGACAAAAATGAATAAAGATCAAATCCCCGAGAATGTTGTAATTTTTGACACTACGTTGCGCGATGGCGAGCAAAGCCCTGGCGCTTCGATGACGATAGAACAAAAAATTGAAGTGGCGGCCTTGCTAGATGATATGGGCGTCGACATTATTGAAGCTGGTTTTCCGATTGCCTCAGATGGTGATTTTGAGGCGGTTAGTGAAATTGCAAAAAACGCAAAGAATTCTATCATTTGTGGTTTGGCGCGGGCCAGCCTTAAAGATATTGACCGCGCGGGTGATGCGATTAAGCATGCGCCGCGATCGCGTATTCATACTTTTATTGCCACCAGCCCGCTGCATATGAAATATAAGTTGAATATGAGCCCCGAAGATGTGCTTGAAAAAGTGGCTGCTAGCGTCGCACGGGCTAAAAGCTTTACTGATGATGTCGAATGGTCGGCCGAAGATGCAACGCGTACTGAGCATGATTTTTTATGCCGTGTGGTCGAAGTGGCGATTAAAGCGGGTGCAACCACCATTAATTTGCCCGATACAGTGGGTTATGCCATGCCTGATGAATATAAGGCGATGTTTGAAATGGTGATTAACCGGGTGGCAGGGGCTGAGGATGTGGTTTTCTCGACCCATTGCCATAATGATTTGGGCTTTGCAGTGGCCAATACAATGGCTGGCCTTGCGGGCGGTGCGCGGCAAATAGAATGTACGATTAATGGCATTGGTGAGCGGGCGGGTAATGCTGCACTTGAAGAAATTGTGATGGGGTTGCGCACAAGGCAAGATATTTTGCCTTATGACACGCGCATTGAAAGCAAAATGTTGGTGCGGGCATCTAATTTGGTGTCGGCGGTTGCGGCTTTTCCGGTGCAATATAATAAGGCGATTGTTGGCAAAAATGCTTTTGCGCATGAAAGCGGCATTCATCAAGATGGCATGTTAAAAAATGCTGAGACTTATGAAATTATGACGCCTGAATCTGTCGGTGTGAAAGCCACCAACTTGGTGATGGGTAAACATTCTGGCCGCCATGCGTTTAGGGAAAAGTTGAGCGATTTGGGCTATGAATTGGGCGATAATGCATTTTTAGATGTTTTTACGCGGTTTAAAGAGTTGGCTGATAAAAAGAAAAATATCTATGACGAAGATATTATTGCTTTGGTTGATAATGAAATTGCTGAAGCTAATGAAAGCATTAGCTTGGTATCACTTGAAGTGGCAGTGAGTACTGACCGCCAAGCCGAAGCCATTTTGGTGCTGAATATTGATGGCAAGCAGGTTCATAACACTGCAACTGGTGATGGCGGGGTGGATGCCACATATAATGCCATTAAAGCTTTGACCTCCGACACGCAGAACCTATTGCGCTATCAAGTGCAAGCGGTTACTGAAGGTACCGATGCGCAAGCTCATGTGATGGTGCGTATAGAGGAAAATGGCAAGCAGGTTATTGGCAATGGGGTGGACACTGATACGATCGTGGCTTCGGCCAAAGCTTATATAAGTGCGTTGAACAGCCTTTTGTTGAAACGCGATCAGTTGCATGCTCAGTAGAATCTGGTAATTGGCTAAATTGTGCCATCAGAGGACGATTTCATAGGATAGGTTGTATAATTTATGCTTGCATATTAACTATGTTAGTCTTTATTTTTATTACAATTTTGGCCTTTTTGTATGAGTTTGTTAACCATTAAGTATCGATTTCCTCCTACTGTTTAAGGGTGTTGAGTGATTCGACACCCATTTTTACAGATGGAAACTATAAAAGGAGATACATATGAATATTGGAGGTATATCTGGCGGACAGCCGAATGCTTCGGAAATGCGCGCCAATATGAGCTTAAAAATGTCTGAAATCTTTGCTAAAAATGATGAAGATGGCGATGGGGGATTGTCGCTAAAAGAATTCTTAGCGGCGAGTGAGACAAGCGGAATTAAACGCCCAGAAGGGTTTTCTGCAAAAGATATGTTCGCTCAAATGGATCTGGATAGAGATAGCCAGGTGACTAAAAATGAAATGTTGGCTTCGCAAGCCTCATTAGGTAAACTTTCTTCTGGCACTATGAGCAGTTTATTGGCTGCCCAAGAAGCCGTATAAGAATACTCTAAAAGTTCGTGTAAAGAGCAGCCCTCGGGTCCTCAGAAGAGGATGAATCAAGAATTGATTGGCTGCCGGAACTTTCTTTAGAAGTGGCGTTATTGACCGCCATGTTATAAGATTTAATTGCAGCTTCAATTGTTTAAGTTTAAGCTGAATTCATGTTCAAACTATACTCCGAAATTTCGGCATTAGGCCGCTTTACAAATGGTCATCTCACTGAGTTCATTGATTCTATTGACAGCATGCAATGGTTTGAGGTTGATGGCGGTGTGGCGTATATATGCCCTGAAAAAACCGATTATTATTTTGGCCATGCGGTCAATCTATATGCTGCGCCCGCTGATGATGTCGCGGGTAAGACATTGACTGCTTTGTGGGATGCGCATTTGCTAGAGAAAGCGTCTAAGGCTCATAAACGTGTGGTTGTATGGGCGTCTGAACAATTTGTTGACTATAAAAACATTAACAAAGAATATAATCATCAATGTGAGGTGATGCTGAAATATTCACCAACCGCAAATAAAATTTCTCGACCGACATATAATGTCAAAAAAATTAAAGCCGATGATTTTGCTCAAATGGCTGACATTTATGTTGCCGATAGTGGTGAGGTGCAGCGTGGCTTCATTGAATGGATGACTGGCAATCGAATGGATGCCATTGCCGCTGGTGTGGCCAATTTTTTTGCCATTTGGAACCAAGATCGTGGTGAAATTGCTTCGATTGCGGGACTGTATTGGAAGGATGGCGTATATCGATATGCCTCTGTTGCCACACGTAAAGCTTATCGGGGCAGGGGCTATGCATCAGCGCTTATTGCATATATTCGTGATTATGCTTTGGAGCGCGGTGCGAAGGAGCTATATATTATGGCAGAAAATGGCAGCCAAGCCGCGAGCATATATAAAAAAACTGGCTTTGAAATTGATAGCTACATGTATTCAATCGTAGCAGATCGTTAAATCGGCTTGGTATATAAGCTATGCTCAGGAGGCTTGAGAGGCGGGTTCAACGCCTATAGGTTAATTGCGCAATTGTGAGGGGCTGTAGCCTAATATGTTTTTGAAGGTGGTTGAGAGTTTGCTTTGGTCGGTAAAACCGACTTCTAGGGCTATTTCGGCCAGTGGCAAGTCGCCTTCTAATATTAATTTACGTGCCATAAACACCCGCTCGCGTAATAGATATTGATGTGGTGACATGCCCGTTGATTGTTTGAACATGCGGCATAAATATTGCACGCTGACGCCAATTTGTTTGGCAATGTCCATTAAAGACACGCCATTGATTAGGTTGGCTTGCAAGATATCAATGGCAATATTGGTTATTTTATCGGCATTTTGACTTTTGGTTTGGCCATATCCCCAAATTTTAGCTTTTGAGCCTGTTAGGTTTTGCAACAAAGCGCTGATGATGGTTTCGGCAAATATAGGCCCTGCAGGCGATTCATGACGGGCATCATGGGCTAATATTGCCAATAGGTTGACAATGATGTCGACCTCTGGGGTTGTTTCACTCTGCAAGGCAAAATCATAAGGTATTATATTGTGACTGGCTAATTCTGTGCCTGTAATGGCGGCAAATTGTTGTTCGGATATAAATAAATGTTGGCCGACCATTTTGCCTTCCCAGCCGCCGACCAATCTATCGCCCGGTAATACAACTGAGCTGCTGGGTGATACTGCGTGATATTGGTTTGCGCTCGCGCCATAGCGGTGTTGGGTTGGGGTTATAAGTGAAGCTAAGTGGAGGTCGGTCATGGTTACATCCCACGAACCTCTGTCGTCATATTGCATTTCTTGAAATTGTGCGTGTATGCCAAAGCGTTTAAAAGTTGTTATTTGTTTGGGTTTTGGGCTGTGATTGTCCCAGATTTCTTGGTTGTTGAAATCTAAATTATTTTCCATTCGTCCCCCTCCCAAGAAACATTTGAATGAGGCTATTAAAACAGCAATAGAGGCGCTGCGCAAGTCAGCCCCTCTATCAATGGTGTTTTGAGCAGATCAATCGGTGATTGCGGCGTAAATCATGGCCCGCAATTTATTCTGATCATCTAGGCCCGCTGTTGCGCCAAATTGGGTGAAAGCGGTTACCACAAGATTGGCAACAGGGTCGACCCAATATGTTGAATGATAAGCACCACCCCAACGGAACTCGCCAACATTACCCGGCGTGCCGATGATGCCACGATCTAACGCGACGGCAAAGCCATAGCTGAAACCAACGCCTGGGCGGAAATCAATATCGCCAGTATGGTCTGTGGTGAGTAGGCTAATTGACATTGGTGATAGTAGTTGCTCACCGCTCATTGTCGCTCCATCATTGCGCAGCATTTCTAGGAATACTGAGTAATCATGTGCGGTTGACAAAAGGCCTGCACCACCTGACAAGGTGAGGTTGGGGCCTTGGCCGATGACATAATCGCCCTGAGTCCACATAATGCCTTCATCGGATGCGCGGGTGATTTCGCCCGGGCCAGTGCGCACGTAAACTGTGGCTAGGCGATTAAGTTTGCTGACAGGTAGATAGAATTGGGTGTCGACCATGCCAAGTGGATCGAAGAAGCGCTCTTTTAAGAATACATCCAATGTTTGGCCAGACACAACTTCGATGAGCGCGCCGAGAATATCTAGATTAAGGCCATAAACCCATTTTTCGCCGGGTTGTCCGACCATTGGCAATGCTGCCATTTCGCGCACCAATTCTCTGATTGGTTTGTCGCTGCTGGCATAATACCAACCGGGAAATCCAGCTTCCATCCATGCGTCATCGGTTAGGCCATTAATCCATGCACCATAAGGAATGCCTGATGTGTGGGTCAATAAATCACGAATGGTGATTGAGCGTTCGGCTGGTACAATGTCATAACCTTCGCCATCTTCTTTGGCGACAGCTACGTTGGTTTCCATCCATTCTGGTAAATATTTGCCCAGCGGTTCGGTAACCAGTAGCTTGCCTTCTTCTTGCAGGCTCATAATGCCCGCAGAAACGATGGCTTTGGTTTGCGATGCAATGCGGAAAATAGTGTCTTTCAGCATGGGGGCATTGGTGGCCAAATCGCGTTTGCCAAATGCCATTTCATAAGGCAGTTTGCCATCACGGGCGATTAGAATTACCATGCCAGCAACGTCGCCGCTGTCAATATAACCTTGCATGACATTGGTCAGGCGTTGCAAGCGGGCGCTCGACATGCCAACTTCTTCTGGCAGAGCATGTGTCCATTCATCAGCCCATGCGGCTGCGGTCATAACGGTGGCTAAGCTCGCCGATATAACTAATCTTGTTATGTTTCTAAAAAGTTTCATTTTTCCCTCTAAGTTTGTTGTTATCTGCCGCTCTTTTGCTAGCGAAGCTAGCCAACAGATAATGTGGCCAACAAATTGAATGAGTCATTAAATTGCATGCATCATTGGTTTGTTAGGCTGCTTAAAGGTTGCGTCAGAAATTTACACTTGTCTTGTCGGTTCTGAAACGATTTGCTGAATCTTAGCATGGTTAATCTCATGCTTTAGTGCGAGTTAATCGGCTAATATGCTTAGCTTTCCGCCTTTTTCAATGGCAGCTTGATAAGCAGGGCGGTTGCGTATGGCAAATAGGTAGTCTTTTAGGTTTGGATAGTCATCATTTAATTCAAGCCGTGCGAATGCTGCCTCAACGGGGTAGCCCATCTGTATATCTGCTATTGAGAATTCATCGCCCGCAAACCACGTGTTTTTGCTTAATTCGGCTTCCATATATTTTATAAAGCGATAGAGGTTGGGGTGGGTGAATTTTTTATCGACCTCAGTGGCAATGGCTTTGGCAATGGGGCGGGTGATGAAAGGTGACTTGCTGGCGATGCGTGAGGTTAACAAGTCAGTCACTAGATAAGGCATAAAGCTGCCTTCTGCGGCATGCAGCCAATAATTTTGTTTTATCTGTTCGGGGCTGCCTAATGCTGCTGATAATTTACCTTTGCCATAACGCTCAACGATATATTGTAAAATGGCGGCGGTTTCGGCTAGCACCAATTTGCCATCGGTAATGACGGGTGATTTGCCTAAGGGGTGGATGGCTTTTAAATCATCCATGGCTAAGTCGGTTTTTGGGTCGCGTTTATAGAATTTGATCTCATAATCTAAGCTCAGCTCCTCGAGCAACCATAAAACACGGTGAGAGCGAGAATTTTCTAAATGGTGAATGAGCAGCATGTTTTTCTCAAGTTTGTTAACTATATAAAATACCATGATTACAATGTAAATTAGGCTTTTACAAGTTGAATAAATGGGTTAATTTGAGGCAAAGGAAAACATTGTGATTATTTATATTTTACTTATTTTGGCGTTGTACATCATTCAAATATTTTTGGAACCTTGTTTGCGTTATATCACGGGCGGCAAAAGGCAAATGATGTATGGCATGGGTGCGCGGGATAAGACTGTTGAAATGTCGGTGATTGGTGGGCGGTTAAAACGCGCGGTAGAAAATTTAAAAGAAGCTTTGCCGATATTTTTAAGTTTGGCTTTATTGGCTGAGATGAAGGGTGCTGCAGATGGCTTGACCGAAACGGGAGCGGTTGTTTTTATCATCGCGCGGGTTTTGTATATACCTGCTTATGTCATTAATATTGGGCCTTTGCGTTCTATTGTTTGGACAGTGGCTATTGTTGGCATGGTGCTGATGCTTGTTGGTATGTGGCCA
Source organism: Hyphomicrobiales bacterium (assembly GCA_002401855.1). Classification (GTDB taxonomy): domain Bacteria; phylum Pseudomonadota; class Alphaproteobacteria; order Rhizobiales; family OSC116; genus OCS116. The sequence continues at coordinate 29,180 of NVUH01000006.1, forward strand.
TCACTCGGTTTATAGCGCCAACATATAAATATTGGCAAATCAGTTTTTTTATTTTAGGCTCTGTGCAATGGAAATGGGGGCAAATGGATTTGAATGGGTGAGAAATGCGCAAATTTCTAATTATTTTTATGCTGTTATTTGCAGCGCCAAGCCAAGCGGTTACGTTAAAAGAAATGATTGGCCAAATGGTGATGGTTGGGTTTGATGGCAAAGACATTCAAACCAGAAGCGTTAAGGGTTTGTTGGCTGATATAAAAGCTAGCAAAGTTGGCGGTGTGTTGTTTTTGGGGCATAATGTTGGTACGGCGGCGCAAATGCTGCGGCTTACCGTGGCTATTGAGGCGGCATCACCCTATAAAACTTTCATCACCATAGACCAAGAAGGCGGCCGCGTGGCGCGGATGAAGCCTGAACATGGCGCGCCGCGTTTGCCATCGGCCAAACAGATGACAATGCTAAGCCAGCAAGCTGCGCATGATAAATATTATGAAACGGCGCAATTTTTAAGAGGTAGCGGGTTTAATGTTAATTTTGGCCCTGTGGTGGATTTGGAGATTAATAAAGATAACCCGATTATCGCCAAGCTTGAGCGATCATATGGTACAGATACTAAAAATGTATCTGAATATGCGTTTATGTTTGTTGATGCGCACCACCGTGCGGGCATGCTGACTGCGCTTAAGCATTTTCCTGGGCATGGTAGCAGTGCGGGCGATAGCCATAAAGGTTTTGTTGATATTAGCAAAACGTGGAATGAGATTGAGCTTGTGCCCTTTAAAAATATGATTGGTTGGAAAGCTGCTGATATGGTGATGGTCGCGCATGTGTTTTTGGACAGTATGAGCGATGATGGCAAGGTGCCAACTTCACTTTCTCGTAAGGCGATAACTGATGTGTTGCGCGGGCAATTGGGCTATGATGGGGTGGTGGTCAGCGATGATATGGCGATGGGCGCGATTGCCAACGAGTTTACCGCCAAAGTGGCAATTATCAAGGCGATTAATGCGGGCACAGACATTGTGATGATGTCGTCAAACCTAAAGATTAAAGGCTCACTCGGCTCGTGGGTGCATGGGGTGATTAGTCAAGCGGTGGCGAATAAACAAATTCCGAGGCAGACAATAGTTGATGCCTATACACGCATTCAGACGCTTAAGAATAGATTGCCATAAATGAAAAAATATAAACTGATTGGTTTTGATATGGATGGGACATTGTGTCATTCTGTTATTTCGTTTGATGAGATATTCGAGCAGGCTTTTGGTATTAAAAAATCTACTGTTGAGGGCGTTTGGATGGGGGCTTTGCAGGCTGAGGAGGCGCGTACGGGTATTGAGGCTATTCGGGCTATTTTTCCTGATTTGGCTGAGGTGCGGGTTGAAGAATATTTACATGAGTTTTCTCATTTGTGGGCGCGCAATTTAAAATTGTTTAGGGGTGTTGTGGCTATGCTTGATGGTCTTAGAGCTTCGGGCGTAAAGCTTACGCTTATCACCAATGGGCCATCGGTTATGCAACATGTGGTTATTGATTATCTTGGCATTCGGGATTGTTTTGATATGGCGTTTACGACTGGAGATGAGGTTTTGGGGATTAATAAACCTAACCGTGCTTGTTTTGACAGGGTTGCGCAGTTGATGGATGTTGAGGCTGAGGATTGTTTATTTATTGGTGATGGTGAGGTGAATGATTATCGGGGGGCGCAATCTGCTGGGTGGGATGCTTTGTGGGTTAAAGTGAGTGATGATCAGAACCAGCCAAAACTTAGTGATTTAGCAGTGTCTGGTGATCAAGAATCGCCTTATATGGTGTCTTGGTCATAATTATACACATATGGGTCATAATTAAATAATATAGCTTGCCATTTTAGTTGGGTTTTTGCACATTGGGGCTGCTTGAGGAGAAGGCTCTTTTAAATCACATATTTAGAGAGTTTCGGGTGCATTCCGTTTTGCTGATTTGCTTGTTGAATTGGTGAGATTTATTAATCATATCGTCAATATTTTTGACGATGAGGGAGCATTATGTCTATTCAGCCATTTACCAAATTATTAGTCGCTAATCGTAGTGAAATTGCCATTCGCATATGCCGTGCAGCTACTGAGCTTGGCATTAAAACCGTGGCCATTTATTCGCATGAAGATCGGTTTGCGCTGCATCGGTTTAAAGCTGATGAAAGTTATTTGGTTGGTGAAGGCAAACGGCCTGTTCAGGCTTATTTGGATATTGAAGACATTATCCGCATTGCGTTGGATAGTGGGGTGGATGCCATTCACCCTGGCTATGGTTTTTTATCGGAAAACCCTGATTTTGTAACGGCTTGTGAAGAAGCTGGCATTAAATTTATCGGCCCTTCGACTGACATTATGAAAAAATTTGGCAATAAAGTTTCTGCTCGTCATGTGGCCGATGCGGCTGGTGTGCCGACAGTGCCTGCCACAGAGCCGTTGCCTTTGGATGAAAAACAAGTGGCTGAAATGGCCGCGAAAGTTGGCTACCCGCTGATGCTTAAAGCCTCTTGGGGCGGTGGTGGTCGCGGTATGCGGGTGATTGAAAATGCCGAGGAGTTGCATGCGCAAGTTGATTCCGGCAGGCGCGAAAGTAAGGCGGCTTTTGGCAATGACGAGGTTTATCTTGAAAAGTTAATCCGCCGTGCGCGGCATATTGAAGTGCAAATTTTGGCTGATGAACATGGCAATGTGGTGCATTTGTTCGAGCGTGAATGCTCGATGCAACGGCGTAACCAAAAAGTTGTTGAACGTGCCCCCGCGCCATATTTGAATGATGAAGAGCGCGAAGAAATTTGCATGTCTGCGCATCAATTGATGAGCAGTGCGGGCTATCAAAATGCTGGGACGGTCGAGTTTTTATGGGATGTTGATGATGGTCAATATTATTTCATCGAGGTTAACCCGCGGGTGCAAGTTGAGCATACTGTGACCGAAGAGGTGACGGGTATTGACATTGTGAAGGCGCAAATTCGCATCGCCCAAGGTGGCCGTGTTGGTTTTGCCAAAGAAACGGGCGTGCCCGTGCAGAGTGAAATTCGTCTTAATGGGCATGCGTTGCAATGTCGTTTGACGACTGAAGACCCGCTTGAGAATTTTGTGCCTGATTATGGCCGCATCACCGCATATCGCGGTGCTACGGGTTTTGGCATTCGGCTTGATGGTGGCACGGCGTTTTCTGGCGCGGTGATTACCCCATTTTATGACAGCATGCTTGAAAAAGTTACGGCATGGGGCGCCACCCCGCGCGAAACCATCCGCCGTATGGACAGAGCTTTGCGCGAGTTTCGCATACGCGGCGTGTCAACCAATTTGCAATTTTTAGAAAAACTCATTAATCACGAGGATTTCGCGACAGGCAATTATACCACAAGGTTTATTGACCAAACGCCGAGCTTGTTTGAGTTTCCTGAGCGCCGAGACCGTGCCACGCGCTTGCTTAACTTTATGGGCAATGTGATTGTGAATGGCAATGATGAGGTGAAAGGTCGCCCTGTGCCTGACAACCCGCCAGCGATTAAAATTCCTAAAACCACCCGTAGAGCACAATTGCAACAGGGTACGAAAGACTTGCTAAATGCCAAGGGCGCTGATGCCGTGTCTAAATGGATGCTTGAGCAGAAGAATGTGTTGATTACTGATACGACCATGCGCGATGCGCATCAAAGCTTGTTTGCGACACGCATGCGCTCAAAAGATATCACGTCCATCGCGCCTTATTATGCCGAGCATTTGAGTGATCTTTTCTCACTAGAATGTTGGGGCGGGGCGACTTTTGATGTGGCGATGCGCTTTTTAACTGAATGCCCGTGGCAAAGGTTGAACGTGCTTAGCGAAGCTGTGCCAAATGTTATGTTGCAAATGCTGTTGCGTGCCAGTAATGGTGTTGGTTATAAAAATTACCCTGACAATGTGGTGCAATATTTTGTTAAGCAAGCGGCGCAAGAAGGTGTTGATGTGTTCCGCGTGTTTGACAGCCTTAACTGGGTTGAGAACATGCGTGTTGCGATGGATGCGGTGATTGACAGCGGTAAAATTTGCGAAGCCGCCATCTGCTATAGCGGTGATTTAACCAACCCGAATGAAGATAAATACACGCTCAGCTATTATGTTGATATGGCTAAGCAGTTAGAGGCTGCGGGCGCGCATATTATTGGCATTAAAGACATGGCAGGCTTGGTTAAGCCCGAAGCTGCTAAGCTGTTGGTTAGTACACTAAAGGCCGAAGTTGGCATTCCGCTGCATTTCCATACGCATGATACCAGCGGTATTGCGGCAAGCTCTGTATTGGCAGCGGTTGATGCAGGCGTTGACGCGGTCGATGTGGCGTTTGATGTGATGTCAGGTCTTACAAGTCAACCGAATTTAGGTTCTATCCACGCTGCGCTAAAATATGGCGATCGGCCAACAGGTTTGGATGATGAGGCGTTAATTACCGTTAATAATTATTGGGAAGATGTAAGACGCCATTATGCGGGTTTTGAAGCGGGCATTAAAGCTGGTGCGTCAGATGTTTACAAACATGAAATGCCGGGTGGCCAATATACAAATTTAAAAGAGCAAGCGCGCGGCCTTGGGCTTGAGCAAAAATGGCCATTGGTGGCTAAAACTTATGCTGATGTGAATAAAATGTTTGGCAATATTGTGAAGGTGACGCCAAGTAGTAAAGTGGTTGGTGATATGGCGCTTTATATGATGACCAGCGAGTTATCTGTTGAGCAAGTTGAAGATCCTGAGCATGAAATTGCTTTTCCTGCTTCGGTGATTGAGTTTTTCAAAGGTGATTTAGGCCAGCCTGTTGGCGGTTTTCCTGCAGCGTTGCAAAAGAAAGTGCTTAAAGGTGAAAAACCACTGACCGAACGCCCTGGTGCGTCACTTGCACCTGTTGATCTTGTGGCTGAGCGTAAAATGGTCGAAGAGTTGGTCGATTACAAAATTACTGATGCTGAATTGGCTTCACATCTTATGTATCCGCAAGTGTTTAAGGAATATATGGCACGCCGTGCTGATTATGGCGATCTGTCTGTATTGCCGACAGATATATTCTTCTATGGTATTGAAACAGGAAGCGAAGTTTCGGTTGAAATGGAAGTCGGTAAAACGTTGATTATCAGATATTTGGCTTTGGGTGATGTGGATGAAGATGGCAATCGCAAGGTGTTTTTCGAGCTTAATGGTCAGCCGCGTACTGTGCGGATTGAAGATGATGCGCTGATTGGTGATGTGATTAAGGTGCGCAAGGCCGATGGCAATGACGCAGGCCATATTGGTGCGCCGATGCCTGGTTTGGTGGCGAATTTTGCGGTTAATTTGGGTGATAAAGTTAGCAAAGGTGACCGTCTGTTTGTGATGGAAGCGATGAAAATGGAAACCGCGGTTTACGCTGAAGTGGATGGCAAAGTGAGTGAGATTGTATTGCCCGCCGGCAAACGCGTTGAAGCGCATGATTTGGTGCTGACCATTGAGGTTTCGGCATAAAACATAATATTTTCTTGCAATGTTGCGAAATTGATGGCTTTGTTATTTAGGTTTTTAATGAGAAAGTTCATTTTTTCTAATGCATTGTGAGGGATCTATGTTTTTTTTTATAAAGTCAGGTATTGTTAAAAAATTGCTTGTCAAAACTTGCTTTACTGGGCTGGTCATTTTCAGTTTAATGGCCAACGGCACAACGGGCGGCGGCGTTAGTGCAGTGAATACCAAAGCATTTATGGCAGCCATTAACCGCAATGATGCCAAAAGCCAATCCAACCTTAAATCAATAGGGATTGAATTGTTGCAAGATCGCGATGGTGTGTTAACTTTTGTCCGAGATGGCAAAGCTTATAATTTAAGTAACGCAGATTTACTCGCAGGCGAAACTCATCTTTATCAAAAGAAATTTGATAATATTATCATTCAGTTGCAAAATTCGTCTAAGCGTGATTTTATCCCTAACCATAACTTAAATGCAGATAATGTAGACTTGTGGTCTATTGAATTTTTTGACTCGGTCGAAACTTATATCGATCGAGGTTACGCTATATTCGGCAACAGCACGACATCCATGCCATCCAGTGAAACCGTTGGCTATCTTGGTCGAGTAAAGGGTTATACAGTCAATAAAACTAACGGTGCGCAACGCTGGATTGAAGGGGCGAGTGCACTTGTTGTCGATTTTGATAAACAAACCATGACATGGCGGTTCGATAATTTTCGTACTAAGGGTTTAGTTAATAATCGTATCAGAACTGAAAGTTATATTGTTGAAATCCAAAATAGTAGAATTTCTGGCAATGGCTTTTCTGGTACATTGAGTTTAAGCAATAATGACAAGAATATACCGGTGTTTAATGATGTAATTAATGGCGGTTTTTTCGGCGCAACGGCTTCGGAAATTGGTGCAACAGGCCAAATTGAAACTGCTAATGATGTGATCACTTTTGCAATTATCCTTAAGCAACGATTTCAAAATTAGCTGTTTGAGGTTGATTTAAGTGTAATTTCATATAAATTAATCTTAATTGCCTAATCAGCTCGCTAAATGTGAGCATAGAAGAAAAGACAGAAAATTGACAAATATTACAGAACCTCAACAGGCTGTAAAAATTGTTCGTCCTCAAAATTCCCTTAATGGCTTGGTCATTGTATCAGGCTCTAAATCCCTATCCAATCGCGCTTTGTTGCTGGCTGCTTTGTCATCTGGCACTACTGAGCTTACAGGTTGTTTGGTGAGTGACGATACAATTTATATGGCACAATCTTTGCGCAAAATGGGCGTGGAGATTAGTGAATTAAATGCCGATAGAATTGTTATCAAAAGTAGCGGAAAATTATCTGCCCCTAGTGAGCCGTTATTTGTTGGCAATGCGGGCACGGCGGCGCGGTTTTTAACTGCGGCTGTGGCTTTGGCCGATGGTGTGGTGGTTGTGGATGGCGATGAAGATATGCAGAAACGCCCGATTATGCCACTTGTTGACGCGCTTAATCGGCTGGGTATAAAAGCTTCAAGCCCGACAGGTTGCCCGCCAGTGGCGGTTGAAGGTAGCCCCGATGCTGACTTGATGACAGAAATTGAGATTGATGGCGGTTTGTCGAGCCAATATGTTTCGGCCTTGATGATGATGGCGCCACGGCTTAAAAATGGCCTTAAAATCACTATTTCTGGTGATGCAAAAATTGGTGGTTTTGGTTATGTCGAAATTACCCGTAAAATGATGCAGGAATTTGGTGCTGATGTTAGCACAGCTGGTGGTAATAGTTGGCAGGTGCGTGCTGGGCAATATGGCCGTGCTGAGTATGTGGTTGAGCCAGATTACTCGTCATGCACTTATATCTGGGGTGCGAATGCGTTGTCGGGCGGTGAACTTGTGGCGGATAATATTGATGTTAGCATAACGGCTCAGCCTGATGCTAAATCCAAGGCTTTGTTTGATCAATTTCCGAATATGCCGCGTGTGATTGATGGTGAGCAGATGCAAGACTCGGTGCCAGCTTTGGCTGTGGTGGCGGCGTTTAATAATGTGCCTGTGCGGTTTGTCGGTATTGCGAATTTACGGGTTAAAGAGTGTGATCGTATCGAGGTGGTTGCGGCTGGGTTGAATGCGATTAAAGCTGGCCTTGCTACGGTAGAGGGTGATGATTTGATTGTGCATAGTGATTCGAATTTACAGACTGATGGGGTTGAAAGCCGTATTGATACGGCGCGTGATCACCGTATTGCGATGAGTTTTGCATTGGCGGGCATTAGGCTTGATGGCATATTGATTGAGAATCCAAAATGTGTCGAAAAAACTTTTCCGAATTTTTGGGAGGTTATGGCTGAGGTTGGGCTTAAGGCTGAGGCGGTTTAAAAATATTAATTTAATGGGGAGATGAGAATGAAGCCATTGGTTAAAGATTTTGTTAAAAATTCACAACTGCCTATTTTACAATTTGTTGAGGACTTAACACCTTGGGATGCGGTGGCTAATATTGAATTCGTCATTAAATCAGTTATTGAGACTTTGGACGCTGATGAATATTATATAGATAATGATCAAGCCGTGCATAAAAGTGCGACCATTGAAGCTACGGCGCAGCTAAAAGGTGCGGTGATTGTTGGGCCTAATTGTTTTGTCGCAAATGGCAGCTTGTTGCGTGGTGGGGTGATATTGGATGCAGATTGCATTGTTGGTCATTGTTGTGAGGTTAAAACATCTATCATGTTTATGGGAAGTAAGGTGGCGCATTTAAGTTTTGCTGGTGATAGTATTTTGGGATGTTGTGCAAATGTTGAAGGCGGCGCAATTCTCGCTAATTATCGTAATGAGCTGGATGATAAGCAGATTATCGTTAGTTATAAAGGTCAGAGAATAGCGACGGGTGTTGCAAAATTCGGTGCCATTTTGGGTGATGATGTCAAGGTTGGTGCCAATGCGGTTACTGCGCCTGGTACATTGTTGGCGATAGCTAGTGTTGTTGGCCGTGGCGAGCTGGTTGAGAGTTTCGGTGTGCCCCTCGTGTCCAAATAACGTGCCATCCAGCGAGCGCGAGTTCGGTCGTTCGATGCCGCGCTCGCTGGATGGCACGTTGTGTGGATGCGAGGGGCATACGAAGTGCAGAGCTTATTGTGGGAACAAGCGGCGGGTAGTTTGGGTGAGGCGGGTTGGTGGTGTGGAGTTAGATTCCTTGGCGTTTGAATACGGCTTCGATTGGGATGGCGTATTCGGTGCCGCATAGTAGGATATGCACGAGGTTGGGGTAGATGTTGTAAATGTCTTTGCGTAGCTCGAAGAAACCGTCGTCAATTTTATGGTGGTTTTGGTATTCGTTGAAGAAGTCATTTCCTAGGCTATTATGCATGGTTACATAAGCTAGTTCTATTTCTGGATTGGCGTAATAAAGGGCGGGGTCGATTAGGGCTTTTAGGGTTTTGTCGTCGGTTAGAATGTTGCCAAGCCATAAATCGCCATGAATTAGGGTTGGGGGGTGGTTGTTGGTTAGAAGCTCATCAAGCCGTAGGCTCAACTTATCAATTTTTAAACGAAATTCCGTGGTTACTAACTTTTGTTCATAACATGAATCTGCAAATGGTATTAACCTTTCGTCCCTAAAAAAGTCGATCCAATTTTTGTTAAAGCGGTTAGGTTGTAATAATGAGCCGATGATTGTGTCATATTCAAAGCCGAATTTTTCGGCTTTTATATTATGCAATTGGGCGATTTGTTGGGCGATGGCGGGTTCGGCGGCTTGGTGGTGGCCTAGTTGTTCATGCTCAATATAATCCATTAAATAAAGTTGCTCATCGGCATATATGGCTTTGGGTGTGGTTAAAAAATCATAACCATTTAGTTGTTTGAGCATCTGATATTCGAGCGCTAAATGATTGCGTAATTTAGGGCGGCCATATTTGGCCACTACGGGCGGGTGATTTTTGAATTTAAGTTTGTAGAGGGTTAGGTTGTAGCTTTCGGCAATTGTCTCTTGGCGTGATGGTGCTTCGCCGATCAGCTCTTCTATCTTGTCATATTCATCATTCAAATTCATTTTACTCATCAAAACTTATCATAGGTCAGATATGTTGACTTACACATAGCGCGGCTTAAGATAGCCCGTAACTGGAGACCTGTCATCGATTATTCTAATTTTATCATTAGCTTTGCTATCTATACATTTGCGACCACGGCAACCCCTGGGCCTAATACGGTTATGGTGGTGGCATCCGGCGCAAATTTTGGCATTAAGCGCACCATACCGCATATTTTGGGCATTGCGTTTGGCATTATTGTGGTGTTGGCATTTATAGGTGTTGGTTTGGGGCAGATGTTTGAAATTTACCCGCAAAGCCAAAATATTTTGCGTTATATAGGTGCGGCGTTTTTGCTTTATTTGGCTTTTAAAATAGCTACGGCTAAAAATAATTTGAATGATGGCAAAACAATTGGCCAGCCCATGTCGCCATTACAAGCGGCGTTGCTGCAATCGGTTAACCCCAAAGTGTGGGTGGTGATGATTGGTGCGATTGCTTCGTTTGTTTCCATAGGCGGTAATAAATATTTGGAAATTGGCTTGATGATGGTGACATATGTGGCGGTTAGCTTGCCTATTCAATTTGGCTGGTGTTTGTTTGGACGCGAAATTGGCAGGTTTTTAAAATCTGAACGGGCGTTTCGGGTGTTTAATTATAGTATGGCGGGGCTGCTGCTTATCACCATCATCACGTTGCTTTTATAGGGAATGGGTTTGGATTATTTAAATTTAATTTTGTCTTATGCTCTCTTCGTATTGGCAACCGTTGGTACGCCAGGGCCTAATGTGGTGATGATTGCTGCATCTGGAGCAAATTTTGGCATTAAGCGTTCCATTCCGCACATTATGGGGGTGGTTTTTGGCTTTATTTTTATGATGGCATTGGTCGGGACGGGGCTTGGGCAGATATTTGATTTATATCCGTTTATTCACGATGTTTTGCGTTATATTGGGGCGGCTTTTATGCTTTATTTGGCTTATAAAATAGCCACTGCTAAAAATAATATGCAGAATGGTAAGGTAGTTGGTAAACCACTAACATTTATACAAGCTTCTGCATTTCAATGGGTTAACCCCAAAGCGTGGGTGATGATTATTGGAGCGATCGCGCAATTTCTAACTGTTGGTGGTGATAAGTTTGTTGAGTTGGCGATTATTGTTACGGTGCATCTTGTTGTGTCTGCTCCTATGACGTTTGCGTGGTGTTTATTTGGCCGCGAGATTGGTAAATTGTTAAAATCTGAAATGGCGTTTAGGGTGTTTAATTATACCATGGCGAGTTTATTGGTTATTGCTATTTTCACTTTATTTATATGAGGTTATGATGGATATAAAGTTTGAAATTGATCCCAGTGAAAAAGATTCAAAAGAGATTTATGATGGTTTAGTTGCATATAATAAACCTCATTTCGGTTATGAAAAATTAATCAATTTTGCCTGTTTTTTGCGTGATGAAGATAATCATATTTGTGGTGGTGCGACAGGCGAAATTGCGGATGATTTGGCATTTATTTGGCTTTTGTGGGTGGATGAAAAATGCCGAGGTGGTGCTGGCCGAAAGATTATGAATATGGTTGAACAAGAGCTAAGAGCGCGACATGTTAAAGAAATTCATTTGGATACTTATAGTTTTCAAGCTCCCGAATTTTATAGAAAGTTAGGCTTTATAGAGGTGTCTAGAATGGTGGTGAATAAGGCTAAAAATATTGAAAAGATATTTTTTAACAAAGAGTTATGATGCAATATTTAGATTTAATCGTCACCTATTCTATCTTTGTTTTTGCCACTTCGGGCACGCCAGGGCCGAATAATATTATGGTGGCGGCATCGGGGGCTAATTTTGGTGTTCGGGCGACTTTGCCGCATGTTTTTGGCATTCGAATTGGCTTGGTGGTGATGATGGTTTTGGTGGCTTTGGGGCTCGGGGAAATGTTCAAAATCTACCCGTTTATCCATCAGATTATGCGCTATATCGGTATTGGGTTTATGTTATATTTGTCGTATAAAATTGCTATGACCAAAAGAAGTAACCCAGATGATGTTGGAAGGAAAAAACCAATGTCATTTATATATGCATCACTTTTTCAATGGGTTAACCCCAAAGCGTGGATTACGCTGATCAGTTCGATTGTGACTTTTATTCCAGCTGATGGTGATAAATTGACCATTATGGCAATTATGATTGTGATGCACTTTATCGTTGGTTTTCCCGTGACATTGGCATGGGCATTATTTGGGCGAGAAATCGGGCGGTTGTTGAAATCTAACCGCGCGTTTGTTATATTTAATTATTTTATGGCAGGATTGTTGATTTTGACAATATTCACATTGTTTTTGTGATTAATTTTGCAGTGTGAACAACATTGTGCGCTCGGTTTTTGATAACAGAGCCAATGAATTCAGTGCATTAAAATCTTCCTCGATGATAATTTCAGGATCTTGTTCAATGTTTGCTAATTTATGATCAGCCTCTTTCATCTTGTTGCTGATTTGGGATAATTTTTGAGTGTGCTTAGATAATATTGATTTTACTTCAATAGGTTGTAGATCTTTTTCAATATTTTCGGCATTGGATACAGATCTTATTTCATGCTCAACCTTAAGCTGTTCGCTGGCAAAAGCTTCATCAAATGCTTTGCCATGTACAATAAGATTTTCGGCTTGTTGATCATGTAGAGTTTGCTCGATTTTGAACATTTTTTTAATGCGTCCCGCAGGGCCTAATTTGGTGATTTTTGGCTTAATTTTAACGGTTTTTTGCAGGTTTTTAATGGTTTCTGAGTTATTTGCGATTGCTTTAGTGTCGTTTATGACTGCTTTTGTGTTGCTTACGATCGCTTTTGGGGTGAATTTCTCGAAATCGGGTTCTATATGTTGTGCAATTTTTTCGACTTCGCCCATAAATTTCAAGCCATCTTCGAGCTGTATATTTAAATTGCCTTGTAGTTCTTCTAACTTATGAAGTTCAGACGCGACAACGCTCAATCTTCTGATCATGGTGGGATCGATATTTTGTTTGCGCAAATCGGAAATAATGGTGTTTAATTTTTTTTCTTGAGTTTGAATGCTGGCGCGGGACTGATAAGCCGCGAAATTAATGATGGTTTGAATTTTTGAAAATTCTATCACATCCTTTATGCCCGCCCAGCGCAGACCGAATAGGGTTTTTTGTTTAAAATTGGCGAATAATCGACCGAAGTGAGAGGATTGTTGTTTGGTTTCGAAATTCCCTATTGGCTTAGGAACCGTTTTTGGAATTTCGACTTTTTTAATCTCAGGCTTTGCAGGTTTTACTTTGGCCTTGAGTGGTTTTTGGACAGACCTACTGGTGATTTTGCGTTCGAGTGCGGCAATGGCACCCAGTACCAATTGGCTTTCGATTTGTCTGCTTTGGCGCGCAAACTCGCCTAAGAACCAGCGACCGCGTTGGGTTTCGAGCACCGCGCTTCGTATTTGGTCAAAATCATCGTAATAGTCAGATTTCGCGCCGAGATGTTTTTTGGCACTTATTTTCTGGTCAATAAGTTCATTTTCTGGGTTCTTTAGATTGCCACTCATGCTAACATACTATCATTCTATGGGTTATTTTGCCATTTCGGGCATAAATACAGCCTTATACTCTACTAACTAATCACTTATTCTACTAACTTCTCACCTGTCACCTTGGCCGATTCGCGGTAATTTTAGAAGCGTTAATTTTAGTTAACTTGTTTGATTTACAAGTTTAATGACTCATTGAGGTATTATGAAATCGACAATTGGGCGTTTATTCGCCGTAAAAACGGCACTTTCGTTTGGCACTCAGTTTTGGGGTTTTGCCGCTTATACGGTATTTTTTGCGCCTTGGTTGGCGAGCCGTGGCGTCGCGGCGGCGGAAATTGCATTTATTTTGGCATTGGCACAATTTGTCAAAAGTGTATCGGGTCCGGTTGGGGCATTATTTGCAGATGGATTTGAACATAAGAAAACTCCTGTATTGATTATGAATCTGTTGACAACATTGAGCGTGTTGGGGCTGTATTTTGTTGATCAATATTGGTCGATTGTAATTGTAATTGTTTTATTTTCTATGGTATCGGCTTCCATTGTGCCGATTTTAGAAGGTCTAACCATCAAGGGTGCTGACAAATTTGGCTTTGATTTTGGTCGCGTACGCTTATGGGGCTCGCTTTCATTTGTGTTTTCATCTTATGCCTGCGGTAAATTGATTGATATTTATGATTTTGACATTCTTATCAGCTGGTTATTATTTGGGGCGGTGACCTCGACCTTTGCCAGCCTGTTTTTGCCTGTATTGCCGCAAGATCAAACTCAACAATTGCCACAGAAGGTGAAAAAATTTGACCTGGCTGGTGCAGTTTTGTTAATTAAACACCCCATTTTCATCACTATTTTGGTGGCGGTGTCATTTATTCAATCATCACATGCGGTATATTACGGGTTTAGCGCCATTCATTGGTCAGAGATTGGCTATTCGGGCGAATTGATTGGTATATTGTGGGCGGTAGCCGTGCTGGCCGAGGTTGTTTTGTTTATTTTCTCATCCAAACTCACCAATTTGCTTGGCCCGCGGCGATTGTTGATATTGGCTGCGTCGGCTGCGGTGATTCGTTGGGCTATTTTGGCAGTTGACCCACCGCTTATATTGGTGTTTATTTCGCAAACTTTGCATGCCTTGACTTTTGGTGCTGTATATTTAGGCTCGTTGAATTTAATTTCACGTAGTGTACCTGATAATTTAATCTCAACCGCCATGGCGATTAATGTCAGCCTGAATATGGGGGTGTTTATGGCCGTTGGCTTTATCATTGCTGGCCATTTATATGATGATTATGCCAATGGGGCTTATTGGTTTGCTGTTGTTTTTGGGGTGATTGGCTTGGTGATGTCACTCGGACTTAAATTTATTTGGAATGGTGAAGCGTTGGAATTTACCAAGCCAGATGATAAATAATGCACTAGTTGATGTTTATTGCTGTAATTATGGTTAATATATATTATATATCTATACAATTATCATGACTGAGTCGTAATGAATTTATATGAGTGAAAAATTATATAGATTAGTCACCCAGAATAACCAAATAGATTTACATCTATCGGGCCGGTGGACGTTGTCTAACCTTGGGGACATCGAAGCCAAGCTGGTGCGGGAGTTTGAACAAGGACTTGATCAGGTCGGGCTTGGGCAATCAGCAACTGGTGGGGCGACATTTGGTGGGGCTAGACAAAAAATAATCTATACAATGTATGCCGAAAAAATTGAAGCGGTTGATACATCGGCTGTGCTGATTTTTAAAAAATTAGAAAATTTGGTTCGAACTTTTAATGTTGATTCGGAAATTTACTATGTTGATTTATCCGATGAATTTGCCAGCTTGAAGGATAAATTGGCTGAGTTTGATTTAAACCAGCCGCATGAAGCGGCATATAAATTTGTTTCTCCAACCGATATGTTGGCGGCTTTTGGGCTGGCCTCACTGAATTTATTTAAGGCGTTTTGGGAAATTCCACAACTATTTGGCCTGTTTGTTTTTGGTTTGGTTGAGATTTTGCGCCGTCCATTTGAGTTTAAATTCACCTCGATGGTGTTTCATCTGCAACAAATGACTGTTCCTGCTATTGCCATTGTGGCAGCGGTGAGTTTTATGGTGGGAGCGGTGTTGACCGAACAAGCTGTGGTGCGCCTGCCTGGTTTTGGAACCGAGACTTTTGTGGTTGGGTTTATTGGTATGGTGACGGCGCGTGAGACATCTATTTTGCTGACCGGCATGCTGGTGGCAGGGCGGACATCATCGGCGATTACCGCCGAAATTGGCTCTATGCGGATGAATGAAGAAATTGATGCGATGAAGGTGATGGGCCTTGATGTAATGAAATTTCTGGTCATGCCGCGGGCGATGGCGATGTTATTAACCTTGCCAATTTTAACGTTTATATCGATAATTTCGGGTTTTGCGGGCAGTGGGGTTTTGCTGTATATGCGCTATGAAATGGACTTTAATGAATTTGTCACGCTGATTTATAATGGGGTGGAAATATCGGATATTGGCACTGCCATGATTAAAACCCCGTTCATTGCGATATCGATGGTTCTGGTGGCTTGTTCTGAGGGTTTGAAAGTGAGCTCAAACGCTGCGTCTTTAGGTTATCATACCACTGTGTCGGTGGTTAAAAGCTTGTTCTTGGTGATTATAATTGATTCGATCATTGCCATTTATTTCACTCAAATCAGTACATTTGGGGGGGGGTGATGCAAAATAAGCCCACGAATGAAAATGAAGATATTATTGTTATTGAGAATTTGCGCAGCCAATTTGGTGACAATATTGTGCATGATGATTTAAACTTGACCATTAAACGTGGCAGAATTACTGGCATTGTTGGTGGCTCTGGCACAGGTAAATCGGTATTGTTGCGCACCATGACGGGGCTTAAAAAACCTGAAGCGGGCAGTGTGAAAGTGTTGGGGGCTGTGCCTTTTAATGAAGCCAAAGGCGGCGGTTTGGCACGCAAATGGGGGGTGTTGTTTCAGGATGGAGCATTGTTTTCTAGCTTAAGTGTGCTGGATAATATTATGTTGCCGATGAAAGAGCAATTGGGCATTGGCAAGCGCTTTGCCAGTGAACTGGCTTATATGAAATTATTTTTGGTTGGGTTGGATGAGGCCGTTGGGCAATTTATGCCATCTGAACTTTCGGGCGGAATGCGCAAGCGCGTGGCTTTGGCGCGGGCGTTGGCACTTGACCCAGATATTTTGTTTTTGGATGAGCCAACGGCGGGGCTTGACCCTATTGCAGCGGCACAATTTGATGAATTATTGTTAGACCTTACTCATGCCTTAGGTATAAGTGTGGTGATGATTACGCATGATTTAGATTCGATTTTTAAAATATGTGAAAATGTAGCGGTATTGGCTGATGGGCAAGTGATTGTGGTGGATAAATTAGAAGCCGTTTTAAGATTTGACCATGCTTGGGTGCAGGAATATTTCAGTGGCTCTAGGGGGCGGCAAATATTTGGTCAGCACGAGAAAATAATTTAATGGGCAAAATAATTTAAGGGAAAATATTGATGGAAACCCGCGCACACCATATAATGATTGGTTTATTTGTTTTGCTTATGATGGCTCTTTTGGCTAGCAGCATATTTTGGCTTGGGCGGTTTGACGACCGCACAAATTATAAGCTTTATAATGTGGATTTTGTTGAAGGGGTGAGTGGCTTGGGCCAAAATGCTAGTGTTGTGGTGAATGGCATTGCCGTTGGCCATGTGCTAAATATTGGTTTGCATCCTGATGACATTCATAAGGTGCGGGTGTTGATTGAGGTTGATGAACGCATTCCTGTGCGGACATCGACCATAGTGAGTATGGCCTTGCAAGGGGTGAGCGGCTTTGGCATTGACATTAACACCGTGGATGACAGCTCGCCGTTGCTTATGGCTGTTGCGGGCGAAGAATTGCCAACCATTGATGTTGAGCGCAGTCAGGTGAGCCAATTGCTGGAAACTGTGCCGAATATTTTGCGCAATGTGAATATATTGGTCGCCAAGTTGGATGATGTTTTGACCCAAAACAATGACACGATTGGTAAATCACTTGAGGCGGTGGAGGAAGGCCTTGGTTTTTTGGTTGATCGTACAGGGGATATTGAAGATATTTTGCGAGATGTACAAATTATCACTAAAAACTCGATTAAAATATCGCAAGATGTAACTGAAATCACTAGCAATGTATCTAGTATTACTGCTGACATTGGCAGCCAAGTGGCGCCGATGATATCGGAAGTGAACACAACAATTGTTGAGTATAGAGAACTTGCCACCAGCCTTAAAGAGTTGATGACTGGTGAGGGCACTGAGATGATTAAGGAAATTAATGCCACACTGGCTGAATATAAGCAGATTGGCGCGGGCGTGAATGAGGTGATTAATCGCGACGCTAAAAACATGATTGCTGAAGTGAATGCTACCATGGCTGAGTATAGAAAACTGGGAGCTGGCATGAATACATTTATTACAGAGGGTGATGGGCAATTGCTTAAAAACTTGAGCAAGGCAGTTGTGGGCATTAACAGTACAATTGATGAATATAGATTGGTGGCCCAAAGTGCTAACGAATTCTTGGCGGCAGATAATGAGGGGCTTGGCGACATGATGGGTGAGACGCTGAACAGTGTTAACCAGACAGTTGCAAGCTTTGAGAATATGAGCAAACAGCTTGAAGACTTAATTGCGGCGGCTAGTCCAGGCATAAGCCGTTTTACTGGCGCTGGTTTAAAAGACGCTGGAACTTTGCTCAAACAAAGTAAAGATACGTTGAGAAGTTTTAATCGCTTGATCAGGCAAATAGAAAGCAATCCGCAGAGATTCTTGTTTGGAGATAAGCGCAGTCCAGAGTATAGGCCAAATTAGGCGTATTATTGGAATAAAATTTAGGTTTTTGATGAAGTTTAGGGGGAGATTTTATCGGTTGCACATGGTTAATTATGTGATATGTTGTGAAAGTATTGATGGGTCTTAAATATGCTAAGCGGTTTTTCTAAACTATTCTTGAATTTGTTTGTGGTAATTATGCTGGCTTTGCTTGCAGGTTGCGCTTCGATGGTTGACTCGTTGACACTGACGGAAACTTCTTTGATTTTTGATTTGGCGCCGCTTGATGAAGGCGCTGTTGAAGGCAGGCGGGTTGGTTTTAACCTATCGATCAGTGAACCACGTGCTGCGGTGATTCTAGATAGTGACAAAGTTTTGGTGCGTCCATCGCCAGTTGTGGTGCAATATTACGGCGATATAATCTGGGCGGATCGCATTCCTAAACTTGTACAAAGACGTATTGTACAAGCCTTTGAGGATAGCAAACGCGTGCGCTCTGTGGCGCCACGCTCTGACGGGTTTCGTAGCCAATATGATCTTTTAATTGAAATAAGGGATTTTCATATTGAGCCAAGCTTGCGGGATTCTCCAGCTGTTGCCAGACCAATCCGCGTGAAGGTGACCTTTTTTGCTAAGTTGGTTTCTGAAACTTCATCGCAGGTGGTGCGTTCCCAGAAGATTACCAAGATTGTTGAAGTGACTGTTGAGACTCGCGAGAATATTGCCTTGGCGTTTAACCAAGCTTTTGCTGAGGCAACGGTTTCGTTGGTGAATTGGACTTTACGTTAAGCCAATTGGGGGCAGATACTGTCTTTAATTAATATTGACTTTAACTAATATTGTCGGGCTGGAATTTTGACTTTTATGCCATCTAACGCATCGGTAACTTTGATTTGGCAGCTTAGGCGGCTGTGCAATGTGACTTCGGGCGCAAATTCGAGCATGTCTTGTTCAAAATCATCGGCAGCACCCACGCGATCGAACCATTCGGCTGTTATATATACATGACAAGTGGCACAAGTGCATGAGCCACCGCATTCACCGAAAATTCCATCTATGCCATGGTCAAGAGCGGCATCTTTAATATTGGTACCTGCTTGAACAGAAACGGTTATGGTTTTGTTTTCGTGATTTATAAAATGAATGGTCGGCATGTCGTGACTGTCTATATTATTGGTTTATTTGATATAGGTGAATGATAGACAAATTGCAAAGAAAAAGGGCTCTTATGAGAAAGAGCCCTTTGAAATATTGATGATTTAGATTTTGGTTTAAGCGGCATATTTGGCTTTTACAAAGCTGACCACTTCTTCGACCGCAAAATTAATTGCGTGGATTGCGCTCACCCGATCAGTATATAATGCATCGCCAACCATAAGCTCGGCCACTTGGGTTTCGGCCGCGATGCGCCATGCACCGACACCGCGTGATGAGCCTTTGAGGGCATGGGTGGCGTGCTTCCAATTTTCAGGGTCTTCTAAAGATGTTTTTAATATCGAGACATAGTCATGACATTGATTGCAAAAAATCTGTAAAATTTCTTGCTCTAACTCATCATTGTCCATGGTGTAGCGGCTAAGATGATCAAAATCAATGGCATTGGGGCAGTGAGCGTTGATATACTCCTTGATCGGCGTGATATTGGTTTGGCTATAATTTACTTCTTTGGCAGTCTGATTGGTTAACATGACATCTCCTACGCAATACTTGAGATAAGAATTAATAACGAATAATTCAAATCGTTTATCTGTGGGTATAACACCAAAAATAATTAAACAAGTTATTAACGCGTAGTCGTCGCTAAGCAAAGATCGATTCTATCATTAACAACTTACTCACAGCTGTGAATTGATTCGGCCATTATGTGCCAAATAGAAACAATTTGTAATTGATTTAGCTAAAAACATTAAATTATATTAACAATTGGGGAACAACAGCATTATTAACTCGCTATTAACCTATTTTTTTGGCACTATTCTTACATATATCTAAGACGAAATGTTTTGTGAGGATTCTGGTTTATGAGTGATAAATTAACCAACCCATCGACTGGTGATAGAAATGTTTTTGCATCTGGGCGGCCAGACCGAATAAAATCGGCATTGCAATCAAATAAGAACACGTCAGTGACGGCGGTGAAGGCTAAGCCACGGGTTAGGCCCAACCAATTGACTAAACAGACCAGCCTTTATAGCAGAAATGATCAACCGAATAAAATTGCCAGACCTAAGGCCAAAGATAACGTTGGTAGCATTCAGACAGACCAGCGGGCGCGGATTGGGGCAGGGCCAAAACGTAAGGCTTCAGACGATTTATCTGAAATATTATCACGCCAAAAAAACGCTAACAACGACGCAAATGCTCGCACTAACGAAGGTGTGAAGCGCTTTAATATGCTGACCAATTCAGCCAATGATGACATTGCTCATGCGGCTCAATTGCTTGAAGAAATTAAAAGTGATTCTAACAAAAAGCCAATTATTGCGGCACTTAGCTTTACTTTGCTATGGGTTGTTTTATGTGTGACTGTGAGTTTGGGGCTATTTAATAGTGGCCTGTTAGATGCTGATGCTGTGGTGCTGACTTCTTTGCCAGCTCTGCTATCTATCGCCGCGATATTGTTTATACCTTGCGTATTGAGTTGGGGGGTTGCGGTGTTTTTATACCGTGCGCGGGAATTACATCAAATTTCATTATCGCTGGCTTATACGGCTTTACATTTAACTCAGCCTGAAAATATGGCAAGTGATTCGATTGCCACTATTGGCCAAGCTGTGCGCCGCGAAGTTGCGGCTATGGGAGATGGCATTGATCGTGCGATTAACCGTGCAACCACTTTGGAGAGCAAATTCAGAAATGAAGTGGGCAATATTCAGGGATTCTACAAGAATAACGAAAATATATTTGCCAAGATTATTAGGAATTTGGAAAAAGAACGCGATTTGATGGCGGCAACGGGCGGAGATCTGGAGATCAGATTGCCTAAAATACTGGATGGTTTGAAAGAAAGCAGCTTTGACTTCTCGAAAATTGTGCAAACGGCTGATGAACGGTTTAGCTCGTTAGCGGCCACAGCGGATGAACGTTTGACTCAGTTGGGCAACAGCATTGAAGATAAGAATAAAGTGCTAAAAGCTGGGCTTGACTCGAGCATTGAAAATGTAACAAAGGCGGTAACTATATTGGATTCTGGCACTAGTTCATTAAGCAGTGTCACTGATAAATTGGCCAATGTAGGTAATGTTGCGGCGAGCAAACTTGAGAATATAAGCGGTAACTTTAAACGCCAAACTAAGGATTTAAGCTTTGCTACAAGTGCAATTTTAAAAGCCAATGAAGAAATTAATTTGGCCTTGCAAAGCCGTCACGAAGGACTGTCTGGCGCGGCTGAGCAATTGCTTGGTAATGCTGAGCAGGTTAATAATTTGCTGACATCATTTGCATCTGTGATGGACAAATCATTCCTCAATGCAGAAAACCGCAGTCAGAACATTCGAAGTATGTTGCATGATGCGGCGAAAGAGTCTGCCAATATGTTGCAAGCGGAAATGAGCAATATCCGCAAATCTACATCAAATGAGACACAGAAGCTTGTTGAATTGTTAAAAGAAAGTAGCTTTACCGCCACCACGACGTTACGTGGAGACATTAAATCGATCATTAGTGGATCGCAAGCAGAGGTGCAGAATGCGCTGTCTTTGCTGCATGAACAATCGCGCAGTATGGCTGATAACCTTAAAAATGAAGCCGTTGCAATTACTGAGTTAATGCATAGAGAAATGCAGTTGATGAAAAATAGTGCGGTCGGCAATACTGAACAAAGCTTGATGCAAATTAGACATAGCCACGAAACGGCTATTGCTGACATTATTGGGCGCATTGAATTGGCTGGTGAAAAATTATCTGAAACTGCACAAAATTTGAATGTTGTGACCGGGCGTATGGACACAGAAATGGAAAATACACGCCATAGCTTGGCGGAGACTGTGTCGCAAATACCAGCTGAAGCCAAACGAGCGTTACAAGACATGCAAGTATATGTTGATGATCAGGTGAGTGCGTTGAGTGAGTTGGCTAAAACGGTTGGTAGTTTTAGTGGCCCTGTATCGATGCCCACTGCGGCTGCGCAGACACCTATTGCTGCATCTGTGACACAGCGTCAACGTGTTGAAAAAGCAGCGCCTAGAGCGGCTGCGGTTTCTCGGCCTGCTGAGCCACAGCAGCGTATGAGAGAGCAAAGAGCGCCACAACAGCGATCAATGCAAGAGCAGCGTCCACAAGAGCAACGCCAAATGCATTATGAACGTCCCGTGCAAGAACGCCCACCACAAGAACGCCCATTGCAGGAACGCCTACAGCGGGAGCGGACACCACAAGAAAGACATGTTGAGCGTAAGCCTAGAAATACTGCGCAGCCAGCGGCATCGCAGAATAAGTGGGCAATGCCTGATCTATTGTCACGGGCTTCGAGCGATCAATCATTGCCACCGCATTTGCAACCACGTGGACAGGTGCCTGTTGAGCGCCCTGTTGCGGTTCAGCAACGCCCCAATTTGGCCAATAATGGTGGCCAAAGAGTTGCGCCGCCTGCACCGCAGAGTGAATTGCATAAAGTTGAATCACTAAACGCTTTATCATTAGATTTGGCCAAAGCGCTTGACCATGAAGCGCCAGACCTATTATGGGCACGGTATAGAAATGGCGAACGTAATGTGTTTACCCGTAGATTATATACATTGCGTGGTCAGAAATTATTTGATGAAGTGAGCTATAAATACCGCAATGAAATGGTTTTTAAGCGCGATGTGGATAGATATATCGCTGATTTTGAAGAATTACTAACCAAGATTTATGAGCAAGACCGTGACAGTATGTTGATTGATACTTATTTATCGAGTGAAACGGGCAAAGTTTATTTGATGTTGGCTCATGCCTCTGGCCGTTTGGACTAAGCAAGATAAATTGGATTAAGTGTGACAGGCTTGAATGCTGAAATTTTACGCAAGGCTTTGGCATTGCGTAAACTCTGGCAAGCTGGAGAATTGGGCGGTGATACGATGCCCGAAGATGTGCATCCAAAGTTTGATTGATGAGATAGCCGAGACATGCGCCGCCAAAGGCATTAAAAATGCCAAAAACACCTGAGGCTGTGCCTGTGATATCGCCCAAACTTTTTATGGCCAATGAGCCTGTATTGGACATGACGGCAGTTAATGTGAACATGATGATGTTCATCATACCGATACAGACCCAGAAATTTATACTACCAAATAGGCTTATGAACCAAGGCAAGCTGCTGGTGCTGATGGATATGAGAATTGGCAGTGTGGGCGATGAACCGCATGCCCGCGCTTTTTTATGGGCGTCATGTTGGGTGACATGAAATTAGATCATTCTTTTGAGGTTGACCAGATGAACTCATTGCCTTTGACGGGCTTGTGGGGAATGAGCCGTGCCAAAACTAGTGAGGCAACAGCAAAGGCTGCGCCAATGAAAAATACATAAGACGCACCATAAAGCACCCAGATGGCGCCATAGATGGCGGGTAGGAAAATAGCCGCTATGTGGTTGATGGAGAAAGCCACGCCAGCTGTGGGCGCGAAATCTTGTGGATCGGCGATTTTTTGGAAGTAAGTTTTCATGGCGATGGCCATGGCAAAAAACGCGTGATCGGCGATGAATAAAACCACGCCTGCCCATTTGTTATCGACAAAGCCATAGCCAGTGAAAATGACGATGAGGCCGACATATTCGATGGTCAATACTGTGCGCTCGCCGAATTTACCAACCATTTTACCAATTTGTGGGGCTAGATAGATGTTAAAGACGCCGTTGAAGAAATATAATGCGGCGATTTCAGTTACCGTGAAGCCGAATTTTTCGACCATTAAAAAGCCGGCGAATACGACAAAGATTTGACGTCTTGCGCCGCCCATAAACGTCAGTGCATAATAAAGCCAATAGCTTTTGCGCAATAATAATTTTTTGCGTTGCTCGTGTGGGACTTTGATTCTGGGGAAGGTTTTATAAAGGTAGACGCCGACAGATGCGGTGATGCAGCCAGCCAACAAGAAGGAGAGCTCATAGCCTACGTTAAGTTGGCCAAAAAAGATGAAAATGAAAATATAGGCGACGAGGCTGGAGGCTGAGCCGATGGCGATTAGTTTGCCCATATTTATCGGCGCCTCATCTTTAGAGAATATTTGCAAGGTGAGTGATTGATTCATGGTTTCATAATAGTGAAAGCCGATCGACATGATGACGGTGGTGACGTAAAGCCCAATGATGGAAGGAAAATAGCCTGTGATGGCAACGCCCACGCCCATGATGACAATGGAAATAAGTGCTAAGGTTTGCTCGCGGAAAATAAACAGTAAAAAAATGGCGGTGAAAGCTAGAAAACCTGGAACTTCGCGCAAGGCTTGTAAATTGCCCATTTCGGCGCCGCTGAAATTGACCACATCGACCGCGAAATTGTTGAGCAATGAGCGCCATGTTGAGAAAGAAAAATGCACTGCTGCGGTCATGAGCGCCAACATAACCAAAGGTGATTTAAGCGAAAAATCGATGCTAAATATTTTTTTGAAAAAAATCATTAAAGGCTCCATTGAATAACAAAGCCTTTATAGGCTTGGTTTAAACTTATGTCGCGCCAAAAATATTGATATATCAGTTTATTTGGGGATGAGCTCTAGGCTGCCAATGGCATTGGGTAAGTAATTGGTTTCTAGCATGGTCATTGGGATGAAATCACCCTTTGCCCAAAGCGGCATATAATCGTCATAATAAGGTGAAAAAACATTACCTGATTGGCCTGAAGAATGGATATAGCGGGATTTTTCGAGGTCTGATAAATCGAATAAATGCCGCAAGCTTGGGCCGACGGTGTTTTTGAATATTTGGTTTAAGTCATCACTATCCGTGCGGCCAAAAGTGCCGACATTGATGGTCATTCTGCCGCCGCCAACGGGGGTGGTGAGGTTGAATAGGCGGTTCAGCAATGGCACTTTATTGAAAATACGATGTTCACTTACGGCTTGATGAACTTTGCCCCATTGCCAATTTTTCATATTGATGCCCAATTGTTTGATGATTTGCTGGGTGGTGATGTAGAAAGTTTGCGACACCAATGTGGCGCAGGTTTGGGGCGTGCCATCTTGGTTGCCTAATGTGCCACACCAGCGGCTCATGCCATTTTTATCGTTAAGTACATCTATGAGAAATTGATGGTTGCGGCTGCGCAATTGATCAAATTCTGGAGTGAGGATGACGGTTTGCAAATTTCTAATCCATAAAGTGATGAGCAGCATTTCGCGGCTGTCTACTGTGCCGTGACCATCCCAATTTTTGATGAGTTGATAGGCTTTAATGGTATCTGAATCGGTAAGTGGTTGCAGGGTCATGGCTTGATCGAGCAAGGGGCGCATGGCTTCAAGAAAGTTAGAATATTGATCGAATTGGATGTCTTTGAGGCTATCAAGTGAGTGTTTTTGTTTGGCTTCTAGCAATTTGACAATGCGGTCATAGCGATAGGGCAGTGACCATTTGCTGGCGATGTAATGTTTATAATCATCATCAATGATTTTATGGTTGGCGGTGGCGATGTAATTTTTTGTGGGGTTGAATTTTTGTGGCAATTCATCGAACGGGATATAGCCCTGCCAATCATATTTAGCCAACCAACCTGGTGAGGGATATTGGCCATAAAGCTCGTTATCGGCGTGGCGAATGGGCACGGCGCCCGGTGCGATGAAACCAATATTGCCATCGACATCGGCATAGACAATGCTTTGCTGCGGGGCTTTGAAGGCTTTGGTGGCAGCTTTGAATTGTTGCCAATTTTGTGATGCGGCCATTTTGGCGGCGGCCTCTATGCTGGTTGAATCATCGTCTAAAGCTGTCCAACGTAGGGCGATGACATGTTTGTCGCCTAATAATGTGGCGACATTATTCAAGCGATCAGAAAGCACGGGGCCATGGCGGGTGGAGCGGGTGGTGAGAATGTAGTCATTTTGACCTTTAATCTTGATGACCTCTTGACGGGTGATGAAAGGGGCTTCGCCATTTGGGGTTTTATAAAAGCCATCGCGGGTTATTTTTTCGACATATAAATCTTGCGCATCGGGGTCGGTATTGGTAAAGCCCCAAGCAATGCGGTCATTACGGCCTAAAATGATATAGGGTACGCCAGGCATGGTGGCGCCAATTGCGTTGAGGCTGTCATCTTCGGCCTTTAAATGTGCGTGATACCAAAGGGCAGGGGCGGTGAGGCCTAGATGTGGGTCGTTGGCCAATAAAGGTTTGCCTGACTGGCTGAGATTGCCTGCTAGCACCCAATTGTTAGAACCTATGCCTTGTGCGGTTTGTTGATCAATAATGGGTGATATGCTGATTCTGCGGCTTAAAGCCGAGGTTTGCATTGGGTTTGGAGAATTTAGCTCGAAACCGTAAATGTCTATGGGTTTTGGCGGAATGAAAGGCTTGTCACCCGGATAAGGGTGGTGATATTCGGCAATTTGCTGCGGGGTGAAAGTGGCTGACATAATGAGACGATCTAGCTCTTTGCGCCATGTATTGTTGAGATCCCACGCCATAATTTTCATCCATGCCACGCTGTGTATGGGTTGCCACGGCGCGGGCTTGTCGAGCTGCAGTATGGCGAATTCGACGGGCAATATATTGTCTTCGGCCAAATAGGCATTGACCCCTGCGCTATAGGCATCTAACTCGGCCTTGGTTTGGCTGCTGAGTAGTTTATATGAGGATTGTGCGGCTTGAAACATGCCTAAGGTGCGCAGGAACTTATCGGTTTCAAGGCCTTTTTGGCCGACCAATTCGGACAATCTGCCCATGGCGATGTGGCGGTGCAATTGCATCTGGAATAAGCGGTCTTGGGCGTGAGCGTAGCCGATGGCAAAATAAGCATCATTTGTGGTTTGGGCGATGATGTGGGGTAGGGCGTATTGATCGCGGGTGATGGTGATTTTATGTTTTGAACCAGCTAACTGAACCTGACCATCATAAAGGGGCAAGCCATTGGTGAAATAGACATATATGGAAAGGGCTGCGATGAGCAATATAACCATGAAAAAGCCGACTAAATAACTTAAATATTTAAAAGCTGTTTTCATAATTCTGTTTCCATCGGTTATGTTTTTACAAGTCTAGCGACTGTAGAAAAAATGTCGATAAAATATTGCTTTTGCCGCCTTTGGGCGGAAATAATTGCCGCTTGGTAAGCAATTACTAACCATAAATACCTAGATGAAGCGTCTTTCGTTTTATTAACTCATTGAAATATAACGATTTAGTATTTGGCACATTATTTGCAAAGTAGAACTTGAATTTATGTCTCTGATTTTGGTGTTAACCATGATTGGTGATGAGATGTTAAGCATGACAGGCTGGATTGGTCTGTCGATATTATTATTTGTAACCTGAATTATTTGGTAAAGGGGATAAAATGGGTATTTTTGGCGCAATGACAACTGCGGTGGCTGGCCTTCGGGCGCAATCAACGTCTTTGGAGCATATATCTGACAATATTGCGAACTCGCAAACCATTGCCTACAAGCGTACGGAGACATCTTTTAAGGATGTGGTTTCTGAGTCTGAACCATCAAGTCAGAAAGCTGGCTCGGTGATGGCTTTTACAAGATCGACTAATGCAGCCCAAGGTGATTTGTTAGGTTCTGAAGTGGACACTAATTTGGCGATTAATGGCGCAGGCTATTTTGTGATTTCTGAACAAGCCGGCGAGGCTGATGGTTTGCCAACATTTGACGGTGTGGCACGCTATACAAGGCGTGGTGACTTTGAATTAAACAAAGATGGCTTTCTGGTTAATGGTGCGGGCTATTATTTAAAGGGTAATGAGATTGACGGCACGACAGGTAACGCAACGGGTACTGAGCCAAGTGTGATTCGATTCTCCAATGACTTTTTGGCCGCGAAACCGACGACAAGCATTAATTATCGATTGAACTTGCCGATTCATCCTTCCACTGCCAGTGGTAAGGAATTTCTTTCGGAAGAATTGGACTTGATTGGTGACATTACGAAAGCCGATGAAGGGGTGTTTATTGATGAGTCTATTGGTGGCAATTCAATTACAGTTTATGACGAAGCGGGTAATGGCGTGGACGTGCAATTACGCTGGGCAAAAACTTCTGATCAACCTGATACATGGGCACTTTATTATAACTCGAACTCTGATCCAGAATTAGATGAAGATGTGTCATGGACGCGTTTAGAGGAAAATTATACATTTGGGTCGAATTCGAAACTAATTGGCCCTCCAGGTGTGGTGGATACAGGTGAAGTGGTCATTGCGAATATGGTTATTAATGGTGACCAATTGGGTGACATGACTTTGAAGCATGGCTCGAATGGTGGGCTGTCGCAATATAATGATGATGGTGGTAGCGCCATTGTGAACGAAATTTCACAAAACGGTTATTCGGCTGGTGAGCTGTCAAGTGTGAGTGTGACTGGTGACGGCCGCGTGTCGGTGACTTATACCAATGGTGTGGTGGTTGACAAATGGGCAATTGCGACGGCGTCATTCGCTTCGGAAGGTAATTTGAAGAAACAGAATGGTAGCGCATTTATCGCCACCTCGGCTTCTGGCTCTGCGACTGCTGGCGCGAGTGGCTCTATTGTGGCCAATCAACTTGAAGCCTCAAACACTGACATTGCTGAAGAATTTTCAAAACTGATTGTAACCCAACAAGCTTATGCGGCGAGTACAAAGATTTTGACCACTGCGAATGAGATGCTGCAAGAAGTGCTGAATATGAAGCGTTAATTGAGCTTTGATTAACATATTGAAAATAGGTAGAGAATGGGACTTGGCCAAAGCATAAGTAATACCTTAAGTGGTTTGCGGGCAACTCAAGCTGGCATTGATGTCGTCTCGAGAAATGTTTCCAACGCTGAAACTGAGGGTTACACGAAGAAAACTCAGACGCTTAGTGCTAAAGTCACGGGTGGTCAAGGCACCGGTGTCAGCATTGGGGCGGTGACCAGGCAAGTTGACAAATTTTTACAGACAAACCTTCGTACTGAATATTCGGACTATAAAAATCTGAGTGTTCAGACTGAGTTTTTGGAATATGTTGATAATTTATTTGGCGAACCTGGTGCTGATGGCGCGTTGGATTCGATTGTGAATAACGTTGCCTCGGCGATGACGACATTTGCTAACGCACCGCAATCAAAAGCCGCGAGCCGAGAATTGATGGAAGGTAGTGAATATTTAGTATCACAATTGCGAGACATGTCGGACGGGGTGCAGGATATGCGTCAAAGTGCCGAAAGTATGATTAGTCAAGAGATTGACCGGGCTAATGTGGCGATAAATAATATTGCGCGCATTAGCCATCAATTGATATCAAACGGCTCTGGCAGCGGTTTAGCGGATTTACAAGATCAGCTTGATATGGAGATTGAAAGTTTAGCCGCTATTATGAATATTAAGGTGGTGCCTGAAGGCACAAATGGGGCCGTAAAGGTCTTTGCAGCCAATGGCCTTGCCTTAGTAGATGGCCGCCCGGGTACGCTTCAATTTGATACAAAATTTAACCTGAGTGCCAATCATCTTTACAATCGAGATAAAGAATTACGAGGGGTGGGAACTATTAGTCTGGTGACGGCATCGGGCAAACCTGTAGATTTAATTGAAACTGGGGCAATTAAAAGTGGCAAACTAGCTGGATTGCTTAACGTACGAGATAACATTCTGGTCAATGCGCAAGATCAACTTGATGAATTGGCACATAGTTTGGCAATGGCTTTAAACACGATTGAGAAAAAAGGAACAGCTGTTGTCACGGATGTGAATACTGGGTTTAGCTTGGATATAGGCGGGCTATCAGATGGTAATGTAATTGAATTTGATTATAGAGATAATGTAACTGGTTATAGCTATACAATGAGTTTTGTGAAAGTCTCTGACTCTGAAACATTGCCGTTGGATGACAGTGCGACCGCAAAAGGCAATGATAAAGTATACGGCATTGATTTTAGCCGCGGCATGGCTTCTGTACAGGCCCAAATTGCGGATGCAATTGCCATGGAAAACTCCAATTTTAGTGTGTCATTGGTTGATGGCACTCACCTTCAAATTATGGATGATGGCGACGCAAATTTAGTGAATGTGGCTGGTCTGACGGGGGAACAAACGGCTTTGGGTGTGCAAGGGCAGGGCACAGAGCTTAACTTTTTTGTTGATTGGAATGGTAACCGCCAAGAGAATTACAGCAATAGCCTAGATGGTAATACGCAAAAACGTGGTTTTGCCTCTCGCATTAGAGTGAATAGCGAGCTGTTGGCAGATAACGGCCTTTTGGTTAAATATAGCAATGCCACAGCATTGGGTGATCAAAGTCGACCTGAGGATTTATTGGCAAAATTCACCGAAATTTCGTTTGATTTTAATGCCGATTCTGGCATTGGTTCGAAAAGCTCGCCTTATTCAGGCACATTGGTGGATTTTGCACAAAAAGTGGTCGCTAACCAAACATCACAGATTGCCAGGCATTCGGACTTGGAAGAAAGCCAGAAGATGGTGGTTAGCGCTATGAACAAGCGGTTGAGCGATAAAACCAAGGTGAATGTGGACGAAGAAATGGCACAATTACTGACCTTGCAAATGGCATATGCTGCAAATGCCCGGGTTGTGAGCGTGGTCAAGGAATTGATGGATATAATAAGAAATATGTAATGCATATTTTGAGGACTGGAATTAGAAATGGAAATTAGCGGTAGTGGTTCCTTAGGCCCATCAGGTTATATAAAACGATTAAATTCGAATTTATCTGACTTGCAAGTGCAATTATCGACACAGAAAAAAGCCCAAACTTATGGCGGGCTGGGGAATGATCGTGATACAGCACTTAGAATGCGTGCGGACATTAATAGCTATACAGGTTATAATAATGCCATTAAGCATGCCAATATTCATTTGAGCACTGTGCAGAATGTTTTGGGCAGCCTTGGTGATATTGAATCTAACTCTCGGGCGGACTTTAACGGCACAGCTATGTCGTTAAATGATGGTAGTTTTGTGAATTTGAAAATTAACGCTCACCAAAGTTTAAGCGATGTGATTAACTTATTGAATGAGGAAATATCTGATAGATATTTATTTGCTGGTACTAAGCTTGGTGATAAACCTGTGGAAACCATTAGCAATATTTTGAACGGACAGGGCGATAGAGCTGGCCTAAAACAAGTTATTAGTGAACGGAAACAAGCCGATTTGGGGCCGTTGAACAATGGCCGATTGGCAATTTCTGCAAAGGGTAGCCAGGTGAGTGTTGCTGAAGATGGTATTCATGATTTTGGAATAAAACTTAGCAATGTAACTCATGCCGTTTCGGGGTTAAATGTGACGCAGGCAACTGGCGCATTGTCGCGTGTGAATTTTGACTTTACAGGCTCAAAAATAATTAACAATGATACAATCACTATGCGCTTGACCCTGCCTGATGGTGCTGATTTTGATATTGAGCTTAAGGCAAAAACTCATGGCATTGGCAATAGAAATGGATTTTTGATTGGTGCAACGAATGCTGAAACTACAGCGAATTTTCATAAATCATTGACGGAAGCGTTTGACTTTGTGGTTAATGGTGAAATGATGGCTGCATCGGATTTGGTGGCTGCTAATGACTTTTTTACTGACAACCCAAAACGTGTGGATGGGCCGCCATTTGATACAGCCACAGCCATGAAAGCTGGTACAGAATTGG
Source organism: Hyphomicrobiales bacterium (assembly GCA_002401855.1). Taxonomy (GTDB): domain Bacteria; phylum Pseudomonadota; class Alphaproteobacteria; order Rhizobiales; family OSC116; genus OCS116. Next base: position 60,807 of record NVUH01000006.1, read on the forward strand.
ATACAATGGCGTGGTATAAAGGCGATAAAACAATCGGAACTGAGCGGAGCAGCCATAAAGTTTATGCCTCTAAACATAGTGCGGTTGAAGTGAATACACGGGCTAATGAAGAGCCATTACGAGAATTGGTAAAAAACCTATCTATGATGGTGGCGGAAAAATTTGACCCCGCAAGCAAAGCGTCTGATGCGCATTATGCAGCCTTAAAAATCCGTATAACAGCTGGTTTGTCTGATGATAATATTAAGACGAGTGTTTTAGACCTATCAACTGAATTGGGTTATAAACAAAAATATTTAGCAGATTTAAATATGCGTAATAATTCAAGAATTGCCATTAGTGAGGATATTTTATTTGCTGCTGAAGGGGTTGATGTTCAGGACGTGAGCGCGAAGATATTGGCGCTTAACACTCAGCTTGAAACATCGCACCGGGTGACCTCGATGCTTTCTAAATCGCATTTGGTTAATTTTTTATAAAATTGTAGTTTTTTGTTTGGCACTGCGTGCGTTCGCTCCGCTCTCTAGCTAAGCCACTCAGCCGCTGGTTGGATGCAAACTCGGCACCTAAGTTGACTTCATTAAGCTTAGTGAGCTGGCGTTTGGCGAAGTTCTGCGTGTTGGTGCCTTACAGCAAATTTAGAATTTGTTGAGGTTTTATGCTTGGCACTGCGTGTGTTCGCTCCGCTCTCTAGCTAAGCCACTCAGCCGCTGGTTGGATGCGAATTCGGCACCTAAGTTGGCTTCATTAAGCTTAGTGAGCTGGTGTTTGGCGAAGTTCTGCATGTTGGTGCCTTACAGTAAATTTAGGATTTGTTGGGGTTTTTTGTTTGGCACTGCGTGCGTTCGCTCCGCTCTCTAGCTAAGCCACTCAGCCGCTGGTTGGATGCGAATTCGGCACCTAAGTTGACTTCATTAAGCATAGTGAGCTGGTGTTTGGCGAAGTTCTGCGTGTTGGTGCCTTACAGCAAATTTAGAATTTGTTGAGGTGCGATTATCGACTTACATGGGAAAAGAGTCCTCGCCCGTAGGGTGAGGCAAGCGCGACTGCGCGTCGCCGTTAGGCGTGGCTAGAGAGTGGAGCGAACGCACGCAGTGCCAAGCATAAAAAGTGTAACGCACGCACACAGTGCGTGTGTTATGTGTGTTTGGCGAATAGGCCGCTGGCGATGTCTCTGTTGATGTTAATTAGAGAATCTAGTTTTGAGGGCTCTGGTTTGGCCATAAAACTTAGCTGATGTTTGAATATAAACACGGCTAGAGAGGCAATATTGTTTTTTATTGGCAATGGCAATGGATTTTCGGCACTTGATACTGAGCTTGAGAAAACTGTCCATAATTTACGGTTAAAAGTCAGTGCTTCATTCATATCAGCACGAGACACCTGCTTGAAATTATCACGGATATTCGTCAGTTTATTGGCGGCTTTAATTAACAATTGGCCTTCTCTTCCCCGAGGTGACACTGTCGTTTTTGCTGCATTGGCGTAAGCCTGTCGTGCATTATTATGCATTGTCGAATAATTCCTTCTCGTAATCGATGAGCTTTTTTGCTTCCTTTAATGCTTTATAATAGTTATTGGTTAACATCTGCTTATTTATCTCTTCAATAAATATTAAAGTTGTGGGTGCAGCTGCAATAACTTCATTAACCTGTGCAAAATAATCTGTATGATTATGAGTTTCTTCTTCGCTTAAATAGAACATTTGAATGGAAAAATAGATGCGTTTACAAGGGGTATTGGCGCTATCGGCGGTGAGAATATCTTTCTCACGTAAGATAACTGCGTTGCCTTTGATGTAAAAACGCGCGCGGTTGGGGCCATTGGTAATCACACTATTGCCCAAAATAATTTTTTCATTGGGTTTTAATTCGACTTTTAGTGCCATATTGCCCTCTTTTGATTTAAAAAAAGGCCGATGAAATAGATGGTTCCATCAGCCTCTTATTTTGGAATTTATTGATTAGAATAATCTCAAGACCGATTGGTCGGCCTCTGAGGCCATTGATAAAGCGGTTGTTGCCAATGATTGACGGGTTTGAAGTGCAAGTAGATTTGCACCCTCTTCGTTGGTGTCGGCTAAGGTTAAGTTGGCCGCACCAGTTTCTAAGGTGTTCATCATTGATTTTGTGAAATCTTGTCGGGTTTGCACCACTGATAAGTTGGAGCCAAAGGTTGATGCTTGTGAGCGTAAAGTTGCCAGGGCGACATCAAGCGAGGTGAGAACATCGTCAATATCATCATTATATTGGAAAGTATCTCCAGTTACTTCTTTTAATGAAAGGCCAGCTGCGCTGATATCTACGCCTTTAATTGTAAGTGAAGATGAGCCATCTTCGTTGAAAATTACTCTAAGATCAGTATTGGCAAGGAGGTTGTTGCCGTTAAAGCCCGCATCTTTAGTGATGTCATCAACCTGTTTAAGCAGGTCGTTATATTCTGATTGAAGTTTTTCTCTTATAATGGATTTGCCATTGGTATCAAATTTTCGCGTGGTGGCGTGTGCGCCATCACCAATGCCAAGATTGGCAAGGGCATGCCCTCTACCTTTGCCCGTGCCAATGTCATCAATACTAAAACCAGTTGTGCCATCGCTCGCGGTGATTTCTAGCTTTTCTTCGCCTGGTTCATCACCAGGGATGAGCCGTGCGGAGAAGCCTTCAATTTGATCGATTGCATATTCGATTTCTTCTAGCGATTGCATTTTGGTCGTATCAATGTTTATAGGTGCGCCGCCCCTAGGGGTTATTGAAAACCCGCTGGTGCCACTCTTTGGCACATCAAATGTTTCCGATCTACTTGCGCTTGTGATGGATGTTTTTTCTACAGCTGATGCAGCTTGTTGTGCTTGACGGACTGAGGCTTGGGCAGACTCAACCAATTTAGTGATGGCTTTAATACCATTATCGGCGGCTTCTAGAGTTTGGACTGCGTTATTTACACTGTCAAGCAGTCGCCCAAGATCACTTGATCGACTAGATAAAGATGCCGCGGTGAAGAAGTTGGTTGGATTGTCTAAAGCTGAATTGACTTTTTTACCTGTTGCTAACCGCTCCTGGGTTTTGCCCATCATGTTTGCGGTGGCTTGAAGTGATAGTAAATTTTTGCGTACCGCGCTTGATAGTGTAATATCAGACATTTTTGTCTCCAATTGCCTCTTAAAGAATTTTGGTAAGTTGGTTTTTTAGCTTCTTACCGTTTGATCTGACTTAAGGACTAATTCGTTAACCTTAATGAATGGTTAAATGCTTGGTGCAACAAGCAATATAATTAATAATTTGTTCATTCGGTTTAACACAAATTAACCATAATCTATTGAAAAGTCGCGCTATAGCATAGGTTTAGAGAGATGTGTTGATGGATTTGATGCTGTGGATTAATTTTCGGTTAGGGAGTGTTAATACATTATAAATACAAACGAATCAAAATTTAAGTGAATCGACGCTAGAAAGTTAATGCCTAGGGCAATATTTGCCTAGTGGGAATATTTTGCCGAAAAAAAGAGCCTCACCAATTTATATGGAGAGACTCTTTATATTCATATACTCAATACTAATGAAATAAAATACGCAAAACTAGTGAGATGGGATACGCAAAACTAATGGGGGACGCAATACTAAACAATTTGTACTCAAAACAGCTCAAATTGGGACGCAATACTCGTTTGTTGGTTCGAGTTGTTTTTGAACAGGCGGCTGCTCAATTTCCTCAACGGTTAAATGATTTTCAAAATCGGAGCCAAAGTGGCCTCGGTTAATTGTTTCATTAGGGGCTGAAAAATATTATCTTTGCTAATTAGGGCCTAGTCGAATTGAAAGACTGTGAAGTCTGTTCAAAGTTAAAATTCTTATATGTGTCAATTCATGTATTTTAAAAATGAACATGAATTGACACCGAATTTCAAATATTATGAGAATAAGCTCAATACGGCTCGATCGGCTTGAGATGCCATTGATAAAGCAGTGGTTGATAATGACTGACGGGTTTGAAGAGCGAGTAAATTTGCACCTTCTTCATTTGTGTCGGCCAAGGTCAAGTTGCCTGCGCCAGTTTCTAAGGTATTGATCATATCATCTGTGAAGTCTTTACGAGTTTGCACGATTGATAAGTTTGAACCAAAGGTAGATGCGTTAGAGCGTAACGTGATTGTGGCTGCATCAAGGGTCTTTAGTGTTGCATCAATTTGATTATTGAATTGAAAGCTATCCGACGCGGCGGCTGTTAGACCAAGGCCTGCGGAAGTTGTATCTACGCCTTTAATGGTCAGGCTACTTAAACCTGTTTCGTTAAAGATAACTTTTAAGTTATCACCATCCAGGAAGTTATTGCCGTTAAAGCTTGCATCATTAGTCAATTGATCAATTTGGGTAAGTAAATCGTTAAATTCTGATTCAAGACTTTTTCTGGTTGCGCTTTTTTCGGATAATGAGGCAGTGTTTTCGCCGGTAATGCCCAATATTGTGGCGCCTGCGCCTAATGCTTCAAAGGTTTCTACGTCATCCTCTGTATCGATATTGATGCTGAATCCGCCTTTGCCATCATCTTGAACGGTGGCTGTAAGGCCTTCAATTTCTGAGATTTTTGTGGCAATTTCATTTAGGCTCTCTGTGCCATCTAAACCAACGGTTTTGATGGTGCCATCAATGTTAAATGATAGATGGTCAGATTTGCTTATGCCCATCACATCTGTATTGACATCTTTGACTTTGACTTTAGAGCCCTCAACTTTGGCTGTTATGATTTCGCCTTTTTCGGATTGTAGCGCCTGACGGGCTGTACCTTGTGCTGATTCAACTAATTTTGTGATGGCTTTGATGCCATTGTCGGCCGCTTCGATGGTCTGAATGGAGTTGCCTACGCTATCTTGCAGACGGCTAAGATCGGAGCCGCGAGAATTTAGTGATGAAGCGGTGAAAAAATTGGTAGGATTGTCTAAAGCTGAATTGACCCGTTTACCAGTTGCTAAGCGATTTTGGGTTAATGCCATCATACTGGCGGTGCTTTGCATGCTCAAAAGGTTTTGGCGCACAGCACTTGATAAAGTGACTTCTGACATTATAAGTTCCCATTCTAGGATATGTAACAATCATTCTGATTGTCTGATTAAATTAAAAACTCACATTCGGTGAGAGTGGATACTCAAGTTGAAAAATTCGGCTCTAGAACTTTAGAGCGATACTCGGATACTGTTAATTTAAAACTCACATTCTGTGAGCGGTACTCGTTTACATTAAACTTAAGTCTTTATAACTAGACTGGGTTAATGCTTGGTTAAAAGTTTAAATATTTGGAATAAATCGTTATTAATTATATACTTATAAATTTAAACGCCTCGCTGGATATTTATAGAGAGGCGTTTAATTAGTGTTGTGTATGTGCTTTTATGTGCTTTTTTAGAATTAGAATAAGCTCAATACGGCTCTATCGGCTTGAGACGCCATTGATAAAGCAGTGGTTGACAATGACTGACGTGTTTGAAGAGCTAGCAAGTTTGCACCCTCTTCATTTGTGTCGGCCAAAGTTAAGTTAGCTGCACCAGATTCTAGGGTATTGATCATATCATCTGTGAAGTCTTTACGGGTTTGCACGATTGATAAGTTTGAACCAAAGGTAGATGCGTTTGAACGCAAAGTGATTGTCGCTTCATCAAGAGTTTTTAATGTATCTTCAATTGCGCTATTGAATTGGAAACTGCCTGCACCAGCTTCTGATAGGCCAAGGCCTTCTGCAGATGTATCTACACCTTTAATGGTCAAGCTACTTGAGCCTGTTTCGTTAAAGATAACTTTTAGATTGTCACCATCTAAGAAGTTATTGCCGTTAAAGCTTGCGTCATTGGTTAATTGATCAATTTGTTCAAGCAAATCGTTAAATTCAGATTCAAGACTGTCTCTGGTGGAGCTGTCTACGATTAATGTGGCGTTGTTTTCACCTGTGAGACCTAATGCAGTGGCGCCGTCACCTGTTGCTTGAAATGTCTTTATATCATCTGAGGCAGCGACATCGATGCTGAATTTACCGTTGCCATCATCTTGAACCGTGGCTGTAAGGCCTTCGACTTCTGAGATTTTGTTGGCAATTTCATTCATGCTTTCTGTGCCATCTAAATCGACGGTTGTAGCAGTGCCATCAATATCAAATGACATTTCACTTGCTTCATTTAAGCTTTTAACTGTTGCATCAGCACTGTCAGCTTCGATGCTTGCGCTCATAACTTTAGCTGAAGTGATTTCGCCTTTCGCGGCTTGTAGAGCTTGACGAGCTGTACCTTGAGCTGATTCAACTAATTTTGTAATGGCTTTGATACCATTATCAGCAGCTTCGATGGTTTGAATGGAGTTGCCTACACTATCTTGCAGACGGCTTAAGTCAGCGCCACGAGAGTTTAGTGATGATGCGGTGAAGAAGTTGGTTGGGTTATCGAGGGCTGAGTTGACACGTTTACCTGTTGCCAAGCGGTTTTGCGTCGATGCCATCATAGTGGCAGTACTTTGCATGCTCAAAAGGTTTTGGCGTACGGCACTGGAGAGAGTGATGTCAGACATGTTATTATTCCTATCCTAGGATTACAAAAGCAATCATTCCGATTGCGACTAATACAATGACCACATTCTGTGGACGTGTTCACATTCTATGAACTCGCATATTATGAATCTATTAGGCTTAATTTTGGGTTAAAGGTAGGGATGCCTGTGTATATGTGCGTAGGATAACTTTATATCCATTTGAATTTAAAGGGAGATATGTGGGTGAGGGCGCATAAAAAAACGGAGCGTCAAATGACACTCCGTCTGATATTCTTGCATATTTTGATTTAGATTATAGCAATTGCAATACGGTTTGGTCAGCTTGCGCGGCCATTCCCAATGAAGATGTTGATAGCTGTTGGCGAACTTGAAGAGCCAGTAAGTTTGCACCTTCTTCGTTGGTGTCGGCTAGGGTTAAGTTGGCAGCACCAGATTCTAAAGTATTGACCATATTGTCGGTGAAATCCTTGCGGGCTTCCACGATTGATAGGTTTGAACCAAAAGTTGATGCTGTTGAATCCAAAGTACGAGAGGCACTGTCGAGGGTTTTAAGAACAGACTCGATTTTATCATTAAACTGGAAATCATTGCCAGAGGTGGCTGATAGACCCAGGCCTTCAGCAGTTGTGTCTGTACCTTCAATGGTCAAGCTGCTTGAGCCTGTTTCATTAAAGATAACTTTAAGTTCATCGCCGTTTAGGAAGTTATTGCCATTAAAACCAGCATCTTTGGTCAATTGGTCAATTTGGATAAGCAAATCGTTAAATTCTGATTCAAGGCCGGCTCTGGTTTCACTGTCTGCGGCAGTTATGGCGGTGTTTTCGCCTTTAATGCCTAATGTTTCGGCGCCTTTTCCTGATGCTTCAAATGTTTTTGTGTCTTCTGATGCTGTGATTGAAATGTTGTATCTATCACGTCCAGTATGTTTAGTGGAAGCTGTAAGGCCATCGATTTCTGAAATCTTTTCGGCGATTTCATTCATGCTTTCTTTGCCAGTTAAATTAATTTTTGTTTCTTTGCCATCAACATTGAATGTCAGGTCTTCTTTTGCACCCATGTCGGCTACATCGGTATCGGCATCGCCACCACCAAAGAAGCCGCCAACTTGTTGGGTTTTGGTGCTTTCAACACTTGCTGCTGTGATTGTGCCTTTTTCGGACTGTAGTGCCCGACGGGCTGTGGCTTGTGCTGATTCAACTAATGTTTGAATGGCTTGAATGCCGTTGTCGGCTGCTTCAAGTGTTTGTACAGCGTTACCCACGCCGTCCATAAGATCGCTTAAATCACCGGCACGAGATTCTAAAGCTGATGCTGTGAAGTAGTTGGTTGGACTATCTAGTGCTGAGTTGACTTTTTTACCAGTGGCCAAATGATTTTGGGTTTCTGCCATCATGGTTGCAGTCGATTGCAAAGACTGAAGGTTTTGACGAACTGCTTTTGATAATGTTATGCCTTGCATAATTTTGGTCCTATTCTTGGAGTTTAAATACCCGATTGTTCTGATCGAATTGGACATGTTTTACAGGGCTGGAGTGAACCAAAAATTAAATGTTTTAGTTAACGATTTTTAACGTTAACATGTTGTTTTTAAATAGTATTAATGAATCATTGCGAAGCTAAGTTAACGCATGGTGAGGGTTTAAAGTTAGCATTTGGTGTGGATTTAAAGTGAATCAAATGTTAACAAAAATAGGCATGGAGTTTAACCATTGAGAGTTAAATGATTTTTGAAGTCTGTTGCCTTATGCCTTCGGTATTTTCTTCTGCTTCGGGCTCGGCATTTGCGGTGCTTTCATCGTTTTTTGCCGGTTTCATGCTGGATAGGTTTTGGTTGACCATCGCAATCATATAGGGGATTTCCATAAATTTATTGGCAAAAGAAACATTGCCATTTTGTTTGGCAAGTTCTACGTAAGCGCGTGAATTGGCATTTTTAGGTGTTTCATTGACCATTTCGAGATTAAAACGATTGATTTTCTGTTGTTGGGGGCCGCTAAATTTTTGTTGGTTGGTCTGATTGTCGGTAATTGTGGCTTGCACGGCAGATGCGCCAGCCACTGAGCTTTGTTGATTAAATAGAGACGGCGTAGATTCTGGCGCGGTAAATTTGCGCGCCCGAACCTTACCATCATTGCTAACACGTGCCAATTTATAAGCACTGCTTGATCGCGTTGTTACTGCATACATAGTTATACCTCTATGTAGCCCTCCAGAATATCCATCCACGAATATTGGGTATACAATATAGAAGAAAACTTATGTTGAAGTGAAAATGAACGGATGCATTTGATTTAACTTTTAACTGATTTTGGATCTATTGAGTTGCGGCTAGCTGCATAGCAGTTCCCATAAGTGTGTTTTAGGGGGGGCGCTGCTAGGTATTGCAAGGTTGTCGATCCGAGCGCTGACAGGAGCTAATAGTAGTGGCATACATTTATAATTTATTTAAATAGACACATTTAAGGTTAAACTTGTGGCGCGCATGTGACGTGGGTTGGCTTTGGGTGCCAGTGGGTTGCCGTAAGTTATTGGTCTTTGTTTATTTTCAACATGTTTGGTGATGGTTTCCATTATGCCTAAAGCCACTTGTTGTTGTGCATCGATGGCAACATGGTTGCGCCGTAAACTTTCTTGAAAGCGGTCAATGACAAGGCGCAATTTTGTAATTTTATCAGGCGCATGTTTTGATAGGCTTTGGCGATTGCCCTTAAATATATTGGCAAAATAGCTGTAAGTTTCTATCAGCTGAGTTTTTTCTTCGTGCAATTCGGCCAATACTGTCAGGTCGTTAGCGCGCAGGCGTGCGGTTTCTTGAGTGAGTATATCCTGCAATTTTGCTAAAATTTCATGCATGTCGGTGCAGAATATCATCGCTTGATTGCGGTTCTGAATGTGTGACGTTTGGTCTGGGCTATTTTGCATTTTATATACCTAACTGCATTTTGTACATGCTGTCTTTTAATTGCGAAGCGATGCCAATGCCATTACCTGCACTCATGTTTTCGGCATATTTGCTGATTAACATAGAACGGTAAATGTCTTCTGATTGGCCGCCACCAAATGGCTCTTCAAGCTCAATGCCACTGAACATTTGCTCAAGCATATTGCTAATGAACACTGCTTCAAATTCTTCGGCTGTTTTGTCGATCTTTTCGATTTCTGCTTGGCTTAATTGTTGCTGTGCTGGTAATTCAGCATCAAGAAGTTTTTGAAAATGTTGGGTAGCTACGGCTGATTTAGCTGCAAAATCCTGAGCATTTACGCTGTTCATGGTTGATTGAATATTGATTATACTTGACATGTCCATAAATAGTTCCGCCTTACATGATGATTAATTCAGCCTGCAAAGCACCGAGCGCTTTGATGGACTGAAGAATGGAAATTAAATCTCTTGGGCCAACACCTAATGAGTTTAGGCCATCTACTAATTCATGCAGCGAAATGCTTTTATCGAGCACAGCTAAGCTGTTGTCAGAATTGTCTACCACAGAGAGTTGGGTGCGTTGCACCTCTTGGGTGGTGCCATTGGAAAATGGAGCAGGTTGGCTGATGAGCGGTGCTTCTGAAATAGATATGGTTAGATTGCCTTGGGCAATGGCTACTTGGCTAACCCGTACATTTTGCCCCATAACAATGACGCCAGTTTGTTCATCAATTAACACTTTGGCAATTTGATCAACTTCGACCCGTAATTGTTCAATTTCGGTGATCAGATCTACCATTGTGCCTCTATAATCTATGGGGCGGTTGATTTCGATGGTATTAGGGTTAAGTGTTGTGGCAATGCGTTGGGCCATAAAGGCATTAATGGTGCGGGTGATGCGTTTTGCGGTGGTGAAATCGGGGTTTTTAAGGCTCATTCTTATGCTTGTGCGATCGGCAAAAAATAATTGCAACTCACGCTCAACAATGGCGCCATTGGAAATACGGCCAACAGTGGGAATGCCTGTGGTGATGGTTGCCGCTCTGCCTTCGGCTAGATAGCCACCAATAGATACAGGGCCCTGGGCGACAGCGTATTCAGTGCCGTTAAGAGCCAAAAGATTGGTGGCCAATAAAATACCACCCTGCAAGCTTTTCGAATCACCAATGCTGGCGATGGAAACATCTAACGATGTACCGCTTATGGCAAAGGCGGGTAATTCGGCGGTGATCATGACGGCTGCTACGTTGCGTGAGCTGATTTCCATTTGGCTGGCGTTAATGCCAAAATGGGTGAGTAGAGTTTGCATGCTTTGTTTGGTAAATTGTGAGGCGCCAAAATTATCGCCCGTGCCATTAAGACCAACAACCAGACCATAGCCAATTAATTTATTGGTACGCAAGTTCTCAAAATTCACTATATCTTTAATGCGTGAAGCGGCATAGCCGATATTTAAATTCATAACCATGAATAGGCATAAAAACATCAATCTTATGATTTGCTTTGGTATTGTAATATCAATCATTTGTTCGGCTTTTTTTATCATCTATATTGTTGCTTTTATAGAAGCGAAAAGTGTGCCAAGTTTTTGGGCTTGTGAGTAATTGTAAAATGTGTTGTATTTACATACAGTTATGGAATTTGGGGATTTTCAATACCCAATTTAGACATGATCAAAATTGTTGCTGGGCAGTTTTTGCCGATTAAAATTGTCCCTATTGCGGTAGAGTTTGGTAAATGATGCAATGTGAAGTATGATAGAGAGAATCAGTTAGCTTTGGTTTTAAGGAAGCTGTTATGCGAATTACCAATCAAAACCGCGCGTCTTCAGTGAGTAAAAAACGTAATGCCAAGAAAGTTAGTGGGGCGTCGGGTGATTTTCAGCCTGTTGCGGATGAAGATGTTGCTGAAGTGAATGTGGCGGCGCCACTCTCGCCGATGCAACCTATTGCGGCTGTGGACAGCCTGCTTGCGGTGCAAGAAATTGAACAAAAACAACAGCAAAAAAAGGCTGTTGGCCGCAGTCATGAAATGCTTACATTGCTTGAAGAAATTCGCATAGGCTTATTGTCTGGCCATATTCCTGAACAAAAGGTACATAACCTTACAAGACTTGCTGATGAAGAGCGCCAAGCATTTGAAGATAAAGGCCTGAATGATGTTTTGGATGAGGTTAATTTGCGGGCGCAAGTGGAATTAGCTAAAATGCAGCAACGCTAGGATTATTAAGCTGGCTCAGACTTAATTTTCACTATTCGTTTATTTTTCATTACATATATACTTAATTCATTGAATCTTTAAGTAAAATTTAGTTACTAACCGAAGCTCAAAATCCATTGAAATATTATTATTTTGACTGTATAGTCGCCCCCAAAATGGGGATGAATTAGATGACTGATGGTTATTTAATTTATGTGGGATAACGAAAGCTATTTGGGCACAGACCTATTAACGGCTAATATTTGGAGTGGGTATGGCTGTAGAATTAGAAGATGATTATGTACCTTCACCCGGCGAAGAGTTTATGAATGATAAGCAACAAGCTTATTTTTTCAATAAACTGACAGACTGGAAGAATGACATTTTAGATTTGAGCAAGGAAACAATACATTCCATGCAAGAGGAAAATGTGCATCATCCAGATTTGAATGATCGGGCTTCATCTGAAACGGATCGGGCATTAGAATTGCGTACCCGTGACCGTCAAAGAAAATTGATTTCGAAAATAGACTCGGCACTACGCCGCCTTGATATTGGCGAATATGGCTATTGTGAAGAAACTGGCAACCCAATTAATCTAAAGCGTTTAGCCGCAAGACCGATTGCCACTTTATCGTTAGAAGCGCAAGAGAAGCACGAAAAACGTGAACGCGTCTACCGAGATGCATAATTCGCGTCGATCTTGGGCAGAATAAACCGTCTCATGGACTAATGTCCACTTCGTCGGTTTATTCTTACAATATCTTAGCGAATTAGGCATCTGCTTTGAGTGTGGTTGTGTCGATCTTGGGCAGAATAAACCGTCTCATGGACTAATGTCCACTTTGTCGGTTTATTTTTACAATATCTTAGCGAATTAGGCATCTGCTCTGAGTGTGGTTGTGTCGATTTTGGGCGAAAAAAACCGCAACCCTGAGGTTGCGGCGAGTTTATGTGCCTCTAATGAGGCACGGCTGAATGTAATAAGTTACCTTTACTGAGCGGGTAACCATGGTTCAATTTTTGAATTACGTAGCAATACATCTACGACTTGTTCGCCATAAGGTTGTCGTGCATTGCTTCGGCTATCATATGAAATACGTGCCCCTGCAATGCGGTCGCTGTCAATTGTATTGTCGCTTCTGATATCAATGGGGCGCACAATGCCGACGATGACCAATTCTCTGATTTCAGTATTGACTTGTACTTCTTGGCGGCCTTCAATCACTAGATTGCCATTGGGTAATTTTTGAACGATGATGGCGGAGAGTTTTATACTTATATCTTCTTTACGGTCAATAGAGCCATCGTTTGAAGAATTACTGTTATTGTCAAAATCGACTAATTTTGTGGTGTCTATTTCCAAATCAGGCAGTGCTTCGGCAAGGGCTTTCATGAGGCCACCAAAGGCATTAATGCCATATTGTTCGTTAGAGGCTTGGCCACGTGATGAGGTGTTGTTAATTTTTGCGTTGTCTGAAATATCGATGTTAATGGATAGGATGTCACCAACATTTGCCGCGCGGTTATCACCAAAAAAAGAGCCATTGCCCTGTGACCATAACGAATCGCCATATTGTTCGCGGCCATATTGTTCATGGCCATATTTCATGTCCAATGGCATTTGAATGGGGCTGTAGCCGACTTGTTCGGTTGGAATTTCTATCGGGAGCGCTTCAGGTGCTTCTGGCTCGGCTTTTCCTAAGCGATCGCCAGCACCCGCACTACATGCTGTGAGTATGGACAGGGCGATGAGCGACCCAGATATTTTAAAAAGTTTATTTGTCATGGTTTCAGCCTGCTTCATGGATTAATTTGATGCGATTTTCGCATTCTTTTTTATTGAGTTGATGGTCATTGCCTGATCTATGCCAGTGACAATGGCGTCAATTTGTTTGCCTGATTGTAGGTTTAATACGCGGATGATGGCGCCTTCGGCACCTGTTGTGAGTGCGCGGGCTTTGATGTTTAATTGAATGCGACCCAATCTGAATTGTAGTGTGATGATGGTGTTTTTCTTGACCAAATCTGCGAATTTTAGCAAGTTTTCACTGACTGGCAGCATGGCGCGGATGTTGTTTCTTGCTGATTTGCCGATAATATCTTCGGCATTTAGCACAATATTTGCTGCCACTCTGCGGTTGTTAAGGCGAATATATTTAATGTTTGAAGCTTTGATGATTTCATCACGTCTGAGATTGGTTGCCAAAACTGGAACGCTTACCATATTTTCTATGACGCCACTAATCTGTCGGCTTTTGCGCTTGTCATCTATTGTGTAGCTAATTTTTGCACTAAATTGATCATTAAATGGGCGGTAGACGAAATTTGAAATTTCAAATTTAGCAAAGTCATTGGCGGCAATGGTGATGTTGTTAAATTGATTGGTAAGGTTGACACGGGTTTTGCTGGCATCACCAGAGACATATTGATTTTCAAAAGCATAATCGGCAATGATGTTTTTAATTGCATCATAGTCAATGAGTCTGGCTTTGCGGGTGATGGTGACTTTGGTGTAATTGTGAATATTTTGCCAATCAAGATCGTATTTAGCGGCAATGGTTTTTAAATTATTGACTGAAAGAACGCCTTTGCGACCCAGCGGTGGGGCTTGGAATAATTTATCATCTGAAAAAGGGCCAGTGACATCAAAAATATCACTCAGGCGCACCACATTCTCATTGACTGTGATTTGATCGGAGGTGAGCGTTTGGGCCTGTGCAAAATGTGGAACCAACAAGCACGCGATGCAAATGGCGAACAATCTATAAGCTTTAGATTTTAAATTTTTGAACAGGCGCATTTTAATGTCTCAATTTATTATCGGGGGTTATTTAGGCGTTATTTAAGTCTGGCAGTTACGGACATCATTTCATCTGACACGGTGATTACTTTTGAATTCATTTCGTAAGCCCGTTGGGCGGCAATGAGGTCGGAAATTTCTTGCACGGCGTTGACGTTGGAGGCCTCGACGTATTTTTGCAATAAGCTGCCTGCGCCGTCATTGGTTGCAATGACGGTATTGGCTGCACCTGAGGAGGGGGTTTCTAGCAATAAGTTATCGCCGATGGCTTCGAGACCAGCTTTGTTGGCAAAACGGGTTAAGGTGATTTGACCCAAATTGGTGGCGGCTGCATCTTGAGCTAAAAAAGCTTCAACCGTACCATCAACACTGATGGCAACGTCGCGGGCATCTGCAGGGATGACGATATTGGGAACCAGTCGATAACCATCTAAGGTGACCATATTGCCTTCGTCATCGCGCTCGAATGTGCCATCTCTGGTATAAGCGGTTTGGCCATTGGGCATTTGAATTTGAAAAAAGCCTTCGCCCCTGACGGCGATGTCTAATGTTTTGTCGGTCGGGGTTAATGTACCCTGTGACATGATGCGGTAAGTGGCGCCAGTTTTAACACCTGCACCGATTTGAATGCCAGATGGCACGGTGCTGCCTTCACCTGATGTACTGGCGCCACCACGGCGCAAATTTTGATAAAGTAGATCTTGGAATTCGGCACGTTGGCGCTTGTAACCAGTGGTACGCATGTTGGCAATGTTATTCGATATCACGTCAACGTTAAGCTGCTGAGCCATCATACCAGTGGATGCAATGTGTAAAGACTTCATGGTTTTTTCCTATCTGAATGATTAACTGACTTGGGCTAATTTATTGATTGAGTTGGTTTTTAATTCGCTCATTTTTTTTATCATATTGGCGCTACGCTCATAGGCGCGTTGCACTTCGATCATGCGGGTGAGTTGAACGACTGGGTCTACATTTGATTTTTCGATTGTGCCTTGTGCCACGGTGATGTTTTCGGGCGGGGCTTGTTGCGGAGCGACGGGAGATGAAAATAAGTTCCCACCTTCTTTTTGTAAGAGTTGTTCATTTTCAAAAACCGAAATCTCAAACGCCCCCCTTACGCCTTCACTGCTAGATATGGTGCCGTCTTTTGCAATGTGAATATTGGTTTCATTTTCTTCAAACTGGATGGGTTCGCCATCAACCAAAACGGGGAAGCCAGATAAATTGACCAATTGACCATTTTGATTGAGTGAGAAGTGGCCATCACGGCTATAGCGATTGCCATCTGGGGTTTGTAGGGTAAACCAGCCTTCACCATTAATGGCGACATCTAATGGGTTGCCGGTGTTTTGCATTTCGCCGGTGGTGAAATCACGTTTTAGGCCTGTATCGGAAACATAAGATAAATAGTTAGAACCTGCTGAATGGCCAGGCATGCTCGCGCCAGGCATTATATATTCCTGCAAGATCAAGTTTTCGAGTTTAAAGCCCGCTGTATTCATATTGGCTAGGTTGTTGGCAACAATATCCATTTGCCTTTTTAGGGCAACTTGTTGTGACAATCCGATTCTAATTGCGTTGTTCATGGTTCAGCTCAATTATGTTTAAGTCATGTTTTTTACATGTTGCTTATACAGGAGCATGAAGCGTGCCAATTTATAACACTATACAAAACAAAGGTTTAGTTGTGTTGTGTAAATAGAGTGGTGAAAAGAGGCAAAAAGTGCAGGGCAAAAATTGCCGCTTTTGTAAAAAGTTAATGATTCGTTAACCATAATTTATGTATGAATATAGTGAAAAGATTTATATGTTTTTTGCGAATCTGTCATAAAGGGCAGAGGCAATTTTTAAGTAGCGAATGAAATATTATGGCGGAAACCGATGGCGAGGTCGAAGAGACCGAAGAAGAAGATACAGCTCCTGAAGGTGGCGGTAAGAAAAAACTAGCTATCATTATAGTGGCGTCGGTTCTTTTATTGGTCGTTGGCGGTGGTGCGGGTGCGTATTTTATGGGTATGTTTGACTCAGAAATGCCGATGGATGATATGGAAATGGTTGAACCTGTTAAAGAAAAGGTTGTTTATCAATATTATGACATGCCCGAAATGTTGATTAACCTGCAAGCTGATGGCGGGCAGGTGCGTTATTTGAAATTATTGATAAGTATTGAATATGAACAAGGTATTAGCACTTCGGCGGTGATTGCAGCAAAGCCGCAAATTGAGGATTTGTTTCAAACTTATTTAAGAGAATTAACCCCGACTGAATTGCAAGGGTCTATGGGGGTGTTTAGATTGAGGGAAGAGCTGTTAAAACGTATTAATTTAATTTTGGCTCCTGAACATATTAACGGAATATTGTTTAAGAAAATTGTTGTGCAATAGGCTTAAATTGAGAATGAAATAGGCACTTCGGTGCTTTAGAGGTAAATATGTCTGAAACAGATAATGATGAAGATGATGATGGTGAAGACCTAACCGCAGACTGGGGTGCGGCGCTTCAAGAACAAGTTGAAGGCGAAGGTGGCACGTTTGACGAAGACGTAGCGGCGCAATGGGCCTCTATGATGGATGAACCCGACGATGAAGACGGGTCGCGCGGCGCAACTGAACGGGTATTGAACCAAGAAGAAATTGACGGCTTGTTAGGCTTTGACCCCAATGAATTGGGCGAAAGTGAACAGCGCGGCATTGAATCCATCGTTAACTCGGCATTGGTGTCTTATGAACGTTTGCCGATGCTTGAAATTGTATTTGACCGCTTGGTACGGTTGATGACTACTAGCTTACGTACATTTACCTCTGATAATGTTGAGGTGAGTCTTGACAATATATCATCCATTCGGTTTGAAGATTATCTGAATTCAATTCCTTTGCCAGCGATCTTATCAGTATTTAAAGCTGTGGAGTGGGACAATTTCGGCCTACTGACGGTTGATAGTAATTTGATTTATTCGATTGTGGATATTCTATTGGGTGGTCGGCGCGGCGTGAACAGTATGCGGGTTGAAGGCCGGCCTTATACCACCATTGAAACCATGCTGGTCGAGCGGATGATTCAGGTTATTTTAAGCGATGCACGGGTGGCGTTTGAGCCGATTGGCAGTGTGAATTTTAAAATTGATAGATTGGAAACTAACCCACGATTTGCGGCCATTTCGCGGCCACAAAATGCCGCTATTTTGGTTAAATTGCGCATCGATATGGAAGACCGTGGTGGGCATATTGAGTTGATGTTGCCTTACGCGACTTTAGAACCCATTCGCCATTTGCTGATGCAAGGCTTTATGGGTGAAAAATTTGGCCGTGATAGCATTTGGGAAGACCATTTGGCCAGTGAAATTTGGCGCTCTGAAATTGAAGTTGAAGCGGTTTTAGATGAATTTGAAATGCGGCTTGGCGATGTTATGAATTTTGAAGTGGGCCAAACATTGATGTTGAATGTCGGCGAGAAAAGCGACATTGTTTTGCGCTGCGGAGAGGTGAATTTACTAACGGGTAAAATGGGTAGAAAAGCGGATCATATCGCCATATCCTTAAACAATAACTTAGCGGGGCGGACAACTGAATTCTCATTGGGTGAGCCTAATGACGAGGATGATGTGTTGCAAGTTGAAGGGGTAAATTGACGTGAATATGGACTCTTTTTCGCTTATGACTTTTTTGGAAATTGGCTTGTTTATTTTGTTATCCGTTGGCTTGGTTTACATGATTAGCATCAATAAAAAACTGAAAATGCTTAAAAGTGGCAGTGATGGTTTTAAAGCGGTGGTGATTGAGCTGAACCATGCGACTGAGAATGCCAAAACCGCCATACAAGGTTTGAAATTAACCGTGAGAGATGCCGAGCATGGGCTTGACGGTAACTTGAAACAAGCCCGATCGGTCACCGAAGAATTGAAATATTTATTGAATCAGGGGGAGGTATATTCTGACGGTATGCAAACCAATAATGGGCGAAATACGCCTGCGCTGAGTGAGAATTTAAGAAACATTCGCCCGCCTGTTGTGCCTCAAAATAAAGCCAAAAACTTTGCTGACCAAACATTGGAAAAGGTGGCACGGCAAAAACAAAGTTTACCCAACCCAATTATGCACAGTCAAAACCAGAGAATTGAACCGGAATTGGGGCGGAATATCCCGTCTGAACATAGAGAAATGGCGTTGCAAGCGCGTGAACAAGCATTAAAATCTATCGCTGCTAAGAATGGTGAACAAAATAAACAGCATTCTGCATTGCAGCGAAATGCGGCCACAAGACAGGATGTAAGTCGTTCAGGCTTGCAAAATACTGGGGCTGTTGGGCAAGCTAGGAATGTGCCAAATCATAACCAATCACATATGAGCCGCCAACCAAGTATTCCGCGTAAATTGCCTGGTCGGAGCCAGCCATCTCGGCCAATGCAGGCGCAGGCTGGGCAGCTTGATCAGATGAGCCTTAGCGATATGGTGGGACGACACACGGAACTTGAACGGCAGAGCTTTACGCAATCGGCCCCAGTGAACCCTATAGCTGGTGGCGAAGTGACTGATGTGAATGCGCCAAATGCTAGTTCGTTAAGAGATAACGCTAATTCGTTAAGAGATAGTGTGAATAAGCGGGAAAGCCTGTTTCAGAAGTTAAGTAAAACCAGATGATGTTTGAAAGCCAAATATCCATAAAAAACAATGCGTATTTTGTTTTTTTGATTCAAAATTTGAAATGAAAAAGAGATTGAAATGCGTTTATTTCCCATCATTATTTTAATAATCATTTCGGTTATTGCCATTAAAACATTTTCTATTATTTTCGATCAAAACACCATTGTTTCTGGGGTTCAGACAGCCGAAGCGGCTGAAGGCGACCCGACAGAAGAGGATGATTTGACAGATGAGGAAAAAGCTGAAATTAAGGCGGAAATGGATAAGAACGTTAAAATCGAAGAAGAAAAACAAAAAGTTAAAGAAGCTAACCCGATCGGTGACAATGTTGACATTCTGTTGCATGATAGAGAGAAAAGAGGCACTACTGAGTTTTTTTCGGACACTGAAATTCAGCTGTTACAAAGCTTGAAAAAACGCCGCGATATGTTAGATGAACGGCAAAGAAAAATTGAATTGCAAGCTAAGCTATTACAAGCGACTGAACAGCAATTGGACAGTAAAATTGCGCGTTTGAAGGCTTTAGAAGCTGTGATTAAAGACAAATTAGGCGAAGCGAATGAACAAGAAACTAATCGTTTTACCAGTTTGGTTAAAACCTATGAAACGATGAAGCCTAAAGAAGCGGCGCTTATATTATCTGTTTTAGACTTGGCGATTATGGAGAAAATAGCCAGATCAATGAGCACTAAAAAATTGGCGCCTGTGTTGGCTAGAATGGACCTTAAAGCTGCACGGGCATTGACCATTAGATTGGCGCAACCGCCTGCTGAACTTACCATGGATAAAATGACTTTGCCGCCTGAAACTAAAACCAATGTGGAATTGCCGCAATTGTCTTTAGAATAAGCTGGGCAATAGATAATGAATTGAAGTTTTTGGGCTTTGGTGTTCGTTTTTGTTTGGCAATAATTAGGTAACAATTAACCACGAGATGTTAACACTGAGGGTGATGATTTTTAATCAGCAGAGATTTGGATTTTTAGCAAATTTTTGAAGTTTTGAAATTACTAAATGTTTAATATTTCAGAAGCTTAAGTTTAGTATGCGACAATATTACCAAATTGATTTTTTGAACAATGCCAAACCCGTTTATGGCATGAAAAAACTAATTGTGTTTTCGATTTTGGTTTTAATTATGCTTTTGGCCTCCGTTTCTAGTGGATTTGCTGAAAATAATGTACGGGTAAAGGGTGAAGTCGGAGAGGGCTATGGCCGTATTGTTTTTGATTTTGATGAATTTCCAGATTATAAATTAGAAATACTCGAAGGGGTGTTGGTTTTAAGATTTAATGAAGAAGTTAACATTGAAGTTGATACATTAGCTGACATATTGAGTGATTATATTGTGGTGGCGCGGGTTGACCCAGACAACACTGCAGTGCGTATTGCTTTGGCACAAGAAGTTAAAGTGAATAAATTAGAAGCTGCGGACAAATTATTTGTCGATTTATTACCGCGTAGCTGGAGAGGCCTGTTGCCAGCCTTGCCCCCAGAAGTGGTTGAAGAGTTGGCATTGCGAGCTGAAGAAGCTGAGCTGAGTGCACGTGAACAAATATTACGCCGCGAGCTTAGAAAAACCAAAAACGAACTTGTGGTGCGTTACGGTGAATTGCCGACTTTTACGCGGCTGTTTTTTGATTGGCATCTTGATGTTGAAACCAAGATGGAGCGTACTGGAAAAATTGTTACGTTGCGTTTTAACCATTATGCCAAACCAGTGATACGGGATTTAAAAGCCTCGCCGCCTAAATATTTGAAAAAAATTGACTATAGCGTGACGCGTAGAGAATTGGTGGTGAACTTAACTTTAGAAGAAGGCACTGATGTGCGGGGCTTTAAAGAGGGTACGGGCTTTGTTATTGACTTATCTAAAGGTGATGTTGGGCAGCTTCAACGGCTTAGTGAGACGGTTAGTGATAGCGACATTGCTGCATTAGGCGGTCTTTTGGTTAAGGATGATGCAGAAAATAAAAACCGAAATGAAATTAAATTCCTTGCGCCATCATCAAGTGATGTATCGGTAAATGATCAAGAACAGCAAGTTATAACTACACCAGAAGCCTTGCCAGTGCTTAACTCTGAAATTATCACCAAAAATGATGAACCAGCGGTTGAAGATGTTGTGGCGGCGAAGGAATTGCCGGAAGCACCTACAACAACAGCTGATGAAATTGAATTCAAAGAAGATGCGCTACAAAGAGGCGAAATTAAAGGCAGCCAGACCATTAAAATTGCCTTGGGTAAAGTGGCGCAAGATGATGAAATTGAAGAGAATGTTGACACCCGCTTGCCAAAATTTTTAGCTGGCACATCAAATTCTGACAATTTTGGTAATGACGAAAATATGGGTAAGGAAAAACCCAAAAACTATAAACCGATTTTAGTGGAAGCCGAAAAAGTAAAGGTTGAAGCAGAGCGCAGCAATAGAGAATATAAAATTACATTCCCGTTTAAAGATGATGTTGCGGTCGCGGCGTTTGAACGGAATGATTTATTTTGGTTGGTTTTTGAAAAGAAAATTGATTTCGACATTAGTGAATTGGAAGCTGTTGCGCCTGAATTGATTAAAGTTGTGGATGTGAAGGTTATTGACAATAGCACAACCGTGCGGTTGAAACTTGACCAAAGATTATTGCCAGGTCTTGGTGCGATGAATTCTGACTGGATATTATCGGTTGGTGAATTGGTGCTGTTGGATACTAAAGTGGTGAAGTTAGAGCGTAAATATAAGCAAAATGGCCATGCTATTGTGCAAGCGAATATGGCTGATTTAGGCAAAGTGCATTGGTTTACTGATGAGGAATTGGGAGATCGTATTGCAGTGGTAACTGCCATGGGGCCTGCTAGGGGCATACTTAAAACTCATAATTTTGTGGAGTTTGCGGCCTTGCCGACTGTGCATGGTTTGATGTTTCTGGCGGTTGCTGATGATATAAATGTGGTGGCTAATTTTGATCAAGCTGTGGTTTCAAGCCGCGAGGGCTTGTCATTGACTGTCGGGCAGAATTATTCGCGTCAATTGAGCGTGCTTAATAATGGCGACATCAAACGCCCGAGCGCTATTGAGTTTAAAGATTTGAAGCGCGATGCAAGGCAGTTTACTGATCGTCGTCGTGAGTTGAATAAACTTATTGACGATGCGGAAACTGAAAAAGGTCAATCTATCTATCGATTGGAAATGATTGAATTTTTATTGTCTTACCAAATGGCCAGTGAAGCCTTGGGCATGTTGGCTTTTGAAAAATTTAAGGCGCCTGCTTCGGCAAATTCGGCGCGGTATAAAAGCCTAGAAGGTGCGGCTTACACTTTGGCTGGTAAATATAATACAGCCATGAATGCTTTAAGTGCGGTGAGCATTCGTAACAATAAAACTGCAAAATTATTCAGGGCTTATGCGTTGTCAAAAACTGGCGCTCATCAGGAGGCTATTAAAGAATTTGACGCTTCCATGGAAATGTTGGCGCAATTGCCACCTAAAATGGAAGCTAATTTTCTAATCGCCGCTGTTGAATCGGCTTTGGAAATACCAAATTTAAACGCGACGCAGAAGCATTTAATTATGCTCGGCAATGTGATGGAAACTGATTTTCAAAAGGCAAAATATTGGCTGTTAATGGCACGTTTTAGCGAAATGAATGACGAAGTGCCTGAAGCTATTTTAAGGTATAGAGCCTCAGCAGATTATGACATCCGGCCTGTATCGGCTGAAGCCAATGGTAAGCTCAGCATGCTTGAATATCAAACAGGTGTGATAAAAATTGACGAGGCGATTGATCAATTAAATGGCAATGTGATGATGTGGCGCGGCGATAAAATTGAGCAAACGAATACGCTTAATTTGGGTAAATTATATATGGATAAGGGGAAATATCGTGAGGGCTTTTCCTTGCTAAAATCGGCTGTATCTAAATTTAAATCGGATGACATAGGCCGCGACACCGCCAAATATATGAGTGAAGTTTTTGAATCGCTTTATCTGGGTGGTAAGGCTAGTGAAATGCTGCCGTTTAAAGCTTTGGGATTATTTTATGACTTTAGAGAATTAACCCCAATTGGCCGCAAGGGCGATGAAATGATCCGTAACTTGGCGGATAGATTGATTGATGTTGATTTGCTTGATCAGGCCATAGAATTGCTTGACCATCAGGTGAATAAACGATTGACAGGTATTGCCAAGGCGGATGTTGCCTCTAAATTGGCCATGGTGCAATTGCTTAATTACCAACCTGAAAAAGCCATCGTGACCATTGCAAAAACCCGTATTGCTAATATGCCAACACACATTACGCGCAAGAGGGATTTGCTTGAAGCGCGGGCATTGGTGGAAATTGGCCGCATTCAAAGTGCGATCACGCGGCTTGAAGGTTACCGTGGTAAGGATATTTCGGCCATTAAATCTGAAGCTTATTGGCGCGGTAGCTATTGGCAAAAAGCTGGGGAAGAATTTGAAACCATGGTGGCTAACCGCTGGCAGGATGATGTGCCTTTGCTTGACAATGAGCGGCACATATTGTTGCGCAGTGCCATTGCTTATAAAATGGCCGATGATGATTTGTCTTTAGGGCGTTTACGCAAACAATATATGCGCAAAATGGAAAATACCTCGCATGCTGGTTCATTTAATTTGGTGGTTGATGAGGCGGCAACGGACGCGGTTGGATTTAGGAGATTGGCACGTGAAATTGCCGAAGTTGATTTGTTGAAAGAATTTATCTCTGACTTTAGAGTCAATGAAGCCAAAGACATTCGCGATAGAGACAAGCAATTGAGCGGAGTGAGTGCTGCGGCGAGTGGCTAATGGCGTTTTAGATTAGCACCGCCTATAAACCCAAATAGAACCACCGATAAACAGCACTGAGACAAATGCCATTAAATATTGGGCGTCAACGATTAAGTAGTTGGTGATAATGGCAAATATACAGGCGGAAATAACGCCGATTGGTTTATAAATTGAGTGCCAGGGTTTTTTAGGGTTGTGCTGTTTGAATAAGCGTCTTTCTATGCGTGAATTGAGCATATGGGTGATGAGTTTATAGGCGCCGATAAATACGATCAGCATGATGAATGCGAATATGAGAATACGGAACACAGATCACCTCATTAATTGTTTGCTTATGGCTTAATATATGGTGATCTTAAGACATGTTTCAAGTGAATTTGATTTACCAATCTGTACCATCTGGATATTCTGCAGGGCCTTTAAGCTCTAACTTATTGCCGAACGGGTCAAATACATAAAATGAATGGCCCATACCACGTGCTCCGCCATGCATGGCTTCACGATCAATCTCAACATTGTGAGCTTTGAGATGGTTGCGCATTTCGTCATGGTCGAAGGGGCTTAAGGCGATGCAGACATGATCGACATTGCGCCCGCCAGCAACGGGAGGAATGGCACCTTTTGCGCCTTCATGCGTGATGTCCCACAATACTATGAGTGATGAGCCGCACCACACTTGCTGCATGCCTAATGTGGGGTATGAATAGCCATCAACACAACCCAGTATGTTGCAATAGAAATCTAAAGCTTTTTGCATGTCATCGACCAGAAATACAATATGATCTAGGCCGATAAGAGAGAATGGTGGTTTGCTGGTCATGGTATTCCTCTTTTGAATTTATCGAATGATATTCTGCATTGGATCAGCTTTGCAAGTATAATGTATAAACTAGCACTGAAAGCTGAATATGAGACTATTTTGAAGATGTGCCAAATGTGGCTCGCTAGCCCGTCAGGTTTGCGCCGAAGCTTTGTACCAAGCTTCCTGTAACCAAATTCCAGCCATCGACTAAAACAAAAAAGACGAGTTTAAATGGTAATGAGATGATCACTGGCGGGAGCATCATCATGCCCATGGACATGAGGATGGAGGCCACCACCATATCGATGACGATGAAGGGGATGAAGATAAGGAAGCCTATTTCGAAGGCGCGGCGTAGTTCGCTAATCATAAAGGCGGGGATGAGGGTGATGGTAGAAACATCTTCAGGGGTTTCGGGTAGTTCTTGTTTGGCGATGTCTAGAAATAGGCGTAGATCTTTATCACGCACATTGGCCAACATGAATTTTTTAAACGGCACAATCGACACTTCGAAAGCTTCTTGTAACTCCATCGTGCCTTCGGTGAGTGGCCTTATGCCTGTGTCATAAGCCACTTCGAACACGGGAGCCATGATGAAAGCGGTGAGGAATAAAGACAAAGAAATAATGACGCTGTTGGGTGGTGAAGTGTTCACCCCCATGGCGGTGCGTAATAATGATAAAACAATCACCACACGGGTGAAAGAGGTGATCATCACCAAAATGGACGGTGCAAGAGATAAGATGGTGATTAGGGCGATGATTTGCAACGCCTGATCGGTGAGGCCCAAGCCATCGGTGAATGAGATGGTCAAATCTTCAGCGAAAGTTTCACTAGCGCCCAAAGCGGCGATAAACAAGCCCAAAAAAAGCGGCAATGTGATGATGATAAAGCGCCGAATATATTTAGCGATGGGCTTTTTGAAGGGCATGAGTTGGGCTTCTGGTGTTTTTAACGGCTTTGATTTATTTTTCAGGTTCAGCAAGGGCTTTGGCGTCTTGTAATTTGTCTTTAATGTCTTTTAAGTCGGAATTTTTGGGTTGTTTGTCTTTAAATTCTAAGTCATTTTCTAAGTCTTGGCTTTTGGGAACTTTGAGCTCTTGTTTTGGGCCAGCTTGTTCTTGACTGTCGGGTTTTTTTGCATCATCGGGTGTTGATGGAAGATTAATTTCTGGTGTTTTATCAACTTTGAATGTGGTTTGAACTGGAGTTCTGATGCTGCCGACTTGTTTTGAAGCGGTTAACTCTGAATGTTGTGAGCCGTTGCTTGGCTCGGGCGTTACGGTTTCAATAAGTTGTGAATGGTTTTCGCCCAATAGAATCACATGGCGTAAATTGTCGCGGCCAACGATAATCACTTTGGTTTTTTGATCTATCGGCAATACTTCTTGAATGAATAGGCTTGCGGATTTGCTGTTGAAAATATCACTATGCTGAGCGCTTACGGGAATTTTGTTTTTATTGATGCGTTTTAAAACAAATCCGATGGCCAGAATAAGTATGATAATGGCGGCTAAGGCGCCAAAATATTTTGTATAGCTGATAAGATCCATAATATCCCCAATTTAAATTTACATCAGTACTAGCTGATTCTAATAAGTTAATCAAAAGTTAATATGGTGGGAAAAAAATGCCGAAATTGGGTGGTTTTATGGGCCAAAATAAAAGATTTGCAAATCATTAATAAGATGTTAACCATAAAGGGGGCAAAATCTACCTATCTAGATTCGCCTTATGTCTATATTTAAATAAAGACTGTGGCGGTATTTATTTAAAGCACGATAGACGTGAAATTAAAATAGAGGCAGGACACCCGCTTGATCGGTAATTTAAAAATTTTTTCGTTGTTAAAGACGCGTATGCAGTGGCACCAATCCAACCAAGCGGTGATTGCTGAAAATATTGCGCATGCTAACACGCCCGATTATAAAGCACGACAATTGTCTGAGCCTGATTTTGAGGCCATTTTGCTGCGTGAGCGGCAAAATGGCTATGGTCCATCGACGTTAAGACGCACCAATGACGCGCATTTGCAAGTTTCGCTTGAGCAAGTTGATATAGGCCAAGCTGAAGAAGTTGCCGATTGGGAAGTGACACCCTCGGGCAATAGTGTGGTGCTTGAAGAACAGATGATGAAATTGGCTGAAAACCAATTGAATTATCAAACGGTGACATCACTTTATGCGAAGTCACTTAAATTGATGAAAATTGCGGTTGGAAATTAGAGGTACATATAATGGATGTTATGAAAGCAATTATGGTGGCGGCTACAGGTCTTAGGGCTCAAAGCAGTCGTATGCGTGTGATATCGGAAAATATCGCTAATGCTCATTCAACAGGTGTGACACCTGGCGGAGATCCGTTTCAACGTAAAATATCGACTTTTAGAAAAGAATTTGATGATGAGCTGAATGCCAATGTTGTGGTGGCTGGTCGCATTCTTAAAGACCAGAGTGCATTTGAGTTAAAATATGACCCAAGTCATCCTGCTGCTAATGCTGAAGGCTATATTAAATTATCGAACGTTAATGAATTGATTGAAATGGCTGATATGCGTGAAGCGCAAAGAAGTTATGAGGCAAATTTGAATGTAATTACTTCATCACGCACCATGATATCTAAAACTATCGATATTTTAAAAGGCTAAGCAACGCTTTATTGAGCGGATGAAATAATTAATAAAAGAGAGCAAAACCATGGTTGCCAATAGTATGCAAGTGAGCCAAGCCTATATGAACGCACTGAATAGTGTGGGCGGGGGGGCTGCAAAACCCCAAAGCATGGTGGAAACTGGCGCTGACCAGGGCGGCTTTGGTGACATGGTGAGTGATACTGTCAACCAAATTGTAAGAGCCGGACAAGATGCTGATGAAAAAGTGGTTCAACAAGCTGTTGGTAAAGTTGATGTTGTTGATGTTGTAACCGCTGTTGCTGAAACTGAATTAGCGGTTCAAACACTGGTTTCTGTAAGAGATCGTGTAATTTCTGCATATCAGGATATACTGCGGATGCCAATTTGATTCTGTTGATTCGAATTTAGGCGCGATGCATATATATGGATGGCTGAAATATGAATGGTGCGGAAACATTAGATTATGCACGTGATGCAGTTTATGTGATGTTGTTGATGTCAGGTCCTATTATGGTGGTTGCCTTAATGGTTGGCTTGGTGATTGCGTTGTTTCAAGCGCTCACGCAAATTCAAGAAATGACTTTGGTATTTGTACCCAAAATTGTGGCAATATTTGTTACATTGCTTTTGCTTTTGCCATTTATGGCCTCGACTTTAGCAGGCTTTATGAACAGAACCATGGAAAACATCATCATTGTGGGTGGGACGGTTTGAAATGACCCTCGATTTTTTACCACAATTGGCCTTTGTTTATTTGTTATTATTTGGCCGTATTGGCGCCATTATCATGCTGCTACCAGGCTTTGGTGAAAGCTATGTATCACCGCGTATAAGGCTTATTTTTGCCCTGTTGCTGACTTTGGTTTTATACCCGATGTTAAATGTAAGCTTTGCATTGATACCCGAAAGTTTAAGTGGCGTGTTTATGCTGTTAATGCAGGAAGTGCTGATTGGGTTGTTCATTGGTGCGTCGGTAAAATTATTTATGAGCGCTTTGGGCATAGCGGGCATGGTGGTGGCGATGCAAACTGGTTTGGGCTCTGCGATGAGTTTTGACCCCAATCAAGGTAGCCAAGCGCCATTTTTTGCAACTATATTGAATTTGATGGCAGTGACGCTGATTTTTATCACTGATTTGCATCATTTATTCTTTAGGGCAATGATTGATTCTTATGCTTTGTTTCCAACCAATTCGAGTGAGTTTTTACCGATTGGTGATTTTGCTCAAATGGCAATGGAAAGTATTTCGAGCAGTTTTTATTTGGCCATGCAAATGTCGGCACCGTTTATATTATATGGTATTGTGTTTAATGTTTGCTTGGGTATTTTGGCCAAGCTCATGCCGCAAATTCAGATTTATTTTGTGGCTATGCCCGCCAATATCGGCATTGGCTTTATATTAATGATGTTGCTGGTGGGTAGTATGGTGAGCTGGTTCTTAGATAGATTTGGCGCGATGATGCTGGAGTTTGTAATATGATGCGACATATGAAACAATGTTTTGGTTTTGCGTTTTTGGCTGAAATTCAAAAAGGAATTTTAAATGGCTGAAGGTGATGATGGTGAAAAAACCGAAGAACCAACCCAAAAGAAATTAGACGACGCGTTTAAAAAAGGCGATGTTGCCAAAAGCCAAGAAGTGAATCTATTTTTTGGTTTGTTGGCAGCCACTTTGGGGATTTCGGCGATGTCGACAGGCATGAGCACCGATGTGGTGATAATGCTGCGGCGGTTCATTGCGATTCCTCATGATATATTGGTAGATGAAGCTAGTATTTTATTGCTGACAAAGCAGGTGGTTATGGGCGCGGGGGCGGTTTTGTTTTTGCCGTTATTGTTGTTTATGGTGGCGGGCGTCATTGGCAATTTAGTGCAGCATAAGCCGTTAATGACCACTGAGAAACTCAAACCAAAATTGAATAAAATTTCATTGTTTGCAGGGGCGAAACGCCTATTTTCAGGCCAGTCGATTGCTAATTTTTTAAAAGGCTTGTTTAAATTGGTGGTGGTGACTTCTTTAATTGTATGGGCAGTATGGCCAGATAAAGAAATGCTGCGTCAATTGATGACTGCGGATTTAAACCTGTTGCTATACATTATTTTGGAAATGGTGATTAAGGTTTTTATTGTGGCTTTGGTTGCCATGGCGCCAATTGCTTTGGCTGATTATCTGTACCAAAAAGCCACTTGGATGAAAAAACAGCGGATGAGCCTGAAAGAAATTAAAGATGAACATAAGCAGATGGAAGGCGACCCGCTGATTAAAGGTAAAATTAGGCAATTGCGGATGGAACGGGCGCGTGGGCGGATGATGGCCGAAGTGCCGAATGCCGCTGTGGTGATTACCAACCCAACCCATTATGCGGTGGCGTTGAAATATAATGACGACATGAATGTGCCTGTTTGTATTGCTAAAGGCGTGGATGAAGTGGCGTTGCGCATCCGCGAAGTGGCGAAAGATAATGATGTGACGATTGTTGAGAACCCGCCTTTGGCGCGGGCATTATATGCGAGCGTTGAACTTGAAGAAGTTGTACCAACGGAACATTATAAGGCGGTTGCGCAAGTTATTGGATATGTTATGCGTTTGAAAAGGGTTATCTCGTGAACGGACTGATTCGTACTAGGTAAGTGAATGTGAAGAATTTTAACGGTGAAATTTTATGAGTAAAACAGATTTATCAAAAGCTGATATGCCAAACTATGAACAGCTTATTGGCCAGTCTATGAATTATAAAAGGCGTGGTTGGGGCTTTGTTTTATTTGTATTTTTACTAAGTGGCATTGCGGCATTAATCATCACCTATTTTGAGGTGAGATTTAGCATTGTGGTCAATATGTTTTTGACTATATCGGGTGTTTTTGGGCTGATTTGGTTTGTGCTTTATGTGGCGGGGTACGCGCGTTTTGGCCTAGATGAAGTGGCGACACCAAGTTTTGCAGGAGTGGCTGATGGGTTAAAAGATGCCATTGTCATTACCGCTAATGATGGTAGCGTGGTTTATTCTAATGATGCTTATATTAAGCTGGCTTATCGCAACAATCGCGATAAAAATAATGGTTTGAACCCACCTGAAATAGCTTTTGCGGGCAATCGCGAAATTAGCGAAGAATTGTATAAATTGGCCAATGCTGCCAAAAATGGCCAAGAATATTATGTTGAAATGCGCTTAAGACTGATCAGTGACCCGATGTCTGATAAAGCTATTGTAAAAAAAACCGACATGGGCCTACCAAACAGTTTATGGGTTTCAGCACAGGTGACGAAAATTGCCTCGGGTAATTTTAAGGGCGGAGCATTGTGGCAAATTCAGGATATTTCGAACCGTTCTGAACGGCAAGAAATTATGATTAACAAGTTGAAGCAAACCATTGACTATTTAGATGAAGCGCCTGTGGGATTTTTATCGAGTCGCCCTAATGGTGATATATCATTTATGAATAATACCTTGGCGCATTGGTTGGGTGGAAAACGTGCAGCTGAATTTGAAAAAAATAAACTAAAGCATGTGGTTGGCGATAATGGTGCGATGGTTTTAAACCATAAAAGTTTGAATTTTAAAAACAATGACAGCGTGAATATTGATCAGACTTTGCATGTAGATTTTATTAAATCTGACGGGATGAGTTTTGCAGCTAAGATTTTGCACCGGGTGAAGGTGGAGCAAGGTGAGGTTAAAAAAATAAGCTCATTTGTAATGCCAGAAGTGAATATAAATGATAAATTGACCGATGTGAATGCAGATATATTATTCTCAAGGTTTTTTAATTATGCGCCTTTGGGCATGGCAACGTTGGATAATGGCGGGGTTATATTGTCGGCCAATCCGTCATTCAGCCGTATGTTTAATGGCAATAAAGTGATTAATAATCAGTTGAAGAACCTGATGGCTGATGGCAGCAAAAAATCTATTGAACGGGCGATTGAACAGGCTAAAATTGGTAAGATAGAAGCGGTGCCGATTGATTTTTCTTGTGGCGAAGATGAGAAAAGGAGCGGCCAACTTTTCTTTAACCGTGTGCATGCTGATGTTGATAATGTTGAAGGTGACGTGGCGAGTGTGCAGTTGATTGCTTATTTATTAGACACAACGGAACACAGAATACTTGAAGCGCAATTTTCGCAAGGGCAAAAAATGCAGGCCATTGGCCAGCTTGCGGGTGGCATTGCACATGACTTTAACAATGTTTTGACCGCCATTTTGGGCAATTGTGAATTGTTATTGTCGAATATTAAATCATCGGACCCGACATTTGCTGATTTGATGGGCATTAAAAGTAATGCCAACCGTGCTGCGGGTTTGGTTGGGCAATTATTGGCTTTCTCTCGCCGCCAAACTTTGCGGCCTAGCTTGGTGGCATTGGCCGATTTGTTATCTGAAATGCGGCTGTTATTTGATCAGCTTAAAGGCAAGAATGTGAATATTAGCATTCATCATGGTCGAGAATTAGGCTGGGTGAAAGTTGACCATAACCAGCTAGAACAAGTTTTGATGAATTTGGTGGTTAATGCAGGCCATGCCATGCCTAAGGGTGGTGAAATCGCCATTAAAACCAGCAATGTGAGCGCGCGTGAAGTGCAAGAGCTTGATCGCAAGGAAATGGACATACAAGATTATGTTTTAATCAGTGTTAAAGACAATGGTACGGGGATGTCAGAAGACGTGCAGCGCAAAATATTCTTGCCATTTTACACCACCAAAGAAATTGGCAAGGGCACGGGGCTTGGGCTCTCGACCGCTTATGGCATTATCAAGCAAACTGGTGGCTATATATATGTGGAGAGTGAAGAAGGGGTTGGTACGGAGTTTCATATTTATTTGCCGCGGCAATATCCTGATGAAGAGACACTGAGAGAAATGAGTGCCAAAAGCGTGCGGAAAACCGAGAAATTAAAAGACCTTTCGGGCAAAGGCACTATCTTGCTGGTTGATGATGAGGAAGGTGTGCGCAGCTTTGCGGTACGGGCTTTGCAAGCGCGGGGTTATGATATGCTGCAAGCTGAAGACGGTATAGAAGCGCTTGAATTGTTGGAATCGTATGAGGGTAAAATTGATTTGATTATATCGGATGTGATGATGCCCGGCATGGATGGGCCGACCATGTATAATAATTTGCCTGAAAAATACAAGCAAGTGACGACCATATTTATGTCAGGCTATGCCGAAGAAGTGTATCGTGATCAGATTGCTGAGGATGCTAATATTGGCTTTTTGGCCAAGCCAGTTGGCATTAAGAAGCTGGCTGAAACGGTGAAATTATATATAAATGAAGATGAATGAAGTTTTCTGTGAACAAAATTAGAACATTTATAATTACATGTGTAATTTCAATTGGTTAATTGAACTTGACAAATTAGAACAAACAGAGTACGTTTAGTTAATATTTTCTAAAACATTCGGGTAAGGGAAAAACATGGATAAAAGTAAAGCATTGGCGGCAGCCCTAGGACAGATTGAAAAAAACTTTGGCAAAGGCTCTATCATGAAGCTTGGCAAAGACAAGCAGGTGGTGGAAATTGAGTCGATTTCGACTGGCTCTATTGGCCTTGACATTGCGCTGGGCATTGGCGGTTTGCCCAAAGGCCGTGTGGTGGAAATTTACGGCCCAGAATCATCTGGTAAAACCACATTGACTTTGCATTTGATTGCTGAAGCGCAAAAAGCTGGTGGTGTGTGTGCATTTATTGATGCTGAACATGCGCTTGACCCTATATATGCCAGAAAACTTGGTGTGGATTTGGATGAATTGCTGATTTCTCAACCTGATAATGGCGAGCAAGCGCTAGAAATTACCGATACATTGGTTCGTTCGGGTGGCTTGGATGTTTTGGTGATTGACAGTGTGGCGGCTCTGACTCCAAAAGCTGAGCTTGAAGGTGATATGGGTGATAGCTTACCTGGTTTGCAAGCGCGTTTGATGAGCCAAGCTTTGCGTAAATTAACGGGTAGTATTTCTAAATCCAATACAATGGTGGTTTTTATCAACCAATTGCGGATGAAAATTGGTGTGATGTATGGCAACCCTGAAGTGACAACGGGTGGCAATGCGCTTAAATTTTATGCTTCTGTGCGGTTGGACATTCGTAGGGGTGCCGCGATTAAGAATAAAGATGAAATTATTGGCAATTTAACCAAAGTGAAAGTGGTTAAGAATAAAGTGGCGCCACCATTTAAATTGGTTGAATTTGACATTATGTATGGCAAAGGCATTTCTAAAATTGGTGAATTGGTTGATATGGGGGTGAATGAAGGGGTGATTGAAAAATCTGGCTCTTGGTATTCTTATGATAGCCAACGCATTGGCCAAGGCCGCGAAAACGCGAAGAAATTTTTAGCTGAAAATCCTGAAATTGCTGATAAAATTGAAAAATTAATTAAAGATAAAGCTGGCTTGAATGGTGCCGATAAAGCAGCTGATGCTGAGGTGAAAGCTGATAATGTTGAACAGCTGAATGCAGGCTAAGCATTTAAAATATTCATAAGTATATAAAAGGAGATGGAAACATCTCCTTTTTGCGTTTTGAACATTGAAAACATTGGTTTTACTGGCTATAAGCATAGAAAGTTAATTTGAAGATAAGCCATAAATAGGCTGTGTGAGTGTAATAATATGTCAACAGTGAATGAAATTCGTAGTAAGTTTTTAGATTATTTTGAAAAGAATGATCATAAAATTATATCGTCAGGGTCATTGGTGCCGCTGAATGATCCAACTTTAATGTTTGCCAATGCGGGTATGAACCAATTTAAAAACATATTCACTGGTGTTGAGAAACCTCAATATCCACGGGCTGTGACATCGCAAAAATGTGTGCGGGCAGGTGGCAAGCATAATGATTTGGACAATGTTGGATATACTGCGCGGCATCATACATTTTTTGAAATGCTGGGTAATTTTTCATTTGGTGATTATTTTAAAGAGCAGGCCATTTTTATGGCTTGGGAATTACTGACCAAAGAATATGGCCTGAATAAAGACAAAATGTTGGTGACGGTTTATCATACAGATGATGAAGCAGCTGACATCTGGAAAAAAGTTGCTGGATTGAGCGATGATAAAATTATCCGCATTCCGACGAGTGATAATTTTTGGACAATGGGTGATACAGGCCCTTGTGGTCCTTGTTCTGAAATATTTTATGACCATGGCGATCATATTTGGGGTGGTCCTCCAGGTAGTAAAGATGAAGATGGTGATCGATTTATTGAGATCTGGAATTTGGTGTTTATGCAGCATGAAAATCTAGCTGATGGCTCACGGGTGGATTTGCCAAAACCTTCTATCGATACTGGTATGGGACTTGAGCGTTTGTCTGCTTTATTGCAAGGTAGTCACGATAATTATGAAACTGATATGATGCAGGCATTGATTAGTGCTTCTGCTGAATTTAGTGGTGTTGATGCTAAGGGTGCACATAATATATCGCATCGGGTGATTGCGGATCATTTGCGCAGTGTGAGTTTTTTAATTGCTGATGGTGTGTTGCCCTCTAATGAAGGTCGCGGTTATGTGCTCAGACGGATTATGCGCCGTGCGATGCGGCATATTGAAATGTTGGGTGTCAAAGACCCAATGATGTATAAATTGCTACCATCGCTGATCACGCAAATGGGTCAGGCTTTTCCTGAATTGGTGCGTGCTGAAGCGTTGATTAGCGAAACCATGAAATTGGAAGAAACTCGCTTTAAAAAAACACTCGATAAAGGCCTGAAAATTCTTGATGACGAGACGGCTGATTTGGGTGAGGGTGGTGAGCTTGACGGTAGAGTTGCTTTTAAACTTTATGACACTTATGGTTTTCCGTTTGATTTAACCGTGGATGCTTTGCGCGAGCGTAAAATGACTGTCGATAAAGATGGGTTTGACGTGGCTATGGAAGAGCAACGCACCAAAGCCCGTGCCAATTGGAGCGGTGCTGGCGGGGCTGCTGAGGAGGTCATTTGGTTTGATTTAAAAGACAAGTTGGGGTCGACTGAATTTTTGGGCTATAGCTCTGAAAAAGCTGAAGGTGAATTGCTAGCGATTATTAAAAATGGTGAAGTGGTTGATAAAGCTTCGGTTGGGGATGAAGTTGCCTTGATCTTGAACCAAACGGCTTTTTATGCTGAATCGGGTGGTCAAGTTGGTGATCATGGGGTTATGAGCAATGACGGTGTGAAAATTGGAATTAGCAATGTATTGAAAAAAGTTGGCGACTTATTTGTGCATTATGGCAAGATTATTAGTGGTGAGCTGGCGGTTGATGACGGGTTGATTTTGGAAGTGGATGCTGAACGTCGGCGTTCTATTCGCTCTCACCATAGTGCCACGCATTTATTGCATCAAGCATTGCGTGATCGTTTGGGTGACCATGTGGCGCAAAAAGGCTCACTGGTTTCTGATGAGCGGTTGCGGTTTGACTTTAGTCATACCAAGCCGGTTTCGGGCGAAGAGTTGGCCGAAATTGAATTGGTGGTCAATCGACATATTATAGAAAATAGTGAAGTTGTGACGCGGGTGATGGATCAGGAAGATGCTGTTAAATCGGGCGCAATGGCATTGTTTGGCGAAAAATATGGTGATGAGGTGCGGGTGGTTAGTATGGGCTTTGGCACGGATGATGATAAAGCCTATTCGGTTGAGCTATGTGGCGGTACACATGTGAAACAAACGGGTGACATTGGCCTGCTTAAGATTGTTAGTGAAACTTCGGTTGCATCTGGTGTGCGGCGGGTTGAGGCTTTGACTGCTGATAAGGCGCAAGCGTATTTGAACTTGCAAGACAAGCGGGTGAAGGATGCGGCGGATGTTTTAAAAACCAGCCCTGATCAGATGGCGGAGCGGGTGTCGCAACTTGTTGCTGAACGCAAGCAGTTGGAAAAAGAACTGGCTGATGCTAAGCGCCAAATTGCATTGGGTGGAGGTTCTGGCGCGGAAGTTAAACTTGAGACTATCAACGGCGTGAATTTTGAAGGTCGAGTGATACAAGGCATTGCGGCTAAAGAATTGCGCGGTATTGTTGATGAAGCTAAAACCAAGCATGGCAGCGCGATTATTGCGATTATTGGCATTAGTGAAGAAGGCAAAGCGGGTATATCTGTGGGTGTGACCGCGGATTTGACCGATAAATTTAATGCGGTTGATTTGGTGCGCATTGGCTCGGCAATTCTGGGCGGTAAAGGCGGCGGCGGGCGGCCAGACATGGCACAAGCTGGTGGCCCTGATGGCGACAAGGGTGATGAAGCAATTGGTGCCATTCGTGCTGCAATATCATAATGAAGAGGGCAGGTTATGGAAGTTGGGCATAAAACCGTTAGATATAAAATTTATATTCTATTGGAAGTGAACCCCGCTAAATATCTGCCTTCAAAAATTCTCAATATGTTTTTGATCATATTGATTGTGGCCAATTTGTTTGCCTTTGCAATGGGCACGGTGGATAGCCTTGAGGCTGAATACGGCACTTTTTTTGAATGGTTTAACATATTCTCGGTTATGGTTTTTACGCTGGAATATGTGGCGCGTATTTGGTGTGTGGTTGAGTATCCACATTTAAAAAATATTCCGCCTTTAAAGGCACGGCTTGGTTATATGTTTAGGCCGATTGCGTTTATTGATTTGGTGGCGATATTGCCATTTTATCTGGGTAATATATTTGGCATTGATTTGCGTGGTTTGCGCATTTTACGTTTATTGCGGATTTTGAAATTGGCTCGCTATTCGCCTGCCATCGAAACTTTGGGGCGTACCGTATATAATGAAAGACGCGCCTTGTGGGCTAGTTTAATCATTATGATTTGCCTGATTTTGTTCAGCTCAACATTGATGTATTTGATTGAGAAAGACGCACAGCCAGAAAAATTTGGCTCGATACCGATGGCGGCATGGTGGGCGGTTTCGACCCTGACTACCATTGGCTATGGTGATGCCGTGCCGATTACGGGTTTTGGTAAGTTGGTTGGCGGGGTGTTTATGATGCTGGGGCTGGGTATGTTTGCTTTGCCCATTGGCATTTTGGCAACCGGTTTTAGCCAAGAGGCCAATCGTCGGCAATTTGTGATTAGTTGGGGCATGGTTTCGCGCGTTCCCGTGTTTCATGGGTTGAACCCAGAGACCATTTCGAGCATTATGAGCATGTTAAAAGCACGCACCTATGCAATGGGGCAAATGGTGTTCAAAGCTGGTGATGTTGCCGAACAAATGTATTTTATCACCTCGGGTGAAGCCAAAGCTGAGATGGAAGATGGTGAGTTTAAGCTCAAAGAGGGTGATTATTTTGGTGAGTTGGCATTGCTGGAAGACAGGGTGCATAGCGGCACGATTAACGCCACCACGCAATTGCATGTACTCGAATTGGATAAAAATGATTTCCAATATCTATTGAGCATCCACCCTGAGATTAATAAAAAAATACGTGAAGAGGCTACAGCGCGGCAGAATGAAGTGGCCGAAGCTATGACCACTGACAAGAGTAATGTTTAGAATTCATCAATGTCATCTGTCCAAATGCCACCTTTATAGCCTGCGTTGATCAGTGATTTGGCTTTGTCTGTTGGTAAGCCTTTTGAACGATTGCTGCCGTTATAGTCATCGATGATAAATACTGATGTATTGACACTCGCCATGCGTTTGATGAATTTGTTTGGCCAACCCCAGACAATGGATTTGAGATTATCGGGAATGAGCAGGATGTTGTTTTGGCAAGTTTCAGGGATATAGCCGCTCCAGCCGATGAGCATATAATCCTTGGCGCAGGCCTTGAAACCTGGCTTGCTCATGGTGACGATGTTCGGCAGGTCGGCATTTAATTGAACATGTAGTTTTTGTTTGCCGCCATATATCATTAATTTGTCTTGTTGTGCTTGTGGTAATGCTTTTATCTTATCGCTGAGCATCCTGGCTTCGGTTAAATTGTTACTTTTAATATTGATAAGGAATTTTTTAGCGGGAAATGTTTCAAATATTTCGGAAATTTCTGGCATTGCCCCGATATATTTTCCGCGAAATGGAAATGTTTTGCCGCCATCAGCTGTATAGCCATAACCGAGGTCTAGGGTTTTAAGATAGGTCATTGATTGTTGTTGAGTGACGCCTCTGCCCTCAGTGCGGCAATCAATTGTCCAATCATGGAAAACGGCCAATTTGCCATCTGTAGTTCTATGAATGTCGAACTCGACAATGTCGGCGCCTTTGGAGAATGCATATTCAATAGACTCAATCGTGTTTTCTAAATAGGCATGTTTTGGCGGGTGAATGCGGTCTGCGGTGCAGGTGTCATTTTGCAAACCCTCTTTGGGATAAGTTTGGTGGGCGCCGCGATGTGCCAATAGAGTCGCGCTGCCATCTAAATTGGTGAATAGGCTGGTATTGTTAAGCCACAGGCCCGCTGTGATGACGCCAAAACCAATGGCGAATTTAGCTATTTTTCTCATTATTTTCAAACCTGACATTATCTATGAGCCGTGTTTTGCCCAAAAAGGCAGCGACGAATATAGCCAGTTTATGATCGGTAATCGTGGCGGATTTGAGAGTGTTTTGTGTTCTTATTTCGAAATAATCGGGTTTGAAGCCAGATTCTTCGATGATTTGCATGGTTTGTCTTTCTAACTCGCGTAAATTATCCTCGCCATCCAATATGGCT
Source organism: Hyphomicrobiales bacterium (assembly GCA_002401855.1). Classification (GTDB taxonomy): domain Bacteria; phylum Pseudomonadota; class Alphaproteobacteria; order Rhizobiales; family OSC116; genus OCS116. The sequence continues at coordinate 99,742 of NVUH01000006.1, forward strand.
TGTTTGACAAAGTTCAGAATTTGGTGGAGGCGCGGGGCAATTTGTTGTTGTTCACTTGATAGATAGTTATTGCGCGAGCTGAGCGCCAAGCCTGCGTCATCGCGCACAATTGGTGCGCCGATTATGTTGATGGGCATGCAGAGATCAAGGGTCATTTGTTTGATGACCATGAGTTGTTGATAGTCCTTAAGGCCAAAAATGGCGTGGTCTGGCATGATGATGTTGAATAATTTAGTCACCACTGTGGCTACGCCTGTTAGGTGAGTGGGACGGGATTTTCCGCACAATATACCATCTAGCGCTTTGACGCTGATCAATGTTTTGCTGGTTGTGCCTTCAGGGTAGATTTCGGTGGCGCTGGGGGCAAATATATAGTGATTGCCTGCTGCCGCTAGCTTTTCTTGATCGGCTTGCATGGTTTTGGGATAGGTATCAAAATCTTCATCGGGGCTGAATTGTAGTGGGTTGACAAATATACTGGTGATGACAATGTCGGCATGTTGGCGCATTTGCTCGACCAATGAGATATGGCCAGCGTGTAAATTGCCCATGGTGGGCACTAGGCCGATGGTTTTGCCTTTTTGGCGTTCGGCTTTGATGATGTCGCGGATGTCGGCGATTTTTGAAATGGTTTGCATATTATGACTCGAAACTATGTTGTGGTTCTGGGTAAAGGCCGTCTCTGACCTCTTGACCAAAGGTTTTGATGGCGGTTTGTATGGTGCCATGTTGGGCTAAATAATTTTTGGCGAAACGGGCGGGTTGTTTGGTGAGGCCTAGAATATCTTGTATCACCAGAACCTGTGCGTCAGTATGTTTGCCTGCGCCAATGCCGATGACGGGTATGGTTATTGCTTGGGTGATTTTTGTGGCCAAATCTGTTGGTACGCATTCGAGCAATATCATTTTAGCACCTGCGGCTTCGGCGGCTTTGGCATTGTTTAGCATGTCATCGGCAGCAGATTTGGTGCGGCCTTGGACTTTAAAGCCGCCTAATTGATGCATAAATTGCGGGGTGAGGCCAAAGTGGGCGCAGACGGGAATGCCTTGCTCGCTGAGTTTGGCGATGATCGGGATGAGCCAGTCTTTGCCTTCGAGTTTTACAATTTCGGCGCCGACGCGCATTAGCTGCGCTGCGGCGTTCAGGGCGTCTTGGGTGGTTGAATAGGTGGCGAAAGGCATATCAACCATGATGAGTGGCAAGGGTGCGCCTTTGATGACGCATTTGGTGTGATAAATTATGTCATCCAAAGTGACGGGTAGGGTGCTGTTGTGGCCTTGTATGGTCATACCTAAACTATCGCCAACCAGAATGACTTCTATATCATTGTCATTAATGGCGCTGGCCATTGAAAAGTCATAGGCCGTCAGCACCGCGAATTTTTTACCTTCGGCTTTTAACTTTTGCAATTTGGGCAAAGTGATTTTTTTGGTGATCGGTGATCGGTGATCTGTCATTCATGGCTCATTGAAAATGGGTTTAATATTTTGAATCGGCTGTTTGGTAAGCTTCTGTTGACATGACATCGCGGAAGAATGTGCATTTGTTTTGCAAAGCGGCATAGCGGATTTTTTGATACTGGGTTTTATATTTCGACATTTTTTGGTTGAATTCTTGGTTGCCATCGACGATGAAATAGACAGGCCAATTGGTGTAACTTTTGGCAACTGTGCGGGCTGTGCTATAACTTTTGCGGGACTGTAGACTTTTGACCATTAGGTTGCGTACGTTGCGGCCAAGTAAGTTATGTTCGCGGCTTAAGGCGGTGCAAGATTTTGTCAGATGGCTTTTTGAGGCATAAAATACGCCGTCAGTGACGCAGGCATTGAGAGAAAATACACCCATTATGATGAAGCTGGATTTGAAAATATGGCGCATGGATTGGCTTTCTGTTTTTAACCGCTGATTCCTAGGGCGATCATAAAAAAAAGGCGCTGCAAATGCAACGCCTTCTTGTTCATATGGATAAATTATGCCATGGCTTTTTGTAGGTTTTTGTCGATTTTATCGAGGAAACCTGTCGTTGAAAGCCATTTTTGTTGTGGGCCAACAAGCAGTGCCAAATCTTTGGTCATGCTGCCGCTCTCGATGGTATCGACAACCACGCGTTCTAGCGTTGTGGCAAAATTGGCCAATTCTTTATTGTCATCTAATTTAGCACGATGGGCTAAACCACGTGACCATGCAAAGATAGAGGCGGTTGAGTTGGTGCTGGTTTCTTCACCTTTTTGGTGCAGACGGTAATGGCGGGTTACTGTACCATGTGCTGCTTCGGCTTCAACGGTTTGTCCATCTGGGGTCATGAGAACTGATGTCATAAGGCCTAGTGAACCAAAACCTTGTGCCACTGTGTCTGATTGCACATCGCCATCATAGTTTTTACATGCCCAAACGAATTTGCCGTTCCATTTCATGGCGCAAGCCACCATGTCATCAATCAAACGATGCTCATAAGTGATGCCAGCTTTTTCGAATTTTTCTTTATATTCGGCTTGGAAAATCTCTTCAAATAGATCTTTAAAACGCCCATCATATTTTTTAAGAATGGTGTTTTTGGTTGATAGATAAACAGGCCAGCCACGTAGTAAGCCATAGGCCATTGAGGCACGGGCGAAATCACGGATTGAGTCATCTAAGTTGTACATGGCCAAGGCGATGCCAGCGGCTTCAAATTCGAACACTTCGCGCTCGATGGTTTCTTTGCCGTCTGTAGATTCCCATTTTAGGGTTAGTTTACCAGCACCTGGGACGAGGAAATCGGTGGCGCGATATTGATCGCCAAATGCATGACGGCCGATGACGATTGGGTGTGTCCAACCTGGGACAAGGCGCGGTACGTTTTTGCAAACGATAGGTTCGCGGAAAATTGTGCCGCCAATGATGTTACGGATTGTGCCATTTGGTGAACGCCACATTTCTTTGAGGCCAAATTCTTCAACCCGATCTTCATCTGGTGTGATGGTTGCACATTTAATGCCAACACCGTATTTTTGGATGGCTTTGGCAGAATCGATAGTGATTTGGTCGTTTGTTTCGTCGCGTTTTTCGACGCTCAGATCGTAATATTTAATATCAAGGTCAAGATAGGGATGAATTAATTTGTCTTTGATGAAATGCCAGATGATGCGGGTCATTTCGTCGCCATCTAATTCCACGACTGGGTTTGCTACCTTAATTTTTGACATAAATACGCCTCTCAATATTTTTTGGTTTTTGATGAGTTTGGTATAGCAGAGATTGTGCCTAGGTCAAAGGTTTAGCAGTTGGTTTTTTAGTCTTAATTGGGGTTTTTGATCTAAAAATAGTAAAAAAGGCAAATATTGCTATTTGCCTTTTAAAGTAGATTGACTCTATTCTAATTTATTGATGATTTTCTACAAATTTAACTGCGACATCTGTAAAATCGGTAAATAGACCATCGACGCCAATGTCATAGAGGAATAATTGCATGGTTTCCTCTTGGGTTTTTGCCCATTTTGGTAGGCTGTCTTGGCGGAATGTATAGGGATGAATTTGTAGGCCATTTTCATGGGCGTTTTTAACCAGATCGGTGATGATGGGTTGGTTATTGGCATCAAATTCTGGAACAATTTGGGTCATCCATGGGCCAATGCCATCGGCGATTTTGGCGATGTCGGCAAGGCCTTGTGCGGTTTTTAGATAATCAAAATCAACATCAGGAGATTCGCCCCAGCTATTCTCGGCCAGCAATTGTACTAACTTGCCTTTATAGCCAAGTTCATTACGAATGCGTTGGGTTTCATTCCAATCAAAACATTGGAGATAAACTGCGTCAGTTTTATCATCATAACCATATTCGGCCAAAATCTCGATGACGATTTTTGAAATGTCTTTGCCTTCGGCGCGATGAAATGCAGGGGCTTTAATTTCGGGGTAAATGCCAACATTTTTGCCTGTTGATTTGTTGAGACCTTGGATGAGTTCAATCTCTTCGACCAATGTTGGGACTTTGAAAGTTGATTGCCAAAGGGGGAAGCGGCCGGCATAAATGGCTTCGCCTGTTTCGCGGTTAAAGCGTTCTGTTAAGTTTAGGCTCTTGATTTCTGCTAATGTGAAGTCAATGGCGTAATAGCGGCCATCTTCTCTGGCACGGGTTTTGAAAACTTGCGCGACATTGGTGACGGTGTCTAAATAATGATCGTGCAGAATAACTGGCACATTGTCCTTGGTGAGGACAATGTCTTGCTCTAGATAATCGGCACCCATGCCATAGGCCAGAACTTTGCTGGGCAGGCTATGCTCGGGTAAATATGCAGGGGCACCGCGATGGGCGACGATTAATTTAGCGTGCATGGTTTCTGCGGCCCAAACGCTTTGTGACGTGATGATTTGGCTTAGGGCAAAAACAATTGCTAGTTTTTTGAAATTTGGCGTTAATTTGAACATTTTATTTCCTTAGGTCGGTGTGATTCTTGCTTAAAATTAACTGCGTTTAATGACGGTTTTTTAACAAGCAGATGACGTTTATTTGACAGTTTGTTGCTTGGATGGCCGAATTAGAGTAGAGAAGGGCGAAAGAGATTAGAAAGTGAAAAAATGGCTGGAACGAATAACCGAGAAACATTAATTTGCGAAGGGCCTGCAATTATTTTGGTCGGTGCACAATTGGGCGAAAATATTGGCACGGCAGCGCGGGCAATGGCTAATTTTGGTTTGCATGATTTGCGCCTTGTGCGGCCGCGTGATGGTTGGCCATCTGAGAAAGCCCGTAGCTCATCTAGCGGTGCTTTGCATGTGGTGGATAATGCGCGGGTGTTTGATACAACCGAAGAAGCCATTGAAGATTTGAATTATGTGATGGCGACCACGGCGCGGCGGCGTGATATGGTAAAGGAAATTTATCATGCAGAACAAGCAGGTGTGATGATGCGCTCGCAAATTGATTCAGGCCATAAAGTGGGTTATTTGTTTGGTCGTGAAAAGTCGGGGCTGGAAAATAATGACATTGCGCTGGCTGATGCGATTGTAACTTTTGCGGTTAACCCAGGGTTTTCGAGTATTAATTTGGCGCAATCGGTTTTGTTAATTGGGCATGAATGGTTTAAAACTCGCGAAGAAATTAGCTATGGTGATGGTGATATGGACGGTGGGGCAATTCTTAAAACTGGCCTGCATGACCCGGCTAATATCCCTGCCAAAAAGCAAGATTTAGTGCGGTTTTTTGAGCATCTGGAAAGTGAATTGGATGTGACTGGCTTTTTGCAACCGCCTGAAAAACGCAATGCGATGGCGCGTAATATTCGCAATATGTTTCAGCGTATTGCTCTTACGCATCAAGAGGTGCAAACCTTGCGCGGCATTGTGACGGCATTGACTAAGCATAATAGGCGGGTGGCTAAAAAAGCCGTAATTGACGAATATATTGCCAGTCAAGACAAATAGTAAAAAGTAAGCCTTATGGAACAGCAAGTTGGCGGACATATTTTAGTGATTGATTCAGGCATTGGTGGCTTGGGCGTATTGTCTCATTTGCAGAAAAACTTGTTCAAAACTCGGTTTAGCTATGTGGCTGATGAGGCGTTTTTTCCTTATGGCAAATTAGATGATGAAACGCTTTGCGCGCGTTGTGCTGACATAGTGCGTAGGTTTGATGACGTTGATTGTGTGGTCATAGCTTGTAATACTGCCAGTACAGTTGTTTTGCCACATATGCGGGAAGTGTTTAATTTTCCAATTGTGGGGATTGTGCCTGCGATTAAAGTGGCGGCTCGATATACCAAAACCAAAGCTTTTGGCATATTGGCGACAGAGGCGACGGCTAACAGCCAGTACACGCGATCGTTGTTGGATGAATTTGCTGGTGATTGCACCATTAAACTGCATGGCTCGAAAAATTTAGCGCGTTTGGCAGAGCAGAAACTTAATGGAAGTCGGGTGTTAATTGCGGATGTTGAGAATGAGATTTTGCCCTTGTTTACCAGTATGCGATTTAGAGAGAGTAAGCGAATAGACCATGTTGTTTTGGGTTGCACTCATTACCCATTTTTGTTGGCTGAATTAAAACAGGCCGCGCCTTATGAAGTGACTTGGATTGACCCTGCTGAAGCGGTGGCAAAACGGGTCTTGGATGTTTTTAAACCTGTGATGGACGGGGCTGCTAAAGGCCGATCTAAATATTATACCACCGCCGAAAATTCTCAATATAAAGTGAGGAATATTGGGTTTGATAAGTTGATACTTTGATTCTGGTATTGCTTATAAGTGATTAAATTATATTGCCAATTTCGTTTAAAAATTGTTGGGTGATTGGGAATGATGAATCGCGATTCACAAGTGTATTTATGCGTTTTTCTAGAATTTTAAATACCCGCAGAAACTCGGCATCATCTTGGCCATCTGGATCTTCGACCCCCCAGTGGGCTTTGAGCGGTTGGTGGCCGTTGCTGGCAATGTAAAGTGGGCAGGTTTCGGCGGCGGCGTTGCCACAAACAGTGATGACGATGTCGATTTTTTGATCGGCAAATTCATCCCAAGATTTGCTGCGATAACCATGGGTTTCTATGCCTTGTGATTTAAGAGTTTTGAGGCTGGTGGGATGCACACGGCCTGAAGGTTTACTACCTGCGCTGAAGGCATTAAATTGATCATTACCTAGATGGTTGATTAGCGCTTCGGCCATGATAGAGCGGCACGAATTGCCCGTGCATAAAACCAATATATTAAGTTTGGGGGTGTTTTGAAAATGGGTCATTGATTAATCCATATTAAAAATACGTTAGATTTAGCATGTATAGGGCGCTAAGCAAGAGTTAATATACGGTTTGAAGCTTGACAGATGGGGGTAATTTGCCTAAAAACGCCTGATATTGCTGAACTGAATTCATTTTGTGAATGTTCGGCAAAAAAGTCTGTGGTGCTTGCACCTGTCGGTTTGGATTGAGAATGAACTTAATCTGACCTAGGAAGACAAAAATATTGGAAATAAGATGACAAAACGTCACTCTGCAAAATATAAAATTGATCGCCGTATGGGCGAAAATATTTGGGGCCGTGCTAAAAGCCCTGTAAACCGCCGTGAATATGGCCCAGGTGAACATGGCCAAGGCCGTAAAGGTAAACCATCTGACTTTGGTATTCAGCTAAAAGCTAAGCAAAAGCTTAAAGGCTATTATGGCAATATTTCGGAAAAACAATTCCGCTCTATCTTTAAAGAAGCTAACCGTATCAAAGGCGATACAAGCGAAAACCTTATTGGTTTGCTAGAACGCCGTTTGGACACCATTGTTTACCGTGCTAAATTTGTGCCTACAGTATTTGCTGCTCGCCAATTTGTAAACCATGGTCATGTGACCGTGAACGGTCAACGCGTGAACATTCCTTCATACCGTGTTAAAACAGGCGATGTTGTGCAAATTCGCGAAAAAAGCCGCCAACTAGAAATCGTATTGATTGCGGTTGATTTGGCTGAACGTGATGTGCCTGATTACATGACTGCTGAACATGGTGGCACAATGAGTGCAACTTTAAACTCTATCCCTAACTTGGCAGATGTACCATATCCAGTACAAATGGAACCAAATCTAGTGGTTGAATTTTACTCTCGTTAAACGTGAGTGTGAAAGCAAAACACTTTTTATAAGAATTAAAAAAGCCTCGAATGGAAACATTCGGGGCTTTTGTTTTGGGTATGACGAGTTTGGCTTAATCAAAATCATAATCGGCTTGCCATGTGGTGAATTCTTCAACTGAGAGGCCTAAATCGGTAGCGTCAACGGTGATGAGACCATCATCGAAGGTGAGTTGCTCGACACTATGAAGAATGTCAAAGTTTGTGGCATCGGACTTGTTAGTGACCACAAGTTGTGTGCCATCGCCTATGGTGAAGTTGAATTCGGCTTTATTGCCTTTAAAGGTGATGCCATCTGTACCTGTATTGCCTGTGTAGAAATCGTTGAGCAATTCGCCGAAGAAAGTATCGGCGCTCGTTGTGCCCCAGAAAGTGTCGTTAATATTGCCACCAAGGCCGCCAGCATTATTGACAAATTCATTGTTTAAATTGTCAGCATAGAGGCGTTCAAATTCGCCATTTGTTGGCAGAGCCGCTAGCGTTACATTGCCACCAGTGAAAGTGAAACTTTCGACATTGGTGAATGTGTTGGAGCCGTATTTAGCGCCGCTTATGTCTTGAATGATGACGGTGCTGCCTGCCACATAAATTTGATAATTGCCGATGGCTGAATTGAAATCGGCTTTATCAGTGCCTGTGCCACCATCATAAGTGTCATTGCCTTTGCCAACATAGAAGGTGTCATTGCCCGCGCCACCATTGACGGTATCATGGCCATTTTCATCAAAAAATGTATCATTGCCGCTATTGCCAGTGAGGATATTGTTGACATAGTTGCCGATGATTAAATCGTTACCTGAGCCGCCTGTGGCGTTTTCGACCACCACGCCATTGGCGATGACATAGCCGCCAAGAGTGTTGGCATATTTGCCCGCAAAGTTTGCGCCATCTATTGATATGCTGTTATCATTGGTGAGGATTTGTGAAAAGAAGCCACCTGCGTAATATTTGCTGTCGGTAATTTCGGAACGATAATCAGCAAACAAAGTGCCATAATAGTCGCTGGTTGAAACACGGCTCAAAGTTTCGACCAAATCGGCATCATTATTGGTGCGGTCGAGCGTGGCGGCATTGAGGTTGAGCAAAACACGGTTGCTGCCTGTATATTTAATTTCGTCAGTGCCGCCATTGTCCCACACGGTATAATAAGCGCGGCCGATGGATATGGTGCCATCGCTGCCATCTAAATCACGTGCGGTGGTTTTGGCATCGGTAAGCATATATGACGTGCTGTCCGTATGAGTGGTTGTGTTGGCACCGTATAGATACTGCAATGAAGCTATGTTTATCGGGGTATAGTTGACAAAACTACCAAAATTATAGGTTGAGTTGAGGGTGCTGCCGCCGCCGATTGTATCGGTTTTGACGACTTTACGATCATCATCTGAATATAAATATGACATGAGATCATATTTACTGTCATTTAATTCTACAAAGGGGGCATCGCTAGGCACGCTGGTGTGCGGATGCGCCAGACCTAAAAAATGCCCTAATTCGTGCAAAATAGTGACGGTGCGCTCATTGCTGCCGCCTAATTCTGATTCTGCTGAAACGTTGGTGCCGTCATCAGGGTTGGTATGAAATGGTGATTTGTCATAAATTAATATACCTGCGTCATCGCCATCGCCTTGGCCATCCATATCATAGGATGGGGCGATAAAGGATACGCCTACGGTGCCAGAGCCCTCTGGGGTGTCAAGGTCGTTGACGGCTACCCAACGCAAATCGGAGGTTGCAAAGCTGCTGGAAGCGGTAAAGTTGAGATTGATGATTTCACTTGCCATGGTGAGGGCTGAATTGACATCGGCAGCCCAATTGAGATTATCGCCCCAAATGCTGCCATTGAGCGAAATATTTTCACCAAATTCATTTCTATAGGCTTCGAATATTGCGTTGCCGGTTTGAGTGAGGAAGGAATAGCTTATGGTTTGGCCTGGGGTGTAATAATTATTATTTCCGCCAGTTGCAGTGTTCTTTAAATTTAGCTCAAGTAATTCATCATTTGATGTGGCTTTTGATGATGTATTTAGGCTCATAAATTATCCTTCAAAATAAAAAACATTTATTATTAATCATATTATTTACATATAAAATTAATTAATGCTATATTTTTTAGCAATTACTGACTTTTTGCGGACTATTAGGAACATTATGAATATTTATTCTGCCAGAGCTAAACAAATGTTACTGAAACTTGGTGTTGTGGGGTTGGCGTTTGCCAGTTTGGTGGCCTCGGGCGCAACCACAGGCACTGGAACAAATACAGGCACTGATGTCGTTGATACAGGTGATAGTGCTGGCAGTGGTACAGGAGCGGGTGCTTCGGATGGTGTGGAGGTCGCATTAATATTGTTGAATCCAAGCGCGACATTGGGAACTTATACTGAAGATGCCAGCAACACCAATGTTTCGGCGAATTTAACCTTCCGTGCCAATAGTGCATTTTTTAGCGATGGTGCTTATAGCAAGGTACAAGGCCATGAAGTGAAAGTGGCTTATGGCAAAACTGAGGTGAAAGCTGGTGATACAACTACATCTTATGTGAAAAAGGCTGGCGAATTTAGCGGCATTTTAACCAGTGCAACGGTACAGACGACACTGAGCCAAGCAGTGGCAACGTTAAGTGCATCACAACTTAGCACATTAAACACTTTACGAACTGACATTAAGGCACTTGAAATTGATATTAAGGCCAACCCGACGGATGTAAAAAAGAGTAGTTTGAAAACTAAATTGGAAGAATTGGCTGATTTGATTTCATATGATGGATTGCAAATTTCGTTACGGTCATTGGTTAGTGGTAACGGTTTTTATGGTTTATTTGTTAATGAAGATAATGGTGATTATAAACAATTATCGGGTATTTATGCTATGGCAACGGGTAAATCCATTGCCAATTATGCGACTTTGCAGAGTGGAGGTGGTACGACCGCATATAATAGTAAATTTAGTGGAGCGGCTGCGATTGCGGGCATTCAGCTGATTGACTTAAAAGGCAGTGGTACGGTGAGTGCAGATTTTAGTGCTCAAACTTTGACTGGTAGCTTTGCGGTTTCTAACGAGACCAATACCGAAGCGGGTAGCATTGCGTTTAGTGGTGCGATGAGTGCCAATGCTGGTGGTGTGAATGGGCTGGTATTTAACAGCACAGGCGCGACTTATACCACAACCAAAGGCCTATTGAGCGATATGACGGGTGGTAGCGCCGAGGCTGCTTTGGTTGATGGCGGTGAGAGTATTTTGGGTAGTGTGAATATCACTGGCGGTGGCAATGCGGTGGTTGGTGCTTTTGGCGGCGATAAATAATTTTATAGTATGAATCAAAAAAGCCGCTACAGATTTGCAGCGGCTTTTTATTTTGAAATGTTTAGATTTATTGTTCGGAGACTGAATAGGCAATGCCTTTAGTATCTAGTAGTGTGCGAATTTCGCCAGTTTCGAACATATCACGTAGAATGTCGGCACCGCCGATAAACTCGCCTTTAATATAGACTTGTGGGATGGTTGGCCAGTCTGAATAGGCTTTAATGCCTTCGCGAATCTCTTCATTTTCTAGCACGTTTATATCGGTATAGTCGATGCTTAGATAATTGAGGATTTGCGTGACTAGACCTGAAAAACCACATTGTGGAAAGTCTTTGGTGCCTTTCATAAACAGCACTACATCGTTGGATTTGACCGCATTTTCGATAAAGTCTTTAGCTTCACTCATGATTGTTTTCCTTTAATGATTCTGGGATTATTCGGGTGTTTCGGTTTGTAACGATAATGCATGTAAAACACCACCCATTTTGCCTTTAAGTGCTTTGTAAACCAGTTGATGTTGGCTGACGCGGCTTTTGCCGATAAATTCTTTTGATACAACCCGCGCCATATAATGATCGCCATCGCCCGCCATATCGGTAATGGTCACTTGCGCATCAGGCAAGGCTTCGATGATCATATCTTCAATTTCTTTGGCTTCCATTGCCATAAATTTGCTCCGCTTTTGGGGGTTTTGCTTATCTTAGTTCTTATTCATGAAGTTTGGCAACCATTCTTCGTGAATTTTTTTAAGTTTAGATACAGATATAGGACGGGTTTCATCAATTGTAAGACGTGAGCCAATAACTGTGCCCAAAAGGCGGATGGTTACACCCAATTCGTTGGCTTGTTTTAAGATGGTTGCCACGCCGCCTGGTGGTACGGTGAGGATATAACGTCCTTGATCTTCGCCAAATAAAGCAGCATGTTCGGGCAGGTTTGTGTCGGCTATTTTAATATCGGCACCTAAGTTTGAAGCCATAGCCATTTCGGCAATGGCGACATAAAGCCCACCATCAGAAATGTCATGCACTGCGTTGACCAATTTTTCATTGATTAAGCTGCGGACGAAATTGCCATTTTTAAGTTCTTCGTTTAGATTTACTTTTGGCGCTTGGCCGAGGCTTTCGCCGAGCATAATTTCGCTATAGGTTGAGCAACCTAGATGGCCTTTCTCTTTGCCGATGAGCAAGATATTGTCGCCTTCGGATTTGAAGCCATAGGTCATCATTTTATCAATATCGTTGAGCAAACCAACGCCGCCAATGGCAGGTGTCGGCAAAATGCCTGTGCCGCTGGTTTCGTTATATAGTGATACATTGCCAGAGACGACGGGGTAATCGAGTGCTATGCAGGCTTCGATCATGCCTTCAATGGCCCCGACGAATTGCCCCATAATTTCGGGGCGTTCTGGGTTGCCGAAATTCATGCAATCGGTAATGGCTAATGGTTGTGCACCAACGGCTGTGATGTTACGCCATGTTTCGGCGACAGCTTGTTTGCCGCCTTCGACAGGGTCGGCATAGACATAACGTGGAGTTACATCGGTTGAGATGGCTAAGGCTTTATCGGTATCATGCACGCGTACCACAGCGGCATCGCCGCCTGGGCGTTGGATGGTGTCGCCCATCACCATATGGTCATATTGTTCCCACACCCATTTGCGCGAGCAATGGTTGGCAGAGCCGATCATTTTTAGCAAAGTGTCAGTGACTGATTCTGGGGTTTTGAATTCATCGGCAGCCATGGCTTTGGGAGCTTCAGTTTTAACCCATGGACGTTCATATTCTGGCGCGTCATCGGCCAGTGGGCCAACGGGAATGTCGACCACTGTTTCGCCTAGATGAGTGATAATCAGGCGGTTGGTATCGGTGGTTTTGCCAATGACGGCGAAATCTAAGCCCCATTTTACAAAAATGGCTTCGGCCTCGGCTTCGCGGCCCGGTTTGAGCACCATGAGCATACGCTCCTGACTTTCAGACAGCAGCATTTCATAGGCTGTCATGTTTTCTTCGCGCTGGGGTACATTGTCTAAATTCATATCAAAGCCGACATTGCCTTTATCGGCCATTTCGACTGATGATGATGTGAGGCCCGCGGCGCCCATATCTTGAATGGCGATGATGCAATCGGTTTGCATTAGTTCTAGACAAGCTTCGAGTAATAATTTTTCAGTAAATGGGTCGCCAACTTGCACTGTGGGGCGTTTGGCGTCGGAATTTTCATCAAATTCGGCTGAGGCCATGGTCGCGCCATGAATGCCATCGCGGCCAGTTTTTGAGCCAACGTAAACCACCGGATTGCCAACACCTGCTGCGGCTGAATAGAAAATATTATCTGCATCGACAAGGCCGATACACATGGCGTTGACTAAATTGTTGGTGTTGTAGCTTTTGTCGAAATGTAGCTCTCCGCCAATTGTTGGCACGCCCATGCAATTGCCATAACCGCCGACGCCTTCGACCACGCCATTGACCAAAAGCTTGGTTTTTTTGTTTTCGGGGGTGCCAAAACGCAGAGCGTTCATATTGGCGATGGGGCGTGCGCCCATGGTGAAGACATCACGCATGATGCCGCCAACGCCTGTCGCGGCGCCTTGATATGGCTCGATGAATGACGGATGATTGTGGCTTTCCATTTTAAACACCACGGCTTGATTGTCGCCAATGTCGATGATGCCGGCATTTTCGCCGGGGCCACAAATGACGCATTTGCCAGTGGTGGGTAGTTTTTTGAGCCAGAATTTTGATGATTTATAAGAGCAATGCTCCGACCACATGACAGAAAAAATGCCCAATTCAGTAAGGTTTGGAGCGCGGTTTAGGCGTTTGATGATGATGTCATATTCATCTGTTGTGAGGCCGTGTTCTTTGACCACTTCTGGTGTGATAATGTTGTTATATGTCATATCGGCTACCTATGCTAAGCTGTCTACGAGGCTATTGAAGAGATGCGCGCCATCGGTGCCGCCAAGGATAGCTTGGTCTAGACGTTCGGGATGCGGCATCATGCCTAAAATATTTTTGCTGTCATTATAAATGCCAGCAATGTTGCGTTGTGAGCCGTTGATATTGGCCTCTTCAGTAATTTCGCCCTGCTCGGTCGAATAACGAAATGCGACTTGGCCACCAGCTTCGAGCTGGTCTAATGTTTTATCGTCAGCAAAATAATTGCCATCATGATGAGCAACGGGCAAACGAATGGCTGCGCCTGCTTTGTATTTTTTGGTGAAAATGCTTTCGTTGCTTTCGACCCGTAAATATATATCTTTGCAGATGAATTTAAGGTTGGCATTGCGGGTGAGGGAGCCTGGCAAAAGACCTGCTTCGATGAGGATTTGAAACCCATTGCATATGCCTAAAATAGGCGTGCCTTTATTGGCGGCTTGAATGACGGCTTTCATAATGCGGCTTTTGGCAGATATTGCGCCGCAGCGTAAATAATCACCATAAGAAAAACCGCCTGGTAGGACAATAAGGTCTGATTTAGGGATGGCGCTGTCGCCATGCCAAACCATATTTACTGATTTTTGGGTGGCGTGTTCGAGGCTGACTTTGACGTCTCTATCGCAATTTGAGCCTGGAAAAACAATGACACTGGCTTGCATGATTTTGACCTCAATCTGAAATTTCTACTGTGTAATTTTCCATCACCATATTGGCGAGTAGTTTTTCGCTCATTTCGATGAGTTGAGCTTTGGCTTTGATTTTGTCAGTTTCGGCAATTTCAATGTCGAAAATTTTACCTTGGCGAACTTTTTCTACGCCTTCAATGCCCAAATCTTCGAACGTGTGTTGAATGGCTTTGCCTTGTGGGTCTAATACGCCACTTTTAAGGGTGACTGTGATGCGTGCTTTCATGGGTTTGACTTCCACTTGTTGGGTTGCATGAATTATTTTACTAATGTTGGTTTGTCGGCTTTTGGCGTTTCATCATCTTCATCAATGACATCGCCATTTTCGTTGAGAATACCAAGGCGGCGTGCGACATCTTGATAAGCATCGACCAAACCACCAAGGCCACGGCGGAAGCGGTCTTTATCGAGCTTTTCACCCGTTTTTAAATCCCATAAGCGGCAGTTATCTGGGCTGAATTCATCAGCGAGGAGAATGCGCATATTGCCATCTTCATAATGGCGGCCAAATTCGAGTTTGAAATCGACCAATTGTATGCCAACGGCGCGGAACAGGCCTGTGAGGAAGTCGTTAACCCGTAGGGCGGTGGCGACCATATCTTCCAATTCGGCAGAGGTTGCCCAATTAAAGGCTGTGATGTGTTCGTCTGTGACCATGGGATCGCTTAAGGCGTCATCTTTATAATAATATTCGATAATGGAGCGGCTTAGTTTGGTGCCTTCTTCCATGCCTAATTTTTTGGCCAATGAGCCTGCAATGACATTGCGAACCACCACTTCGAGCGGGATGATTTCGACTTTTTTAATCAACTGTTCACGCATGTTGAGGCGCTTGATGAAATGGGTTTGTATGCCGATATCTTCCATCGCCAAAAATATATATTCGGTGATGCGGTTATTGAGCACACCTTTGCCGTCTATAATTTCGTGTTTTTTGCCATCGAATGCGGTGGCGTCATCTTTGAAATGCTGAATGATTGTGCCAGCGGTGGGGCCTTCATAAAGGATTTTGGCTTTGCCTTCATGAATTTTGCGACGGTTTTTCATCATCTATGGTCTCCATAGGCGGAATTTCACCACCAAAATTATATGGACTGATGAGCTTTCTATAACCTTTTTTGCAGGCATTTCAAACCCGATTGTTCATTCTTTGTTAATGAAACGAAAAAATGGCTAAATGGATGCCACAATTGGGTATAAGTTTGGAAAATATCTACATTTTTAGGACTAATTTTGCGCTTGATCATTGATTTTAATGGTGACAGGTTCTATTTAAAATATAGAGGATGATTAACAATATTGATTCTGACCTAAGTTAAGGAAATGACATGGCTGATAATTTTAGTGACCGCGAGCGGGCTTTTGAGAGTAAATTTGCACATGATGCAGAAATGAAATTTAAAATCTTGGCACGCCGAGATAAATTATTCGGCCTATGGGTGGCTGAAATTTTGGAAAAAGTTGGATTAGATGCCGAAGCTTATGCCAAAGATGTAATTATTTCTGACCTAGAAGAAGCTGGTGATGCCGATATTTTGCGTAAAGTGATTGGCGATTTGGATGCGGCGAACCATTTGATTCCTGAAGCTGACTTGGTTGAAAAATTGAGTGAGTTTTTAATTGAAGCTCAAAGTCAACTCTCTGGCAAGTGATTTTACGATTATAGATATGAAAAGCCCGCTTCAGATTTTGAAGCGGGCTTTTTATTTGTTTTGAATTTAAGATTATTAGTCAAATACGCGTTTGAAAATAACGTCAACATTTTTAGTGTGATAATCTAGATTGAACAAAGCTTCGATTTGTTCAATGGTCAGCGCCTTGGTGACTTCTTTATCGGCTTTGAGCAGATCTAAAAAATCGCCTTCGCCGCGCCATACTGGCATGGCATTGCGTTGCACCAAACGGTATGAATCTTCGCGCGATACACCGGCTTGGGTGAGGGCGAGTAAGACGCGTTGTGAATGAATGAGACCGCCTAATTTATTCATATTATTCATCATGTTTTCTGGGTAAACCAGTAATTTTTCGATGACCATAGCCAAGCGATGTAATGAAAAATCTAATGTCACAGTGGTGTCGGGGCCGATTTGGCGTTCAACAGATGAATGTGAAATGTCTCTTTCGTGCCACAGAGCGACATTTTCCATTGCTGGCGTGACGGCCATGCGGATGAGGCGGGCTTGGCCTGTGAGGTTTTCGGTTAAGATCGGGTTGCGCTTATGCGGCATGGCGCTTGAGCCTTTTTGATCTTTGGAGAAAAACTCTTCGACTTCTAACACTTCGGTGCGTTGTAGATGACGAATTTCGACAGCTAAACGCTCGATTGATGAACCAATGACACCTAAAGTGGCGAAATACATGGCGTGGCGATCGCGCGGGATGACTTGGGTTGAGATGGGTTCGAACTCTAGGCCGAGTTTTTTTGCGACATGTTCTTCGACCGCAGGGTCGATGTTGGCGAATGTGCCAACAGCGCCTGAAATGGCACAAGTGGCGATTTCTTTGCGGGCAGCGATGAGGCGTTGTTTGTTACGATCAAATTCGGCAAAGGCTTGCGCCATTTTTAGGCCGAAAGTAACGGGCTCGGCATGGATGGCGTGGCTACGGCCAACGCATACAGTGTCTTTATGCTCATAAGCTAATTTTTTAAGTGCAGCGAGTAGGCGGTCAAGGCCGATCATCAGCATATCTGTGGCGCGAACAAGTTGCACGCTAAAACAGGTGTCTAATACGTCTGAGCTGGTCATGCCTTGATGCACAAAGCGGGCATCATCGCCGATATGTTCGGCCAAGTTGGTTAAAAATGCGATTACATCATGTTTGACTATGGCTTCGATTTCATCAATACGGTCAACCTCGAACGCGCCTTTTTCCCATACGGCTTTGGCGGCTGATTTGGGGATAACACCCAATTCGGCCTGAGCATCACAAGCGTGAGCTTCGATTTCGAACCAGATTTGAAATTTAGCTTCGGGCGACCAAATGGCGGCCATTTCAGGACGGGTATAACGAGGGATCATAATAAAACCTTATGAAAAGAGGTGAATGTGCACTATTTGGCCTTATGTAGCAGCAAAAATAGTAAAAAACAACCTAGTCTTGCTCGGTTTGTGTATGGCGGTTTGTAAGGCCAACCAAAAAACTTAAAATGACTAAAATACTGGTGAGTATAAATGGTAGTTTGGGGCTGAAAGTTAAATAGAAGAAACTTTGGCCTAAGAAAAAAAGGGTTTGCAAATATATTTGATTGATAAATGCCACTTGAAACAAAGTGAAATTAAGCAAGCTAGTGGCAAAGCCAAAAAAGCTGCCAAGACATATAAAATAGACGGGCGGAAATACCGCTATCAGTGCATATTTTGCGAGCTTGGTTTTGAGTTTTTGAAAAATAAGATAATGCAGAATATAGACCATTAAAAAAGCGCAAATTGCGGTGCCAAAGCCAAGCCAAAAATTATTTAGGAAAGCCCGTGCGAAAATATATTGGCTTGAAAATGTAGTCAAAAATGCAAAAATAGCGATGAAAAGCGCAGTTTTTAGTCTATTACGCTCAATTTTAGTACTTGTATGAGAGAGATTTGATGGCATGGTTTAATTTTACTTTTGAACGTAGAATGGAATGACTATGAAACGGCGATCTAGGCCTTCCCAGCCATAAGACATTATATTAATGAAGGTCATAAAAATAACGTTATTATTTGTGGTTTCGAAATAGTGTATTTCTGAAATTGAATAATCTAATGCGCAATTGCGGCTGCTGGGCATGTTGGTATCGGCATAGCTTCGGGTGATGTTTTGGTTGGATTCAGATGTCAGGGTTAAGCTGAACATTTTGGTATCTGGTGCGTAGCTCTCGCATTTTTTATTGGGGGCATCTTGTAAGCTGAGCTGTATTTTATAGCGGTCATAGTCGGGGGCGTTTGGGTTGGTGCCAAAATCTGCCGTATATTTATCATTACCAAATTGGGTGATGGGGTTAGACACTAAAGTGAAGCCATGCAAAGTGGTGTTGAGGCTTTTGATGGTGGGTGTGGCTTTGGCGAGGGCTAAAATACGGGCTTTGGAAATGTCGGCAGTTTGGTCATCAATCAACACACGCACAGGCGGCTCGACCCAAGTGTTTTTGATTGTATCGATGAAAAATATTTCTGAAAAAGGCAGGCCTGATGCGTCGCCAATGCCATATTGCTCAAATGTAAAATATTTGCCATCGGGTGAGAAACCAATAATGCGGCTGAACGCAGCATCGCTGGCTAACGCGCTGATATTGCTTGTTAGCAGGGTGAAGACGATGAATGTGATTCTTAAAATACAAGACATAAATTCATCATGGCACTGTTTTATAGATTAGTCACGGCTCAAAAAATCGGTCAATTTATCATGTTCATAACTAACAAAGCTGACATAACCAACAGGCACTTTGCAATTGATGGCATTGACGATTTGAAACGCACCAGATTGGCCAAATTCGCCGCATAGCTCAATTACTTCTATACCATCTAACACCATTTGTTTGGCGATGAGGATGGCATCTCTAATGGTTTTGCCGCAAATTATGCTGCTGGAAAAGTGTGCTGAGCTGATGGTGACGCGATGTTGCTCTGCTTGATAGCCATCACCTAATATAATGTAGCCATATTTTGTTAATTTCGGCATATTCTAAATCATTCTGTTGCTTATAGTTTAAGTATGGCGTTCACTTATAATTGAGTTTTTGGCGATTTCCAGCAAAATAGCAGGTTCTGGTAAATTATGGCTTAAAAAAGTAATTTGCCTTTTGGGTAAATTATAACCAAATTTAGCAATTGGGGTTATGTATAAGTGTTTGAAATGTTTATATAACCCATGCCATTCTGGCAATATACTGATGCCTAAATCTTCATCTATTAATTCGGTTATTGTTTCGAGCGAATCAAGTTCGCACAATATATTTTTTTGCATATTCAACTCATTAATCCATTGGCTGACGCGTTGGCCGCCCCAGCTGGTTTTATCATAGCCGATGAAAGGGCTTTGCTGCAATTGGTCTTTAAGCGATGCTGTGCTTGAGTTTTTGCTGATTAATACCAATTGTTGTTCGGCCAAAATACTACAATTAATGCCTTTGGGCAGTTTAAAATGGGGGTGGGTGGTGATAGCGGCGTCTATTTTTTGCTCAAGTAATAAATTGTATAATTGTTTGGAATCGCCTGGTTTTATTAATAATTCTGCTTTGGGTGCTTGCATGCCAATGGCTTTGATGATTTGCGGCATATATTGAGTGAGCGCGGTGGCGATGCAGCCAATGTGCAAGGTGGCAGATAGGCCTGAGGCATCTATATCAGATTTTAACAAATGAGCTTGTTTGACCAGGTTTTCGGCGCGGGGTAGCAGGTTAAGACAGGCATCGGTGGGTTGTGCTGAATGGGCGCTGCGTGACAATAGATTGGTGCCAAATTGTGCCTCTAAGCTTTTAATGCGGCCGCTAAGTGCAGCAGCTGTGATGCCTTGTTTGCGGGCGGCTGAAGCGATGGAGCCTGTTTCGACCACGGCGATTAGGCTTTCTAAAAAACGGGTATCCATAATATTTTCCTATGCTCAGAAATGATATTAAATGTTATTACTTATGGATATTATCGGATAAGTTAAGATAAATAAACAGAAATTGGAGAGATTATGCGATCTGTTTTTCATCTGGCTTATAATGTGACTGACCTTGATGAGGCACGTGGTTTTTATGGCGATTTGTTGGGTTGTGCCGAAGGGCGGTCAACCGAAACATGGGTTGATTTTGATTTTTTTAATCACCAGATATCGTTGCATTTGGGTGAGCCATTTAAGGTGGTCAACACTGGCAAGGTGGGTGAACATATTGTGCCGATGCCGCATTTGGGTGTGGTGCTTGAGTTGGATGAATGGCAAAAATTGGCGGATAAGTTGGTGGAAGCGGGCACTGAATTTGTGCTTGAGCCTTCGGTGCGGTTTGAAGGTGAGGCGGGTGAGCAGTGGACGATGTTCTTTTATGACCCTTCGGGCAACCCGATTGAAGTTAAAGGGTTTAAATCTCTGGCTGAAATTTTCGATAAATAGGTGAATATGAGTTTTTTAGTTTTTTGCGCGGTGGTGCTTGCCGCAATGTTGCATGCTGCTTGGAATGCCGTGGCGAAATCGCAATCAGATAAATTGCTGACCATGACTGCATTGGTGTTTGGCAGTGCTTTTTGGGGTGCGCTTGTGTTACCTATCACCAGCGCACCCCATCCCCAAAGTTATATGTATATAGTCATTAGCATTGCTTTGCATGTTGGTTATCAAATTGTATTGCAAGCGGCCTATAAGTTGGGTGATTTGTCATTGATTTACCCAATATCGCGCGGGACAGCGCCGTTGATTGTGACTTTGTTTTCGGTTTTTGTGTGGCAGATAGGTTTTGAGCTGGTGACCATATTGGGTGTGGTGGCGATTATATTGGCAGTATTTTGCTTGGGCTTTACCAAAAACGGCGCGGGTGGGCGGGATTCTAAAGCCGTAGCTTTTGCGTTGATGACTGCATGTTTTATCGCCGCTTATAGTTTGGTTGATGGCACGGGGGCGCGATTGTCAGGCGATCCGTTTGGTTATTATGCGTGGCTGACGATTGCCAATGCGTTGTTTTTTATTCCCTATGTATGGATGAAAAAACCAGTATTGATTGTGCGGGCGTTTCAGCAACAAAAAACGATTATGTTTTTTGGCGGCTTTGCCTCATTTGCCGCTTATGCCATTGTGATGTGGGCGTTTACGCAGGCACCAATCGCTATGGTAACGGCATTGCGTGAAAGCAGTATTATGTTTGCTATGATGATTGGGGTGTTTTTCTTTAAAGAAAAATTTGGTCGGTTAAAATTTGCAGCGACACTTTTGACTTTATTAGGTATGGTCTTGTTACGATTGTGAGTGAGGTTATATGAAGATACTGGCATTTAGCGATATACATATGAATGCGGATTTTATGTTGGAAGTGATTGCGCAATCAGCTGTGGCTGACGTGATTGTGGCGGCTGGAGATTTTGCTAATAAGGGTGGCTCATCTTGGCACATCATTGAGCCATTCACGAAAATTCGAAAGCCTGTTGTGGTTGTTTCAGGTAATCATGATAATTTAATGGAATTGACTAAATTGTGTAATGAGCATGAGCATATTCACTTGTTACATGGTGGTGGCGTTAACATTGATGGGGTGGATTTTTATGGTTTAGGTTGTGAAGTGCCGCAAATTAATCAAGAAAATTGGAACGAGTGGTTAGATGAAGAAGCTGCTGCCCGCATGTTAGAAGGCTGCCCAGTTGGATGTGTTTTGGTGACGCATAGTCCTGCTTATGGGCATTGTGATTTGCAAATATACGGGGCAAATGAAGGCAGTAAAGCTATTTTTGATTGCGTGAAAATGAAACAGCCTCAACTGCATTTATGTGGGCATATTCACAATGGATGGGGCGTATCAAGCTTTATTGGTAATACGCCCACACATAATCTTGGCCCCAGTGTTAACTGGTTTGAGATTTAGCAATCACAGCTACATGTGCAGCTACAGTTACATTTATTATCTGAATTGCATGTGCAATTGCATTTATTTTCGTCTGACATTTTAGTCTCCTTTATTTGGTTACATAAGGGAGACGCGGAAGTTTAACAATGGATGCAATTATTTTGCGGAATCACTTCATTGCCTGCATATTTACAGCATTTGGTAAGTTCTTTGGCCAATTGTTTGCGGGCGCGTTGAACTCGTGCTTTGGCGGTGGGCAGTGGAATGCCTAAGGTTTTGGCATAATCGACTTGGCTTTGGCCTTTGAAACTGGTGGCGTTCAGCGCATGTTGTGCATCATCGGATAGGTTGCTCATAAAGGCTTTAAGGCAACAAGCTAGCTCGAGAATGGCGTCTTGATTTTCATCCTCGATGGCAAGGAACTCTAGTTGTTTGTCGGATGAATGGGCAATCGGGTCATTTTTATGTTTGCGATAATGACTGTTTATACTGTTGCGGGCAATGGTGTAAATCCAGCTTTCAAGTTTGGCTTTGTCATTAAGTGTGTCGATTTTTTGATGGACTTTGAGCAATACATCTTGGCTGATATCATCTGCATCGGCCGCATTTTGCACCCGCGAATGGATAAAGCCCTTAATTTGTTTGCTAAAATATGTCCATTCTTGTTGCATTTTCACTCCTAGTGCTAGCCATTATAACATAGACGCAAAAGAAGTGAAAAGATGCACAAATTATAATAGGTGAATGCCACATTCGGTTTTTGTTTGGCCAGACCAACGGCCATCGCGATATTCGGCATCACTTTCAACTTTGTCGGTACATGGCATGCAGCCTATCGACAAATAACCATCGGCAACCAAGGGGTGGCGCGGTAGGTCGTTATCTAAGATATAATTTTTAAGCTGATCTAAGCCCCAATTGGCAAGCGGGTTGATTTTAACTTGGCCATTGGCAAATTCGAATATATTCAGCTCAGAACGGGTGTTGCCTTGGAAGCGTTTGCGGCCAGTGATGAGGGCTGCGTATGGCTCGGTGGCGCGGGCATAAGGCAATACTTTGCGCACATGGCAACAAGCGGTGGTGTCTTGCGACCAGAGAATGCTTTTGGGGTCGGCGGCCTTGATCTCATCTTCATCGCCTTTAAAGGTGATGATGTTGGTGAGGTTGAGCTGCTGATTGACTTTTTTGCGGTAGCTTTTGGTTTCGCCAAATAGTTTGCCAGTGTCGATGAAAATGACGGGTAGGTTATTATCGACTTGTGACACTAGATGTAGCAAAATGACGGCTTCGGCGCCGTAAGAAGAGACCAGAGCGATGTCATCAATATATTTTTGTTTGACGGCAAAATCTAGCACTTCGAGCGGTGACGCGTCGGCGAAGCGGTTGTTAAGTGCGGTTAATTCTTGTTCAATTGTATCTGGTTCGGCAATTTTTGACATGTCAGTCTCCTAAAGGGTGGGGTGGAGATTTTAATATTTTGAATTTGCAGTTATATTCTCGGCGCTGCGTTGGTAAAAACGTGACATTCGGGTGGCTTCTTTAACCCAGATTGCTGGATCTTGCGCGGCTGGAATGTCGATGCTGTCGACACCGCAACGGAATAGAAATTGGGCTTGATCGGCAATGGGGTGGCCGATGGCGCGAATTTCGCCTTTGAAGCCAAATTTATCTTGTAGCAAATGTGCCATGGTGAAGGCGCGGCCATCGCCAAATTTTGGGAAATTAAGCGCGATCAAATCAATGGATGACAGGTCGTCAGATAAGGCTTCGATGTCATCATGGCTATCGAGCCAAATGGATACGCGGTTTAGCTTTTGTTTGATCTCTGCTTTTTGTGTGAGCCAATATGCATAGGGCAGAATCTGATCGTCATGCAAGGTCAAACCATCGACATCTTTAATGATGATATTTTCATTTTCGGCGGTTTCGCCATGTTTATTAAGCAACATTGTATAATGCCTCTTTGAATGGAGTTTGACCTGCACGGCGGTAATAGGCCAAAAATGTTTCGTCGTTATTTGTGCGGCCAGCTAAATATACATTGGTGATGGTTTCGATGGCACCGACAATTTCATCGCCTGAAAAGCCTGGGCCAACAATTTTACCAATGTCGGCATCTGAACGAGAAGAGCCGCCCAAGGTGACTTGGTAGCTTTCTTCGCCTTTTTTATCGACACCTAAAATACCAATATTGGCTACGTGATGATGGGCACATGCATTGATACAACCTGAAATGTTGAGCGTGATGTCGCCTAAATCATTGAGTTTTTTCATGTCATCAAAATGTTCGGCAATCATTTGCGCGATGGGAATGGAGCGGGCATTGGCTAAGGCGCAATAATCCAAACCCGGGCAGGCGATGATGTCGGTTAACAGGCCAATGTTGCCCGCGGCTAGTTTTGCCTTGGTTAGTTTTTGCCACAGGATGAAAAGATCATCCAATTTTACATGTGGTAGAACCAAGTTTTGGCGATGGGTGGCGCGGATTTCGCTTAATGAATAATCATCGGCCAATTGAGCAACCAAATCCATTTGATCGGCGCTGATGTCACCCGGTATGCCGCCATGCGGTTTGAGTGAGATGGATACGATTGTATAGCCATCCTGCTTATGGGCGAATGTGTTGTTTTTGACAAAATAATCGAAGCCATTATTTTTCAGTTTTTTGCTTTCGAATTTTTCTGCATCATATTGATGTAATTCAAATTCGGGCAATTCAAAATGTTTGAATATGGTTTGTTTTTGCTCTTCTGGTAGGTTAAAGCCAGTGTCTTTAATGCGGTTCCATTCAAGTTCAACAAGACGTGAAAATTCTTCGACACCTGTTTCGTTGACGGTGATTTTAATGCGGGCTTTATAGAGATTGTCGCGTCTGCCGAGCATATTATAGGTACGTAAAATGGCATCTAAATACGACAATAGATATTGTGGCTCTAGAAACTCACGGACTAATTTGGCGATGACAGGTGTACGGCCTTGGCCACCCCCGACATAGACTTTAAAGCCCATTTCGCCTTGGTCGTTTTCAATAATTTGCAGCGCAACATCATGATATAGAATCGCAGCACGGTCCTGCTCAGCAGCGTTGACAGCGATTTTAAATTTACGCGGTAGGAAGGCAAATTCGGGGTGCAATGTTGACCATTGGCGAATGATTTCGCACCACGGGCGTGGGTCGGTTAGCTCATCAGCTGCAGCACCTGCAAATGGATCAGATGTGGTGTTTCTGATGCAATTACCACTGGTTTGAATGGCATGCATTTCGACCTTTTGTAGGTCTTCCAAAATTTCGGGTATATCACTTAGGGCTGGCCAATTATATTGAATGTTTTGGCGAGTGGTGAAATGGCCGAAACCTTTGTCATATTTACGGGCGATATAAGCAAGGGCACGCATTTGGGTGCTGTTAAGCTGGCCGTAGGGGATGGCGAGGCGCAGCATATAGGCGTGTAATTGCAAGTAAACGCCATTTTGCAAGCGCAGAGGTTTAAACTCATCTTCGCTTAGCTCGCCTGCGAGGCGGCGGTTGATTTGTGAACGCAATTGATCGATACGTTGGGTGATGAATTCATCATCAAATTGATCATATTTATACATCTGCACATTTTTTGGAGCTATGGCAGGAGCGGTCGGAGAATATTCCTTTTGAGCCGCTTGTTGTATAGATTGTTGTAATGACATGTGGGGATGCACCTTATATTTTATGGCTACTTGCGTTGCTTTTGGTGAATTGGTTTTGCCATTCTGGCTTGCTGGTTAGCCCATCTGGGGTGATGGTCGGGATGCCTTTGGCGCGGATGATCTCGCGCATGCCGAGCGGGGTGGCTTTGCCGTCGATGATTTTAACGTCGAATGAATAAGCGCCGACTACATATTGAGTTTTTTCGGTGATATTGGCCAAGGCCAAAAGCGCAGTTTCTTGTTCGCGATCATGCGCAATGGCGCTGTTGGCAATGTCGTCTGACCATGTGCCATCAGCTTTTAAGTAAACGGTTGAGCCCTTGAGTAGCAAGTTAGCTGTGACGGATACTGGATTTTTTAACGGCTTGATTTGTTTCGCTGGCGCCATTTACTTTACCTTATTTAGCCTTAAAATTGGGCTTGAGAAAATTGATTTACAGACTCTACTCTTGGTAGTGCAGAGTTTAATTGTTCGATCTGAATGTCTTTGCTAGATAAATGATTGGTAATTTTGGCTTTGCGTTTTTGGGTGCTAGCATCGCCAATGACCACAATCATTTTACCACAACGCGCCTGTTTGGCAATCTGCATGATGAGCTCGCCATCTTCTGGTTTGTTGGGGTTGGAGCTGATTTTTGTAAATTGGGCATCGCGGCGCGATAGGTTGGTGAAATCCTCTATATCGCCTAATAGGCCTTCGAGTTGATAAATGTGATCGGCCAATTGCAAGATGCGGGCGGCTTTAATGCTGAGCATATCTGGATCGGCAGCATGAATGATGTATAATTTACCATCATTTGCTTGCGGGTTTTCTAACGCATCATCAACCAGTTCGTTGGCTTGTTGGGTATTGCCTGCTAGGAAATGAGTGGCAATATCGCCATTGAAGAAATTTTCCCAAAAATGGCGTTTTTCATTCATGTTTGATAACCTGTTTTGTACTTTGGTGCGTAAGCTACGGGCAAAGTTTGCTAATTTACCAGTATTTTGCGGCAACAAATGCTCCAAATGGGCGCGGATTTGCTTGGCCAATACAGGCGCTGCGCCTTCGGTGGAAATGGCGATGGTGACGGGCGCGCGGTCGACAATTGACGGCACGAAGAATGTGCAAATGCTGGGGTGATCAGGGCTGTTAAAGGGTATATTTTGCTCCGCCGTCCAGTTGGCAATGCGGATATTTTCATTCGCATCATCTGCACATGAAAACACGGCTATCACATCATTTAAGTCATCTGAGGAGAACGAATGGCTTAGGTGACTGATGTTAGAATCAGGTTGTTGAATGAGAAATGTTGCCAATTCTAGGCTTGGAGATGGCGCATATAATTGAATTTGAGCCGAGGTTTTTACCAATAGGCGTAGCTTGTTAAGCGCAGCTTCGCCATTGCCGATGAGGGCTATTTGGGCATTTTCGGTTTTTAAGGAAATGGGCAAATACCGCATTTTCCGCTCCTTTATTGAAGCGGTTAAGCTTCTTTAATATGGTTCTGGATGGTTGCTCCAGCGATATGATTGGGTGATTAATAACAATTATAATGTAAAATAGCAATAAAAACTTTAATTTTGTGTGAATTAATTTATTTAACATTTATTTTATGTTATTTAAATTAAACCTAATTGCTTAAAGCTGGCGTGGCCATCTTTAGAGATGATTAAATGATCATGCACGGCAACACCGATTGGTTTGCCAGCTTCGATGATTAGCTCGGTCATTTTTACATCACCTGGGCTGGGCGTTGGGTCACCACTTGGGTGGTTATGCACCAAAACAATGGCACTGGCTGCAAGCTCAAGTGCGCGTTTTATAACTTCGCGCGGATAAACGGGTGTGTGATCGATGGTGCCTTGTTGATGCACTTCATCGACGATGATGCGGTTATGCTTGTTGAGGAAGATGATGCGAAATTCTTCAATGCTGTTATAGGCCATTGCGGCTTGGCAATATTGCACCAAAGCCGACCAACTCGAAAGAATTGGCTTGTCTGATAGGTCGTTCTGCATCATACGCAAGGATGCGGCGTTGATGAGCATTATATCTTTGGCCACAGCATCGCCAACGCCTTTCACTTCGATAAGGCGGTTATATTCGGCCGATACAACGGCGGCGAAATTACCAAATTTGGTGATTAAATCTTTAGCGATGGGTTTGGTGTCACGGCGCGGGATAGAGCGGAATAGATAGAGCTCGAGCAATTCATAATCGGCCAAAGCCTGTGCGCCTTTGGTTTGAAACTTGGTTTTGAGCCTATCTCTATGGCCCAAATAATGTGGTTTATCATCGCTCATTTTATCTATTTGATTACTCGTATGGCCAGCAACCATAACCTTTGGGGGATAGAGTGAAAATTTCACAGCCATCTTTGGTGACGCCAATTGAGTGTTCATATTGGGCACTTAAGCTGCGGTCTCGGGTAACTGCTGTCCAGCCATCAGCCAGAATTTTAGAATGTGGCTTGCCGATATTGACCATTGGCTCGATGGTGAAAATCATGCCTTCGGCTAGGGTTTCGCCTTCGCCCGGTTGGCCGAAATGAAAGATGCTAGGGGCATCATGAAACAGGCGGCCAAGGCCATGACCGACAAAATCGCGCACGACGGACATGCGTTCTGATTCTACATAGGATTGGATGGCGTAGCCGATGTCGCCAGTGGTGGCACCAGGTTTAACGGCAGCCATACCGCGCATGAGAGATTCGTAGGTGATGTTAATAAGCCGCTCGGCAATACGTTTGGGCGTGCCTGCCACATACATGCGGCTGTTGTCGCCATGCCATCCATCAACAATATAAGTGATGTCGATGTTGAGGATGTCGCCTTCTTTGAGGGTTTTATCCGACGGAATACCGTGGCAAATGACGTGATTTATGGAAATGCAGGAGCTGTGGGTATAGCCCTTATAATTAAGCGTGGCGGGGATGGCATCATGATCCATGCCAAAATCGTAGATTAGTTTATCGAGCGCAGCAGTGGTGATGCCGACTTTTACATGTTCGGCAATCATATCTAACGCTGCTGCGGCAATTTTGCCCGCTTTGCGCATACCTGCAAAGGCATCTTCACCGTAAATTTTTATTTGGCCTGTATTGGTGAGAGGAGCTTCATCCGCATCTATATATGTCATTTTTTTCCTATTTATATATTGACCATATATTTAATGGCTATAGGCATAAATGACAAGAATATTATCAATTCGTTGAAATTTTATATTTATGCAGTGTGACACCGGCTTTGATGTGATTGGCTGCATTATTGAATAATAAAGTTTGGATATATTGACGAGTGTAACCCAAATAATGTGGTTTATCGCCTGCATTTTATATATCAGATTGCTCGTATGGCCAGCAACCATAACCTTTTGGAGATAGAGTGAAAATTTCGCAACCATGTTTGGTGACGCCGATTGAATGCTCATATTGGGCACTTAAGGAACGGTCTCTGGTTACTGCTGTCCAACCATCGGTAAGGATTTTGGAATGTGGTTTGCCAATGTTGACCATTGGCTCGATGGTGAAAATCATGCCTTCGACCAGAGTGTCACCTTCGTCGGGGTGGCCAAAATGGAAGATGTTGGGTGGGGTTTCGTGAAACAAACGCCCAAGACCATGGCCGACAAAATCACGCACGACGGACATGCGTTCTGATTCAACGTAAGATTGGATGGCGTGGCCGATATCGCCAGTTGTGGCGCCAGGTTTGACGGCCGCAATGCCGCGCATGAGAGATTCGTAAGTGACATTAATGAGCCGTTCGGCAATGCGTTTGGGTTTACCTGCGACATACATGCGGCTATTATCACCATGCCAACCATCAACAATATAAGTGATGTCGATGTTGAGGATATCGCCTTCTTTGAGGGCTTTTTCTGATGGGATGCCGTGGCATATAAAATGATTGATAGAAATGCATGAGCTATGAGTATAGCCTTTATAATTGAGCGTGGCAGGGATGGCATTATGATCGATGCCAAAATCGAAGATGAGTTTATCGAGCGCCGTGGTGGTAACGCCGACTTTTACATGTTCGGCAACCATATCTAACGCGGCCGCTGCAATTTTTCCCGCTTTGCGCATGCCTGTAAAGGCATCTTCGCCGTAGATTTTTATTTGGCCTGTATTGGTAAGAGGAACTTCATCCGCGTTTATATATGTCATTTTTTTCCATTTATAAATTAAGTACATTTTAATGGTAATGGGCATAGATGACAAGAATTTTATCAATTCACTGAAATTTTATATTTATGCGGTGTGACGCCTTTATATTGTTTGAATATGCGGCCTAGGTGGCTTTGGCTGGAAAAGCCGCAATTGGCGGCGACGTTGGCTAAGGCGATGCCTGCTTTGATTTGAGTGGCAGCGTTGTTAATTCGTAAAGCTTGAATATATTGATGGGGGGCGCTGGCGAAGCTGATTTTAAACATATGGGCGAAATGATATTCGCTTAAACCGACCAAGATAGCTAATTGGTTGAGCGGAAGGTTTTCGGCAAAATGGGTATGGATATAATCTTTAATTAGTGTTTGATTTCCATGTGACAGGCCTCCTTTGACGGCTGGTAACTTAAACCGATTGTTGCTGTGGTTTTGCAGGATTTTTAACAATATCATTTGCACAGCATGGTCGATGAAATGATGGTTCTGATCATTTTTCCAATCATTTTCGAAAATACCATAACGCATTAGGCTGGCTAGGGTTTGGTTTTCTTCGAATGTTAGCTCTTGTAGATGAATGTCACGCGGGTCTTTATCGAAGGTTTGCATGGCGATTTGTTTCAGATATTCATCGGTAAAATATAAATGCCCAAGTTGAAATGGTTTGCCGATTGACCAAATATATTTTCCATCTTTGGGCATGAGGCATAATTTATTTTCGCCAGATATATTGCTAATGGTTTTATCGAGCCTGAAATTATTATAACCACCCTTTATATAGAGAGATAATGTGTGATGCTTGGTGTTTTGAAATTCGATATAATCATGTTTATTGGTCCACATAGACAAAGAGACATGTTTGTTGAGGTTTTTTTCCTTCAACAGCTCGGCTTTTGAGGCACTGAACATGCTTTGTAATGCAGGTGGTATGTTGGTCATATCGAAATTCATGGGGCATGATAATTGTTATGTTGTTGAGAATCAATGAAAGCCAACAACAAAACCGCAAGATTGTGCTAAAAAAACCAAAAAGTGACAGATTTTGCGGATCAATGCTGTTAGATACGGCCAACAGATGGAGTTTAAATGACAGTTTTCCTATATATAGCGATGATATTTACTTGGGGCGCCTCTTGGTTGGCCATTGCTTGGCAGATATCTGACATTTCGCCAATTGTTTCGGTATTTTATCGGTTTGCGTTGGCTGCATTGATTATGTTTCCGATGATGAAAATACTGGGTAAGATTCAGAAAGTAAAAGCCAAAGATCATATTTTCTTTGCTTTGCATGGGGCGTTATTGTTTAGCCTTAATTTCATCTGCTTTTATTATGCTAGCCATTATATTGTCAGCGGTTTGATTGCTATCATATTTTCGCTCGCGACTATATGGAATGCCTTGAATGGCTATCTTTTTTACCGTGAGAAACCTGTACCAGCCATGAAATGGGGTATTTTATTTGGATTGTTGGGCCTGATATTGATTTTTTGGCAAGATATTGCAAATGTAGAGTTGGGTGGTGATGTTTTATTTGGTGTTGGCTTGTCTGTTTTGGGGGTGTATTTTTTCTCACTTGGCAATATGATTACAGTTCGTAACAAACATCATGGCATAACGTCTATAACTTCGACTAGTTATGGGGTGATCTATGGCAGTATTATTTTGTTTATTATTTGCTTGATATTGGGTTTGGAATTTAATTTTGACTTTACAGGGCAATATTTAGGAGCATTGGTATTTTTAAGCCTGATTGCCACAATATTTGGGTTTACTGCTTATTTGAACTTGATTGAGCGTTTGGGCGCTAGCCGTGCGGCCTATATATTGGTGATAACGCCATTGGTGGCGTTGGTTTTATCGACTATATTTGAAGATTATCAATGGTCACTCACTGCAATGATTGGAGTGTTGTTCATTGCGTTGGGTAATTTTATTGTTAATTTTAAAAAGGCAAAATAAAAAAAGCCAAACGAATGTTTGGCTTAGATATATACATAGGGGAGGCATCTGAACTAATGAGTGTTCAAATGGCCTTGTTCGCTAAGTGGTTTAAGTTCGGCAGCCATAAGGCCTTTGGGGCCGTCGCCAAAACGCACTAGAATTTCTTGACCTGCCCGTAATTCTGAAAAACCGAAGCGGCGCATGGTCTCCATATGAACAAAAATATCTTCATCCATATTGGGGCGGCAAACAAAGCCATAACCTTTTTTACGGTTAAACCATTTTACCACGGCCAGTTCATAATCACCGTTTGGCTTAACGTTGAAGTGTGTATTGGCTGGTTCTTTTGAATTGGGTGGAATGGCGGTGCTGAGATCGACACTTAAAATGGTTAGCGCTTGCCAACCACGTTTGCCTTTCACCGCCTCACATACAATATGCGCGCCTTCATGAGCGGTTTCAAAACCACCTTTGCGCAAACAACTGACGTGAATTAAGATATCGCCACTATTATCATCGGCGATTAAAAACCCAAAGCCTTTGCCGGGGTCAAACCATTTTACTCGTCCAGAAACTTCGTGAACCTCTACAGGTTCTACGTTTTGTGACGATGGATATTCTTCTAATATAGGCACTGAAAACTCCCCATATACCGCATTTGAACTTCAACATTATAAATACAAACGATTTGCTTCACATAAATCAAAGCATTGCCTCATTTGTCCGAAAATCAGCGTTCCCCCTCGCCAAAATTTCGAATCAAGTATCTATTAACCATGTTTTATAATATAGATTTCAAATCAGAGTACAATAAAGAATAATTTTTTGGTGAATAACTTGCGACAAATGACGTCGATAGATTAAAAATAATCTAGTGATGCTGGTACTTGAATTGTTAAAATAGGACTATTTTTATGGTAGTGTTTATGGTGGTTATTCTGATTTGTTGAGATGAAGTCTTAATTTAAGGTACTTTAAATAGTGATGTGTAGTGAGTTTATATAAATTAAATTGATGTAAATCTGGGATTTTGTTTAAATTAACTTAATTTATTAACTGTATATACTGAATGAATTCTATAACTCTTAATAAAATACGAAAGATCCCTCTGCGCAGGGCGGGCAGGGCTTACAGGGTGATGCATTCCATTGATATACGTGAATTAGGGTCGAATTTACAAGATTTTATGTTAAACTTTATGTGATGGTATATTTTCTTTCTTGACTTATGGTGTGTAAAGTTTTTTGATGGGTGCATGCAAAATCTAGTTTCGGAACTTGGCTTTAATTGTTAATCGATTGAAGGGAGGTGATGATTTATACAGATTATGTATGGGGAGAGCATTTCTCGTTAAGTCGATGAAGTGCATAATTAAAAATAGGGAATTAACATGAAAAAATTATTACCACTAGCTGTCGGTATTGCTGCTATTGCTGCAACATCTGGCGCTTATGCTACTACATTAGAAGATGTACAATCTGCTGATGTGTTAAAATGTGGTGTGTCAACTGGTCTTGCTGGTTTTGCCACTCCAGATGATGCCGGTAACTGGCAGGGTCTAGACGTTGATCTATGTCGTGCTGTTGCTGCTGCTGTTCTTGGCGATGCTAATAAAGTTGAATTTGTACCATTGTCATCAAAAGTTCGTTTCGAAGTTTTGAAATCTGGCGAAATTGACGTGCTATCACGGGTGACGACATGGACACTTACTCGCGACGTTGGGCTCGGTCTTAACTTTGCTGGTGTGAACTATTATGATGGTCAAGGCTTTATGGTAAGTAAAGATCTTGGTGTTGCATCTGCTTTAGAACTTGATGGTGCTTCAGTTTGTATCCAAACTGGTACAACTACAGAGCTTAACCTTTCTGAATATTTCCGCTTGAACGGCATGTCTTATGAGCCAGTTCCAGTTGAAACTTCTGCTGAAGGGCGTAGCGCTTATTCTGCTGGTCGTTGCGATATCTACACAACAGACGCTTCTGCACTTGCTGCACAACGTTCTGGTTTGGAAGATCCAACTGCACATATGATTTTGCCTGAAATTATTTCTAAAGAGCCTCTTGGCCCTGTAGTTCGTCATGGCGATGATCAATGGTTCGACATTGTTAAATGGACACATAATGCAATGCTTAATGCTGAAGAACTTGGTGTGACATCTGCAAATGCTATGGAACGTAGTAAAGATGCTAGCAACCCTGCTGTGCAAAAACTTCTTGGTACAGCTGATGCTGGYCTAGGYGSACAACTTGGTCTRAGCGAAGATTGGGCTATGAATATTATCACTCAAGTTGGTAACTATTCAGAATCATTCGARCGYAATGTTGGTGCTGAMACTCCATTGAARYTAGAACGTGGTCTAAACGCTCTATGGACAAATGGCGGCATTCAATATGCKCCACCAATTAAATAATAACTGATTGTTATTATAACATGTATTAGCGAATCCTCTTTTCTATGAAAGCCTTAGGTCAACTGGGGGAGAGGGTTCGTTTTTTTTTAACTAGGTTTTGGATTGCAGAGTTATCATTTAAGATGGAATGATAATTTAGGGAGCAAATGAATAATATTTAAGCGGATTTTTGTTTGAAATATTATTCATCTGGACGGATTTAAAACCCAAAAATTGGATGGTAACCATGAGCGTCTCTGATGTTTCAGAAAAAACACCGTCTTCATTAGGAGCGATGTGGAGAGATAAGAAAACCCGCGCTATCATTATGCAAATTGTTGCTGTGATCGCGGTTTTGTTGTTTTTTGGCTGGCTAGTGAATAATACGGTAAAGAATATTGAAAACCTAGGTGTTAAGGTAGGTTTTGATTTCTTAGGCAATGCTGCAAGTTATGATATTAACCAAACACTTGTAGATTATTCACCAAGTGACACTCATTTATGGGCTGGATTTGTTGGTCTGTTGAACACATTGCTAGTGGCTGTGTGCGGTGTTGTTTTGGCCACTATACTGGGCTTTTCGGCGGGTGTTGCACGGCTTTCAAATAACTTTGTGCTATCGCGTTTGATGCAGGTATATGTAGAAGCGGTGCGTAACGTGCCTGTTTTGCTGCAAATTTTGCTATGGTATGGCATTATTTTACATTCGTTTCCAAAAGTGAAAGCAGCCACACCGATTATTGAAGGTGTGATTGTCACAAACCGTGGTATATTCTTACCACAACCTTTGCCACAAGATGGTTTTGGTTGGGTGTGGATTGCATTTTTTGCTGGCATCATTGGCGCTTTTTTCTTTAAGAGATATGCCAAAAAAGTTCTAGACGCTACGGGCAAGCAAATGCCAGTATTGTGGGGTAGCCTTGGTTTGATCATCGGCTTGCCGATTATCGTCTATTTTTTAGCCGGTTCACCGCTTGGTGTGAGCATGCCAGAGCTTAAAGGTTTTAACTATAAAGGTGGTTTTGCCATTAAGCCTGAATTTTTGGCTTTGTGGTTGGCTTTATCTATCTATACA